>NZ_JANUEP010000004.1:0-354474 GCF_024807335.1 Aeromonas sp. BIGb0405
CGTGCTGGATTCGAACCAGCGACCAATTGATTAAAAGTCAACTGCTCTACCGACTGAGCTAACGGCCCATCTAAATCATTTACTGCTTACAAACTGGTGGTCGTTACTGGGCTCGAACCAGTGACCCCCTCCTTGTAAGGGAGGTGCTCTCCCAGCTGAGCTAAACGACCTGGGATACTGCTTTCCACTCTGGAGTGGAGAATGGTGGGTCGTGCTGGATTCGAACCAGCGACCAATTGATTAAAAGTCAACTGCTCTACCGACTGAGCTAACGACCCATACCACCATCGCATCGGGCACATGACTGTACCGACGCTGACGGCGGCCTATAATACGGATTTAAATTCTTGGTGCAACAGAAAATTCTTAATTTAAATCCGTTTGCTCACTGTGCGTACAAACTGCTGTCACATTTACAAGAGTGTTACGAAAACAACCACCTAGCGCAATGTTACAGCTTGTCGAGGCTCTGCTTGGCGAGCTGTGCTGGCGAGGTGTTGGGATAGCCCTTGATCACCTGCTCGTAGTAACTTTTTGCCTGCGCCTTGTTGCCATCCAGCTGAGCTATCATGCCCAACTTGACCAGTGCATCGGCACGCTTGGGAGACTTGCTGTACTTGTCAGCCAGGGTCTTGAACTGGGCAGTGGCACCGGGCCTGTCCCCCTTGTTGAACAGCAATTGCCCCAGCCAGTAGTGGGCATTGGGCACATAGCTCGAATCCGGGAACTGCTTGATGAACCCCTGGAATGCCGGGATCGCCTTGTCGTAGTTCTTATCCTTGAGCACCAGGTTCACGGCCGAATCATAGGCCTGATTTTCATCCTGGTTACTGGAATAGGTCGCGGCACTCGCGGCGCTGGCCGTTGCCGCCGTGGCGGCGGCAGCTGCGGCCGGAGCTGCCTGTTGGCTGCTGACCTTGTCGAGCTCCTGATAGAGCTGGCGCTGGCGCTCCTGGGACTGCTCCATCTTGTAGGTCTGCTGCTCCAGCTGACCACGCAAGTCGGCCACCTCTCCTTGCAGAGAGTCGACCTGCTGCTGCAAGTCGGCCTGTAGACGCAGACGGGCATTGAGGGTGCGCTCCAGCAGCGCCACCCTGTCCTCCAGGCTGCCTGAGGGCACGATGGCGCCCGCATTGCTGCCGAAGGCGGCGGTGACGGCACTGTCGCCACCGGAGAGATCGGACACAGGCGCCGCGGCGTGGGCCCCCATGCTAAATAGAAGTGCGGCCATCGAAATGGCCGCATTTTTATACACAAGATTCATCCGAATGAAACCTTAGTAGACCAGAACCGCACGACGGTTCTTGGCAAAGGCATCCTCGGTGTGAGACAGGTCCAGCGGCTTCTCTTCGCCATAGCTGACGATGGACAGCTGCTCAGCCTGCACACCCAGGGTTTGCAGATATTTGGCTACGGCCTTGGCACGACGCTCGCCCAGGGCGATGTTGTACTCAGGGGTACCGCGCTCATCGGCGTGACCTTCGATCAGTACCTTGACGGACGGGCGCTCACGCAGGTAGCTGGCGTGGGCATCCAGCAGGTCGGCGTATTGACCCTGGATATCGTAACCGTCGTACGGGAAGAAGATGACGTTATCGCGCTGCAGCGCTTCGAACTTTTGACGCATCTGCTCTTCCGGTGACAACAGACCATTGGCGGAGCCAGTCTGTACACCACCCATGCCGTCGGTCATACCCGCTTCGGCGCCGGAAGCGTCGGAGTCGGAAGAAGAACTACAGGCAGCCAGGGTGAACAGTGGCAGTGCGATGGCCAGACCCTTGAGCAGTTTATTGAGTTGCATGCTATTTCCTTAAACCTTTATAACAAAACAAAAAACAATTGAATTTATTATCAATTCAGAAAGGGCGACCAAGCTGGCGCACGTATTTCCCCGCTGCTTGTCGGCAATACTGCCTTGAAGCGACCATCCGTCGAGACCAGAGCCAGGCTCTTGCGCCCCTGATAGATGGTGGAGTAGATGATCATGCTGCCATTAGGAGCCACACTTGGCGACTCATCCAATGCACTCTGGGTCAATACCAACATGGCTCCGCTTTCCATATCCTGCCGAGCGATGCGATATTGTCCCTGTTCCCGGGTGACCACTACCATGGACTTGCCGTCCGCTGTCATGGACGCACCCTGGTTAGAATCCCCTTCCCAGGTGATGCGACGAGTGGCGCCAGTCGCCAAATTTACGCTATAAATCTGGGGTTTGCCACCACGTTCAGAGGTGAATACCAAACTTTGTCCATCTGCCGTCCAGGAGGGTTCGGTGTCTATGGTGCGGCTATTGGTCACCCGGGTCAGCTGCTTGCTAGCAACATCAATGATATAGATATCCGGTTGACCATCCTTGGACAGAACGATAGCCAATCGGCGACCATCTGGCGACCACTCTGGCGCCCCGTTGATGCCACGGAAGCTGGAGACAAGGCTGCGCTGCTGATTGTAAATATCCTGCACATAGATCTCGGACTTCTGATTCTCGAAGCTGACATAAGCCAGCTTGCTGCCATCCGGCGACCAGGCCGGAGACATCAGCGGCTCACGGGAACGCAGCAAGACCTTCTCGTTGTAACCGTCATAGTCGGAGATACGCAGTTGGTAGGGGAACTGGGCACCCTGATCGACCGCCACATAGGCCAGGCGAGTCAGGAAGGCGCCACGCTCGCCAGTCAGGCGCTCATAGACGATGTCGGAGATACGGTGGGCAAACTGACGCATCTGGGCACCGGGAATGGTGGCCATGCGACTGTCGAGCACGTAACCATTGGCTTCTCCGCCCTGGGTCTTGGCTAGCTGCCCCTTGAGCACATCGACCAGTTCGAAGTTGATTTTGTAGGAACCATTGCCGGCAGGGGCTATGGTGCCCACCACCACGGCTTCCACCCCTTGCGAGGCCCAGGGCGCGAAATCAATCTCGCCACTGCTGCTCGGGGTCTGCGGCATCTGGCCACGAGCCAGCGGCTTGAACTTGCCGCTGCGCATCAGGTCATTGGAGACCACCTCGGCAATATCCTGAGGCAACTGACCCTCACCACTCCACTTGAAGGGAGCCACGGCGATGGGACGGGCGCTGTCGATACCACCTGTGATGACGATGTCCAGCGCCGCCTGGGCGCTCTGGCCCATCAGCAAGCAGCCAACCAAAGCAAAAAATACTTTTCTTATCATGGCTTAAATACTCGGTTCCAATTTGAGATTGAATTCTTTGAGCTGCTCGAATGCCGCAGGATCCTTGGGCACGGGCAACTGGTTCGCCTTCAGTACGGCGGCTCGACCCGAACGACAGACGGCGGGATCACCCTGACCATTGTCGACCGAAATAACGAAGCCACTGCTGGCAAGCTTCACACCGATAGTACATGTTTTGCCCCGCATGGTGGGATCCAAAATCATGTAACGCTCGACCGTGGCCTTGATGAGCGCGGCATACTTGTCGACCTCACCCTGAGCCGCTGCCGCCGCTGCCTGACTTCTAGAGCTGGCCTCAGCCGCCATTTGCGCCTGCATTTGAGCCTCTAGTTGTGCCTGTAGCTTGGCTTCTTCGGCTGCCTTGCGCTTGCGCTCGGCATCGGCTTTGGCCTTCTTGTCAGCCTCTTCCTTCGCTTTCTTGTCTGCGTCAGCTTTTGCCTTTTTGGCCGCCTCGTCCTTGGCCTTCTTATCGGCCTCGGCTTTGGCTTTCTTCTCGGCGTCCGCCTTGGCTTTCTTGTCCGCGTCTGCCTTGGCCTTCTTCTCGGCCTCCGCTTTCGCCTTCTTGTCCGCTTCTGCTTTGGCCTGCTTGTCCGCCTCTACTTTCTTGGCGGCCTTGGCCTTCTCCTCAGCCTGCTTCTGTTCTTGCTCTTGTTTCTTCTTCAGGGCCAGGGCTTTGCTGGTCGCCTCTTCGGCCGCCTTGCGTTCTGTCTCGGCCTTCTTGGTCTTCAGCTCCTCTTGCTTGCGGACCTGTTCAGCCTGTTGAGCTTGCGCTTCGGCCTGTTTCTGCTCGGCCTGCTTCTTCTGTTTCTCGGTCTCGGCTTTGCGGGTCGCCTCTTCGGCGGCCTTACGCTTGGTTTCGACGCTCTTCAGCCGCTCCTCTTCTAGCTCGCGAGCCTGTTTAGCCTGATCGATATCGGCCTTCACGGCGGGCTTGTTTTGCTGTTGTGCTTGCTGTTGCTGGATCTTCGCGGCTTGCTCGGCAAGGAATTCGTCATCGAGCATCACAGCGTTGACTATCTGGGCCGAGGAGGCAGGCCGCTTCGGCTTGCTGAAATCGACACCGACCAGCAAGATGATGCCGATGATCAGATGCAGCAGCAGCGAGACGATGAGATAACTGGAAATACCACGTTTCACATCCATCTCCGTCAGTTCACCGGATCCGTCATCAGACCAACCTGGGGCACGCCGGCTTTCTTCAAGGCGACCATCAACAGTATCACCTCTTCATAGCGCACGGCCTTGTCGCCAGCCACCACCACAGGGGCACCCTGGTTGACCGCGAGATACCCCATGGCCTTCTCGGTGATAAATTGCTGGATAGCCTCGGGCGAACCCGCAGGTACCGGCTCGTCATCCGCTTCACCCGCCTTGACCACGTATTCGCCATCGACGTTGACGCTGACGATGAAGGGGGACTTGGCATCTTCCGGCAGTTGCTCAGACTCCGCTTGGGGCAGATCCACCTTCACCCCCTGGGTGATCACCGGCGTCACCGCCATGAAGATAATGAGCAGCACCAGCATGACGTCGATGTAAGGCACCACGTTGATCTCGGCCACCTTCTTGCGCCGGATCCGCTGATAGGTTTGCATTACTGATCACCCTGTTGCTGCTGTGCTATCTGGCGGTTCAGAATGGTGGTGAACTCATCCATGAAGTTGGCGTAGGCGTTTTCCAGTCGCTCGACCTTGTTGGTAAAGCGGTTGTAGAAGATGACCGCCGGGATCGCGGCGAACAGGCCCATGGCGGTGGCGATCAACGCCTCGGCGATGCCGGGTGCCACCATCTGCAGAGTCGCCTGTTGTACCTGTCCCAGGGCGATAAAGGCATTCATGATGCCCCATACGGTACCAAACAGGCCGATATAGGGGCTGATGGAGCCGACGGTCGCCAGTACCGGCAGGTTGGATTCCAGTTCGTCCACGGCGCGAGACAACGACACCCGCATGGCACGGTAAGTACCGTCCATCACCGCATCCTGACCCCGGGCACCGGCCTTGAGCAGACGGGCATACTCCTTGAAGCCTGAGTAGAAGATGTCTTCCATGCCTTCGATATCATCGCGGCGGGAGGAGGACTCCTGATAGAGGCGGTTGAGATCCACCCCGGACCAGAATCTGTCCTCGAATTGCTCGGATGCCAGGTTGGCAGCCTTGATAACCTTGGCGCGCTGGATAATCAGTGCCCAAGAGACCACAGACATGCCCATCAGGGTCAACATCACCAGCTTGACCAAGAGGCTGGCTTGCCAGAACAGACCAATAAACGAAATTTCAGCGTGCACTTAACAGCACTCCCTTCACATTTTCAGGTATTGCAACAGGTTTCATAAGCGGGTGACTGACACAGGCTATCTGTACCATGGCCTGGGTGATCAGTCGCCCATCAGCCGCCAGTATCTGTTGCGAGAAGCGCATGGAGGCGCGTCTCACTTCAGTCACTTGCGTTATTACGGTCAGTAATTCGTTGAAGCGGGCTGCGGCGCGAAAATCGATCTCGGTCCGGCTCACCACGAAGGCGATCCCCAGTCCGAGCAGGACGTCCTGTTCGATACCACCGGCACGCAGAAACTCGGTGCGGGCCCGCTCCATAAATTTGAGATAATTGGCGTTGTAGACGATGCCCCCGGCATCGGTATCTTCGTAGTAGACCCGTACCGGAAACTCAGAGACTTCACCCATAACAATCTGTGATCCATTCGACAGTCTGATGGGGGGGTATCATAGCGCAGGGGTGAATAGGAAAGAAGCAGGGGGAGACAGGGAAATCCTGTCTCCCCCTGTTTTTATGGCAGGAAGTAACTGTGTGTCAGCCAGAGCCCATAAAGCAGGCTTGGCCAGGCGAGCCAGGGACAGAAAAACACCCTGCCCGGCAGGCTGCGGGGATGAAACCCCAGGCCGTGCATGACGCCGCAACTGACTGCCCACATCAACCAGGGCGCCACCCAGTGACCATGAGCACTGGTGTTGGCCGCAATCAGATTAGGGGCCTGTAAAATGACGGCGGCCAACAGGGCCGCCGCGAGTAACATCAGACCCTGCCATGGCTGGCGCTCAAGGGGAGCGGCCAGCCGGGCCAGTTGGTCACTTGTCTTCATCGATCGTGCGATCCAGGTTCTCGGTGTGCTCCAGCCAGAGCGCATTGATAATCCCAAACGCACAAGCCAGCAGCAGACCCAGGATCCAGGTGAAATACCACATATCAGGGCACCTTCTTAGTAGAGCGATTGTTGGTTGTCTTCGATGTGCTTGTTACTCACCCGGCCAAACATCTTGATGTAGGTCCAGATGGTGTACGCCAGCACAGTCGGCACAAAAATGGCAGCAACCACTGTCATCACCTTAAGGGTGTTGAAGGAGGCTGTAGCATCCCACATGGTCAGGCTCTGTGACGGCTCCAGGCTCGAAGGCATCACGAAGGGGAACATGGAGAAGCCGCAGGTCAGTATGATGCCCGCGATAGCCAGGGAGGAGCAGAGGAACGCCAACCAGCCCTTGCCCAGCTTGGCCACAAGCGCGGTCAGCAGGCTCATCACCAGACCCAGCACGGGGGCAGCAATCATCCAGGGATAGAGGCTGTAGTTCTGCATCCAGGCACCGGCCTGCACCACCACTTCCTTATGCAAAGGGTTGGTCACCGCATCGGTCGCCGCGCCGCTGACCACCACATAACCATCCATGCCACTGACCCAGACACCCGCTACCGCGAAGGTCACCAGGGTCAACAGGGAGAAGATCATGGCAGCGGTACGGGAGCGAGCCAGCACTTCCCCCTCGGTCTTCATCATCAGCCAGGTGGCACCCTGGGTCACGATCATGAACAGGCTGACCAGACCGGCCAGCAAGCCAAACGGGTTGAGCAGGCCGAAGAAGTTGCCGTGATAGGTCAGCATCAGGAACTGGTTGAAGCTGAACGGCACCCCCTGCAGCAGGTTGCCGAAGGCCACCCCGAAGATCACTGGCGGCACGGCGCTACCGATGAAGATTCCCCAATCCCAGTTGTTGCGCCATTTGGCATCTTCACGCAGGGAACGGTACTTGAAGCCGACCGGGCGCAGGAAGAGCGCCATCAGGGTCAAGATCATGGCGATGTAGAAGCCGGAGAAGGCTGCCGCATAGACCATGGGCCAGGCGGCAAACAGCGCACCACCCGCAGTGACCAGCCAGACCTGGTTGCCTTCCCAGTGCGGCCCCATGGTGTTGAGCATCACTCGACGCTCAACATCCTTCTTGCCGACGAAGGGGAGCAGTGCGCCCACCCCCATATCAAAACCATCCGTGACAGCGAACCCGATCAGCAAGACACCGACCAGCACCCACCAGACCAGACGCAACATTTCGTAATCAAACATGAGTCGATCCCCTTATGCCTTGAGCTGTTCGAAGTGGTACTTGCCGGTTCTGAGGCTGCTAGGGCCCAGACGCGCATACTTGAACATCAGGTACATCTCGATGACCAGCAGTACCGAATAGAACAGACAGATGCCTATCAGGGAGAACCAGATCTCGGAGGCGGGTATGTTGGAGGCAGACACGAAGGTCGGCAACACTTCCGCTATGGTCCAGGGCTGACGGCCATACTCGGCCACAAACCAGCCACACTCGATGGCAATCCAGGGCAGAGGTATACCCCACAGCAACGCCTTGAGCAGCCACTTGCGCTGACCGATACGGTGACGAGTGCTGTCATAGAAGGCGATACCAATGAGCAGCAGCATGGCGATGCCACAGGCAACCATGATGCGGAACGCGAAGAACAGGGGCGCCACATGGGGGATGGAATCATCCACGGCGGACTTGATCTGGGCATCGGTCGCATCGACGACGTTATTGGTGTAGCGCTTGAGCAGCAGACCGTAACCGAGATCCTGTTTCACTTCATCGAAACGGGCACGGGTCTCTTCCGACTTGTCACCAGATTGCAGCTTGGTCAGCAGTTCGTAGGCGGTCATGCCGTTACGCACCCGCAGTTCGTGCTCGCTCTTCAGATCCTTGATGCCGGTCACCTGCTCGTCCAGGGAACGAGTGGCAATGATACCGAGGGCATAGGGGATCTTGATGGCGTAATCGGTGCGCATCTCCTCCTGGTTCGGGATACCGAACAGGGTGAAGGAAGCCGGGGCCGGATGGGTATCCCACTCCGCCTCGATGGCGGCCAGTTTCACCTTCTGTACTTCACCTGTCTCGTAGCCGGACTCATCACCCAGGATCAACACAGACAGGATGGAGGCCATGCCAAAGGCTGCCGCGATGGCGAAGGAGCGACGAGCAAACGCCACATCCCGCCCCTTGAGCAGGTAATAGGAGGAAATGCCCAGCACGAACATGGCACCCGTGGTGTAGCCCGCCGCGACCGTGTGCACGAACTTGACCTGAGCTACCGGGTTGAACACCAGATCCGCGAAGCTCACCATCTCCATGCGCATGGATTCGAAGTTGAACTCGGCACCGACCGGGTTTTGCATCCAGCCGTTGGCGACCAGGATCCAGAGCGCGGAGAGGTTGGTTCCCAACGCCATCAACCAGGTTGCCGCCAGATGCTGACGCTTGGTGAGGCGATCCCAACCGAAGAAGAACATACCGACGAAGGTGGACTCGAGGAAGAAGGCCATCAAGCCTTCGATGGCCAGCGGGGCCCCGAAGATATCGCCGACATAGTGGGAGTAGTAGGCCCAGTTAGTCCCGAATTGGAACTCCATGGTCAGACCCGTTGTGACCCCCAAGGCGAAGTTGATCCCAAACAACTTGCCCCAGAACTTGGTCATGTCCCTGTAAACGGGGTTATTGGTCATGACATAGACAGATTCCATGATCGCAAGAATGAAGGCCATTCCCAGCGTCAGGGGTACAAACAGGAAGTGATAAAGGGCCGTCGCAGCAAATTGGAACCGCGATAGGTCTACCACATGCTCAGCAATCATGATGTTTCCTCACCGATTATTGGCACGGCTATTTTAGGTGTATTTAAGAACAAAGCTTCCGTTGGTGCTCCCGAACCCGCTGCGTACTGCATCACTTCACAACCGCATTGTTAGGTCACGACCAAATATTAACAACAAGGCAATAACTAAGAACAAATAAAGCTAATGTTTAACAACTACAAAACAAGCAGCTGGTATTTATTCTCGCCCATGATGACGACTGTTTTATATCATCTTTATTTGATTGAAATCAATGTAAAACCAGTGTCAATACATGTGTTTAAAAGGGTTTTTTACGCTTAAATTACATCCATTTTGAGAGCAAAGTCACACATTCGCAAAGATTTTAATTTATTGATTTAAATCAATTTTTACAAATTGCGCGCCACGATAAAACCTATTAAATAAATCGTTGCATCAATATAGACCTACTCATTCCTGTCAAAGATGATGCCTCGATGCGAAATTACTGAAAAACCGATAAAAACGCATGTTCATGCTAGTTTGAATCGCCAGAAAATGAATTAATAAAACTAATCCGAAAGTGACAATTTTTCTTGTTTGCTCCTTCATGAACCTCCTCCTACAATGCGCCCCGCAGTGAGGGCAATCCCTTGGATACAGGCCGGTTAATCAGGGTTCCCAGTGCGTTTTTGATGACCATTTCGAATCTGACAGAGGGATACCAAGATGAAAAAGTTTGTTACTAAAGCGATCCGTTATTACAAGATCTCTTTCGTTCAGCTGTATCAAATGAACCGACTCTGAGTCTCGCGACGACTCACCGTTTTTGCCTTACCCGGCTTGTGTCCAGGCGCACTCACTGTCTGTGAACATCCACCCTGAATTGTCTTTTATGCCCACCGCCTGTGCGTGTGGGCTTTTTTATGCCCGCCCATAAAAAAACCGCCCCAGAGGACGGTTTTTTGTCGAACCAGCCGTTTTCAGCTCTCAGCGGGTCGCTGCAGACCGAAGTGGGCATAGGCTCTAACCGTCGCAATCCTGCCTCTTGGAGTACGTTGCAGATAACCCTGCTGGATCAGGTAGGGCTCAAGAACGTCCTCAATAGTATCCTTCTCTTCACCGATGGCGGCAGCCAGGTTATCCAGCCCGACAGGTCCGCCCATAAACTTGTCAATCACAGCCAACAATAGCTTGCGATCCATGAAGTCGAAACCTTCGTTATCCACGTCCAGCATGTCCATGGCACGGGCCGCAATGGGGCCATCGATGCGGCCATCGGATTTCACCTGGGCGAAATCACGGACCCGGCGTAACAATCGGTTAGCAATGCGGGGGGTGCCACGGGAGCGGCGCGCCACTTCCAGGGCGCCATCGTCGGTCATCTCAAGGCCCAGGCAGCGGGCGCTACGCGCGACTATGTCGGTCAAGTCCTTGACGTTGTAGAACTCCAGCCGCTGGACGATGCCGAATCTGTCCCGCAGCGGGCTGGTGAGGGAGCCGGCCCGGGTGGTGGCGCCAATCAGGGTGAAGGGGGGCAGGTCGAGCTTGATGGAGCGGGCCGCGGGCCCCTCTCCTATCATGATGTCGAGCTGATAATCTTCCATCGCCGGATAGAGTACCTCCTCCACCACTGGGCTGAGTCGGTGAATTTCGTCGATGAAGAGCACATCATTGGGTTCGAGGTTGGTGAGCAGCGCCGCCAGATCCCCAGCTTTCTCCAGCACAGGACCCGAGGTGGTCTTGATGTTCACCCCCATCTCATTGGCCACGATATTGGCGAGGGTGGTCTTGCCCAGACCCGGTGGGCCAAAGATCAGCAAATGATCCAGCGCCTCGCCACGTTGGCGGGCGGCTTCGATGAAGATCTCCATCTGGGCGCAAACAGGATCCTGGCCGGTATAGTCGGCCAGCTTCTTGGGACGAATAGCCCTGTCGATGACCTCATCTTCACGAACACCCGTGGCCGAGATGAGGCGGTCTGCTTCGATCATCTCTTACCTCACACCAGACTACGCAGGGATTCGCGGATGATGGCTTCCACCGACATCCCCTCCTTGGCGACCTTGCCCACAATTTGGCTCGCCTGAGCCGGCTTGTAGCCGAGCGCGACCAGGGCGCTGGCCGCCTCCTCGCTCGCATCGGGGGCGCGCAGGCTGCTCTCCTGGGCGGGCAAACTGATCGTCGCTGGCGAGAAGAGGTCGTGACTGACCCAGCCCTTGAGCCTGTCTTTCATCTCCACCACCAAGCGCTCGGCGGTCTTCTTGCCAACCCCTGGCAACTTGACCAGGGTGCTTATCTCCTCGCGCTCGACGCTGAGCACGAACTGGCTGGCCGTCATGCCGGAGAGGATGGCCAGCGCCAGCTTGGGGCCGACGCCATTGGTCTTGATCAGCTCGCGAAACAGGGCGCGCTCCTGCTTGTGGTTGAAGCCATACAGCAGCTGGGCATCTTCGCGCACCACGAAGTGAGTCTGAACGATCGCCTCCTTGCCAAGCTCGGGCAAGTCATAGAAGCAGCTCATGGGCATCTGGACCTCATAGCCCACGCCCCCCACCTCGAGCAACACCTCGGGGGGATTCTTCTCAATTACAATGCCTCTCAAGCGACCGATCACGGCTTGTCTCCTCAACCAAAACAGCTCGTCATAAAGTGGCCCCTAGCATAAAGAATAACTGGATAAGTATCCAGCATATGCCAGCCTCCCCACTCTCCTCTTTCCGTGCTTTTATCGCGGACAGGACCCTTAAGAAGGTATGCGTTCAAGCTGAACCCATGATGGGGCCGGCTAAACCTCCATATTTAATTCATTTAGATTCAATTAATTACGAAGAAAATCATCAATAGGGACTGGCTATATGCCCCGAACTGACTAGTCTGAACTCGCCGGTGAGATCTAAATGAGACTCATTGGTACTCTTCCACCTTTGTCACGCGCATCACTGCGCAAGGAGAGCAAGATGGCTAATGGACGTATCAGCTTTTGGGAAGGCAATGGCGCCACTCAGGATCAGGTCGGCAACACCCTCAGTGGTGGCGCGAGTTACAACATCAACTGCCAGAGCGGAGACCATGGTTTTCGCAATGATGAAGCCCGCTCCCTGAAGCTGGAGGGCCTCCCCGGCATCACCCTGATCAAGGTGTATGACAGTCCGTCAGCCAGCACCGACGATGACTGGGCCCAGATCCTGATCAAGGGGCCCATTGCCGACTCCGTCGTCGTCAGCAGCTTCAACAGCAGCGCCAATTTGGATGGGGGCAATGTGGTCGTCACCAGCCATTACCACAATGGCCTGGATGGCAAGATATCGAAGATCATGATCGACTATCTCGGCTGATCCTGGCGCCCTCCTCTTAGCAAGGCGGCCGGCATCCAGGCCGCCTTTTTCTGCCTTTCTCCTATCACCCGCCCCCTCATAGGCCATCGCCAGCCAGTGGGCGCACTCCTGCGCGATGACGAACAGAGAAATAGTCCGCATTGGTGCGCTATCGCGAACAGATAATCGCATTAGGGCAGTGACCCATGTTAAAATTCCGCCCTTGCATTTATCCAGGGCCCGGCGGCCCGTCTCACGTTAAGGTTCATCGCGATGCGTACCAGCCATTATCTGCTTTCTACCCTCAAGGAAACTCCGTCCGACGCCGAGGTTGTCAGCCATCAGCTGATGCTGCGCGCCGGCATGATCCGCAAACTGGCCTCCGGCATGTACGCCTGGTTGCCCTCTGGTCTGCGTGTACTCAAGAAGATTGAGAACATAGTCCGCGAAGAGATGAACAACGCAGGGGCTGTCGAAGTGTCCATGCCGGTGGTTCAACCGGCCGAATTGTGGCAGGAATCCGGCCGCTGGGACGACTACGGCCCTGAGCTGTGCCGCCTGACCGACCGTCACAACCGAGCCTTCGTGCTGGGCCCGACCCACGAAGAGGTGATTACCGCCCTGGTCCGTAACGAGGTGAACAGCTACAAGCAGCTGCCCCTGAACCTCTATCAGATCCAGACCAAGTTCCGCGATGAAGTGCGCCCCCGTTTCGGTGTGATGCGCGGTCGCGAGTTCCTGATGAAGGATGCCTACTCCTTCCACATCGACAAGGCCTCGCTGATCGAGACCTACGAGCGGATGCACGCCGCCTACTGCACCGCCTTCAGCCGCATGGGCCTGAACTTCCGCCCGGTGCAGGCCGATACCGGCTCCATTGGTGGCACTGGCTCCCATGAGTTCCAGGTGCTGGCCGAGAGCGGTGAAGACCTGATCGCCTTCTCCGACAGCTCTGACTACGCCGCCAACATCGAGATGGCCGAAGCCCTGGCCCCGGCCGGTGAGCGCGCTGCCGCGACCCAGGCCCTGACCAAGGTCGCTACCCCGGCGGTGCACAGCATCGATGAGGTCGCCGCTTTCCTGAGCCTGGCACCGAGCGCCATCGCCAAGACCCTGCTGGTACTGGCTGATGCGGACGAGCACGGCAAGCAGGCCGTGATTGCCCTGATAGTGCGCGGCGACCATGAGCTCAACGAGCTCAAGGCAGAGAAACTGGCCGGGG
Organism: Aeromonas sp. BIGb0405; assembly: GCF_024807335.1. Taxonomy (NCBI): domain Bacteria; kingdom Pseudomonadati; phylum Pseudomonadota; class Gammaproteobacteria; order Aeromonadales; family Aeromonadaceae; genus Aeromonas; species Aeromonas sp. BIGb0405. The sequence goes on from NZ_JANUEP010000004.1 coordinate 13,622, forward strand.
TGGCCAACCCGCTCACCTTCGCCAGCGACGAGCAGATCCTCGCCGCGGCAGGCTGCGAGGCAGGCTCCATCGGTCCGGTCGGCTTTGCCGGTCGCATCATCGTCGATCGCAGCGCCGCCCAGCTGAGCGATTTTGTTTGTGGCGCCAACGAGACTGGCTTCCACCTGACCGGTGCCAACTGGGATCGTGACATCACCGCTTACGAAGTGGCCGATCTGCGCAACGTGGTGGAAGGCGACCCCAGCCCCTGCGGCCAGGGCAAGCTGCTGCTCAAGCGCGGCATCGAAGTGGGCCACATCTTCCAGCTGGGCACCAAGTACTCCGAAGCCATGAAGGCCAACGTGCTCAACGAGGGCGGCAAGTCCGTCACCATGGAGATGGGCTGCTACGGTATCGGGGTCTCCCGCCTGGTGGCTGCCGCCATCGAGCAGAACAATGACCAGTACGGCATCATCTGGCCGGATGCCATAGCACCGTTCGAAGCGGTCATCATTCCGATGAACATGCACAAATCGGTACGGGTTGCCGAACTGGCCGAGCGTTTCTACACCGAGCTGAAAGCCGCCGGGGTCGACACCCTGTTCGATGACCGTAAAGAGCGCCCGGGCGTGATGTTTGCCGACATGGAGCTGCTGGGCGTCCCCCACGCCATCGTCATCGGCGATCGTGGCCTGGACAGCGGCGTGGTGGAGTACAAGTGCCGCCGTACCGGTGAGAAGCAGGAAGTGGCCATCACCGACATCGTCGCCATGATCAAGGCCAAGCTGGGCCGTTAATCCCCGCCAACGCCCATAAAAAAGCGCGCCAATCGGCGCGCTTTTTGTTGTCTGGTGATCCAGCGTCTCCAGGCAACAGTGCCTAATTGCGACCAATAAAGAGGTCGGTCACATGGCAGCTGCTGCGCGCCTCCAGGGCATCGAGCATGTATTCGGCAGCGTCTTCCGGGGTCATGAAACCACTCGGGTCCACGTGATCCGAGTTGTCCCAGAATTCACTGCGAATGCCGCTTGGATAGAGGTTGACCAGGCGCAGCGGGCCGCCCTTGGTCTCGGCGCGCAAGGATTCGAGAAAGCCGCGCATGCCCCATTTGGAGGCGCAATAGAGGCTCTCGTTGGCCTTGCCAACCTGCGCGGCCGAGGAGAGCACATTGGCGAGTATGCCGCCCCGCTCCCCGATGAGCCGCACCGTCTGCTGGGCCACCAAAATGGTGGAGACAAGATTATTCTCCACCACCCGGCGCACCTGTTCGGCGGTATAGACGCCGACCGGGCCAAACTCACCGACCCCGGCGCAATGGATCACCAGACTCGGCAGACCGCCCCACTCCACCGCAGCGGCGAAGGCCATCTCCACCTCTTCGTAGTGGGAGAGATCCGCCGCGATGCCGATCACGGCCTGACCGAGTTCGGCCTCTAGATCCTGCAATTTCTGGTAACGGCGTCCCATCATGGCCACCCGGTGACCGCGGGCCACCAGTCCATTCGTCAAGGCTCGGCCCAGACCAGACCCCGCCCCCGTCACAATGATGTTACCCATGAGGAACCCTCGTTACCGTGAAATTAGAAGCTGAATTCGGCGCCAGCGAACCAGCCATCTATCCGCTGATCAACCTTGTCAAAGTCGACATCGACTTGACGCCAGCCAGCGCGCAGCTTGAGCGGCAGGGAGGAGAACTTGTAAGCACCACCCAGACGGTAGTCATAGTTGTCAGCATCCTGCACCCGGGCATCGCCGAAGGCAGAGAAGCCGGTACCCGGCAGACGCACTTCGGCGCTGCTGTAAGCCATCAGCACGTCTTTGTCATAGGAGTAGTGCTGGGTATTGAAGTCCCCTTCATAACGACGACCGGTCAGACCCAGATCAATCTGGAACAGATCGTTGTTGAACAGGCGATAGTAGAGGCTCAGATCGTAGGCTTGCAGATCGTTGTCGAAGGCGCCGCCGCTGGAGCTCAGGTCGGACATTTCAAACTTGGCATTGGGCAGTAGGATGATGCCATGCTCCAGCTGCAGGTAACCGCTCCAGTTGTTTTTGTCATCAAAGCTGCCGTTGGCCCCGATGTCGTTGACGTGACCGCTACCTTCGGCATTCCAGATATCGCTGCCGACGGCAAAGCGCCAGTCATCGGCGGCCATGGCAGAGGTGCTCATCAGGGCAAGCAGGGAAGAGGCCAACAGTGTCTTTTTCATTATTAAACTCCAGAGAATGCGGGATTAGACCTGCATTTTACCTCGCTTATCCCCAATACCTAGCAAGATTATCCACACAGCGACCAATTCTGACCCAGATCTGACCCGGATTAGTGCTGCATCCCCGCCGAAGGCTCGACCGGTTTCACCGGTAACAACAGACCCAGGGTCTGACCATTATCCAGACTCAGGGTCAGGGGGAAGGGGGTATCCTGACTGGGTTGATCCTTGAGATCGAACAGCATGATGTGAAAACTGCCCGGCTTGAGCGCCACCTCTCCCTTGGCCGGGATCTCGATGCTCTCGACCTGACGCATACGCATCACGCCATTCTCATGGAGGTGAGCATGCAGCTCGGCGCGAGCCACCTCGGGAGAGCTGGCGCCGGTCAGTTTCACCGGGGCATCACCGTCGTTTTTCAACACCACGAAGGCCGCCGTGTTGGGGGAGCCGGGGGGCAGCAGACGCACATAACCGTCGCTGGCTGTCACGTTCGCCAGCACCGGGGTCGCCAGCAACAGGGAGACTGCCGCATAAAACATGCGTTTTAACATAGTTGAAATCCTTTTATGAACTTGTTAAGAAAGGAAAAGCTTACTGCCAAGCGCGGAGCTTGAACAGACCACCAGCCAAGGATTGCGACATGAACGACCCCATCATCAGCCAGCGCCAGCAGGGGGTACTGACCCTAACCTTGAATCGCCCCGCCAAACGCAACGCCCTCAATGGCGTCATGTATCAAGCATTGACCCAGCAACTGCGTGAGGCCGCGCTGGATGCGGACGTGCGAGTGGTGCTGCTGCAGGGCCAGCAGGATTGCTTCACCGCCGGCAACGATCTCGGCGATTTCATCGGCAAGGAGAGCCTCGGCGAGGATGACCCCATCTTGCAGTTCCTGCACACCCTTGCCGATTTCCCCAAGCCGTTGGTGGCCGCCGTGGCCGGGGCGGCGGTGGGCATAGGCACCACCCTGCTGCTGCACTGCGATCTGGTCTATCTGGCAGATAACGCCAGGCTGCAACTGCCCTTCGTCGAGCTGGGTCTGGTGCCTGAATTTGCTTCCAGTTTGTTGCTGCCCCGGGCCGTGGGTCACCTCAAGGCGTGCGAGCTGCTGTTGCTGGCAGAGCCACTCTCGGCCCGGGAGGCGCTGGATCTGGGGCTGGCCAACCAGGTGCTGGCCCCGGGCGATCTCCTGGCCCATGCCAAACACCAGGCCGAGCGGCTCGCCGACAAGCCTCCCCTTGCCCTGCAAAGAAGCAAGGCCCTGCTCAAACAAGAGCTCAGGCAGGCGGTTCATTTCGTCATCGACACGGAGGCGCGCGCCTTCTCCCTGGCGTTGCAGGGGGAAGAGGCGCAAGCGCGCATCGCCCGCAAACTGGCCACCAGGGGATAAACCCGTCGCAACCCGCCCGCTCAACCCGGGTGAGGTTGATCAGTTGAGACGAAAACGTCCAATCAGCTCGCAACCTTGCAAGATGTCCTGACTCTGGATCAGCCTGGCTATCTCGGGGTTGGGGTGGCGACGCAGGAAACCAAGCAGGGCGGCGCGGCAGCACCCCAGCTCACTGATGAGGGACTCGCAGCCCTGGTGGGGACACTGGGGCACCAGTGCCGTCACCAATTCGGCGGCTAGTTTGAGGTAGCGCAACTCGTAGTTGGGCTCCCCCATGGCACGCCAGAAGTCGGCGAGACGATGGCAGGTGGCAACCCGCATGGTGGCCAGCTCTTCGAGGTCGATGGTGACGGCTTTGCTCTGCCCATCGACAGACTCGGAGATGGCGCCAAGGGCCTGCTGATAGAGGCAGACTGCGGAGCCTAGCGCCCCCTGTGCCAAGGAGTGCTCGGCTTCTATCATGTAACGCTGCCAGTGCGCCTCAGTGTCATCCGGCCTGGTGAGTGTCTGTGCCATGAGAGACCTCCTTACTTGAATGAGGCCTATCATGATGCCTAAACGAGAATGAATATCAAGCTGACAGATTGTGCAGGATCTCTGCTCCTGTTGCCCCCATCACACTCTGTCATCGGCGTCGCCCTGTCTCATCCCAAGGCAGGTTAAGATGATGCCAACCTAAGGAAGGGCATGATGAACAATGGAAGTCGGGGCCTGCTGATCGGCCTCTGGGTCACCTTGATGGTGATGATCGCCTTCACGGCGCGCCAATGGGGGCTGGAGAGCCTGCGCCAGCAGGCACAGCTCGACAATGAACGGCTCGCGGGGCAGCTGCTGGGCGAGCTCGACAAGTACCGTCGCTTGCCCGCCCTGATCGCCACCCGCAGCGAGCTCAAACAGACCTTGCTGCTGCAGTTTCCTCCCTATCGCCTCCACCCCCTGCTGGAGCAGTACAACGAGATCCTGGGGACGGATGCCATCTATCTGATGACGGAGCAGGGAGAGGTGCTCTCCGCCAGTAATTGGCGGCAACAGGACAGCTTTGTCGGTGACAACTACCACTTCCGCCCCTATTTTCGCCAGGCGATGCAGGGTAAACCCGGCAGCTACTTCGCCCTGGGTCAACGGTCGGGGCGGCGCGGCTACTACTTCTCCTATCCGGTCCAGGATGGCGATCGCCGGCTCGGGGTCGTGGTGGTCAAGGTGGCGCTCTCCCTGATCGATGAGCGCTGGGCCCGCAGCGATCTCGACTACCTGCTCACCGACGAATACGGTGTCGTCTTCTTCGCCTCTCAGCCTGACTGGCTCTATCGCCCCCTGGTTCGGCTCGATCAGGCAACCCGCCACATTCTGGCCGAGGAGCGTAAATATGGGGACAAACTGGGCGCCCCCTTGAGCGATCTCGCCTCCCTCGGCCTGCTGCGCAGCCAGAGCGAGTGGCACTGGGGCCAGGGCTATCTGTTCACCGGCACCGCCATGCCGACTGCCGGCTGGCACCTCTATACCCTGGAGCCACTCCATGACTTGCGCCCCATCATCGCCAAGGCCCTGGCCAGCTTCACCCTGGTCTCCCTGCTGCTGCTGATGATCTGGCTCTACTGGCGCCAGGTACTGCTCGGTCGCGCCCGGCTGGCCCGGCTCAACAACTTGCTGGAGCACAAGGTCAACCAGCGCACCAAGGCCCTCTCCACCAGCAACCAGGACTTGGTCGCCACCCTGGACAAGTTCCGTCAGACCCAGCGAGAGCTGGTCGATACCCAGGAGCAGCTGGTACAGACCGCCAAGCTGGCCCTGCTCGGCGAGATGTCGGCCGGGATCAATCATGAACTCAACCAGCCCCTGGCCGCCATGCGGGCCTATGGCGAGAATGCCTTGCAGCTGCTCGACCAGGGCCGTCTCGATAGCTGCCGCGACAACCTGCTGCAAATCAATGATCTAAACCACCATATGAGCGAGCTGGTGGCCCGCTTCAAGGTGTTCGCCCGCAAGGGAGAGCAGCGGCTGCAGGCGGTGGCGCTGCAACCCGTGGTTCACGCCAGCCTCTCCCTCTTGCACGGCCAGATGATCAAGCAGGGAGTGCTGGTCGAAACCCGCCTGCCCAGCGAGCCCCTCTATGTGCGCGCCGATGCGGTCCAGCTCGAACAGGTGCTGGTCAACCTGCTGCACAATGCCCTGCAGGCCTGCGCCAGCAGCGGCCCTCCCCGGGTCTGGCTCGAGGTGGAGAGCCGGGCGGAGCAGGTGAGCATCGCCGTCATCGACAATGGCCCCGGCCTCCAGGTCGAGGCCAGACAGCTGTTTGCCCCTTTCTATACCACCAAGTCCCAGGGGCTGGGGCTGGGGCTGACCATATCCCTGCGCATCATCACCGCCTTTGGTGGCACCCTGGACGCCACCAATGACCCAAGAGGCGGAGCCCGCTTCACCATCACGCTGCCCGCGGTTGACCCCAGCCTGAGGAGTCCCCTGTGAAGCAGACTTGCTCCTGCCATGCTGCTGCGCTCACCCTTCGCCATCTCACCCGCACAGCCCGGGCCACAGCGCCCTCAAGGAGGCCGACATGAACCAGATCATGCTGATCGACGATGAACACCACCTGCGTCTCTCCCTCGGCCAGACTCTGGAGCTGGCCCAGTGGCAGGTCACCACCTTCGCCAGCGCCACCGAGGCGCTGCCTCACATCAAGGCGCAGTGGCCCGGCATCATTATCAGCGACATCAACATGCCCGGCATGAACGGCATCGCCCTGCTCGAGGAGATCATGGGCCGTGACCCCGAGCTGCCGGTGATCCTGCTCACCGGTCATGGGGATATCTCGACGGCGGTGCAGGCCATTCGCCTCGGCGCCTACGACTTTATCGAGAAGCCGTTCGGCACCGAACAGTTGCTGGAGGTCGTGCGCCGCGCCTGTGACAAGCGGCGTCTGGTGCTGGAAAACCGCGAGCTGCGCAGCGAGTTGGAGGCCCAGAGCGGGCCGGGCCCCAGGCTGCTCGGCACCCACCCGGCCATCAAGCGGCTGCGCCAGATCCTCACCCACATCAAGGATGCCCCCGCCGACGTGCTCATCATGGGTGAGACGGGGTGTGGCAAGGAGTTGGTCGCCCGCTTCCTGCACGATCACTCGATACGGGCCGCCGAGCCCTTTGTCGCCATCAACTGCGGCGCCGTGCCCGAGACCATGATAGAGAGCGAACTGTTCGGCTTCGAGGCGGGCGCCTTCACGGGCGCCCAGAAGCGACGGGTCGGCAAGATAGTCTGGGCCGACAAGGGCACCCTCTTCCTCGACGAGATTGAGAGCATGCCCATGGCGCTGCAGATCAAACTGCTGCGGGTACTGGAAGATAGAAAGGTCGAGCCACTCGGTACCAACCAGCTGATCCCGCTGGATATCAGGGTACTGGCCGCCAGCAAGATGGATCTGAAAAAACTGGTCGAGCAGGGCACGTTTCGCGCCGATCTCTATTACCGGCTCAATGTCGTGAGGGTCGATATCCCCCCATTGCGGGAGCGCAAGGAGGATGTGCCCCTGCTGTTTGAAAACTTCCTGCGGGTGGCGGCGACCCGCTATCAGCTGGCACCGCCGCGCCTTGGCGCAGAGCAGCGCGCCTGGTTGTTGGCCCACGACTGGCCGGGCAATGTGCGCGAGCTGCGCAACCTGGCCGAACGCTGCGTACTGATGGGGGAAGAGGGCGCCTTTGCCGATCTCAGCCTGGGTTGCGAGGCCCTGACCCTGGCCGAGCAGGTCGACCGGTTCGAGCGCATACTGCTGACCGACACCCTCAGCCAGCATCGCGGTCGCCTGAAAGAGGTTCAGGAGGTACTCGGCCTGCCCCGCAAGACCCTGTACGACAAGATGCGTAAATATGGCCTCGACAAACAGGATTACAAACTCGGAGACGAGGCCAGCGAGGGGGTATAACGCTCCCAGGCCGCACTGCCAGTCGGTACGCCCTGGCTGAAGGCCCTGCCTCAGCGCGTCCAGGGGCGGATCCCAACCTCGATCTCCTGCGAGAATTGGCGAAACCCCACCCATGCCAGCAGGGGGATGGGGGGATTGCCACCCCTTTTCGCGGCGCACTCATCTCGCCCCCGGGCCGCCACGGCCCGGCCCTTCTGAAATGTTGCGGAAATGTTGCCATTGGCACGCAAGTTGCCTTGTTGAGTGGGAATGCACTGACCCACACACAAGGATGAACACAATGACATTCAGAACCCGCGCCCTGACCGCCGCCCTCACCCTGGCCCTCGGCATCTCGACGGCCTTCGCCGCCCCCATCGAACTCAAGTTCTCCCACGTGGTGGCGGACAACACCCCCAAAGGCCAGATGGCAAACCACTTCAAGCAGTTGGTGGATGAGCGCCTCAAGGGACAAGTCGAGGTCAAGGTCTATCCCAGCTCCCAGCTGTTCGGTGATGGCAAGGAGCTCGAAGCCATGCTGCTCGGTGACGTGCAGATGATCGCCCCCTCCCTCTCCAAGTTCCAGAAATACACGGATCAGCTGCAGATCTTCGACCTGCCCTTCCTGTTCAATGACATGGCCGCCGTCGACCGATTCCAGCAGGGCAAGGAGGGCCAGGCCATGCTGGGCTCCCTGGAAAAATATGGCCTGGTGGGTCTGGGCTACCTGCACAACGGCATGAAGCAGATCTCCGCCAGCAACCCCCTCAAGACCCCGGCCGATGCCAAGGGCAAGAAGTTCCGCATCCAGACCTCGGACGTGCTGGCCGCCCAGTTTGAAGCCATCCAGGCCGTGCCGGTGAAGAAACCCTTCGCCGAGGTGTTCACCCTGCTGCAGACCAAGGCCATCGATGGCCAGGAGAACACCTGGTCCAACATTTACTCCCAGAAGTTCTTCGAGGTGCAGCCCTATATCACCGAGACCAACCACGGGGTGCTGGATTACCTGATCGTCACCAACGCCGACTTCTGGAACGGCCTGCCAGACAATGTGCGTAGCGAGCTCAAGAAGGCCCTGGACGAATCGGTCACCTTCGGCAACAAGATTGCCGCCGAGAAAGACAGCGAGGACAAGGCCGCCATCTTCGCCTCCGGCAAGAGCCAGCTGATCACCCTGACCGATGCCGAGCGCAGCCAGTGGGTCGAGGCCATGAAACCGGTCTGGCAGCAATTTGAAGGGGCCATCGGCAAGCAACTCATCGACGCCGCCGTCGCCGCCAATCAGCAGTAAGGAACCAGAAGGCCCCTGCCAGCAAAGGGTAGGGGCCCTCTCAGGGACGATCCTATGAAAAAACTCATTTATCAGCTGGAGGAGACCATCATAGGTCTGCTTCTGGTCAGCACCACGCTGCTGGTCTTCATCGAAGTGGTACTGCGCTTCTTCTTCGACACCGGCCTGCTCTGGGCCCAGGAGCTGACCCTCAACCTCTGCGCGTGGATGGTGCTGTTCGGCGCCTCCTGGGGGGTGAGAGTCGGCGCCCATATCGGGGTAGATGCCTTCATCAAGGTGCTGCCCGGCCATTGGCAACGCCGCCTCACCCTGCTGGCCGTTGGTCTGTGTCTGCTCTACTGCGGTTTCTACTTCTATGGCGCCTGGATCTATCTGACCAAGCTCAAGATGATCGGCATAGAGATGGAGGATCTGCCCATTCTGCGCTGGCAGGCCATGAGCATTCTGCCCATAGGCCTGGCTTTGCTGTTTTTCCGCTTCCTCGGGGTCGGTGTCATGGTATGGCGCGGCCAGATGCAGGGCTTTGCCCTGGCCGATGAGGCGCGCGAGAGCATGCACCTCATCGACAACGATCCGCATCAGAAGGTATAAGCACCATGGCAACCCTGACCCTGTTTACCCTGCTGATCCTCACCATGTTGCTCGGCATGCCCATCGCGGTGGCCCTCGGCCTCTCCAGCGTGGCCACCATATTGCTCTTCTCCAACGACTCCCTCGCCTCCCTGGCGCTCAAGTTGTTCGAGGCGACGTCCGAGCACTACACCCTGCTCGCCATCCCCTTCTTCGTGCTGTCGTCGGCCTTCCTGTCGACCGGTGGCGTGGCCAAGCGGATCATCAACTTCGCCATGGACTCCGTCGGTCACATCCGTGGTGGCCTCGCCATGGCTTCCGTCATGGCCTGCATGCTGTTTGCCGCCGTGTGCGGCTCCAGCCCGGCGACCGTGGCCGCCATCGGCAGCATCGTCATCGCCGGCATGGTGCGCTCCGGCTATCCCCAGGCCTTTGCCGCCGGGGTGATCGCCAACGCAGGCACCCTGGGGATCTTGATCCCCCCCTCCATCGTCATGCTGGTCTATGCGGCGGCGACCGAGGTATCGGCATCGCGCATGTTCATGGCGGGCTTCCTGCCCGGGCTCATGATGGGGGGCCTCATCATGGTGGTCATCTATGTGGTGGCTCGCATCAAGGGCCTGCCGAGCCAGCCCTTCCCGGGGGTCATCACCCTGCTTGGCAGCGGTGGCAAGGCCCTCGGCGGCCTCTTCCTCATCATATTGGTGCTGGGATCCATCTACGGGGGAGTTGCCAGCCCGACCGAGGCCGCTGCGGTGGCGGCAGTCTACGCCTTCTTCATTGCCGTCTATGGCTATCGCGACATAGGACCGCTCAAGGGGATCCCCTGGCGCAATCCGGGGGAGTCTCTGGCTGCCGCCAGCCTGCGCAATCTGGTACTGTTGCCGCTCTCCCTGCTCAAGTCTCCCTTCAACGGGGAGGTGGGCCATGTGGTGCGCGATGCCGCCAAGGTGAGCATCATGCTGCTGTTCATCATCAGCAATGCCATGCTGTTCGCCCACGTGCTCACCTCCGAGCGGATCCCCCATGCCATCGCCGAGACCATCATCGCCTGGGGTCTGCCTGCCTGGGGCTTCCTCATCGTGGTCAACATCTTGCTGCTGCTGGCGGGTAACTTCATGGAGCCCTCGGCCATCGTGCTGATCATGGCGCCCATCCTGTTCCCCATTGCCATGCAGCTGGGCATAGACCCCATCCATCTGGGGATCATCATGGTGATCAACATGGAGATAGGGATGCTGACGCCCCCTGTGGGGCTCAACCTGTTCGTGACCGCGGGGATCACGGGGCAGAGCATGGGCTGGGTGATCCGCGCCTGCCTACCCTGGGTCGGTTTCCTGCTGCTGTTCCTCATGCTGATCACCTATGTGCCGCAGATCAGCCTGTTCCTGCCCGAATACCTGGATGGCCCCAGTCTGCCGGTCCCCTGATAGCCGTGCTCGCCCCCATGCAAAGCGCCACCCTTGAGGTGGCGCTTTTTATCGACGCGGATCTGCCCGAGGCGTGGATCAGGGCAATTCAGCTACGTGCGGGCTTGGTACTGCACTGCTTGCCAGGGTAGCCGGGCAGCGCATCGGCGCCGCGACTGCAGGCAAGCCGCTTTGCCTGCTGCAAGCTGGCCGCCAGGTTGGCTTGATTGATGGGCTGCCACTGCATCTGCTGACCCAGCCAGCTCGCCCAGGCGAACTCGACGAAATAGACCCGCTTCTCCTTCTGGAAATAGCCGGCATCCTGCAGCAGACCCGCCAGGGTACGGTAGGGGTAGTCAGGCAGTGAACCTATGCGGGTCGGCAACTGCTGGGGAGTAAGGGGTTGCCCCTGCTCATTCTTGAGCCAGGCCCAGTGATTGTTCTGCATCTGACTCCAGAAGGAGTCCTTGTCTTGCAGGCGGGCAATGACCTTGACCCTCGCCTCCTTGACCCCCGACTGCCACAGCGCCGTGGTGAGGTGATGCCTGTCCACCAGCCAATAGCCACCATCCGGGGCAATGACGATGGGGATCTCCTTCTTCTTCATCAACTTGTCGAGCTGTTTGGCTGACTTGCCCACCAGCTCGCGCTCTGTCTCATCCACCTGCAGCTGGCCGACGCCCGCCTGGGTCGGATGCAGCTTGGCTATGCTCACCTGGCACCAGCTTCCCACCGGGCTGCTCGGCTGACAGCTATCCAGTGCCCAGGCGCCCTGGCTCAGCAACCCCGCTAATAACCACCCTAGTCTCATCCTCTTCCCCCACCCCATACTGTTCACCCCCGAAAAGGGTCCATAAGAGCCTTGGTGACCGCTAGCGGTCTGACCAGCATTGGGGATATCATGTTTCCCCAACAACAGGCGAGCATTTATCGCCGACTTTTCTCCTCGCCTCACATTTAAGGATCCGACCATGACGCTATGGCGCCCCTTGCTGTTACTGCTGACCGTGGGCACAGCCCAGGCCGCCGATGTGCCATCCGCAGCCAAGCTCGCCGCCGAGCAGACGGTGGTACGCCACCTCAAGGATGAGCCCAGCAGCCTGAGCCCCCTCAAGCTGGTCGGCTTGCCAGAGTTGCAGGTGGTACGGGACTTGTTCGAGGGATTGCTGACCCAAGGGGCCGATGGCAGCGTCCAGCCAGGGGTGGCCCAGCACTGGCGCAGCGATGATAACCAGCACTTCCTGTTCGAGCTGCGCAAGGATGCCGCCTGGTCAAACGGGGACCCGGTCACCGCCAGCGATTTTGTCTACAGCTGGCGCCGCCTGGTCGACCCCAAAGAGGCCGCCACTTTCGCCTGGTTCGCCCAGCTGGCCCATTTCGAGAATGTAGACAAGATAGTGGCCGGTGAACTGAGCCCCGACCAGCTCGGGGTCGAGGCCGTCGGTGACCACACACTCAAGGTGACCCTGTCTCAGCCGGTGCCCTACTTCCTCAATCTGTTGACCCACCCCAGCCTCTCGCCCTTGCATGAGGCCAGCATAGTGCGCGAGGGCAGTGCTTGGACCCAGCCCGGCAAGCTGGTCGGCAATGGCGCCTTCATACTGGCCGATCGCGTGGTCAACGAGCGGCTCGATCTGCGGCCCAATCCCCACTACTGGGACTGGGCCCACACAGTGCTGACCAAGGTGACCTTCCTGCCCATCAATCAGGAGAGCGCGGCGACCCAGCGCTATCTGGCCGGGGATATCGACATCACCGAATCCTTCCCCAAGGAGCAGTACGCCCGATTGATCAAGCAGATCCCGGCCGAGGTATACACGCCGGAGCAGCTCGGCACCTACTACTACGCCTTCAATACCCGCCAGGCGCCCCTCGATGACGTGCGGGTCCGCAAGGCGCTCTCCTATGCCATCGACAGGCAGCTCATCGCCAGCAAGGTGCTGGGTACTGGGGAGAAACCGGCCTACCACTTCACCCCGGATGTGACTGCCCACTTCACCCCCAAGCCAAATACGCTCTCGACCCTGAGCCAGCCTGAACTCGACGCCGAGGCCAAACGGCTGCTGGCCGAGGCGGGTTATGGCCCGGCCCATCCTCTGGAGCTGACTCTGCTCTACAATACCGCCGAACTGCACAAGAAGCTGGCCCTGGCCATCGCCAGCATGTGGAAGCAGAAACTCGGCGCCAAGGTGCAACTCACCAATCAAGAGTGGAAGAGCTATCTCGACAGTCGCCAGCATGGCCAGTTCCAGGTGATCCGCTCCTCCTGGGTCGCCGACTACAACGACCCTTCCGCCTTCCTCGAACTGTGGCGCAGCAGCAACAGCGGCAACATGGCCCGCTTCGCCAGCCCCGACTACGATGCCCTGCTCGATCAGGCATCGCGCAATACGGTCCAGGCCAGCCGCAGCCAGCTGTTCGACCAGGCCGAGGCCCTGTTGCAGGAGCAGGCCCCCATCGCCCCCATCTACCAGTACACCAATGCCAGACTGATCAAACCCTGGCTCAAGGGGTACCCCATCAACAACCCGGAAGATGTGGCCTACAGTCGCCAGCTCTACCTGCTTGCCCACTAAGCCGCCCCACCCGGTGGCCGCCACAGCGTGGCCACCGGGTGGGACAGACCCAGGTGCCAGGTCTCGTCATCTTTGTCCTGTACCCGGGCAACATTACCCCATAAAATAAGTACTAATCAGCAACTTAGTGATAGTTTACTCAGCCAACATGCCACGCATCCTCCTGCTTTTATCCCTGTTCAGCCCCTTGGCGCTGGCTGTCACCCATGCCGCCCCCCAAGAGAATAAAGAAGACGCGTGCCGTCAGGCCTTCCAGCACTGGATGCTGAATCAGCAGCAAGTGTTCAGCGATCGCAAGGCGAGCAAGCAAGATCGCCGCCAGGCGGAGCGCGCCATCGACTTGGTCCGCGCCGAATATGAGAAGGGGGAGAGTTTCTGTCAGAGCATGGCCCTGGCCAAGCAGAGCAATGGCGCCGACCCCCGCTTCAAACCCAGACGCGGCGAGATCCATGACTTCATCCCCGATCAGGGCTGAGCCCATTTAACCGCCGATCTGCCTCCTCCCCATACAGCACTGATCGCAGCGCGCCAGCCTGGGTTGGCGGCAATAAAAAACCCCGCTCAAGGCGGGGTTTGTCTGCGTGCTGGCACTTAATCGAAGAAGTGATCCCGGTGCAAGCCAAAGACCAGGGCGGCGCCGAGTAGGTAGAGGGCACTCAACTTGATGCCGAGGATAGCCATCATGCCGACACAGAGGCGTACCAGCCCCTTGTGCAGCCAGGATCCGGTGAAGCGAGAGCCATTCATCTTCACAGCACCCCTTCGGCGCGATATTCCGGTACCTTGGCCATGGCATCCAGCACCACCTGAATACCCGCTCCCGGCTTGCAGGCGTTCTCGCTCAGATGGCGGCGCCAGGCCCGGGCACCCGGCATGTTCTGGAACAGCCCCAGCATGTGGCGGGTCACATGGGAGAGATAGTTGCCCTTGGCCAGCTCCTGCTCTATGTAGGGGAGCATCATGTGCACCACTTCATGGCGGGAGGGCATGGAGCCTGTCTGGCCAAACAGCTGGCGGTCGACGTCGGCCAGGATGTAGGGATTCTGGTAAGCCTCGCGACCCATCATGACCCCGTCCACCTGCTGCAGATGATCGAGGGTCTGCGCGAGGGCGTTGACCCCCCCGTTGAGGGCAATGGTCAGCGCGGGATAGTCTCGTTTGACCCGATAGACCCGCTCATAGTCCAGAGGCGGGATCTCCCGGTTCTCTCGCGGGCTCAGACCACTCAACCAAGCCTTGCGGGCATGGACGATGAAGGTGTCGCAACCGGCATCCCGCACCTGTTCGATGAAGGCCTGCAAAAACTCGTAAGAGTCCTGATCGTCGATGCCGATCCGGGTCTTCACCGTCACCGGAATATCTACCACGTCGCGCATCGCCTTGACGCAGTCGGCCACCAGTGCCGGTTCCCCCATCAGACAGGCCCCGAAGCGGCCGTTCTGCACCCGATCCGAGGGGCAACCCACGTTCAGGTTGATCTCGTCATAGCCACGCTGCTGGGCGAGTTTGGCGCAGTGAGCCAAGTCTATCGGGTTGCTGCCTCCCAGCTGCAAAGAGAGCGGATGCTCCTGCTCGCTGTACCCCAGATAGTCACCCTTGCCATGAATGATGGCGCCCGTGGTCACCATCTCGGTGTAGAGCAGGGTCTGACTGCTCATCAGGCGATGAAAATAACGGCAGTGCCGGTCGGTCCAGTCCAGCATGGGGGCAATCGAGAATGTCTGGCGGTGGCCAGGCTTGCCAGATATGGCCTCAGAGCCTGATGTCACAAGGTTTTCACTGATTTGTTGCTGCGTCATTTACGGGTGTTTCCAGACATTTGTTGATTGAACCTGCCCCCTATCTGCCCCCACCATGTCATGGGGCAGCTGTACTCCACGAGGTATCTATGGTCGGCGACACAATAGAAAACCTCAGACCAGCAAAGGCGAATTACGCTATCGCGGTACCGTCAGGGAACATAAGGGCGAAGCGGCAGTATACCGGGAATCCCGGACCTTTGGCAGACAGTCCGACGCCAAGAGCCGGAGAATGCAGATAGCAGCGTCGGCACCGTCTTTGGCTCGCTGTGTGGCGTCCTTATCCAGGGCTTGCTCCAGACCTGCATCCACGTCGACGACACACTCAGCGCCTGGTGGATCAAGATCATCATCGGGGTATTGTTGTTCAGCTTCATCGGCTTGCAACCCATGTTGATGCTGTTTTCGGCACACAGGAAAGCCAACAAACCGAGTCCGCTCACCCGAAAAGCCCGGCCGCCGGGGTCAGTGACGGATAACCCTGATGGCCTGCGCCAGTTGGCCCTGTCGCAGGCCAGTCGAAGTGACGCTGACCTCGCCATCCTCAGGACGTGGCACTCATCACAAAATCAATTTTGACGCCACGCGCGAAGAGGCCCTATGTTAGTATCCGCAGACGATACAGGGCATTAGCGTGATCATGAATCAAGACCAACTCCTACAAGCCGCCGAGCGTCTCTGCCAACAACGAGGCATCCGCTTTACTCCGACCCGACGCCAGGTATTTCGCCTGCTGGCCGCCCATGGCAATGCCATCAGCGCCTATGATCTGCTGGCCCAGTTGCAGAAGACCGAGGCCAATGCCAAGCCGCCGACCGTCTACCGAGCCCTCGATTTCCTGCTCGATCAGGGCTTCGCCCACAAGGTTGAGTCCCTCAATGCGTTTATCTTCTGCTGCCATTTCGACCATGCCCACCCCATGCAGTTGCTGATCTGCGATCGCTGCGGCGATGTGGTCGAATTGCATGATGATGCCATCGACCATGCATTCTCCGAGCAGGCCCGCCAGCATGGCTTTACTATTACCAATAAGACCATTGAGGCTCACGGACAGTGCGTCCGCTGCGTGCCTCCTGTAGGAAGTCAACATGAAGGCTGATTTTGTCAATCCGTTCCTGCTCTCCCTACTCAATGTGCTCTCCACCATGGCTCAGCTTGAACTGACCCCCGGCAAGCCCAAGCGCAAACTCGACGAACTGGCCCGCGGTGATGTCTCCGGCCTCATTGGCATGGTCGGTCCCCAGACAAGGGGCTCGCTCTCCATCAGCTTCGAGAAGGGACTGGCACTGGAGATCATGCGCCGCATGCTGGGGGAAGCCCCGACCCATATCAACGAAGAGGTCACCGACATGGTCGGCGAGATCACCAACATGGTCACTGGTGGCGCCAAGCGGATGCTGGGCGAAAAAGGCTATGAGTTCGACATGGCCACCCCGGTGATCGTTTCAGGCCCGAATCACACCATCACCCACAAGGCGGATGGCAGCAAGATCATGATGCCGTTCGAATCTGAGTATGGCCGGGCCACCATCGAAATCTGCTTCGAGTAACGACCATGTGGACACTGTTGAAGTGGTTTTTTATCGGTTGGGTTCTGCTGCTGATCCTCTCGGATATCGAACTCAGCACCTCCATCTATCGCTACCAGGATAACAAGGTGGACATCGCCTTCCCCCGCTGGGAGGGCAAGCACCCCTGGGCCACCTTCTCCTGGCACGCCGGCGAGACGCGGTTCCACTGGTATGGGTTGGATGGCAAACCACTGCCCGCAGATAGCCTCTAGTCTCCCTGGCCAGCAGGTCAGTCCTAGCAAACATGCATCACAGCAAAGGCCAGCATCGCGCTGGCCTTTTTCATGGTGCCCGGCGGTGCAGAGCCTGCGCTCCCGGGCTGGATGCTCAGCCCTCTAACCCGTATCTCCCGATGACATAGCCTGGTGCGCACATCGAGGCGTCGCCGTAAGATACAAGCCAGGGATCAGGGCTGCGGCAGGCTCAAGACGGTGATACCGCGAAAAGCAAAAAGGCCAGCAGCAGCTGGCCTTTTTCAATGGTCACATCCGGGCAATCAAGCCGCGTCTGCCACCAGCTTCTCATTGCCACGCACCATGACACCCAGACCGCAGGCAACCAGGGTTGGCAGCAACCAGGCCAGTCCCTTGTCAAACAGCGGCAGGAAGGCGAAGGAATCCATCTTCATGCCGGCGGCGCCCAGGCCATCCAGGCAACCGAACACGAAGGCCACGGTCAGCACCAGACGGAATGTCAGGCGGGGGCGACCGAAGTAACCCTTCAGGAAAGTCACCAGTACCAGGGCAACGGCGACCGGGTAGATAGCCACCAGCACAGGGATGGAGAGGCTGATCAGCTGAGCCAGACCCACGTTGGCCACCAGGGCACAGGCAGCCCCCAGAATGACCACCAGCTTGCGGTAGCTCATGCCGGTGAGATTGTGGAAGAAGTCGGCACAGGCAGAGATCAGGCCCACCGCGGTGGTGAAGCAAGCCAGGGTGATGATGCCAGCCAGAATGTACTGACCCGGCTGACCAAACAGGCTCAGCACATAGGCGCTGACGATGGCGCCACCGTTGCTGGCATCTGTGGCGATACCGCCTGCCGTATTACCCAGCTGGAACAAGGAGATATAGACCACGGACAGACCGATGGCAGAGATGACACCGGCGATGGCCAGATACTTGAACTGGCTCTGGTAGTCATGGATGCCCTTCTTGCGCAAGATGTCGACGATCAGGGCGCCGAACATCAGGGAGGCCAGGGTATCCATGGTGTTGTAACCCTCCAGGATCCCCTTGACGAAGGCATCATGCTGGTAATCGGCAACGGCGCTCGGCATGCTGCCCTGGGGCGCCACGAATACCCCGACTGCCAGAACGATCAGCAACAACATCAGCACCGGGGTCAGGAACTTGCCGATGGCATCCATCAGTCGGCCCTGATTGAGGGAGACCAGGATGGCAACACCGAAGAAGGCGATGGTATAGGCCATCAATCCTTGCGCGCCCATCTCACCCAGGAAAGGCTTGAGACCCATCTCGTAGGCAACCAGACCGGTGCGGGGAGCGGCGAAGGCCGGGCCAATGATGATGTAGATGGCAACCGCCAGTGCGGTGGCAATGCCCGCTGGCAGCAGCTTGGTCATGCCGGCCCAACCGTTGCCAGCCTTGGCAACGGCCAGGATGGTGATCAGCGGCAGGCCAACGGCGGTGACCAGGAAGCCGAACATGGCCAGGGTCATGTTCTCGCCAGCGAGGAAGCCCGCCAGGGGCGGGAATATGATGTTACCGGCGCCCAGATAGAAGGCGAAGGTCATAAAGCCTAATCCGAGTACATCGGACAATGTCAGTGATTTCGTCAAGTTCAACCTCGTCTGTCTTGTAAACTATTGCTTGTTATAGTTTTTTATTGGTCATTGCCTGGGTTGTTCCTGGGCAAAAAAAAGGAGCCCCGCTTGTTTTTTCAGCATGACCAGTGGTTTTAGCTGGTCTGGCGCGGGTGCTCATTTAAGTGTCAGCATAATGATGTGAAAAAATAGTTCAAGACGAAATTTACATCTTCAAATAGAAGGGGGCGGTCAGTTGGATATATCTGTTGGAATAGCCGCCATCAGCAGAATGGATCACAATCTCACCCCGTTCACACCTGTTTAATTCTCTGCTTAGTTGCAGTAAAACACGATTTGCCGCTTTTCCCTCCCTGGTGATAACAGCTACATAACAAAGTTCATGCAGATCATAGTTCGGCAAAACGGATATTATTTCATCAGCAAACGCCGTCGGCAGCACCATGGCGACTCGTCCCCGGGGTGACAGCAAACGGGAGCAGGCATCAAGCAGGTCCCGACTATCGAGTGCTCCTCTGTGCCTCGCCTGGGCCCTGGCGGGATCCACAAAAGGCTGACCCGCGCCAAAATAGGGGGGATTGGAGACGATGAGGTCATAGGGCTCTGCCTCATGCTGCTGTATGGCGCCCCCTTGCATCTGCACCCGGGCGGACCAGGGCGAAGCCAGCACATTCTCCCGTGCCTGAATGACCGCCTCTTTGTCGAGCTCCACCCCGGTTATCTCGCAATCAGGGTCACTGCGCTGGGCCAGCATCAGGGCGATGAGGCCGCTACCGCTGCCGATATCCAGTGCCCGTTTCACCCCATCGAGCGGCGCCCAGGCACCGAGCAAAATGCCATCCGTTCCCACCTTCATGGCGCAGCGGTCATGGTCGATATGAAACTGTTTGAAGGTAAAACCGCGGCTTCGGCCCATATGGCCCCCCACTCTGGGTAAAAAGGGTCGGCGATTATAGCCAGTTCCCGTCGCCAACCATAGGAGACGACGACATAATCGCCTATAATCTGCCGTTTCCTTAATGACCGAGCATTGCCATGAGCCAATCCTTTGATGATTTCGACCTGAATCCCGCCCTCAACCGGGCCCTGGCCGAGATGGGGTTTACCCGCCCAACCACCATTCAGCAGATGGTGCTGGAACCCGCACTGGAGGGTCGTGACATCCTGGCCTCGGCACCGACTGGCACCGGCAAAACGGCCGCCTTCCTGTTGCCTGCCCTGCAGCATCTGCTCGACTTCCCGCGCCGCAAGCCGGGCCCCTGCCGCATGCTTATCCTGACCCCGACCCGCGAGCTGGCCTTGCAGATCACCGCTCATGCCAAGGCCCTGGCCGTGCACACTCACATCAGTGTCGAGACCATTATCGGTGGCGTCAGTCATGATGAGCAGCTGCCTGCCCTGACCAAGACCACCGACATCGTGGTCGCCACCCCGGGACGCCTGCTCGAATATATTGAGCGGGAAGAGTTCGAGGGGCACGACATCGAGATACTGGTGCTCGATGAAGCGGATCGCATGCTGGACATGGGCTTCATCAAGGATGTGAACCGCATCGTCGAAGAGGCCCGCTATCGCAAACACAGCATGCTCTTCTCCGCCACCCTGGAAGGGGCCGGTCTCACCAAGTTTGCCAACGAGATCCTCAAGGATCCGGTCGAGCTGCATGCCGAGCCGCCGCGCAGCGAGCGCCGTCCCATCACCCAGTGGGTGCATCTGGCCGATGACGCCAACCACAAGCTGGCGCTGCTGATCCACATTCTGAAAGATCCCGAAACCCAGAAGGCCATCGTCTTCGTGCGCACCCGTGAGCGCCTGGCCGAACTCTCCGGCCAGTTGCAGGCGGCTGGCATCTCCTGTGCCTGGATCCGTGGTGAGATGGAGCAGAGCAAGCGCATCGAGTCGATCCGCAAGTTCCACGCGGGGGAAGTCCCCTTCCTCATCGCCACCGACGTCGCCGCCCGCGGCATCGACTTGCCCAACGTCAGCCATGTCATCAACTACGACATGCCCTACGGCACCGACGTCTATGTCCACCGCATCGGCCGTACCGGTCGCGCCGGCAACCGTGGTTGCGCCATCAGCCTGGTGGAAGCCCATGACATGGCCATCGTCGCCAAGATTGAACGCTACACCGAGGAGCGCCTCAAGCGCCGGGTGATCGACGAACTGCGCCCCAAGCACAAAGAAGCCCGGGTGCCGGTGAAGAAGAAAAAACCCAAGGATGCCAAGAAGAAGTCGGCGAAGAAGAAAAAGAAGTAACCAGGCGCCCGCTCACAACGGCCATCTTCGGATGGCCGTTTGTTTTTCTGTGCCCCGAGGAACCGGGTCTTGCCGGGTGCAGTGTCAGGAACATGCTGCAATGGGTGGCGAACAGGCAGAAAAAAGCCGACGCATAAACGTCGGCCAATAAAAAGTGCTTACAACAGAGGATTCACATATTCAGACCCGGGGTCTGGTGATTGGTTCCCCCTTAATTCAATTAATTTCCCGAACGTTTAAACATCAGGGTGCGTTCGTCCGACTCCTCCGCCACGAAGCGGTAACCATTGCTATCAAAACCGGTCAGCTGTTCGACCCGGGTCAGGCGGTGCTTGATGATGTAGCGGGCCATCATGCCCCGTGCCTTCTTGGCATAGAAACTGATGATCTTGAACTGGCCATTCTTCTCATCCTTGAAGACGGGAGTCACTATCTGGCCGCTGAGCACCTTGGGACGCACCGACTTGAAATACTCATCAGACGCCAAGTTGATGAGCACCCCATCCCCCTGCGCCGCCAGCGCACCATTGAGCTGCCTGGTAATGATGTCGCCCCAAAACTGGTAGAGATCTTTGCCGCGCTCGTTGTCGAGCCGTATCCCCATCTCGAGGCGGTACGCCATCATCAGATCCAGAGGACGCAGCACGCCGTACAGGCCGGACAGCATGCGCAAATGCGCCTGCGCGAACGTGAAATCCCCTTCCTCGAAATCCTCCGCGGCCAGCCCGGTATAGACATCCCCCTTGAACGCCAGAATCGCCTGGCGGGCATTGGCCGGCGTGAAATCCGGCTGCCACTCGGCAAAACGAGCGGCATTGAGGCCGGAGAGCTTGTCGCTGATCTTCATCAGGCTGGCTATCTGAGCCGGGCTCAACTGCCGGGCCCGCTCGATCAGATGGGCGGAGTGATCCAGCAATTCGGGTTGGGTGAAGCGGGAGGTCGCCAGCGGCGACTCGAAATCCAGCGTCTTGGCCGGGGAAACCACAATCAGCATAACGATCCTATCTCAAGGGAGGGGCCCCAGGCCCCTAATCATCTACGGTTACGCCCTCCAGCGTACCAGAATCCAGAGGATCCTTGCCCGATAACTTGATCTGCAGGCGCAAGTCATTGGCGGAATCCGCGTGGGCCAACGCCTCCGCGAGGCCGATGCGGCCTGCCATGAATAGCTGGAAGAGTCCCTGATCGAAGGTCTGCATGCCCAGCTCGGTCGATTTGGTCATCACCTCCTTGAGGCGATGCACTTCTCCCTTGCGGATGATGTCGGTGATGATGGGAGTATTGAGCATCACCTCGAACACAGGGCAGCGCCGCTGGCCATCGAGGGCAGGCAACAGCTGTTGGGCAATGATGCCTCTCAGGTTGAAGGAGAGATCGAACAGCAGTTGACGATGCTTCTCGGGCGGCACCAGATGCAGGATGCGATCTATGGCCTGATTGGCATTGTTGGCATGCAGGGTCGCGAGGCAGAGGTGACCCGTCTCGGCAAATTGCAGTGCGAACTCCATGGTCTCCTGACTGCGGATCTCGCCGATGAGGATGACGTCCGGTGCCTGACGCAAGGAACTCTTGAGGGCGGCATCGAAAGAGGCCGTATCAATACCCACCTCCCGCTGGGTGATGAGGCTGCGGCCATGCTGGTGCACGAATTCCACCGGATCCTCCACCGTCAGGATATGCCCATCGCTGTGCTGGTTGCGATAACCAATCATGGCCGCCTGGGTAGTGGTTTTCCCGGTTCCCGTCGCCCCGACAAACAACACCAGCCCCCGCTTGGCCATGCCGATCTCTTTCAGGATATCGGGCAAGCCCAGCTCCTCAAACGTCGGGATCCGGGTCTCGATACGGCGCAGCACCATGCCCGGCAGGGCCTGCTGCCAGAAGGCGCTGACCCGAAATCGCCCCAGCTCAGGTCGGTGAATGGCGTAGTTTGCCTCCTGGGTCGCCATGAAATGCGCGAGATGCTCCGGGCTCAGGGTCTCCCGGATCAAGGCAAGCACCTGCTCCTCATCGAACACCCTATCTTCGAGGGGGTGCAGGTGACCGTCTACCTTGACCATGGGGCGACTGCCCACTGTGATGAACAAATCCGAGCCTTGTCGCTCGACCAGCTGTACCAACAACATCTCGAGTTTCATAAGCGCTCCTAGATAGAATTGGGATCCACCGCCTTGGCCTTGGCATCCAGGGAGGCCACTGTCCCGCGTCCCACCAGCTGCTTGAGGCTCTGATCCATGGTCTGCATGCCGTGCACCATCCCTGTCTGGATAACGGAGTAGAGCTGGGCCACCTTGTCTTCACGGATAAGGTTACGCACCGCCGGTATCCCCAGCATGATTTCGTGGGCAGCGACCCGTCCGCCCCCAATGCGCTTGAGCAGCGTCTGGGAGATAACGGCTCGCAGTGACTCGGACAGCATGGATCGCACCATGTCTTTCTCCGCACCGGGGAAGACATCGATGATGCGGTCTATGGTTTTGGCCGCCGAGGAGGTGTGCAGGGTGCCGAACACCAGATGACCGGTCTCGGCCGCCGTCATGGCGAGGCGTATGGTTTCCAGATCGCGCATCTCCCCCACCAGTATGATGTCCGGATCCTCCCGCAGCGCTGAGCGCAGGGCATTGGAAAAACTCTTGGTGTCCCTGTGCACCTCACGCTGGTTGACCAGGCAGCGCTTGTTTTCGTGCACGAATTCGATGGGATCCTCGATGGTGAGGATATGGTGATGGAAGTTCTCGTTGATGTAATTGACCATGGCCGCCAGGGTGGTGGACTTGCCCGAGCCGGTTGGCCCGGTCACCAGCACCAGACCCCGTGGATATTCGGCAATCTTCTGAAAAATATCGGGGGCATCGAGCTCTTCCAGACTCAACACCGTGCTGGGGATGGTGCGGAACACTGCGCCAGCGCCGCGGGATTGCTGGAAGGCGTTGACCCGGAAGCGTGCCATGTTGGGCACCTCAAACGAGAAATCGACCTCAAAATGCTC
Source organism: Aeromonas sp. BIGb0405 (assembly GCF_024807335.1). NCBI lineage: Bacteria > Pseudomonadati > Pseudomonadota > Gammaproteobacteria > Aeromonadales > Aeromonadaceae > Aeromonas > Aeromonas sp. BIGb0405. Next base: position 37,349 of record NZ_JANUEP010000004.1, read on the forward strand.
TTCCAGTTCCTTGCGCTGATGGTCGTTCATGATGTCATAGATAAGGGCGTGCACTTCCCGCTGATCCAGGGCTGGCAAATTGATCTTGCGCACCTCGCCATCAACCCTGATCATCGGTGGCACACCGGCCGAGAGGTGTAGGTCCGAGGCATTATGTTTTACACTAAAGGCCAATAACTCTGTGATATCCATAGACTTGTCATTCTCCCATCACAAGATCGTTAACGAAATATGAGCCAGATTTTCCAACAGCTTATTCAGGTCAGGAAACGCATTCAGCTGGCCGCCGACGCGGCCGGACGGCACCCTGACCAGATCCGCCTGCTCGCGGTCAGCAAGACCAAACCCCTCGCGGCCATCCAGGATGCCTATGGTGCCGGACAGCGCTGTTTCGGTGAATCCTATGCCCAGGAAGCTTGCAGCAAGATAGACTCACTGCGCGACCAGGCGGGCTATGCCGATATAGAATGGCACTTTATCGGCCCCTTGCAGTCGAACAAGTCCAAGCAGGTGGCAGAGCGATTCGATTGGGTGCAAAGCGTCGATCGAGACAAGCTGATCGAGCGGCTTTCTCGGCAGAGACCGGCGCAGCTTGCGCCGCTAAATATCTGTCTGCAAATCAATATTAGCGGAGAGAGCAGCAAATCCGGTACTTCGGAACAAGAGATTTTCCGGCTGGCCCAGTTGGTCAATCAATCCGAACGCCTGGTGTTGCGCGGTCTGATGGCCATACCGCAGCACACTCAGGATCACGCCGTCTTGGCACAACAGATGCTGCGCATGCAGGCTCTGTTCACCCGGCTTGCGCAACAATATCCCACGGTCGATACCCTCTCGATGGGCATGACAGAAGATCTGGAGCTCGCCATCTTGCACGGCAGCACCATGGTCCGGGTCGGCACCGCCATCTTCGGTGCCCGCGACTACCCCTGACAGGCGCCCTGGAACATCATTCACCGGAGAGCCTGACGCCTGGTCACCTGAAAAATGGGGCTCATTGCTGCGTCAGGCCCACAGACATCATCAGCAGGAGAGCTTGATGCAACACAGAACCATCGCCTTCATCGGGGCGGGTAACATGAGCCGCAGCATCATAGCCGGCCTTCATCAATCGGGTTATCCGGCAGACAGGATCCTGGCCGCCAACCCCAGCCGTCCCAAACTCGATGCGCTGGTCCAGCAATTTGGCATCGGTGTCAGCCAGGATAACGCCGAGGTCGCCAGAATGAGCGACGTCATCGTACTGGCGGTCAAGCCGCAGCTGATGGCTGCCATGCTGGCGAATCTGGTCAGTGAATTGGGCTCATTGGAGGGCAAGCTGCTCATCTCCATTGCCGCCGGCATCAAGGTCGATCGCCTCTGCGAGATGGCTGGCGGTCATCACCGCATCATCCGCACCATGCCCAACACCCCCTCCCTGCTGGGCTTGGGCATGACAGGCCTCTATGCCCCTGCCGCCATAGCCTCCGAGGATCGCCACTTTGCCGAGCAGTTGATGCAATCGGTCGGCAAGACCCTCTGGGTCGAGCAAGAGTCCGGCATCAATGGCGTCATCGCCGCCGCTGGCAGTGCCCCTGCCTACTTCTTCCTGTTTATGCAGGCCATTGCCGAACAGGCCGAGGTCATGGGCTTTAGTCCGGAGCAGGCTCGTTTGCTGGTGCAGCAGACTGCCCTTGGCGCCGCCGCCATGGTAGAGCAAAATCCTCAGCTGTCGCTGCAAAGCCTGCGTGAACAGGTGACCAGCAAGGGCGGCACCACGGCCGAGGCCATTCGCACTTTCCAGGAGCAAGGCTTGCTGCCGCTCACCGCCAACGCCATGCAGGCTGCCGTGACCCGCGCCGCCGAGATGGAAACCCTCTTCTAAATCAGGAGTCCAGATGAACACTGCTTATTTTTTGATTAACACCGTCTTCGATCTCTACCTCATGGTGGTACTGCTGCGCGTCTGGTTGCAGTGGGCGCGGGCCGATTTCTACAACCCCATGAGCCAGATGGTGGTCAAGCTGACCAACCCGCTGGTGGTGCCCATGCGTCGCCTCATCCCGAGCCTGGGTAGCCTGGATCTCGCCTCGGTGGTGTTGGCTCTGCTGATAGCCTTCGCCAAGCTGGCCCTGCTCAAGGCCATGAACGTCATGGTCGCCGACTGGTTGACCCTCGGCCTGTTCGCCCTGCTGACCGTGCTGAAAAAAGCGGGCTCCATGATCTTCTGGATCCTGCTGATCCGCGCCATCCTGAGCTGGGTCAGCCAGGGTCGCAACCCCATCGAATACGTGATGCATCAGCTCACCGAACCCTTCCTCGCCCCCATTCGCCGCATCTTGCCGGCCCTCGGCGGTCTGGATCTCTCCGTCCTGGTCGCCTTTATCGGCTTGCAGGCCGTAAACTATCTGTTGGGGGATCTGTTTGGTCAGCTGTGGTGGATGATCTGATGCCTGCCGTCGCCTGGCAGAATGATGCACTGGTGCTGCACCTGGTCATTCAACCCAAGGCGAGCCGGGATCAGATAGTGGGCCTGCATGGTGAGGAGCTGAAGGTGGCCATTACGGCACCGCCGGTCGATGGGCAGGCCAATGCCCATCTCATCAAGTTTCTGGCCAAGCAGTTCAGGGTCGCCAAGGGGCAGATACGGCTGCTGCGGGGCGAACTGGGTCGCCACAAGACGGTGGCGATCGACGCGCCCAGGCAGATCCCGACCGAGATAGCCGCGCTGATCCCTGCGGCTCCACGCTAATTCGATGAGAAGGATGACACGATGAAAACAGCATGGGTTTGCCTGTTGGCCCTCCTGATGACGCTGCCGCTGCGAGCGGAGCAGATGCAGGCACTCGGTCCCTGGCAGGTTCACTACAACGCCTTCAACTCGAGCTTCCTCACTCCTGAGGTCGCCAAGGCTTATGGCTTGGAGCGCAGCCGTTACAACGGCATCCTCAACATTGCGGTGCAGGACAAGAACGGCAAGGCGCTGGCGGCGGGCCTGACCGGTGAGGCCAAGAACCTGACTGGCACCCTTCGCACCCTCAGCTTCCAGCAAGTGAAGGAGGGGGATGCCATCTACTATCTGGCCGTGCTGCCTTATCGCAATGAAGACACCTACCAGTTCACCATCAATATCATGGCGGACGGTCGGCAGGAAACGCTCAAGTTCCAGCAGACCTTCTACGTGGACTGACCCGCTGGCCACAGATGACGGGCAACAAAAGGGGCATCAGTTGATGCCCCTTTTTCTATCATGTTCCTGCCATCAAGGCTCGGGATCGACGAACTGCAGCTCGGGAGAGTGGGAGGTGAGCACATCGGCGCAGTAGTCCCAGGTCGAGATACGGTAGTGCTGAATGTCATCATCCAGATGCAGGCCATCGGATTCCTGATGGAACCAGCTGGCAAAGCGCGACGGCGTGATGAGCTGGATCTGCTCTTCGATGCTGTGACTCTCTTTCCCCTCCGCCAGATCGCAATCCTCCATCACCCGCACCGCCAGGATATGGCGAAAGTGCACGCGGCACAGGATCAGAGGAGGCAAGTCGATACTGCGCGCGCGGCCCAGCACCACGGTCAAGGAGTCACCCCAAATATCCTGATGCAGTTCGGCAACCACAAGACCCGGGGGAAGTTGACGGGACGGAGCCCAGGGGACGGCAACCTGCCGAATGGCGTTTTTCTGTTCCATCGTCTACCTCCACTACAGCGAGCTGTATAACTTGAGTGTATCCGAAACGAAAAGCGGTGACAGCGGGAAGAAAAAACCCGGCGAGCGCCGGGTTTTGGGAGATTACTTGACGGCGTCTTTGAGCGCCTTGCCGGCCACAAAGGAGGGCACGTTCGCGGCAGCAATCTGGATCTCTTTACCGGTTTGCGGGTTGCGACCGGTACGGCCAGCGCGATGGTTCACCTTGAAGGTACCAAAACCTACCAACTGGACTGCATCACCTTCTTTCAGGCTCTGGGTGATACCGTTGATGATCTCTTCCAGGGCCACTTTAGCCTGAGCTTTGCTCAGATCCGCTTTGGCGGCAATTGCATCGACAAGTTGAGCTTTGTTCATAACATTTCCTTTATGATCGGGCATTTAGCACTTGGTCACTCTATGCAAAAAAAAAGACTCAGGCAAAGGCTTTATCCAGACGGCGGACTCAAATGCTGGGCTTTTCATCAAGAAGTGCGAAAAAAGTCACAGATCCAGCCAGGGTACGGCTTATTCTGACCACAGCAGCACCAAAGATGAGCAGACCATGGAAGGTGCTTGTCACAGTCCCCCCGGATGAGGTAACAATATCCTTACATTGAGGTTGAGCTTAGATCTACTTTCCTGATGGCCGTTGCTGTCGTCACTCAGGAGGCCGGAGCCAGAGTGCTCCCAGCTAATGCCCCATGGAGGGACTATGTTAACTGAACTGGAAAAGACCAAAGACGCGCTGGCAGGAAAGCACAAGGCGATCGATGACTGGCTCGAGGCGAGGCAGGCCCTGCTGGTTGAATATATCCGTCTTGCCGGGCTCAGCCCTTCACGCAGCAAACAGCAGCGCTGCCTGCCCGGTTGTCCCGAACTGCAGCAATTTTGCGAACAGCTCGTCGACTATGTCAGTGCCGGCCACTTCGAGATTTATCACCATGTGGTCAACGCCTTCGAGCAAGCCAGTGGCGACAGCCTGGAGCTAGCCAAACGAATCTATCCTCATATTCGCAGCTGCACCGAATTTGCCCTCGAGTTCAACGACAAATACAGTGATGCCGACGAAGCCCAGCTCCTGAGTCTGGATGAGGATCTCAACAAGCTGGGACCGGTACTGGAAGACAGGTTCAAGTACGAAGACAGGTTGATCTCCGCCCTGCAGGTGGTCGAAACCCTGAGCTCTCAACCCGGTTGAGTCGCAATATCGGAGCCAGCGCAAATTCAAGAGAGGTTGAGTGGATTACACTCAGGCGCGGGATACCACAAGGCAGGAATTGATAATGACAGAGCGTCGCCGCTTCTCACGCGTACTCTATGCGGCCCAGGCCAGCCTGAGTCAGGGCTCACAGACCTGGACGACCCAACTGGTCGATGTCTCCCTGCAGGGGGCCTTGCTGGAACGTCCCAGCGTCTGGCATCCCGGCGAGGATCGAGACTATCGACTCAGTTTTACCTTGGCCGACAGTGACATCATGCTGACCATGGAAGTCGAACTGAGTCATGAGGATGACCATCGCCTCGGCTTTTACTGCCACCATATCGACATCGACAGCGCCAGCCACCTCAAGCGCATGATCGAACTCAATGTGGGAGACGAAGCCCTGCTCCATCGAGAGCTGGAGCAGTTGCTGGCCGAGCACCTCGCGCATCCCCACCCCTGACCGGCGTCTCGCGCCGCTGGGATCAATCGCCCGCTATTCAGCTGAAAAAAGAGCGCCTGCGCCCTTTTTTCATCGCCCCACTCTCGCTCAGAGCGCCTCCAGCGCATCCGCCAGCTTCTTGACCGGCACCACTTCCATCCCCTCGATAGGGTGCTTGGGGGCATTGGCAAAGGGCACTATGGCGCGGCGAAAACCGTGTTTGACCGCCTCTTGCAGCCGCTCCTGACCCGAGGGTACCGGACGAATTTCCCCAGAGAGCCCCACCTCGCCGAACACCACCAGATCCTTGGGGAGAGCCTGATCGCGAAAACTCGACACCATGGCCAGTAGCAGGGCCAGATCCGCACTGGTCTCCTCGACCTTGACGCCGCCCACCACGTTGATGAAGACGTCCTGATCCGCCATCTGCAAACCGCCATGACGGTGCAACACCGCCAGCAGCATGGCGAGACGGTTGTGATCCATGCCCACGGCCACCCGGCGCGGGTTGGAGAGCTGGGAGTAATCCACCAGCGCCTGCAGCTCCACCAGCAGCGGCCTTGTGCCCTCCCAGATCACCATGACGATAGAGCCAGGTGCCTGCTCCTCACCCCGACTCAGGAAGATGGCGGAAGGGTTGCTTACCTCCTTCATCCCCTGCCCCGTCATGGCGAATACCCCGAGTTCATTGACGGCACCGAAGCGGTTCTTGTGGGAGCGCAGGGTGCGAAAACGCGAGTCGTGGCCACCATCGAGCATGATGGAGCAGTCGATGCAGTGTTCGAGCACCTTGGGACCCGCCAGGGTGCCATCTTTGGTGACATGACCCACCATGAAGATGGCCACGTGATTCTGCTTGGCGTAGCGGGTCAGCAGGGCTGCGGATTCGCGCACCTGGGAGACCGAGCCGGGCGCGGATTGCACGTCCGCCACATGCATCACCTGGATGGAGTCGATGACCATCAACTGGGGCTGCTCCTGCTGGGCGATGAGGCAGATCTGCTCGACGCTGGTCTCCGACAACATGCGCAGCTTGTCGGTGGGCAACCCCAGGCGACTGGCCCGCATCGCGACCTGCTGCAGGGACTCTTCCCCGGTCACATAGAGGGTCTTCATCCGCTCGGCCAGCCCGCACATGACTTGCAGCAGCAGGGTCGACTTGCCCGCTCCGGGGCTGCCGCCGATCAATACCGCCGATCCCGGCACCACGCCGCTCCCCAACACCCGATCCAGCTCCTTGAAACCTGTACTGAAACGGGGGATCTCGGTGGTGGCGATCTCGGCCAGGGTCTGTACCTTGCTGCCGATGGCACCGGCATAGCCGCCGTAGCGAGCCCCTGCGCCCGGGGTCGCGGTGCCAAGACGCACCTCTGTGATGGTGTTCCACTCCTTGCACTCGCCGCACTGGCCCTGCCAGCGGCTGAAAGCGGCGCCACACTCGGAGCAGACGTAAGCTGTTTTATTTTTGGCCATGGATAACTCGGGGACAGGATGAATGCCTGCTTGATATACTCGGTTCAGCCCGACAGATCAAACCCGGAACCGGAAAATTGACTTTCCGTAGCAGGAACACATGGACCTAGCCGAACAACAACCGCTCATAGATCAACTCATTACCCTGCAGCGGGAAGCCGATTTTGAAGAGATCTTCTTGCGTCTCACCGCCGAACAGAGCAGCAATACCCGCTTTCTCCTGAAGATGGAACTCAACCGACGCGGCGCCGACAGTCGCCGGGTGCTCGACATGCGCCCCGACTGGCCGCAGGCCTGCCGGGTATTCGAGTTTGCCGGGGTTACCCACTTCATGCCCGATGAGGCCATCGCCCAGTTCCAGTCCCACTGCTATCTCTACCGGGATCGCTACACCCTGGGGGTCTATGAGGCGATGCAGGCGTGGCAGCGCAGGGCCCACAACCGGAGCCTGCCCCCGAGCCAGCATCAGCCGGGTCAGCTGCGCCAACTCGATGTCAACCTCATCACCTTCGCCAGCTACGTCGGACGCAGCCAGGACAGGATGCACTTCAGCTCCCCCCTGGAACTGGCGTTGGTCAGCGGTGAGCGAGTCAATGCCAAGAGCTCGGATCTCTCCATCGGCGGCATCCGGGTCTCGGTGCCTTATCTGCCGCGCTTCGAATCTGGGGACAAGGTCCAGGTGTTTTTCCATGGCCTGGACAAGGAGTCCCCCCACCCCAGCCTCGCCAAAGGGGTGGGTTATCGCATCCTGGGTCAGGAGAGCCGTGATGACAGATATTGGCTGCGGCTGATCCGCGAGGGGGATAATGCGCGCTTCGATGAGTACCTGGCTCGCTTCATTGAGAGCAACAAGGGCCGTTATAGAGTCAGCGTGGATCACCTGCTGTCGGCGGCCATCATCAAGGGCTACGAGCAGTTCTTCCTGCCACGGATGAGCGGCTTGCCGCTCTTCTTCAGCAAACAGAGTCTCGGTGAGGCGCCACGGCTCGAGGTGGTGCTCAAGAGCGAGAACAACCTGCACCTGCTCGAATATTGGCGCGACGAGAAGAATCAAGGGACCCTGGCGGGCCTGTTTCCCCCCCGTCGTCTGAACGCTCTGCTGCCCAGTGGCGATGAGTGCCGCGAGACCCTGATCTACAGCTTCACCCACGCGGTGCGCAGCCACCTCTATTTCTTCTCCGCCACCGCCGAGGAGCTGGCCGAAAGCGGGCTGCGTGACCTCTTCTTTCAAGTGGCGGCCAAGAGGCCCAGCTTCCGGGTTTACAAATTCTCCCTCGACCCCTGCACCCTGACCGAGGCCGACATCAGTAGCCTGCCGACCCAGGAGATCCCCCTGAGCCAGGACAAGCTGCTGCGCACCCGGTTAGAGCGGCTCGGCTATGTCGGGCTATTACAGGAGATCCCGAGCGAACCGGTGCGGGATGAATACCTGGCTCAACCCCAACATCAACACAATGCCAATGCCTTGCAGCGCTTCGGCCACGAGCCAAACCCGGCCCTCTTCGAGGTGGAGACCCTGCACTATGTCCAGCTCAGGCGCGAGGCTCGCTACCTGCACAAGACTGCGGTCGCCCTGCGCCTGGACGAGCAAGCCTGTGTCGGCTGGACCCGCGATATCTCGGCCCACGGCATGCAAGTCGAGCTGGAGAGCCCCTTCCCCGGCAGCAAGGGTGATCTGGTCACTGTCTCCCTGCCCAGGCTGCAACCCCTCACCAAGAACCTGGATCTGCAGACCCTGCGCTATCGCCTGGTCAACCTCAATCAGAGCCGTACTGTGCTGCACCTCTGCATCGAGGGGGAACCCGAGCGCCACAGTGGTCGCCAGTTTTTCAGCCTGCTGATCGAGAGCAACCGCACCAAGCTGAAAACCGCACAGGGGCTGCGTCGGTATCGTGGCCTGGCCCGGGCCCTGCGCAACATTTACAGCCACCACGTGTTCAGCAACCCCATCTATATCAACAAGGGCAAAAACAGCATCAAACCCGCGACCCTGGCGCTGGCCCCTCGGCCCCGCTCCCTGGCTCGCCTGCTGCAAGCCTGCGCAGAGGCCCCCGAGCAGGGCAATCTCTACCCCCTGCTCCAGGGCGATCTGCTGCGCCAGCTGATGCTGGATCCCCTGCGCGCCATGGCGCGGGAAGATTTGCCCAGGGAGGTCGAGATCTATATCAGCTGGCAGCGGCTGGCCAATGGCGCCCCCCAGTTCCACAGTGTGGCGGCCAGCACCCTGGTCGACATTGGGGCCAAGCGGGACTTTATTCGCCATGCCAGGCTCAAGGGAGAGTTCTACTCGGTGCAGATGGGGCTGTCGCGCACCGGCCGACCGGACACCAACTTCATCGCCAGCGAGCTGGACTACATCGCCAAGTTCGCCATTCATAAAGCCAAGCGGCTGGAGGACGAGCTGTGGAGCGTGGTCGGAGTCGGCGAGCTGACCGATACCACCCAGGCAACCCTGCTGCGCCTGGGGCTGGAACCCGCCAAGCCGTGAGGGAGCCGGGGCAGGTGGCCCGCTTTCGATGATGAGATAACAAGACGCGGATCAGCTGGCTGATCCGCGTCTTGTCAGGTGGTCCTTGGGATATCTTCTGTCAATTCACGTACGCCACTTAGCTGGCCGCCGGGTGACTCAGCCAGCGGAGGATCTCGGGGAAGTGATCGTCGATGGCCTGGGGCGCCGTCAACATGTTGATGTGGTCGTAATCGAGCCGATTTCCCCTGTCCCGGCCAAGGCGAGTATGACGGGGCCGGGCTCGGACGCCCAGTTCAGCGCCGAAACGATGCACATCCTCGGGATGACCCAGCACCCGATCCGCCTTGGCCGAGATGAGCCAGAGCGGCGGCCAAGGGACCCGCTCGGCGGCCTCATCATAGGCAAAGCCATCATAAGGATCCTGCCAGGGGCCACACTTGACCCAGGGGATCGTCTCCTCCAGGTAGCGCAGCGGCTCATCGTCGGCACCTATCTTCAAGCGCCGTGCAGCCAGAAAACCACGACTGCGCGCCAGCCAGGGCGCAAGCCTGTTCCAGAAAAGATCCACCTTCAACCAGCGTTCGGGGTTCTGCACCGAGACTCCGCGCTTGCTGCCAAAGAACAGCAGGCTGGCTATCCCCGCGGCCAAGTCGGGAAACCGCACCAGGGTCGAGGCCATCAAGACCCCACCCCAGGAGTGCGCCACCCAGTGCACCTTGTGACCGGGGTGACGGGCCGCTATCCAGGCCTGCAGGGTGGGCAGATCTTCGGTGATCAGTTCATGCTGACCATGATCCTGCACCTTGGCGATACTGGGCTCACTCTGGCCACGGCCTCGCAAATCGGCCACATAGACCTGATAACCGTGCCGGGCCAGGAAGCAAGCCAGCCCCTTGCCCGATTCGGTATAGAAGATGCGACCATTCTCGATGGCCCCATGGACCATGAGCACAGGCTCGGCCTGGCTAACCAGCGTGGAGCCTATCTGGCGCAGGTGCAGGCTGTGCGCCCCGCAAGCGACGTAATGAGAGTCTTGCAGCAGTTCCATCATGACATCCTCCCTGGTGTGGACTCAGCCATCCCAGCGTGTCGTGGCGCAGGCGCGAGCCCCCAGCAGGCAGATGACCCCCTCCAGGTCGTGATGATCCAGGCTGGCGCTCGCCTGGGCACGCACCAGAGGCTTGGCGTGGATGGCAATGCCGAGTCCGGCGACCGCCATCATCTTGAGATCGTTGGCGCCATCCCCCACCGCCACCGTCTGGGCCGTGGCGATACCGCGTTCGGTGGCGAGCTGGCTGAGCACCCGGGCCTTGGCCTGCGCATCCACAATGGCTCCGGCTACCTGACCGGTCAGATGACCATTCGCGACCTCCAGCTCGTTGGCGAAAATCGCGTCCAGACCCAGAGCCCCTTGCAACTCGCCGGCGAAGCGGGTAAAGCCGCCCGATGCGATGGCCAGGGTCCAACCCGCCTGCTTGAGGGTATCGACCATCAGTTTGAGCCCCGGCATCCAGGGCATGTTCACGGCGACCTCATCCAGTATGCTGGCCGGGGCGCCAGCCAGCAGCGCCACCCGGCTGCGCAGGCTGTCGACAAACTCCAGCTTGCCCTGCATGGCGGCAGCGGTCACCGCAGCCACCTGCTCCCCCACCCCGGCCAGGCGGGCAATCTCGTCGATGCACTCCATCTGTATGGCGGTGGAGTCCATGTCCATCACCAGCAGGCCCGGTTCGCTCAAGGTCGGCAAGGCTTCCAGATGACAGATGTCTATGGTCCAGGCTTCCTGCCGGATGACGTCGGCCAGGGCGGTGGAGAAGCTGTCGGTACCGATCAGCAACAAAGGCACACCGGCAATCCGGGTCACAGGATAGAGGCAGGCAGGCACTCCCTCCAGGGCCAGCAGGGGCGCCAGTTGCTGCAGGTGGCGGGCGCCAAGATCATGGCCGAACAGTACCAGCCAGCCCCCCGTCAAGGGATGGCGAGTGCCAACCAGGCTATCGAGACGCAGTTCCCACAGGGGAAAAGAGGCAAGCTGGGCTGCCCAATCGGTGGGGGCTTGAGGTAAGTGGGACAACAACATGAGCAAAAAACCTTCCTTGGATGTCGGGGACATAAGCAGTGCGGGCCAGAGTAGCGTATTGCTTTTTATACAGGCAAGCGCCAAGATCCCGCCAGCACCCGCAATCAGGAGAGCCCCTTGCGTCATATGCCAGTCAAACGTCTGCTGAGTCTCGGCGCCGGTATCGCCCTCGGCGCCTGGGTCCTGGCACTGCTGATCCACATGCAAAGTGCCAGCCAGGCTGCCCTGCATGACGAGGCCCGCACCCGGGCCCAGGCTCTGGTCAACTATGCCAGCCGCGACATGCGCCGCTGGCTGAAGGAGGACAACGAGAACGAACTGGAGCGCCTCGCCGAGGAGCTGGCGCAATCCCCCGAGATCCTTGATGTCACCCTCTATGATGCTCGTGGCGTGCCACTGGCCCAATCGGACCAAGCCCTGCCTATCGACAGCCTGCTCCCCATAGGCACGGATAATGCGACGCAACCCAAGCAGGGCAAGGGGCGCTTGCCCTATGTCGAGGAGATCCTCGACGGTGACAAGACCCTCGGCTACCTGAGGATCACCCTGGAAGAGCAGCAGATGCTGGCCAAGCAAGACAACCAGCTCAAGGTCAATCAGGAGAAACAGCGGCTGATGCTGCTGGTGATGCTGCTGGCGGGATTGCTCATCTCCTACGGGGTGCGCCGCAACTATATGCGGGTCCGCAAGCACAAGAAGAGATCGGTGCAGAGCCAGGCCTCCGCCGACAACGCCCCGCCACCCGGCATCGAATAAGGCGCCGTTCGCGAAACCCGTGAGCTTGTTATTACCCCCGGCGGTTCGAGTAGCTGATCGAGTCGCTTGGATTCGTCGTCGTCGCTGAAGCGCTCGTTGACGAAGTGACGATCCACCATCACTTCATGCCGCAGTGCCTTGACCAGCCTGTCCAGCCATTTGCGCCGCATCGGTGTCCAACTGTGCTGCGCCTAGATCATCTCCATCCCAACGTGCATTGATTGAATCTCGATCACCCTCGAAGGCGGTATCCCATCGCCCTTCACTTCTCGTGTCCATCTGATTTTGGTCAGGTTAAGGTGTTCAGGCGTAGAGTGAGACAGGAGCATACGAATTTTTCACGCCTTTCCAGCCGGTGTTGGGTGTGATCTCGATTCGTGGTTTATGTTTTCGGTATGAAACGCCCGCATTGAATGCATTGAGATACAACATGTGTGGAAATCATCAGGCAAGAGGCGCATCAGCCACTCCAGCAGAAGGAAACAAGGTAATGAAGCAACCCCTATTTCGCCGTAGCGCGTTGGCGGCCCTGATCGCCCTCAGCACGGTATTGGCTGCCTGCAAGGAGGAGTCGCCTGCTGTCACGCAAAATGTCCAGCCCAGCGTGGCCAGCGCAGCCAGCGCTGCGATCGCACCGCAAGCGCAGCCTCAGCCTCAGCCTCAGCCTATTAACACGCCAGCATCGAAATATACCCCGGAGGCGCTCGAGACTCTGCTTGCCCCCGTAGCGCTTTACCCGGATGCGGTATTGGCTCAGGTGCTAGCCAGCGCCACCAATCCGCAAGAGGTGCTCGATGCCGGCAACTGGCTGGTCGCCCACCCCGATCTCAAGGGGAAAGAGCTGACCGCCGCCATTGCGCCGCTGGGCTTTACGCCGCCCACCATGTCGCTGATGCACTTCCCAACCGTCATGGACATGATGTGCTTGAAGATGGAGTGGACGACAGAGCTGGGCAGTGCCTTCCTGGCCGATGAGCCGGGCGTGCTGGCAGCCGTTCAGCGCCTGCGCCAACAGGCGCTGGAGGTGGGCAACCTGAAAGACTCAGAACAGATGAAAGTGGCCAAGGATGAACAGAACAATCAGCAGATCGTCACCATTGCACCTGCCAACCCTGACGTCGTTTACGTCCCGCAATACGACCCAACCGCCGTCTATAGCGCGCCAGCTGCCGGGCCAGCACCAGCACCGGTGACCACAGCAACCACCACCACGACCGTGCCTGCGACAACGACCACGACAGTGGTGGACGACAACGATGATGAATACGACCGTGGTGATATGGTCGTGACGGGCTTGCTCGCCTTTGGTGCGGGCATGTTGGTCAACGAGGTCTTCAACGACGACGATGATGATGAGGGCGATTATTATTACCCGCGGTGGGGATCCGATTATCCCGACGGTTACGCTCCCTATCGTTATCACCCCAACTATGGCAATGGATTCCGTCCCGCCAGCGGGTACAACCGTCCGGTCAACTATCAGCGGGGCTCTAACAACAATATTTATATCAACACCAAGGGGAACGATTACTTCAACAAGTTTGAGCGCGGCCCCAATAACTACCTGCGCCAAGCCGACAGCCCCATCACGGCGGCGCGTCCCCAGCGTGCTGAGCTGGCTACCCTGACGCCACGCTCGCTGAATAACGCGGCACGGGATGCCACACCGAAGGGGAGTTATGCGGGGGCCAATCGCCAACCTAAAAGCGAATACGCCGGCGCACCCCGCGTAGTCAATGAGGTGAACAGGGAGGCGCGCGTAACCGCGCCCAAGGGCACCTATGCGGGAGCCAACCGCCAACTCAACAGCGAAAGTACCAAGGCGACGCGCGACGCTAGACAGGTGAGCAGGGAGGCGAATGTGGTCCAGCGCACGCCGCGCCAGGGCAGCTACGCAGGAGACAAGGTCAAGCGGCAGCAAATCACGCCACAGACCGCAGGAGCCCGTGATCGCGGCTATGTCCAACCACGCGCCATTCACCACAAGAGCACGGCGCAGACTGCAACACGCAGAGCACCTGCGGCCTCCACCTCAAGGAGTGCCTTCCAAGGGGTGCATAATACGGGCAGAACCGAGCGCGCCGCCAGCCAACGTGGGCGCGAAAGTGTGGCTAGTAGCGCGCATGCCGGGCGCAACACTCAACCCAGACGGAGTACGCGATAATGAAGCCTTTGTTGAAATGGAGTTGGGCCCCCTCATGGGGATTGGCCCTGCTGGCCCTGACCGTTGCCAGCAATGCAAGCGCCATGGCACCGCGCACCTTCGCCACCCCGGATGAGGCGGTACAGGCCCTGATCACGGCCCTGGATCGGAACGATGTCACCGCACTGACGCTGTTGCTCGGCGAAAATAGTGAGGAGGCCATCACCTCGGGGGATGAGGTGGCCGATGCCAATGATCGCACCGCCTTCGTCGCGAGCTTCAAGAGCAAGCACCAACTGGTGGCCGAAGGTAAGGATAAAATGGTCCTGGTCGTGGGGGAGTCGGAATGGCCACTGCCCATCCCCCTCGTGGCCGCAGATGGCAAGTGGTATCTCGATGGCGCAGCAGGCGCCAAAGAGATCGCCTATCGCCGCATCGGTCGGAATGAGTTGGGGGCGATTGCGGTGTGCCGTGGCTTTATCGACGCGCAGATAGAGTACGCCACCATGGGGCATGATGGCCAAACAGCGGGGATCTTTGCGGCAAAACTACGCAGTGATGCAGGGCAACAAAATGGACTCTATTGGCCTGTGGCCGAGGGTGAACCAGCAAGCCCGGCCGGAGAGGAGGTCGTCAGTGCCGCGGCAGAGGGCTACAAGGCCGTGGTCGGTCAACGCACTCCCTATCATGGCTACTACTACCGTATCTTGTATGCCCAAGGAGTCGCAGCCAATGGGGGCAGCAAAGAGTACTTTGTCGAAGGGCAATTAAGAGACGGTGTCGCCCTGATCGCCTGGCCGGCCGACTATGCCAACAGCGGGGTGATGAGCTTCATGGTGAATCACGAGGGGCGGGTTTATCAAAAGGATCTGGGGGCAGACACGGCAACGGCCGCTGAGGCGATCCAGCTGTTCGATCCCGATAAGAGCTGGTCGCTGGTGGTGAGCCAAGAGGGTGATTAGGGCGCTTTATCTACTATCGGATCTTGGCAAATAGCATGGGCCCAGAGCGACGTGATTGAGAGCACAGGAGATGATGCGGGGCCTTTTGGCCCCGCGTTGCGCTCTGGCGTTTAGGCCAGCCAGTCTCGTCATCGGCCAACAGACATGGCATTGCTGTTGTCGATCAGCGGCTCGATATCATAAAAAAACGGCGACCCTGAGGTCGCCGTTTTGCATGGAGCCGAAGCCGCGGGATCAGTCGCCCAGCAGCACGGAGTCCAGCGCGATTTCGATCATGTCGTTGAAGGTCAGTTGACGCTCTTCGGAGGTAGTTTGCTCACCGGTACGGATGTGATCGGAGACGGTACAGATGGTCAGTGCCTTGGCACCGTACTCTGCGGCCACGCCGTAGATACCGGCGGCTTCCATCTCGACACCCAGGATGCCGTATTTTTCCATGACGTCGAACATGGAAGGATCCGGGGTGTAGAACAGATCGGCGGAGAAGATGTTACCCACGCGCACCGGTACGCCCTTGTTCTTGGCGGCTTGCACGGCATTGGCTACCAGGTCGAAGTCGGCGATGGCGGCAAAGTCGTGATCCTTGAAGCGCAGACGGTTGACCTTGGAATCGGTGCAAGCACCCATGCCGATCACCACGTCACGCAGTTTCACGTCTTCACGCACGGCGCCACAGGAACCGACACGGATAATGGTCTTCACGCCATAGTCCTTGATGAGCTCGGTGGCGTAAATGGAGCAGGACGGGATACCCATGCCGTGACCCATGACGGAGATGCGACGGCCCTTGTAGGTGCCGGTGAAGCCGAGCATGCTGCGCACGTCACATACCTGCTCGACGTTCTCCAGGAAGGTTTCGGCGATGTACTTGGCGCGCAGGGGATCCCCTGGCATCAGTACTGTGTCAGCAAAGGCGCCATCTTTCGCATTGATATGAGGAGTTGCCATTCTCTTGATTCCTTCACACTAGGTTGAGTTTTATTGTCTTTATTGGTTGCCCGCCACCGAGGCGGCGGGCGCGTAAATTACAGGAAGCAGATACCCTGCTGCACCCTGGGCAGGCCATGCAGGATCAGCCCCACGGCCCGGCCCAGGGGCGGCATCACAAGAAGCTGGTGCCGTATTGCAGCTTGGGCAGACCGTGGTAGGCCGCGATGCTCTGACCGATGTCGGCGAAGGTCTCGCGACGGCCGACGGAACCGGCCTTGACCGGCTTGCCGTAGAACAGCACCGGAATGTATTCACGGGTGTGATCGGTACCGCCCCAGGTAGGGTCGCAGCCATGGTCGGCGGTCAGCACCACCACATCGCCATCTTGCAGTATCTCGAACAACTCCGGCAGACGGGCGTCGAAATACTCCAGCGCATCGGCGTAGCCCTTGACGTCACGGCGGTGGCCGTAGGAGGAGTCGAAATCGACGAAGTTGGTGAAGACTATGGTGTTGTCACCGGCGGCGTTCACCTCTTCCAGGGTTCTGTCCCACAGCTCGGCCAGACCGGTGCCTTTCACTTGCTTGGTGATGCCCTGGTTGGCATAGATGTCGGCTATCTTGCCGATGGAGACCACCTGGCCACCCGCCTCTTTCATGTAGTCCAGCACGGTCGGCGCCGGCGGCAGTACCGAGTAGTCGTGACGGTTGCCGGTACGCTTGAAGTTGCCCTTGCCGCTGCCCACGAACGGACGGGCGATGACCCGGCCTATGTTGTAGGGCTCCAGCAGCTCGCGCACTATGTGGCACAGCTCGTAGAGCTTCTCGAGGCCATAGGTCTCTTCGTGACAGGCGATCTGGAACACGGAGTCGGCAGAGGTGTAGAGAATAGGCTTGCCGCTGCGCATGTGCTCCTCACCCAGATCGTCCAGCACCTGGGTGCCGGAGGCGTGGCAGTTGCCCAGATAACCGGACAGGCCCGCCTTCTCGACGATGGCGTCCAGCAGCTCCTGGGGGAAGCTGTTGTGGTGATCCTTGAAGTAGCCCCACTCGAACAATACGGGCACGCCGGCGATCTCCCAGTGGCCGGACGGGGTGTCCTTGCCGGAGGAGAGCTCCTGAGCGAAGCCGTAGGCACCGACCACCTCGATATCCTTCTTCAAGCCCGCCGGGAAGTAGCCGGAAGCTTGCTCACCGGCATGGCCCAGACCCAGCTTGTTCAGATTCGGCAGGTTGAGGGCGCCACGGCCTTCTATCTCACCGGCGGCGCAGGCCTTGGCGATATGGCCAAGGGTGTTGGCGCCGATATCTCCGAATTTGTCGGCATCGGCGGCGGCACCAATACCGAAAGAGTCCATCATCAGAATAAAGGTACGTTTCATGGGTGTTCCCCCTGTTACAAATCGGCCAGACCGATGCGACGGTAAACCTCGGGCAGTGCCTCTGGCTGGGTGTCGCCGATCTTGATGGCAGCCTGCACCATGCGGGCAGCCTCGGCAAATTGAGCTTCTGTTTGAGCGTGGATCAGGGCAAGCGGCTTGTCAGCCTCGATGCGCTGCCCCAGGCGGATAAAGTCGGTCAGACCAACCGCATAATCGAGCTTGTCACCGGCGGCGCGACGACCACCGCCCATGGCGACCACGGCCAGGCCCAGTTCACGGGTATCCATGGCGGTCACGAAACCGGCATGGTCTGCGTACACAGGGCGTACGATGGCAGCCTTGGGCAGGTAGCTGTCGTAACGCTCCATTAAGTCCGCCGGACCACCGAGGCCGGTCACCATGCGACCGAAGATCTCGGCGGCCTTGCCGTTGTCCAGCACCGCCTGCAGCTTGGCACGGGCGTCTTGCTCGTCGCTCGCAAGCTTGGCGGAGATCAGCATCTCCGCACAGAGCGCCATAGTCACTTCGTGGATGCGCGGGTTGCGGTACTCACCGGTCAGGTAGCGCACCGCCTCGCGCACTTCCACGGCGTTGCCTGCACTGGAGGCCAGCACCTGGTTCATGTCGGTCAGCAGCGCAGAGGTACGGCAACCGGCACCGTTGGCCACGGCCACTATGCTCTTGGCCAGCTCTTCGGAGGCCTCGAAGGTCGGCATGAAGGCGCCTGAACCGACTTTCACGTCCATCACCAGGGCTTCGAGCCCGGAGGCGAGCTTCTTGGAGAGGATGGAGCCGGTGATCATGGCGATGGATTCGACGGTGGCGGTGATGTCACGCACCGCATAGATGCGCTTGTCAGCCGGGGCCAGATCGCCGGTCTGGCCTATGATAGCCACACCCGCCTCTTTCACCACTTTCAGGAAGCGATCGTTGTCGACCGAGGTCTGGTAGCCGGGGATGGCATCCAGCTTGTCCAGGGTACCGCCGGTGTGGCCCAGGCCACGGCCGGAGATCATCGGCACGAAGCCACCGCAGGCAGCGACCATGGGGCCGAGCATCAGGGAGACGACATCACCCACCCCACCGGTGGAGTGCTTGTCGACGATGGGGCCACCCAGGTTCAGGCTCTCCCAGTTCAGCACCATGCCGGAGTCGCGCATGGCACAGGTCAGTGCTACCCGCTCATCCATGGTCATGTCTTTGAAGTAGACCGCCATGGCCAGGGCCGCGATCTGCCCTTCACCGATGCTGTTGCTGGTAATGCCCTGGACGAAGAATTGAATCTCCTGGGTAGTGAGCGCTTCACCGTTGCGCTTCTTGCGAATAATTTCTTGAGGCAAAAACATCTTTCATTCCCTCCGCCATTGCAGGCGTCACATAAGCCGTTATCCCTGCCCACACATGGCTGGGCAGGGGCATATCAGGGCGAGCCGCGCTCGCCCTCTGTGCAACTTAGTAACCGCTGGTATTGGCAGGCTTGTCGCCATGGCCCAGGGTCGCCAGCAGGCTGCCCAGCAGGCTGGAGGCGCCGAAGCGGAAGGTGCGCGGGGAGACCCAATCCTTGCCCAGGATCTCTTCGGCCATGGCCAGGTACTGACCGGCCACGGCGGCATCTTTCACGCCACCAGCAGGCTTGAAGCCGACTTTCGGGTTCTTGGCCTTGATCACTTCCATCATGATGCGGGCCGCTTCCGGGGTCGCATTGACCGGCACCTTGCCGGTGGAGGTCTTGATGAAGTCGGCACCGGCATCGATGCAGATCTCGGAGGCGCGACGGATCAGCGCTTCTTCTTTCAACTCGCCGGTCTCGATGATCACTTTCAGCAGCGCCTGGTCGCCACAAGCTTCCTTACAAGCTTTGACCAGCTCGAAGCCGACCTGTTCATTGCCAGCCATGAAGGCGCGGTACGGGAACACCACGTCCACCTCATCGGCACCGTAAGCGACGGCAGCGCGGGTCTCGGCCACGGCGATCTCGATGTCGTCGTTGCCATGGGGGAAGTTGGTCACGGTGGCGATGCGCACATCGGCAGCGCCGATCTCACGCAGGGTCTTGCGTGCGATGGGAATGAAGCGGGGATAGATACAGACGGCGGCGGTGAGGCCGGCCGGAGACTTGGCCTTGCGGCACAGGTCGACAACCTTCTGATCGGTGTCGTCATCGTTCAGGGTGGTCAGGTCCATCAGGTTCAAGGCGCGTTGGGCAGCCAGTTTCAGATCGGTCATGAAATTCTCCAAAGTCTTTGATTGGGCCCCATGAGGCAAACGAGTCAGCTGCGAAGACGCAGTTGGCCGACAGGTTCCACCCAGCATGCGGGCATGGAAATACAGTGCGACTGCACGGGCAATAGACTGTAAATAAGGCAAGAGCCCTGTCACTTTCTTACAAAAGTGCGGACTTGGTTCCATGAAGACTTGAGAAAGGTCATGCACATCAGACCCTGATTCCCAATCAATTCCATTTGACCGCCAACACCCGATCCCATCGGGCATTAGTCAATGCCAGCACCCTGCTGGCAATGCCTATTTCAGCCGAGATACCCCCTGTTTGCAAGCCGGATTTGCCAATTCCAGAGGTATCTCACACCAGGCAAATCCATCACTTTCTCCTTCTCAGGAGAAGAAGCGAGTCAACACCCAAGAGTAGGCGACACCACCAAGGTAGACTCCTACGATACCCATCACCCCGGATAATACCGGTGGTGCCGGGATCGGCAATTTGAGGAAAGAAAACAACAGGCCGACGATGAAGCCGGCAACCATGGCCAGTAACACTTCGTTCATAGAACCTCCGGTTTGACTCACTTCTTGTGATGAGTTTAGGGAGGAAAACGGTTGTCAGCTCCCCAAATGCGAACGCCACAGCATATGCTGTGGCGTTCGGCTTAAGGCTTGTCAGCCGTACTTAGATCGCGGACAGGGCCAGGAAGAAGCCTGCAATGGTTGCAGACATCAGGTTGGACAGGGAACCTGCCAACACGGCTTTCAGACCAAAGCGCGCAATGTCACCACGACGGTTCGGTGCCATGGAACCCAGACCACCCAGCAAGATAGCCACGGAGGAGAGGTTCGCGAAACCGCACAGGGCGAAGGAGATGATCGCCTTGGTGTGGTCGGACATGGCCACGCCATTGATCAGCACTTCATCCTTCAGGTAAGGAGCAAAGTTCAGATAGGCCACGAACTCGTTCACCACCAGCTTCTGACCGATGAAGGAACCGGCGACGGTCGCTTCGCTCCAAGGCACACCAATCAGGAAGGCCAGCGGGGAGAACAACCAGCCCAGCAGCAGTTCCAGAGAGAGCTGAGGATAGCCGAACCAGCCACCGATCCCGGAGAAGATACCGTTGATCATGGCGATCAAGCCGATGAAGGCCAGCAGCATGGCGCCGACGTTCAGGGCCAGTTGCATACCGGAGGAAGCACCGGCTGCGGCGGCATCGATCACGTTGGCTGGCTTGTCATCCAGGTCGCCATCGGCGCTGTTCTCGTCATAGTTCGGGCTCTGGGTCTCAGGCACGATCAACTTGGCGAACAACAGACCACCCGGGGCAGCCATGAAGGAGGCAGCAATCAGGTATTCCATTTTGACGCCCATGGCGGCGTAACCGGCCAGTACGGAACCGGCTACGGAGGCCAGGCCACCACACATGACGGCAAACAGCTCGGAGTCGGTCATCTTGCCGATGAAGGGACGTACCACCAGCGGGGCCTCGGTCTGACCAACGAAAATGTTGGCAGTCGCAGACAGAGATTCAGTACGGGACGTACCCAGCACTTTTTGCAGTCCGCCACCCAGCACCTTGATGACAAGTTGCATGATGCCGAGGTAATAGAGAACGGCAATCAGGGAAGAGAAGAAGATGATGACTGGCAGAACGCGGAAGGCAAATACAAAGCCACCACCACCAAATACTTCAAACATCTTATCGCTGACCAGGCCACCAAACAGGAAATT
Organism: Aeromonas sp. BIGb0405; assembly: GCF_024807335.1. Lineage (NCBI taxonomy): Bacteria > Pseudomonadati > Pseudomonadota > Gammaproteobacteria > Aeromonadales > Aeromonadaceae > Aeromonas > Aeromonas sp. BIGb0405. The sequence continues at coordinate 58,812 of NZ_JANUEP010000004.1, forward strand.
AATACCATCCTGGCCATAGCTAATGACGCTGGAAACGGCACTGGAGACGCCGACCAGAATATCGCGGCCAACCGGAACATACAGAACGAATGCCCCCAGACCGGCTTGAATAACAAACGCACCTGCCACGGTACGGATGTTGATTGCCTTGCGGTTGCTGGAGAACAGCACCGCGATAAGGATGAGCGTCGCCATCCCTACCAGACCCATGATCAAACTCATTGTTATCTTCCTCGTAGTAGCACCTTCCAACTTGTTAATAAGTTGTGTCCCAAACTTATCAATCAAGGGTGCGCATTATACTAACTGGCTCGCGACAAAGTATAAGGGCGGTCACATTTTGTAAGCATCAAATCGACTAACTGGCGCTAAATTAGACCGCAAACGATTTTTATCCCCGTGCTTTTTCACCCACGAGCATTGCCAGGTTGAATTAATGTTAATGATTTATTTATGGAGATGAAAACTGCGGGATGTGGATTCACACAACACCCTTGCAACATACTCGACAGGCAAACGTTTTATATTTGCCAATTCATCAAGCACCCTTAATAGAGAGAGTGGCGAATTACGCTCCCCTTGCGCCCCCGACAGTGGCATGTCTGGGGAGTCCGTTTCCAGCAATAGAGACTCAAGCGGCATGGCCGCTACCGCCTCTCTGGTTTTATTGGCCCGCTCATAGGTGATGGTACCGCCAATACCCAACTTGAAACCCAGTTGCCAGAAACGCTCCGCCTGATGCAAAGAGCCGCTGAAGGCATGAATGACCCCTCCCCTGGCCGGCTTGTGACGGCGCAATAGCTTGAGCACATCGTCGTTGGCTCGCACCGAATGGACGATGAGGGGGAGATCCATCCCCATGGCCAACCTGATTTGTGCCTCAAACAGGGCTAACTGCCCCTCCTGGACCAGATGGGATCGCCCATCCAGACCGCACTCCCCTATGGCAACCAGACCCGCCGGTCGTGCAGCGGCCAGGGCAGCTAGCTGCGCCATCACATCCTCTGGCTGATCGGCCACGAAGCATGGGTGCACACCGAGAGCGAAGAAGATGTCGGGCTCGCTCGCAGCCAGCGCCATCACCCGGCGCCAGTTGCCGGCACCGATAGCGGGGATGATGAAGCCCGCCACACCCCGCAGGCGACACTCAGCCAGCAGAGCGGCACGATCCTGATCAAAGTCGGGGAAATCCAGGTGGCAGTGGCTGTCAAACGACCGCATAGAACAGGGCTCGCTATATAAAGAGAAGAAAGGAGGCGGGTTACCGACCCAGTGAGGGACGGAACACTCTTAATCTGAGCTTAGCTCGGGGGATCCCCCCGGCCCAGCAGGCCACAAACGCATGGCCCGGGGAGTCGATTACCCGCCACATGCCGTTCAGCCTGGGCCGCTCATGGCGCTGACTGCTTTTCAACCGGCACCGGCTTGGGACAATCGGCTCTGGCCTCCCTGCGCTGAGGCGTACAGCAACGGCGATACTCAGGGGATAGGCCCCAGCGCTGGCTCCAGGCATCGTAACGGGCCAGCCAACGCAACAAGATAGCTTTCATGATCGATTCCTTGTCTCTGTCCGCGCTTAACACGCTGTTGCCATGCGCTTAACGCCTGGCGCTCCTAAAGAGATGGCGTCATGGCGCGTCTGGCGGCAATAAAAGACCCATGCTGATCTCGTCGACATCGCGATCATCCAGTCGATAGGCGTTGCGCCGAATGCCTTCGTCGATAAAGCCGCATTTGCGATAGAGCCCATGAGCCGCCTCGTTATGGGCCATCACTCCCAACTCCAGCCGGCTGATGCCACAACCTGGCGCGGCGGCGATCAGGGTACGTAGCAAACGCTCACCCCACCCCAGGCCCCGCGCACTCGACCGCAACCCCATCACCACCAGGGCGCAGTGTCGATTGCGCCTCAAGCCGCCTCCGATCATCAGCGCAAACCCCTCCACCTCCCCGTCCAGCACCAGCAGCCACATGGCCTGATTGGGGGCCGCCGCCATGGCCTCGAGCCGCTGGCGCAGCCCCTCGATATCGGATGGGCGCTCCCCCGCCTCGAACAGCATGAAACGCGTCTCCCGATCCAGCTGTTGAAAGAAGTGATCCAGGGCGGCGGCATCTTCCGCCTCGGCCAAACGAATGCTCATATCAGGCTCCCTGCCCTTTAACCCGCTTGCGAGCGGCCATAAAAAACGACTCCATGTGGAGTCGTTTTTATCAGAGCCATCTGGCTAATTCAAATCATGCCTTGGCCAGCAAGCTCAAGCGTGTGACGGCATCTACCGACATGGCGCGGAGGAGGAACATGTCAATCTCTCCGCGCCAATACTCGCTCAGTCTTTCGCTGGCAGGCTCAGACGGGCAACCGCTTCCACGTGCATGGAGTGCGGGAACATGTCCACCGGTTGCACTTCATCCAGCACGAAGCCCTGCTTGACCAGATAGGCGAGATCCCGTGCCAGGGTCTGCGGGTTGCAGGAGACATAGACCAGACGGCGCGGCGCCATGGCGACCAGGGTCTGCAGCACCGCCTTGTCACAACCCTTGCGGGGGGGATCCATCACCACCACATCGGCGCTCACGCCCTGGGCGTGCAGCTCGGGCATCAGCTGCTCGGCCTTGCCCACGTGGAATTCGGTGTGCTCTATGCCGTTCAGGGCGGCGTTGCGACGGGCATCCGAGATCGCGCTCTCCACCGACTCGATGCCGACTACCTTGGCCGCCTTGGCTGCCAGGAACAGGGAGATGGTGCCGATGCCGCAATAGATGTCGAACACCGTCTCGTTGCCGGTCAACTCGCTGTATTCCAGCGCCTTGGAGTAGAGCACATCGGTCTGGCTCGGGTTGTTCTGGAAGAAGGAGAGCGGCGAGATCTCGAATTCGAGCTCGTGGATCTTGTCGCGGATCACCCCTTCCCCCAGCAGCACGCGGTTGCTCGTTCCCAGGATGCGGTTGGTGCGCTCGTCATTGATGTTCTGCACCAGGGTGGTGATGGGCAGATCGCTTAAGATAGCCAGCAGTTCGGCCTCGAAGGGCAGCGCTTCACCCAGGGTCACCAGCACCACCATCAGCTCGCCGCTCTTGAAGCCCTTGCGGGTCATCAGGTTGCGCACGCAGCCGGTGTGGGCCACCTCGTCATAGGCGGCGATATCGTGCGCGCGCATCCAGCCACGCACCCGGGCGTTGAGTTCCACGTGCAGGGAGTCCTGCACCGCGCAGTCGTCGGCGGTGATGAGTGTGTGGGAGTGCTTGCGATAGAAGCCGATCTCGGCCCCCGCCTCGCTGCCACGCACGGCGTACTGCGCCTTGTTGCGGTAGGCGAAGGGGCTGTCCATGCCGAGGATGGGGTTGACCTGAGTCGTCAGCCCGGCCTGATCCAGTGCGCTCTGCACCAGGGATTGCTTGAGCTTGAGCTGGGCCGGATAGGCCAGCGGCCTGACCTGGCAGCCGCCGCACTCGGTATTGGGGCAGAAGTCGGGAACCCTGTCGGCGGAGGGCTGGGTCAGCTCGACCAGCTTGCCGTGCAGGTAGTTCGGCTTGACCTCGGTCAACTCGACCAGCGCCTGCTCACCGGGCAGCAGACCCTCGACGAACAGGGGGCGATCGAACAGGCGACCCTTGCCATCCCCTTTGTCGGTCAGTTCCAGAATATCGATCTGATGTTGGTGTCCCACTAACGGCATGAGCGGCTCCGAAGGCATAGAAGAAAGGGTGGAAGCAGGGCTGGCCCGGCTACCCCAAATAAAGGGTGGCAGAGTTTAGCGGAGATCCGGCCAAATTGCAGGCATAAAACGTTGCCATAGCGGAAATAGCTGAGCGGTGAACCGGGCAGATCGCCAGGCATAAAGCAGCGCCATCAGCAAACGCTGGGCCGAGCTGCTGCCCCTTGGCGGCCATAAAAAAGCCGCCGGATAGGACCGGCGGCGGCATGGAGATCCTGTGACTTGATGTTTTTACTGGCTGTAGGCCTTCTCGCCATGGCTGGTGACATCCAGCCCTTCGCGCTCTGCATCCTCTTTTACCCGTAGCCCGATGGTCATATCCACCAGCTTGTAGGCCAGGAAAGCGACGACACCGGACCAGAGGATGGTCACGCCAACGCCTATGGCCTGGATCTTGACCTGGGTCAGGATGGAGTAATCTGGCGCCACCTGATTGGTGACATAGTCCCATACCCCGGTACCGCCCAGATCCGGGCTGGCGAAGACCCCGGTCAAGAGCGCCCCCAGGATGCCGCACACCCCGTGCAGGCCAAACACATCCAGGCTGTCATCGGCACCCAGCAGTCGCTTGAGACCATGTACACCCCAGAGGCCAGCGACCCCGCTCAGCAACCCCATGATGAGAGCACCGCCCACACCGACAAAACCGGCGGCCGGGGTGATCACGACGAGTCCGGCAACGGCACCAGAGGCCGCACCCAGCAAGGAGGGACGGCCCTTCATCAGCCACTCGGCCAGGGTCCAGGAGAGCGCCGCCGCCGCCGGGGCCAGCCAGGTGTTGATAAAGGCCAGGGCGGCCGTGCCATTGGCCTCCAGAGCAGAGCCTGCGTTGAAACCAAACCAGCCAAACCAGAGCAGGGAGACCCCGATCATGGTCATGGTGAGGCTATGGGGTGTCATGGCGTCGCGGCCATAACCGAGGCGTTTGCCGACCATGAAGGCCCCGACCAACCCGGCCACGGCCGCGTTGATGTGCACCACTGTGCCGCCAGCGAAATCGAGGTCCCCATGCTGGAACAGGTAACCCGCGGTGGCGGTGGCAGCGGTGGCGGCCTCAAGAGTGGTATAAGCGTCAGGACCTGCCCAGTACCACACCATGTGCGCCAGCGGGATGTAGGAGAAGGTGAACCAGAGCACGGAAAAAAGCAGCACCGCGGCAAACTTGATGCGCTCGGCGAAGGCCCCCACGATCAGACCGCAGGTGATGGCTGCGAAGGCCCCCTGGAACACGACATAGATGAATTCGCTGATGCCCACTCCCTTGCTGAAGGTGGCAGCGATGGAGTCAGGGGTCACCCCTTTGAGCAGCAGCTTGTCGAAGGAGCCATAGAAGCTGTTGCCCTCGGTGAAGGCGAGCGAGTAGCCATACACCACCCACAGCACACAAATAAGGGAAAACAGGGCAAATACCTGCATCAGTACGCTCAACATGTTCTTGCTGCGCACCAATCCACCGTAAAACAGTGCCAGGCCCGGGATCGACATCAGGATCACCAGCGCCGCCGACAGCAGCATCCAGACATTGTCCCCTTTGTTGATGGTCACGGCAGCGACTGGGGCTGTGGCCACGACCGCATCCTGTGCCCAGCTTGGGGCGGCCAGCAAGGCGGTCAACGCCAGCGGGCCTGTCATCATGAATCTCTTGAGCATATCGCCATCTCCTTCCCTGTCTTTCCTGCACCGGATCGGTTCACCTTGCTGATGAACATGTGGATCCGGTGGCTCATATAAAACATACCCGGCCATCCCTTCCATCGCCTTCTTGACTGATGTGCCCTTATTGGTGCGGCAACATGGCAAGCTGATGAACGGAAGCATAAACCAGGCCAGTTAATAAACCTCTTTACTATCAGTGTATTAAAAAGATAAAGAGGAATATTAGCACCATGATGGTGCGCTGGACGCGCCAACCCATTCAGGATTGCACCTCGACCGAGCAGCATCCGGGGATGCACTTAAATGGCGCAAAGCCTTGGTTGCGGGCGCCGGAAGGACCAGGGGAACCCAGTCGCACTGGCTGCGAGGGGAAAAACCAGGCGGGCTTGACGCCCACTCAGCAGCCACGGGGCATGGCTGCGGGGAGGCTGCACTGTCCGCTTGTGGCGTGGAGGTTCTGTTGACTGCCGGGGGGCTGTTGACTGCGAAAGAGATCGCCTCTGGCGTGGTTGCATGGCGTAAGCCAGAAGAGGCATCACAGATGAAGACACAAAATCAAGCCTGGCGTCAGGGCAACCTCGCAGCCAGACATCCCGCTGTCGATGCCCATCGCCAGGACCCTGCAACGGGATCCAGAAAAACAAAAGGCCATCCGCGAGGATGGCCTTTTGTCACTGAATTCTGGAATGGTGCCCGGGGTCGGACTCGAACCGACACGTCTTGCAACGGCGGATTTTGAATCCGCAAAGCAACCTTATAAATCAATAAGTTACTGATTCATAAGGGTTGGAAAAGTTCAATATCGCGCTTTATAAGTCAATGTGGAGCGGCTGGATGGACTGTTTGTGGACATCTTTCAAGGCCGTGATGGGGTTCAGCCGCACGGCATCTTCCAAATGATCGGGGGCAAAGTGGGCATAGCGCATTGTCATCTTTATATCTGTATGGCCGAGGATACGTTGCAGCACCAGAATGTTGCCGCCATTCATCATGAAGTGACTGGCGAAGGTGTGACGCAGAACGTGGGTGCTCTGCCCGGATGGCAACGTGATGTTGGCCCGCTTGATAGCTTTCTCAAACTCAGCATAACAATCTTTGAATAGACGCCCGGGGCGTTTGGGCAGCATGGCTAGTAACCAGGGTGCTACTGGTACTGTCCGGTTTCGTTTTCCCTTGGTACGAGTGAACGTGATCCGACCCAAGCCAACTTGGGAGCGGCTGACTTTTTCGATCTCTGACCAACGGGCCCCAGTCGACAGGCAGAGCATCACTATCAGCCACAGATCCCGCAGCTCCTTGCAGGTATCGAGCAGCTGCTCGATCTCATCCTGGGAGAGATAGGCCAACTCGCTCTCCTGTACCTTGTACTGGCGCAGGTCGGCCAACGGGTTGCCGCCACTCCACACCCCAAGGCGGGCCAGTTCGTTGAATACCGCCTGCAGATAAAGCTGCTCTCGGTTGATAGTGGTCGGCGTAACCTGCTTGCTTCGACCTGGGATATAGAGATCGCCCGCGAGTCGACGTTCACGATAGGCCGAGAAGTGCTCAGAGGTGAACTCGGTAGCAACCGGGTTATCCAGTGCTTCACATAGCCATATCAACTTATCCCGCCGCCGCTCCCCATCAGCCAACGTCTGACCATGGCGACCAAACCAGAGTCGAACCAGGTCAAGCAGGCGTTGTTGCTCTTGCTGCTCACTCTCTGGTTCAGGTTCTTTTAGCCAGGGCTTGTTCATTAGCTGGTGCCGCTCCCACGCCAGCGCCTCCCCCTTGGTCATGAAGGATTTGCGCAGTCGGGGACCGGTCACTCCGTCAGGACGAACGTCTGCCCGCCACGGCTTGGCTTGCCCCTCAATTTTTTTGACTGTCATCGCACACTGTCAGGGCTTGCTTGTGGGATGCAATGACCTGCGCCAGCTGGTCCCGTGCCGACTGTAGGGAGCTAACATCACCATTTCTGGCAAAGGTATAGAGCTGGCCGACAAACGCATCACTACGCTGCACCAGGTCAACTGCAAGTCGGAGCACCACATCATCAGTTAGGTTGCTGGTGCGTACGTCGCTCATCGAGTCACGGGCCGCGGATATCACCGGTGTAACACTTTTCACCCGATACTCGGCGATCTGGTTATAGTCGATCTGCTGTCCATCCAGCAGACCACCAAAGTGCTCCATCACTCCATCCGTGGTCTGTTTCATCTTCTGGTAGATATCCAACTCCAATCGGCACTGGTCAGCGAGGGAAAGCGCCCGCTGTGCCTTGGCCGATTGCGGCTCACCTTGCACCATCGCGCTCTCAGTAGGCTGCATGGGAGCATCATACCAAGTAGGGCGGAATAGCCACGCTCCAACAACCGCCGCAACAAATAGAATCAGTACGCCAGCCGTGGCTTTACTGGGGCGAGCTGATGCCGCCCTCTGAGCTCGTTCCTCTTTGCTCATCCTGAGCACGGCAAACGCGTGACTGAAGAACAGCAAGATGCCATGCGCGGCAGACAGCACCGCCAGTAACACCAACCCACCACCCAGCTCTATTTTTCCATCCGGCACCGAGCTGAGCAGGGCAAAACCGAGGAATGCATAGAGCCCGATAAAGAACGCATTAAGCCGACGTTTCAGTCCAAACAAAGCCGGTTTGAACAAACTGATCACCGTCAGCAACAAGCATAAAAGGGCTGTCCAGATAGCCAGCACAGAAAGCATTAGAACTCCTTAAAACTTCTTACCAGCCCAGACCACGCGGCCAACCAGATCCAGCTCGGCCAGTTCGGCCTTGCTCAGGTCGCGTGATTTGTACAGGGGGTTGTCGGAGATGATGCGCACACCACCCAGGTCGAACTGCAGGCGCTTGACGAACAGGCCGCCATCGAGGCGCAGCACATAGAGGCCATCGCGGGGGGCTTCTCCATTCTTCAACCGCACCAGGATCACATCGCCATCATTGATGGTCGGCTCCATGCTGTCGCCCTTGGCCCGGATGACAGCCATCTTGGCCGGGTCAAACCCTTCACGGCGCAACCAGTCGCTACGGAACGCCATCGGCTCGGCCAGTGCTTCGTCTGTGATATTGGCGCCATGCCCTGCGCTCGCAAACACCTGATAGGCGGGAATCGTGGTGAACTCTTCGGTTACCTGAAAGCCTTGAACATCAGAAGCTGGCGCAATAGGAAGATTTGTTCGAGTGCTGGACCCTGCCTCACCGATACCAAACACCAGCCAGTCAAAGGTGACACCGCCTGCGCGCGCCAAGTTTAAAGCTCGATCAATAGGAGGAATGGTTCCCTCATACAGATAGCGCTTGAGGCCGCTATCGCTCATGTCTGCTCGTCGAGCAAAAGCGCGAATTGGTTCGTTGCCTATCACCTTAGTAAGTCGTTCTGAGAAGGATGACTGATCAAAATCAACCTTTAAAGCTTTCTCCGTAGTCATAAAGCACCTTATAGAACTTTATAGGGTTATTAATGCCCCTAAGGATTGACCGAGTAACTTTTTAGATCAACAATTCGCTTTGTGAGATTGAATTGAAGCATTAGAGCTATATCGAGCCGTATTGAGCAACGTTTAAGGGGATCTATCATGTCAGAGATTGCACTCAAGATCGATACACCAGTCAAAACCATCGAGCGCTATAGCGCCGATACCGGCATCCCTGTTGGCACCGTCAAGAAGATGATCTCTAGTGGTGAGCTGCAGATCATGCCAAAACCAGGCCCCAAGCACCGCGTCCTGATCAACATGGTCGCGCTGTACCACAAAGCCGCCGCAGCCGCCTACCTCCCTGCAACCTCCTGATTACTATGGCACTCATTGGATCGAGAACCATGTTTATCAGTGGCGACTGCAAACACCCGCACCTCGAATCTGCATGCAGCAGGTTCAAATCTAATCACGAGATCAGCGCGATTGCCCCGTTGGCCGGCATTGATGCCCAGGTGTTGAGAAACAAACTCAACCCCGACCAACCGCATCACCTGACCATGGCTGATCTCATCGCGCTCTACCACGCCACCGAAGGGGACGAAACCCTGATCGACGGCATGCTGATGGAGTGCGGCCTGACGGCCATCGCCATCCCCAGCGCCGACCGGGCGCCATCCCTACCCCACCAGGCGATCCGCCTCAACGCTGACGTTGCCAGTATCGGCCTGCGTGCGGTGGAGCTGGCCGAACGGGGACGGGTCACCCGCACCGAACGCAACACCATCATCAGTGTCGCCACCGCCGCCATGGGGTCGCTGGCACTACTCATCCACGACGTCGAGGCCCGCTTTCAGGCTGTGCCGGCCGTCGCCTGCGCATCAGACATCCTGATGCAAACCATGACCATGTAAGGGGAAACCCATGCAAGAGAAGCAAACCAACCACGACGAACGCAATCTCGCGGGCCTGACTCCGCTGGAGCAGGTGGCCATGAACACCGCCGGCTGCCAGATCCTGCGGGAGTTGTTCGGCAAAACGCGCTCCAGTCTGGACACCGACTGGCTGGCCTTGAGCCAGGCCAAAAAAGCGGCCATCTGTGCCATTGCCCGCCAGCCACGGGGCGAGCTGATGACCGCCACCTTGTCAGCCCTGCCCCATGCCCAGCGTGAGGCGGTCAGGATGGCGGTGATCGCGCTGGAGTACCAGGGGGAGTTTCGCGGCGGCTGTGACGCCAAGGTATGGCACCCAGCTCCGACTACCAGAGCCATCGGGGATATCGAGAGAGAGAAGAAGGAACGTGCCGCCAAGCTGCGCATGAAGCGCGCCGTCATGGCAGCCAGCCAGATAACACAAAGCGGCCCGCGAGCAATCGGGCAATAAAAAACCCCGCAAAGGTGGTGGAACACCGCGGGGCTTTCATCAGTCACTTATCGACTAGGAAAATCGACATGCCAACTCTAGCCATTCTCGACACAGTGCGCAACCTGCGCCTGCAAAACCGCAAGCTGGCCCGCCAGGGCCCGCGCTACAACTCCAGCCCTGACCTGATCCATGCAGTAGAACGCCCGGCCGCCATGGCCTGGCGTGCGGTCTGGTCATGCGTCAACAGCCGTGGAGGGATCTGATCATGGCCGCCGTTATCACTCGTCACACCGAACCGACCATCAAGGCCGCCAGCGCCTATCTGGTGCAGCAGGGTTACACCAACTGCGGGCCAGAACGGGTACGCCCGCATGGAGCGCATGCTCTCAGGCGCCATCCGCATCATCGAGGGGGTGGCATGAAAAAGCTGTTCCACCCCATCACCCGGCAGGCAGCCCTGGCCGATTTGGCCGATCTGCCGCACCGCATCAGGGCGAAGACCTACACCACCAAGCGCGGCCCAGAGGGCCGCAATCTGCGTGAGCAGGCCCACCTGCAACTGCGCTGGCACCAGCTATTCCACACCATGAACCGGAGGGCCCAGGCATGAGCATCGACGCCATTCATATCGCAAAGCGGGCAGAGCGGGCCGTGTTGCCGCTGCTGACCGAGCTGTTGGCCAGCACTGAGCAGACAAACCGCATCGCCCTGGGCGAGCTCTATTCAAGGGATGAGTACATCCAGGTGCAGCTGGTCGTAACTAGCCGCCCCGCGGATCTGCTCGATGACGACTCAATGATGGGGGATGAGGCATGAGCCAAGACCTGATGTTCCTTCGCTTGTTCAACGAGTTCGCCGCAGCCAACCCACAGGCTGCGGATGAATGGCTGTTCGTAGAGGGAAGAAGCAGCTTTACCTGGAGTGTCGATGAAGAACGGATGGTATTCCAGCCGCAAGACGATGCCGCTCAGGTGCCGGTTGATGACCTGCCGTTTATGGATAACCCGTTCTTCATTGGCGCTGATATGGCCTCTGGCCCCGATGCCACCGTTACCACCGGCACCATTGCCAAGGTGCCGAGCCGACCTAATCGGCTGAGCGTGATCCGCATCAGCTTCTTTGTGATGTGTCAGGCCTGCCTGCGCCTCTCCATCTACTCCAGGGAGAAACACGGCGAGCAAGAGTTCTGCCAGTGCGGAGGCCAGTGGTGTGGCTGCGAAAGCTGCAACGAACAAGCACTCATGCTGCTGAGCGGCGAGCGTGATCAAAACAAGCTGGGCCTGCAAGTGCCCATCTCAAGTTGGTCACCGGTGAACGGATGCGTGGTTGTAGGGGGTGCAACATGAGCAACGTCTATGTGAATCCGATGGCCAGGCTGGCCGCCGAGCTGGCTGTGCTGGATTTGTATAGGGTGGTCAGAACCACCGCTGCCAGCCTGAGTGACTGGGTCGGTGTTAACGGCGATTCGCTCCCAGAGCCGCTTGTCGGTGAGGTGAACACCAGCATGGTCGCCATGTCGGCCGCCGTTCATTGCATTGGCTACAGGTCAGCCGACGAGCTGAACAAGCGGCTGGCTGCCTTCGAGGACACCGGCGAGCTGGTCGTGCAACTGCTGGCAGAGCTGAACCAGGGTGATGGTCTGCGGCGTGAGGATCTGGTTGTCACTCGCTCAGCAGTGTTGCTGCTGGCGATGTATGGGCTGCTGGCACTGGCCAGCCGCGAGTCAAATGCAGACAGCGAAGACGAGGAATATCAGGCATGAGCAGCACGACCGGCAACACCATCGAGCGCGAGCTCTACCCAACTCCAATCAGCGCAGTTGTAGCACTGATGCGCCACATTCAGTTCCGCCAGGGCGACACCTTTATGGAACCCTGCCGCGCTGAGGGGAACATCTATGATGCCGTCCCACTGCCAGATGGTCAGAAGGAGTGGGCCGAGATCCGCCATGGCCGTGACTACCTGGACTGGGACTTTGGCCGCCAGTTCGACGTCATCATCACCAACCCGCCGTTTTCCCTCACCGAGGAATTCATGAGAAAGAGTCTGTCCGAACTCGCACCGGACGGGACGCTCATCTACCTGCAACGGGTGAACTTCCTCGGCAGCAAGCGGCGGGTGCCGTTCTGGGCTGAAATAGGATTCCCGAACAAGACCCCGATCCTGATACCGCGCCCCCGGTTCGTGGGCGGCGGCTCCGACTCCTGCGAATACTGCTGGTTTATCTGGGATAAAGGAAACCGTGTTGCCCTGCCGGATGGTCTGAGCCACCTGATTGCAGAGGAGGCAGCATGAGCCATCGCCTGATCTCAGACCTGCAAACCCGTGTGGATAGATGGTTCGACACCCTGATGAGCGACGAGGCCCGCCTGCGCAGCTACCAGCGCGACCTGCTGGCAATGCGTCGGCTATCCCCTCGCCCGCGCTGCACGGTCTCCCTCACTCTGCGCCAGTGTGTCGCAGCCAGAAAGATAGCGAGGCATGCCCGCCATGCGCTGACCTCCTGCCGAAACAACATCAAAGATCTGTCGGGTAACCATCACCAATGAACCATCAGAACAACACTGGGCCAGCCGCCGAGGCTGGCAAATTTGGTTTTGCCATCACCCGTCTGCCGTCTGCTGCCCATGGACAGCTGCCGCTGTCAAAAAAGGCCATCAGGTCGCGCATTGAATCGCTCTCCAACTCCATGCCAGGTATCAACCTGGCCGATTCGTTTATCGGTTCGGTCGGTGAATATGATCTGGTGTGGGCCGTGCAGCTGCTCGATGGGTTCTCCATGCAGCTGACCCAGACCCTGTTCAAGCAGTACATGCGCCGCCGCAAGAGTGGCACCGCCAAGAAAGCCCGCAATGCCAACATCTGGCTACGTGAGCGGGTCCGGTGGATTCGCGCCCTTGTACAGGCGATCCCGGTCAATGCCCAACACCTGCGCGATGACGAAGGCCGCAAGCGGGTGGCCCACCAGTTCGCCAATATGACAGCCGCCATCTGGAAAAACATTGAGCAGAACAGCACCGCCGGTGAACTGGATCTGATGGCGACATGGGAAGCCATCAAGCAACCCGCCGACCAGTGGGAATTCATCGGCAAGATACCGAAATTCCAAACCCAAGAGGCGCGGAATAACTGGATCCTCAGCGTGATGGTGCGCTTGCTCAGCGCCAAGTGGTGGGAGAAGCGCGTGAACCGCTGCTGGGATCGGCTGCAAGAGCACATCGCCATCCTGCTGGGCAGTGTACGCCACGGCGTCTCTGCCTACGTCTCGAACGCCACCATGAAGGTGGTGTGCGAGCGCAAGCGGGCCATGATGCGCTGGCTGGCCGAGTCGGAAGTGATGAACAGCCAGCACGATCTTGTTATCTCAATGAAAGATTGCTGGGAGTCCAGCATCTCCAACCCGGTCAACCGCCGCAACGAGATGATGACCCGCATGCGTGGCTTTGAAGACTACGCCGAGCAGCAGGGCCATGTGGGGGTCTTCTTCACCTGGACAGCCCCGAGCCGCTTTCACGCCTGGAAGACAGGCCGCAACGGCAAGACCATTGATAACGAAAAGTACGAAGGTGCCACCCCGCGCGACACCTGCGCATATCTGGCCAAATTGTGGAGCCTGACCCGCGCTTCACTCAAGCGCCACGACACACCGGTGTATGGCTTTCGGGTGTGCGAGCCTCACCATGACGGCACCCCGCACTGGCACATGTTGCTGTTTATGCGCCCGAGCGATCGCAACAAGGTGATCAGCACCCTGCAGCGCTATGCCCTGACCGACGACAAAACCGAACTGGTGCGCAACCCCATCGCCGCCCCCTCATTCACCGATATCACGCCCCGTTTCGACTGGAAGCTGATCGACCCCACCAAGGGCGATGCCACCGGTTATCTGGCCAAGTACATCGCCAAGAACATCGATGGCGCCTATGTCGGTGACGATGAAGAGGCAAACACCCCTGCCGATCAAGGCGCTCTGCATGCCTGCGCCTGGGCAAGTTGGTGGGGCATTCGATCCTTTCAGCAACTCGGCGGTGCACCGGTCGGGGTGTGGCGCGAGCTGCGCCGCATCAGCAACGCCAAGAAGCATGGCGATCTGGTGGGGCCACCCAAGCCAGTGTTGCAAGACCCGCGCTTTGAGGCTGCCCGCTATGCCGCCGATAACGCCATCTTTCGTTGCTACCTAGAAGCCATGGGCGGGGCGCTGGCTACCCGTGCCGAGCACCCCATCAAGCTGGCCCACCTCATCGAAGAACAAGCCAACAGCTATGGCGAGGATGTCAAACGCCTGATGGGGCTGCACACCGCTCGCCTGGGTATCAAGACCCGCCTGCAAGGGTGGGAAGTGGTACCAGCAGGCACCTATGAGGCCGCCAAGGCCGTCGGGGGTTCGGGTTGGGGTGTGGGTGTTCAGTCGGGCGACCGCCCGGCTCCTTGGAGCTCTGACAATAACTGTACGCAGCCGGATCCTGAGGCGTTCGCGGATCAGTTGATGGCAGAGCAATGGGATTTATCTCCCTTCTCCATCGGGCGTTTACGGGCAGGCGCCAGCGTCAGCGCGGACGGTTTCAGCCTCTGGCTGGAGAACGGCCAGGTGCAGTCGAGCCGGACGATCCCGAGCGAGCCGGATTGGCAGCCAGAAGGCCAGATGCCAGCCGAACAGGGCCAGTCGGATGAGTACGCGCTGCCGGAAGACGACCAGGACTGGCCGATGTTGGTTGAGCTGTGCGGCAAGGTCTACCAGGCACAGGGCCATACCGGTACCCGCATCTGGATAGAGATGCTGCCGCAGCCCTATCAGTCCGAGATGTGGCGCGTGCTGGAAGGGCTTGATGCACCGGAGTGGATGCAGGAACAGGACGACTACAGCGAGGAGTGGGCATGAACATGAGTTGCAAGCAGACCGTCAGCCGCGAAGAGTACCGCCGCCTGGATAATCGGGTGACCTGCATTCTCCAGCAGCGCTGGCCAGTCAACGAGATCAGCCAGTGGGTGGGGATGCTCAAGGACAAACAGCAGGCCATGGCGTGCGCCATTCTGCGCCGCCGCCATCCTCGCCCAGCGTCGCTGGCCCTGCCGGCCATCGCCACCGAGGTACCGATCCCGTTTCAGGCAAGATCCAACCTCCCCACCGTACCGGTGCTGACAGCTGATGGCCGCTCGGTTGGCCGCCGCCATATCGTGGACGGGCTCACCCCCGTGGCCATCGACCAGAGTGGCACCATCCGGTGCGCCGTCACCGGCCGCACCCTATTCATCGCACCGGGCAGCGCCACCGACCGCGCCAACCCGGGCGCCGCCGCACAGCTCAACCCAACATACCAGCCAGCCCTGCACCAGGCAGTGGCTGACCACCGTCAACATGTAGAAGCAGGGGAATAATCATGAAGCACATCAACTGGAATCAGGCCAGCGAACTTGGGCTTATCGTTCGCATCAACAGCGAAGTTCTGCATCCGCTGGGGCTGGCCATGAGCCGCAACCCTGAGAACGGGGCATCGGAGATGCTGCTGGTGAGCCCAGACGGGGTTTGGGAGTACGCCCATCCGCTGATGGACTTACCTCCTGCGGTCAGTGACGAGGATGCCAGAGCAAAAATTGCAGAGTGGACGAAGGAGCAATATGCATGAGAGACCCCCGCAAACATCCGGTACCGGGTGACGTGATCTCCCGCTTCGGTACCACCAGGGAAGTGACCGGCATCAAGCACAACTCGCGCGGCACTGTTACCCATGTGGTGTACAGCCACCCATCCACCGACACCCCGGCGAAGGAGGCAACCATCTCCAGCTGGCGGGCGTGGGCCAAGCAGGATGCCATGGTGGTCAGGGAGGGAGCGGCATGAACATCGGGGGAGAAATTGGGTTCGCTGTGCTTGTGTGGGGGATAGGCGGCGTAACGGGGTGGATAATTGGCTCTCCCCCACCCAGCACACCGCATCGAGCTGAGGCTATGGTAGTTTACGACAGCGGCACCGGCTGCCAGTACCTCAGCTCTCACTCTGGCGGTTTGATCCCTCGCTTGGATGCCAAGGGTCGGCAGGTGTGCCGTTATGAGTGAGGCGGCCAAACGCAAGCAGGCACAACGAGCCAGGCGGGCCGCCCTCGGTATCAAGCGGGTGGAGGTAGCGCTCTCAGAACGGGAGCGCCAGCAGTTGGAGACGCTGCGCATCGCTCGGGCTGGCAGTTGTGAGCCCTACTCCGCCGACGAGTACATCAGTACCCTGATCCGGCGAGACTGGGAACGCTGGCTGCAGCAGGAAGCCGAGCTGAAACAGCAGATCTGCCCGAACTGCGACTGTGCATTGCCGGCAGGATGCGGCGGAACCTTCAAAGGCGAGGGAGCCTGTTGGCTCACCCTGGGGGAACAAGCCATTGCACTATAATGACCGGCCCCTGCAGCGGGGGCGGTCATTAATAAACTGAGGTCAACATTTGAATAAACCCAAGTTTATAATAATGCCACAAGCGGTCTCAAAGGGGCTCGCTCAATCATATTTTGAAATTTCACATTCAATATTTTGAACGTTTTCAGTAAATCAAAATTGCATTATTGACTCACGGAAACATTATTTATTGAATCAAAATTTCAATATTGACACACAGAGAGACCCCATCGAAACCAAAAATAAAAAATCCTTTATGAACAGCATGATACCCATTGGGTATCTTACTGATATCCCCTTGATACCTCCCTGATATCTCCATCTAGACACTCCGCAATGCTTATTTTTATGATATAAGCAAACGATAGTGAAAATATTTTTCTCGGCGGGTTGATCTCTATATGGCATACACCATACTATCCCGCCACTCGATATTCACTCCTCTATCTGCCGTATGCAGAGGACGCTGTTTATCTGTGAATCGCGGCCCTCGTTTCACGTGCCAATCTGGTGCAGGATGTGACGTAGGGCACAAAATTGTTGGGCCCGATCCGAGGGGTTATGATGGTCACGGCAACGACATCAGCGAACGCAATAGGGGGCAATGTGCAAACAGGCATCAATATCGAAATCTATAGCTCTATCCAGGATATCGCGAGGGTGACGCCGGACCTGAAACTGGCAGACCGGGAGGGGATGTGCCGGGCTATCGCCACGCTCTGCGAACTGGGCATGCGGCTGGAAGAACAAGAACGCACCAACGGCGGGTTAACTGAAAAGTGACCGGTCACAATGGTCGACAAGCATACGAAGTACGGTTTATGATTTACCATATTTGGTAAATTTTATAAACCGGAGTCAGTATGATTGGGGAACGGGTAAGACGTGCTCGTGCCGCTGCAGGCCTGTCAATGCAGGCCTTGGGAGAGAAAGTTGGTGTGTCTGCCAACATGGTAAAAAAATACGAGCATGACCAGAGCATGCCCTCTTCTGCCGTGCTGTTAAAGCTGGCTGCAGCTCTTAATGTGCGCACCGAGTTCTTCTTCCGCCCCTCTGTCGTAACCTTGGCAAACGTAGAGTATCGTAAGCGCTCAACCACCCCTGCAAAAATAATCCAGCAGATCGAAGGGGATGTGCTGGATCAGGCTGAACGTTGGAAGACTCTTGCCGATCTATGGCCCAATTTCCCCATCCCGCCTTTTTCCTACAATGCCCCACTTCCGACTATCCATGGTTGGGACGACATTGAGGCATTTGCCGAAAGCGTGCGTGAACATTGGCAACTAGGGGTAAACCCGATACCCAATCTGATTGACCTGCTGGAAACCAAGGGGATTCTGGTTATTGTCACTAAGGTGGAGCAGGGCAATAAATTTGACGGTCTGCAGGCCCATATCGGTAACCAACCGGTTATCGTGGTCTCCGCACATTGGCCAGGCTGTCGCCAGCGCTTTACCTTGGCCCATGAACTCGGCCATTTTCTTATGCACGGTAAATTGCCAGTAGACATGGATGAAGAGCAGGCCTGCAACCGCTTTGCAGGTGCCTTCCTATTCCCTGAATCCGAGGCTATCGCCCATCTTGGCTGCCCTCGCAGAAGTTTAGAGCCACAAGAGCTCTATTTGCTTAAGCATGAGTATGGTCTGAGCATGGCGGGCTGCCTTTATCGGGCTAAAGATCTAGGGATAATCACCGAAGCGCGCTGTAAGGACCTCTATCTCAGGTATTTCGTTGGCAAGAAATGGCGGGCGGGGGAACCTGGAGAACCCTACCCACAAGAGCACACCTGGTTGTTCCAACAGTTGGTTTACCGTGCTATTTCGGAAGAAATCATATCTGAATCAAAAGCTGCTGAGCTGTTGCAGATGCCACTGATTAAGCTGCGGAGATCGCGCATCATGCAAGGTGAGGCCATGTAAATGCAGGTGCTGATCAGCGACGCCAATATTCTCATCGATATGGAGGTTGGGCTGTTGCTCGACCGAATGTTCCAACTGCCTTTTCAGTTCATGACACCAGATGTATTGTTCGAGGAAGAGCTGAAAGATAGCCATCCTCATTTGCTGACTCTAGGTCTGCAGCTCGGCGAACTTAGTGCAGATAGCATCAGCACTGTGTTTGAACTCAATGGTACATATGGTGGCCCAAGCATTCATGACTGTTTCGCCCTAGCCTTGGCAAAACAAGAATGTTGCCCACTTCTGACCGGTGACCGCGCCCTAAGAAATGCGGCGGAGAAGGAAGCTGTTGTGGTGATGGGGACACTGTGGGTTGTGGAGCAGATGGTTGTGCATAGTATTCTGACCAAAGAAGATGCTTTACTCGCTTATGACACCATGAGAGCCAACGGTAGTCGCCTTCCGTGGGATAAAGCCAAACAGCGCATTGAAGAGATTTAACGCTTCGCCACATGCAATCACGGAAGAAGGGGGCGCTATTGCGCCCCCAGTCCTTTCAGTACCATCTGCCGTCCCTCCGGCGTCAACGAGCCCATCAGACTGAGAACTAGCTGATTAGTTGTCTTGGCCGAAGGGCTCAGGGTATGGGCGAACGACAAGGTGGCCACCCAGCTATGGCCACACTCGGCATCGGTGCACTGACAATAGAGATCGGAAACCTCATCGCTCAGCCGATTGGTCTTGGTAATACGGCCTCGCTGGCCACACTCTTTGCAAAAAACCCGCATCACCCCTCCAGATAAATCGAAATCTCAATCAACAGGTTGCATCCTACATCATTAAGACTGTGTTTTTATACAGCGCCCCCTATCGTTTCTCGAAACGTGACCCACAGCGCCCGGGGCAGGCCAGCGCTGTTGATGGCGTCCTGCACCAGCTCGCACAGCGGCAACACCTCATTCCTGGCATAGGTGGCGTCATACTTTTCCGGGTCACCCAACCCGCCCCCGCCATTGGTCGGGATAATGCCGGCCAGCGCCGCCGGGAAGCGGTGCGCCGTCAGCACGTCCTGGGCGGTGATCCCCTTGATGGCGGTAAACTCGTCCTTGGTCGCTATGTCCCCGACCGGGATCAGCTTGATGCCATCGGGCTTGCCGTCGGGGATGTTCACGAACATCGAGCGGAAGTTCCCCACCCCCTTGCTGCTTGCGATCATCTCCTTCATTTCCTCTTCGGTGTCATCGTCCATGTTCGGGTCGGTGGCATAGAAGATGAAACCCATGTGGGCGCCGTTGAGGAAGTATTTGCGCCGAAACAGGGTGGCGTCCTGGTTGAGCAGGGCCGACTGCAGGCCCCCCAGGTAATCGGGCATGCCATAGACCTGCTGCTCGGGATCGTACTGGGCCAGCCAGATGACATCCTCCGGGCGGTAAATCAGGTTCGGCTTCCCCTGCTGCAGGTAGACAAAGCAGCCATCCTCGCGCCGGCGCAGGTAGACACTTGAGAGCGGGTACAGCCCCACCACCTGGCCAAACCCGTTGCGAATTTTAAGCAGGCCCGCATCCCCAAACTGCAGGTAGTTGTGCACGAACGCCGTGATGGTGGCGCGCTGGTTGGTGAAGCGCCCCGCCACCATGTTGCGCCTTGCCATCAGGATGGCCCCGTGGTGGGCGTTGGCCCGGGCCACCTTGGCCAACCCCTTGCGCTCGATGGGCGGCTGGTAATACTCGCCGTAGGGGTTGTAGAACACCCCGGTGTAATCGGTCATCCAGGCAGTGGGGTCGATGGCCTCCGGCATGCTGAAGGCCACGGCGCTGCGGTTGGGTGAGGTGACCGTCTGGGCCGGTTGGGATTTCTGTCGCTTGGTCATGCTGCCTTCTTCTCCTGGCTGGTTGCCCAGGTGGATTTGCGTTTGCGGTGGGTATCGAGGGGCTCGTTCGCCACGGCGTGGGCGATGGCAAAGAACACGTCGGCGTGTCCGGTCACGTTGTCGCGCGCCGCGCGGAACGTCATCTGGCCACCACCGGTGGTACTGCGTTTGATGGCCAGGAACGCCAGCGGGATGTCCCTGTCCGAGCTGTCCCACTCGATGCGGTTCGCCTCCACCACGTCGATCATCTTGAGTACCAGCCGCGACTTGCTCTCGATGCTGTAGTTGATGGGGTGACACACCCCTTTGAAGACGGGCTTCAAGAGGTCAAACACCCCGGCGCCGATGCCGGACACATCGACCCCCAGATAGGTGACTCGAAACTTCTTGGCGATGCGCTCTATCTCCTGGGCCTGAAACTGGAAGTTGAGCCCCCGCCAGTAGTGCTTTTCCAGCACCCGGAACCGCTCACCGGCGACCGTGGGCGGTGCAACCACCACCAGGGTGGCGTTGTCGCGGGTGCGGCTCGGGTCGTAGCCCATCCACACCTCCCGCCGCCCGAACGGATCGGGCCGCCCTGGCCTGTAATCCTCCCACCGGGATGGCTCCACCCCTGCCCGCTCCATATCCTGGAACTTGAACACCGACAGGGCATCGTCGATAAAGCGACACAGATAGAGGCGCTCGAACACCTCCTCCGGGTATTCGTCTTTGAGCTCCTCGATGTCGATAAGGTTACAGCCCAGGCGTATGGCATCCTCGATGGTGATGACATAGCGCCATTGCCTGTCAGGGCAAACCCGGCCGCCATCGCGCATCTCCTCTTCGCCAGGAAAATCGATGGCCACCCGGCTCGGGCGTTGCCCCTTCCAGCGCTCTCCTGTCCAGAAGCGATAGGCCTCATGCACCTTGCTCGACGGTGTGGAGAAGTAGGTCTTGCGCCAATGGCTCTGGGTCGCCATGGCGCTGGAGACATCGGAGAGCTTCTCGAAGTTGGGGATCCAGAAGTATTCGTCGATGTAGACGTTGCCCGAGCGGGACTGGGCGCTGTTGGAGTTGGTGGAACAAAAGTGCAGCTCGGCCCCGTTCGACAAGACGATAGGGTTACCGGTCAGGGTGAGCCCGAGGAAGGTCTGGGCAATCTTGCAGATGTAGGAGCGAAACACCTCCGCCTGGGCCCGGGTGGCTGACAGGAAGATCTGATTGCCACCGGTCAGAATGGCATCTTCCAACGCCTCACCGGCGAAGTAGTAGGTCATGCCAATCTGGCGGCTTTTCAGGATATTGCGGGTACGCGGCAAGGCCGGGTCGTTCTTGGCCTCCCGCACCCGCAGCTGGTAGCCGAACAGGGTGCCCAGCCACTCGCTGAAATCGGCCTCTGTCAGGTGGCTGACCTCGTTCTTGCCCTTTTTGCCGCCCTTTCCCTTGCGGCTGTTGCCATCCTGGCCGCCACGACCACGTTGCCCACGCTCAGGCGCGGGATCCTCCCCTGCCTCGCGCCTGGCCTTCAGCACCTGTTCGCGCTCGACCCACTTGAGGGCCTTCTCTTTGAGGCTGACATGGTGGCCGATAAGCCTGTCCAGCTCCTCCTGCTCGCCCGGACTTTTCTTCTCACGGTGCAGCAGCACCTGCACCCGGCGAGCGATAGCATCCTCCACCGCCTCGTCGGTGAGCAGGTCACGCCAGCCGAGCTTCTCGGCCCAGTAATAGATGATGCGACACGAATTTAGCCCCAGTTCGTCCTTGATCTCCTGGGGTGTCCATCGTTTAAGGTAGAGTCCCTTTGCTGCCTTGCGGATCTCTTCGGGATACGCCACAGCGCCTCCATCAGGTGAATGATGGCGCCATCATAGCCAGCCCCCTCCCCCGACTTATCCCACTGATGTTCTGAGCACTTCGGATATCCCGCTGGATCCGAATCCCCCCGAACACAACCGGATGAAACCCCCTTTCCGACCCGATAGCCTGAGCCCGTATCAATTGGGAGCAGGCATGAACGAATCAACCTTGAGAACTGGCTTTGTCTGTATCGCCACCGAAGGCAAAGCGGTGGACGGCCGAGACATCACCCGCGACTGGCTGGTCGACATGGCCGAGACCTACGACCCGAGCTATTACACCGCCGTCATCTGGCCGGAGCATGATCGCTGGTCCAGCTATGGCACCGTGCAGGCCCTCAAGACCGAAGAGGTAGACGGCAAGCTCAAACTGTTCGCCGTCCTCTGCCCAAATCGGGATCTCGTCTACTGGAACCAAAGCGGCCAGTACCAGTTCTGCTCCATCGAACCGTTCGAGCAATTCGCCGATCTGGGTCGCACCTACCTGATTGGCCTGGGCGTCACCGACCAGCCCGCCAGCACCGGCACCACCCATCTCAAGTTCAGCAAGAGCAACAAAGGCCAAACCATCGGCACCAGCGAACCGCTGGATCTCTCCATGTTCAAGCTGCCCAAGCACGAGAAGCCCGACAGCCTGATCTCAAAGCTGTTCAACCTGCTGTCCAGCCATGGCGAGCACGAACCACAACCCACCCCCAGCCAATCCGAGGATGAGGAAATGAAACCAGAACAGTTCGATCAGATGCTGGGGGCCATGACAGGCCTTGGCGCCAAGATCGATGCCTTCAGCGCCAAGCTGGAAACCAAACCGGAGACCGAACCAGCCCCGGTCATCGACCCGGCAAAAGAAGACAAGCCCGGCGTCACCACCGAGCAGTTCAACCAGCTGCAAACCCAGCTCAGTGAACTGACCGCCAAAATCGACCAGTTCTCCGTTGAAGTGCCGGGCCAACGCCCGGGCGCGCTCGGCGGTGACGATACCCCCACCGCATATTAAGGAGCGACCGTGAGTCAGACCCTAACCGTCCAGGCCCGTCAGCGCCTCGAAAAATACAGCGCTGCCCTGGCCAAGACCTATGGCATCCCCGTTAACGTGCTGGACAAACAGTTCAGCGTCATCAGTGGCCCGGTGGAAACCGGTCTGCGCGCGGGCCTGCTCGCCTCGGTCGAGTTCCTGAACCTCATCACCTGCATGGATGTGGATCAGATCAAGGGCCAAGTGGTGCAAGTCGGCATCGGCAAGCTGTTCACCGGCCGCAAGAAAAATGGCCGTTTCAACGGCAAGGTCGGCGTGGATGGCAACACCTACGAGCTGACCGAGACCGATTCGTGCGCGTCGCTCGACTGGGCGACCCTGTGCGTCTGGGCCAACGCCGGCAGCGAGGGCGAGTTCATCCGCCTGGTCGGTGAGTTCATCAACACGGCATTCGCCCTCGACATCCTGCGGGTCGGCTGGAACGGCGTCTCTGCCGAAGAGACTACCGACCCCGAGGCTCATCCGCTGGGTGAAGATGTCAACAAGGGTTGGCATCAGATCGCCCGCGAGTGGAACGGCGGCAGCCAGATCATCAAGGCCGGGGCCGGCAAGAAAATCCACTTCGACCCGGACGGCAAAGGCGATTACAAGACCCTGGACGAGATGGCCTCCGATCTTATCAACACCACCATCGATCCCCTTTTCCGCCAAGACCCGCGTCTGGTGGTGCTGGTCGGTACCGAACTGGTGGCGGCAGCCCAAGCCAAGCTCTACAGCGAAGCCACCAAGCCGAGCGAGCAGATCGCCGCCCAGAAGCTGGCCGAGTCCATCGCCGGGCGCAAGGCCTACATCCCGCCCTTCTTCCCGGGCAAGCGGATGGTGGTCACCACCCTGGACAACCTGCACTGCTACACCCAGCGCGGTACGCGCAACCGCAAGGCCGAGGATAACCAGGATCGCAAGTGCTTCGATAACCAGTACTGGCGCATGGAAGGCTATGCCCTGGGCGAGCACCTGGCCTATGGCGGCTTTGAAGAGACCGACATCGAGATCGGCGCCGCACCGGCAGCGCCCGAGGCCTAAGTCATGAGCTCACCCGGTCAGCGTCACAAACAGCGCGTCCAAGCCATGCAAGGGGCCGCGCAATCCGCCAGCTCCGGCATGGCCACCGGCGCAGTGGCTGACAGCCTGCACCTGCAGCTGATTGCGCTGGAGCAAGACATCGGTCGCCTGCGCAAGCTGGCCCGTATCGGGGACCGGGTGAACATGAAACGCGACGAGCTGATGCCCAAGTATCGCCCCTATGTGGTGCGCTATCTGGCCGCTGTCGCTGAGTCCGGTCAGCCCTATCAGAACGAGCTGTTCCAGCGGCTCATCATCTGGGCCTTTGATGTGGGGGATTTTGATTCAGGCATTGCCTGGGCGGATCTCGCCATTGCCCAGGGCCAGCGTACCCCCAACAACATCAAGCGCGACTGGGCCCACTTTGTGGCCGACACCGTGCTGGAGTGGGCCGAGAAGCAAGCCGCCGAAGGCCATGCCGTCGAGCCCTGGTTCTCCCGGGTATTCGACAAGGTGCGCAATGAGTGGCGCCTCAACGAACAACTCACCGCCAAGTGGTTCAAAGCGGCCGGTTGCTTGCTGCTGCGCGACCACGACGGCCAGCCCCGCCCCAGTGCCGTGGGCGACAGCGCCACCCTGGAACAAGCCGATCACTGGCTGGCCCAAGCCGACAAGCTGCACAGCAAGGTGGGCGTCGGCACCTTGCGCCAAAAGATTGCCATGCGCCTACGGGCGCTGAATCCGGAGCAATAAGACTCTCCGCGCCACCGCACCCCGGCGCGAATGCCATGGGCAGCCTCTGGCTAACCCAGCGGCAATTGCGTGGCTACAGGGGTGCACCTATTCAACGAACCAGCGAGGCAAGCCATGTTTGCAGGCAAGAACGTCGACTACAGCGCCGCCACCATCCGCAACGATGGTTTCTGGCCGGATGTGGCCGTGGCTGATTTTGAGCGCCGCCGTGCCCTGCCTGCCGACTTGGACATGCAGACCACTGGCGCAGCCTTGCTGGCCGCCGTGTCTGAAATAAACCTGCAGCTTGCCAGCCATCAGGCCGCGCTGCAGGGCAAGGGCTTTACCACCGCAGCAGACGTCCCCGGGCCCAACCTGGAAGGTGGCGCCCACACCGGCAGTAATGCCCTGACCGAGCAGTACCTGGCCGCCGTGTTTGCCCGCGCCAAGGCTGCCCTGTTGCCCGAGTTCGCCAGCGTCACCGAGCGAGCCAGTGCCAACAACCTGGTGGAGCGATCCCCAGACCCGCGCGCCCAGCTACTGGCCGAAAGCCAGCAACTGGTGCGCAGCATCAAGGGCAAGCACCGGGCGGGGGTCTCGCTGATATGAAAGAGGCCATGAACGAGCAACAGGCCCAGGGCTACTTCCTGCAGGCACTCCACACCGAGCTGCTGCGGGTGCTGCCGCCTAAGTGCCACAAGCGCCTCGATAGCTGGATGGAGAACGGCACCATCAAGCTCGAACCCAAGAACATGGGGCCCACCGGCAGCAACGTCGGCTGGCTCACCTACCAGGCCGTGTTCACCGTCGAGCAGTTGCCCTTTCGGGAGCTCGACCCGGCCATCTTGTTGGCCGTGGTGGCCGCCTGGGTGCAGGAGCATGACGACTACCGAGAGGATTTTGAGCTGCCCGACCCCGAATACGCGGTCACCCCAAACGACGAGCAGACCGCCGACCTTGAGATCCAGCTCGCTTTCGCCGAACCGCTGCGCCTGATTGAGCAGGCAGATGGCCCCATCCACTGGCTCGGCAAGCACTGGCAAGTGGCGCCCTATGCCATCTGGGTGGCCGAGCAGATTGACATGAACGTCGCGGGGACCGGCTCGCACAGGATCCGGGGCTAACCATGATCACCATCACCCTGGACGCCCATCGCAACAAAGAGCAGCTCAACCTGTTGGCCCTGCCCCTCAAGAAACGGCAGCGCCTGGTGTGGCGAGCGGCCAACGAGATGAAGAAGCTGGCCGCCCGTAACGTGCGCAGCCAACAAGACCCCAACGGCAATCCGTGGGCACCGCGCAAGCGTGGCAAACGCAAGATGTTGCGTGGCTTGCCCAAGCTGCTGCAGATCCGCGCCCCTCGCCAGGATGTGGCCGAGCTGGGTTTCAAGAAAGGCAGCATGAGCGCCCATGCCGGGGTGATAGCCGGTACCCACCAGAAGGGGCACACCTATCGGGTCAACGCCGCCAGTCGCCAGCGTATCGCGCCCAGTCGTGGGCTTGCGGACAAAGGCGCCAGCAAAGCTCAGGCCCGCAAGCTGCGAGAGCTGGGCTTCAAGCGTCCAGGCAAACGCAAGCGCACATACCGCTCGGCATCCCTGGCCTGGATAACCGGCAATCTCAACTTCGCCCAGGCGGGATTGCTCATCAAGAAGCTCAAGGACGCGCCGGTGAAAACCAGCTGGGAGATCCACCTCCCCGCCAGACCATTTTTGGGCGCCAATGCCCAGCAACGGCAGCAAGCCTTTGCCCGCGCCCTGCAAAGCATCGACTACGGCTGGGACGTCAATAAACACGATATGAAGGGGAAATAGCGCCATGTGGCCTTATGTGCAGATCAACAACTTGAACCAACGGCAGGGGTCGGTCACCGCCGTCGAGCGCCACCTGCTGTTTATCGGCAGTGCGCCGAGCAACACCGGCAAGCTGCTCTCAATCAACACCCAGAGCGATTTCGATGCCCTCTTGGGCCAGGCCGACAGCGAGCTGAAAACCAACTTGCTGGCTGCCCGGGACAACGCCGGTCAGAACTGGAGCGCCGCCGCCTTCGTCTTGCCGACCGACATGGACTGGATAGAGGCAGCCCGCGCTGCCCAGCAGACCCAATCCTTCGAGGGGATGGTGATCCTGGGCGAGGAGATCACGCCCGACCTCATCACCGCCGCCCAGGCGCTCAATCAGGAGCTGATCGCCAAGTGGGGACGCTGGCAGTTCATCCTGCTAGGGGTGCCTGGCATCAATTCGGACGCCGAGGATGGCGACACCTGGAGCGATTACGAAGCCAAGCTGGCAGCCCTGCAAGATGGCATCGCCGCTGACGGGGTCGCGCTGGTGCCCATGCTCTGGCCAAACCTGTTGGGGGTCTATGCCGGTCGCCTGTGCAACCGGGCGGTGAGCATTGCGGACTCCCCTTGCCGGGTCAAAACCGGTGCTCTGGTGGGTGTGGGCAGCAAGCCACTGGACAAGGACGGGATCCCGCTGCCGCTGGCCACCCTGCAAACCTTGGAAGCGAACCGCTACTCGGTACCGATGTGGTACCCGGATTACGACGGTTTCTATTGGGCTGACGGGCGCCAGCTCGATGCCGAGGGTGGCGACTACCAGGTGATCGAAAACCTGCGAGTGGCCTACAAGGTGGCGCGCCGGATGCGCATTCGCGCCATTGCCCGCATCGGGGATCGCGCCTTCAACTCCACCCCCGGCAGCACCGCCGCCGCCATCACCTACTTTGGCAAAGATCTGCGCGAGATGGCCCGCGCCACCACCATCAACGGTCAGCCGTTCCCGGGCGACATCGCCTCCCCCCAGGATGGCGACATCAGCATCCAGTGGATATCCAAGAACCTGGTCTCTGTGTTCGTGGTGGTGCGCACCCTGGACTGCCCCAAGGGGATCACCGTCAACATCATGCTCGATTTGAGCCTCAACGAGGAGGGCTAACCCATGAGCCGCCGCATTTCCGGTATCAACTTCGACACCACCCTGATGGGGGCCATGGTGCACATCGACAAGGCCAGCCTGACCATCACCGACAACAGCGCCGTGGCCCAGACCCGGGGCGTGCCCGATGGCTACCTGGACGGCGACGTCTCCGCCGAGCTGGAGTTCGAACTCGATACCAAGAACTTCTCCCAGCTCAGTGACGCCGCCAAGCGCGCCGGTAGCTGGCGCGGCCTGGAGCCGGACGATGTGCTGTTCTACGCCGACACTGGGGGTGAGCAACTCAAAGTCGAAGCCTTCGCCGTCAAGCTGGTCATCTCCGACCTGCTCGACATCGACCCCAAGGGCGGCAGCAAAGGGGTGCACAAGGTCAAAGGCTTTGTCACCTCCCCCGACTTTGTCCACATCAATGGCGTGCCGTACCTCTCCAAGGACGACACCCGCCACCTGCTGGGGTAACCGCCATGGATGATATCGACCGCGCCACCCGCCACGCCGCGCGCATGCTGGCCATTCAACTTGCCAACCAGGTGGGCAAGAGCCGCGCCCTGGGCCCGAGCCTGTTTGAGTGCGAGGAGTGCGACGACCCTATCCCCGCCGCGCGCCGCCAAACCGTACCGGGGGTGCGCCTGTGCGTCCCCTGCAAAACCCGGCTCGAACGCTTGAGCCGCTAACCAGAGCCTGATGGATATGAACTCTATGCCAACCAAAGACCCCACTCTCTGGGCCGCCCTGCTGGCCTGGCTGATGGACAACTGGCCCTCTGTCTATGGGGCCTTGCTTGCGCTCATCATCGCCTTCTTGCGCATCACCTACGCCGGGGGCAGTGGTCGACGCCGCCTGATTGAATCCAGCTTGTGCGGATTCATCACCCTGGCCGCCGCTACCGGCACCCAACTGCTTGGTATTCCCGCCGAAGCCACCCCGTTCCTGGGCGGCATGGTCGGCCTGCTTGGCATGGACATCATCCGGGGCAAAGCCGAACGCCTGTTTGGCAAAGGAGGCGACGATGCCGCGCATTGAGTGCAGCCGTAATCTGGCGGCCTTCCTCGACCTGCTGGCCTTCTCTGAGGGCACCAAGAGGCTGGGCGATGATGGCTATAACAAGCTGGTCAATCCGGCGGGTTTCTTCGGTGACTATCGCGAGCACCCCGACGTACTGGTGCAGGTCAATCCGAGCCTCAGAAGTACCGCCGCCGGGCGCTATCAGTTCCTGTCCCGTCACTGGCGCCACTACCAAGCGGCGCTTGGCCTGCCGGACTTTGGCCCAATCTCCCAGGACAAGTGGGCCATCCAGCTTATCCGCGAGCGCCGGGCTTTGGCCGACATCGAGGCGGGCCGCATCCGTGAGGCCATTGGTAAGTGCAACAACATCTGGGCCAGCCTGCCCGGCGCAGGCTACGGCCAGCCGGAGCACCCGCTGGAAACCATGTTGGCCAAGTTCACCGAGTTTGGCGGGGTGCTGGCATGAGCACCTTCCTCCGGCTGCTACCGACCCTCCTCGGGCTCATGATTGGCACCACCCTGTTTGTCCAGGGCCAGCGCCTCAGCACCCGGACTCAAGAGCTGGCCACCGCCAACAACACCATCAACGCCCTGCAAGTAATCAGCGAACAGCAAGCCAGGGCGCTGGCGGCTATCCCGCTGCGCGAGAAGGGGCTGCGCCAGCTGCTTGACCAGCAAAACGACGCGCTGGCCAAGCTCGACCAGCAACGAAGGAGCATTGCCGATGAACTGCAACACGTCCTGGCCACGCCGCCAGTTGGTCGTCCGGACTGCAGCCGTGAGCCTCTGCCTGCTGGCGCTCTGCGCCTGCTCAAGCCAGCCGCCCCTGGTGAAAACCGAGCTGGTCAGGCTGCTGCCGCCACCGGGGCTGGTGCCCCGCTGCCCGGAGCCTGAATTTAATGGCACGACTTGGGGCGAGGCCGTGGCCTTTATCCCCACGCTGCAGGGCGCACTGCGCCGCTGCCAACAACAGATAACCACCCTGAATCACTGGATTACTCAAGAGGAAAACCAACCATGAGCAAGACCATCACCCTGACCGTAGCCGGGTCCGACATCAGCTTTGAGCCCACCATGGTGGCCTACAACAGCTACATCAACGACCTGATGCCGGGCGACAAGGTAGCCCCGTCCCACAACTACCTGCGCAAGATTGCCTGTGGTGAGAGCAAGGCGGCCCTTGATGAGCTGCTGGCCCGTCCCGGCGCGGCCCTGCAACTGGCTGGCGCCGTCAATGAGCAGTTCGCGCCAACCCTGGACATCACCATAAAAAACTGACCGGGCGCGCCGAGGCCATCGAGCGCAATCAACTGGAGCAGGTGCTGGCACTGCGGCGCCACTACCTGCCCCATGAAGAGGACGACCTCGATAGTCTGGCCCGCGCCATCTGGTTTGATAAACACCACCGCAAGACCCTTGCCCTCGCCGTTGCCGAGGGAATAGCCCACGCATTTAACGGATAAGAGACCCCTATGGCCTGGATGGAAAAATTGATGATGCAGGTAGCCTTGGTGGATCAAGTCACCAAGCCGCTGGCGGGCATCAATGCCCAGATTGACCAGGTCAGCAAGGCCGGGCGTCGGGGCTGGGGCAACATGGCCATGGGCGCCACCACGGTGGCCGCCGGTGGCATGGCTATCCAGGCAGCCCTGGGTCCCGCCATCGAGATGGACAGGGCTCTCGGGGAAGTGGCATCGCTTGGGGTGCAAAAAGAGGGATTGGGGGCGCTGGGGCGCGAGGCGCTCAAGTTCTCGGTGGAATACGGGAAATCGGCCACCGAGTTTGTCCAGGCCTCTTACGATATCCAGTCCGCCATCGCCGGGCTCACCGGTAACGAGCTGCCCGCCTTTGCCCGGGCGTCCGGGGTGCTGGCTGCCGCCACCAAGGCCGATACCGGCACCATCACCAACTACATGGGCACCATGTACGGCATCTTTGAGCAGCAGGCCAATGCCATGGGCAAGGCTAACTGGGTCGAGGATGTGGCAGGCAAGACCGCGCTTGCAGTGCAGATGTTCAAGACCACCGGCCAGGGCATGAGTGATGCCTTCAAGGGCATCGGGGCCAATGCCACCTCGGCGGGGGTGTCGATGAATGAGCAGTTTGCGGTGCTTGGCCAGCTGCAGGCCACCATGAGTGGCAGCGAAGCGGGCACCAAGTTCAAGTCGTTTCTGGCCGGGGTGGGCAATGCCCAGAAGGCGCTCGGCCTGCAGTTTACCGACTCGGCGGGCAACATGCTGCCGGTGCTCAACATCCTCGACAAACTCAAGGTGCGCTATGGCGAGACCCTGAGCGTGGCCGAAGGGGACGAGCTTAAGAAGGCGTTCGGCTCCGATGAGGCGGTGGCCATGGTGAAACTCCTGATGAGCAACACCAAGGGGCTCGCCACCAACATTAACGCCCTGGCCAACACCCATGGCATGGGCAAGGCCGAGCAGATGGCAGCCTCGATGACCGACCAATGGCAGCGGGTAGAGTCAGCCTGGTTTGCCATTCGGGCCGCCGCCTTCGGGGTGGTGCTGCCAGCCATCAATGCGGTGGTTGCGGTCTTTGCCGATGGCGCCGCCGTGGTGCTGCGCTGGACTCACCTTTTCCCCAACCTGACCAAGGTGGTGAGCTATGCCCTGCTCGCTATCGTGGGGCTCGGCATGGTGACCGGCGCCTGGATGCTGATTGCCGGGCTGGCCAGCCTGGCCACCACCGGGCTTGGCATTGCCTGGACCGTGCTGATAACCCCCCTCAACCTGCTTAAGGCCGGATTGGTGAGCTTTAGAGCCATCCTGCTCGCGGTCAACATCGCCATGTATGCCAACCCAATCGGCCTCATCGTCGCCGGTATCGTGCTGCTGATTGGGGCCGTCGCAGCGGTCATCTACTACTGGGACGACTTGAAGAAGACCCTGGGCGATTGGGGGGTATTCAAGTGGCTGGGTCAGTCCATCGACTGGCTGGTCGACAAACTCAACATGATCCCGGGCATCGACATCGAGATGGGCAACATGCCCGAGCTGGCCCTGCCCTCCCCGAGCCAGTTGCAGATCCCCCTGCAGGGGGTGGCTCAGGCGCAGCAGCGCATCAACGGGCCCCTGGCCAGCTATCGTCAGGGCCCCGAGAGCCCCATCCCCCAAGGGGGCCTTGGCCAACAGTTGATCCAGGCCAACGCGGCGGCGACCACCGCCAACCAGAAACCCGCCAAGGCACTGCATATCGGCGAGGTGCATATGCACAACCAAAACCCCATGACCCCGGAAATGATGGCTGAGAACGCCTGGCTGGAGACCAAATGAGCGAGCCCAAATACATCGACATCCTGGTGAACGATGGCGCCTGGCTGCTCGATGCCGGTGGCCAGCCCCGTTACACCCAGAACAGGCACAGCATCGGCCAGGACATCAAGCACCGCATCATGGAGTCGGGGCTCGCCCGCAAGCTCATCGGCGAGCGCAGCCCGACTCTGCGCGCCGATGTGCTGACCGAGATTGAGCTGCTGGTTGAACGTGACGAGCGGCTGGTGCCCGGCACCATCTTCATCAATGAAGAGGCCGCCGACCGAGTGCTGGTCACCGCCACCACTTACGAATTTGGCCCCCTGGAGGTAACCCTGTGAACCTGCGCCCGACCGTGGACTTTATGGCCCTGCTGAGCGAAACCGGTGTGCCGACCACCGCCGAGGCGATGGAGGCTGAGCTCAAAAAGGAGGTGGAGGCCGCCGGTTCCCTCATCACCAACGACTCGGACGTGAGCCCGTTCTGGCGGCTGGTGCGCGGCGTGGTCATCACCCCGGCGCTCTGGCTTATCCGCGAACTGCTGGCCAGTCATGTGCTGCCCAATACGTTCGCGGCCACCGCCACCGATACCTATCTCGACCTCAAAGCCTGGGATGTGGACTTGACCCGCAAGGCAGCCCAAAAGACCCGGGGCCTGGTCAACTTCGTCAAGGCCAGCCCCCAGGATGCCGTCACCGTCCCGGCCGATATCTGGATAAGCACCGAGCGCATCAACGGCACCATCTACCGCCTTAAGCCTCTGCAAACCGTGGTCAGCCCCGCCGGTGAAGCGGTGGCCAAGGTGGTGTGCGAAGCCGAGCAGGCAGGCGCGGCCTGGAATTTGGCCCCCGGCTATTACAACCTGCTCAGCGAGGCGGTGACCGGCATTTTGTCGGCGCGCAACGACGACAAGGAGTGGATCACCACCCAGGGCAGCGACGCCGAGAGCAACGATGCCCTGGGGCTGCGCATCCAGAACCAGTTCTCGGCAGTGGGCCGCTATCACATTGATGCGATTTACCGCTCGATGCTGGCCAGCGTGGCGGGCATTCGCGCCGATCACATCTTCTTCGAGCATGACGCCCCCCGGGGCCCCGGCACCGCCAACGCCTATATCCTGCTGGAAGTGGGGCCGACCCCGGCCAGCCTCACCGCCCAGCTCAACGACTACGTGGGCCGCCAGGGCAACCATGGCCATGGGGATGACCTGTTCGTGATGAGCATCCCCGAAACCCAGCACGACCTCACCCTGGAGCTGTGGCCACAAGCCAACCTCAGCGAGGCGCAGCGAACTGCGCTCAAGGCGGGCGCCGAGAACCTGGTGAAGGCGGCCTTTCGTCAGTCTGCGGATTTCCCCAGCGTCACCCGCACCTGGCCCCAGTCGCGCTTCTCCCTCTCCCAGTTGGGCCGGGAGTTACACAGCCAGTTCCCGCAGCTCAAAAGCCTGCGCTTTGCCGAGGAGGACATCGTGTCCGCCCTGGCCATCCCGCGCCTGAATCAGCTTGAGGTCACCCTCCATGACTAAGCCGACACCGCTTGCCCACGACCTGCAAGCCCCTGCGTTACCCGATGCTAGCGCCCCCTGGTGGGAAGATGGCGTCACCATCAGCGCCGCTCACGCCGAGCCGGGTTTTCTGGCCAAGGGCATCAACGCCTTCTGGCAGCGACTCAAAGGGTGGCTTTTGCTGCCACTGGCCCAGCAAGACCCGTTGACCTGCTCGGAGTCCCTGCTGGCCCTGCTCGCCTGGGAGCGGGACATCGGCCGCTTTGATGGCGAGCCGCTGGCACTGTTTCGCAAGCGCGTCCAGTTCGCCTTTGTCAACGCGAGGGACGCGGGCGAAGTGGCGGGGTTTAAGCGGATTTTCGAGCGGCTCGACATCGGCTGGTGCGACATCCACGAGCGCCAGGCGGGCCAGCCCTGGGACGTCATCACCATCGAGGTGACTGACAGCGCCATGGCCAGCAATCAGGCGCTGATGAGCACCCTCATTCAACACTATGGCCGCACCTGCCGCCGCTACCGCTTCCAGGTGGTCTATCCGGTCAGCGCGACCATCCATCATGGCCGCATCGACATGAGCCAGCAGCTGTTCGGTGCATCACTCAAGAGGAACCCATGAGCCAGATCATTACCAACGCCTTCGCCAGCTACTGGCAAACCTGCCTCGCCACCCAAGCCCCGGTGGTGCTCGATGAGTTCGTGCTGGCCAACATCCCAGGACTAGACCCCGATGCGCCCATCAACCCCGATGGCGCTCTGCCACCGGCAGGGCAAATCGTGCATCGCCACCAGGTGGATCAGCGCGGGCGCATCAACAACGACGCCGTGGCGTACACCATCGTCATGGACACCACCCTGGGCGATTTCGAGTTCAATGCCATGTACCTCATCAACAAGGCGACCGGCATGGTGGCCATGATTGTGCACAAGGGCAGCGAGACCAAACTCAAGACGGATCCCCTGAGCGGCCAGGTGGGTAACAGCCTGGTGAAATCGATGCTGATGGAGTACGACCGAGCCAGTGAAGCCACGGTCACGAATGTGGACGCCAGCACCTGGCAGATTGACTATGCCGCTCGCCTGCGTGGCATGGATGACGACCTGCGCCTGCAGGCGCTGCAGTTCTTCGGGCCAGCCACCTTCTATGGCGATGGCTTCAAGCTGGTGAATGAGGCTGGCGTCTACAAGGTGCAGCCCGGGGTCGCCTATGTCGGTGGCCTGCGCGCCCAACTCGATGAGGTGCAGAAGATAAGCCCGGGCGCCAAGCCGGTGGGGCTCTGGCTCGACATCTACCGGGCGGGCTCTTTGCTCGATGCCTGGGTGAACCACTTCACGCTGACCTTGAGCGTGGCCGACAAGGCCGATTACACCGACGGCAACGGCTATCGTCACCATCTGGCCAAGGTGGCCATCATCAACAGCGACGGCAGCGTGATCGACCTGCGCCGCAAGCGCACCATCGAGCTGTCCGGAGATGTGACCGGCAAAGGCATCCTGGAAGACGCCCAGGGCGTCAATATCGTGGTGGAGATCAAGACGGGTAGCCATCGCCACCCCTGGAGCGAGTTGGACAATGTGCCCACCCAGGCAACCCGCTGGCCGAACTGGGGGGAAGTGACAGACAAGCCCGCCCTGGCCATCGAGGGGCATAGCCATGACTATCTCGATCTCAAGAACCTCGACTGGAACGTTCAATCTGACAAATTCATGACGGGCTCGGCGCAAGCCCCCAAGGGGTCTGGCAGCACGCAGTTCTTGAACTGGATCAGCTGGGGACACAACGGTGGGAGCAAATATCGGCACACACTGTTCAGCCCGACGACTGCTATTTATCAGCTCTGGTACGGGTTCAAGGCGAATGCCAGTGATACGACCTCCCCTTCCACCAATGCCCGCATTTATCACACGTACGACAAACCAACCCTGGCCGAACTGGGCGCGGCAGCGGCATCCCACTCTCACCCCTGGGGACAAATAAGCGGTATCCCCGCATACGCCAGCCGCTGGCCAAGCTGGGGGGAAGTGTCCGGCAAACCCGGCACCATGCCCCCCTCTGGGCACACCCATCCGGCGTCTCAGGGCAATGCCGACATCGTGGGCAGCGGCTGGGGGCAGGTGGGGACTTACTGTTTTGCCACCTGCATCGTATCAACCGGGGGTAACAAGGGCCCAGGCTACGCCATTGCGGGCAGCTCCTTGCGCGCAGCCAACTCGGAAGATGGCAGCCCGGGCATCGGCTCCGCCCTGCCGGGTACTTGGAAGCTGGTTGGCGCCATCAAGGGCGGCGGCAATAACGACCAAAACACCTCACTGTGGATCCGCACAAAATGACAGACGACATTCTTCACGTTACCGCCCCCGTGTGGGCCGACCCGGAACACGCCGCCATCAATCTGACCGTCCAGTTTGCCAATCAGGCCGAGCCGGTGCCCTTCACTGCCACCCAAAGTGACCCGGAGCCCTATGGCGTCGAGTTGTTTGTGCGGGCGCGCTTTGGTGAGTACGGCGAGGTGGCCCCCTACCAGGCGCCGCCCACGCCCATCCCGACCGAAGAGGAGCAGCAGCGCGAACTGGCGCGCCGCCTGCAACTGGCTGGCGATGCCATCGCCCCTCTGGGGGATGCCGAGCTGCTGGGCATATTGACCCCGGCGGAAACCTCGCGGCTCACCGCCTTGCGACTGTACCGGGTGACGCTTGCGCGCCTGCCTGAAACACCTGGCTGGCCCACGACGGTGGATTGGCCGGAGCTACCAGCATGAGTTGGCAGCAAAGCGACCTGCACTGGCCCCCCTGCGGGGCCAGCTTGCACCATCAGGCCCGCGCCGTACTGACCCAGGTACCCGCCTTGGCGGATGCGGCCATGGGGCGCCTGCAGGCCATCGCCAGCCGCGCCCAGTATCGCCCCCACCCGCTCAGTGGTGAGGCTGCTGCCCTTTCAGGACTTCGCGCCCAACTCGACCATCTGCTGGTCACCGGTCGCGCCCTGGCGGTGACCCCTTTTCAGCACGGCGTCGGCCAGGTGCAGGGGGATCAGGCCAGTCTGGCCGCCCCCAATGCGGTCAAGGCGCTGGCTGACAAGCTGCAAGATGGTGCCGACCCCTTGCTGCCATCCGGTCATCTCCATGCCCTCGCCTGGCTGGTGACCGGTAACAGCGCCGCCGACCTTGCGGCCAAGCTGGCCCCTCTGTGCGCCTTGCTGCCATTGCCAGAGTGGTGCGCGGCCCTGCGTCGCCTGGAAGCCAACAACGACATCATGGCCAAGCCCACGGCGGCCAAGGTACCGCGCTGGCATGCCGATGAGCCGCTGGTCTGGGCGCCGCTGCGCCCTGCCAGCCTCGCCTTGGGCAGTGAGCTTGCCCAGCTAGAGAGTCTGGCCCGGGATAACCAGAGCCCCATCGACAAGCTGCAGGGGCTGGCGAGTCGCCGCGCCGCGCGCCTGAGCGAACTGGCTAGCGCGCTGGATACCCTGGCCACGCTCTCGGGTCAGCTCTACCGCTGGCAAGGTCAGGGGGATGTCGCCAGCCTGGCCGCGCAACTTGGCCAGAGCACACCACCGGATCACAGCATGAGCATGAGCGTCGCCACCCTGCTGCTCTCCCCTTCCCCACTGACCTTTTGGCAGGAGTTTACCCCATGACCATCAGCGCCATGCTGACCCTGGACGGCGAACCCATCGCAATGTCATCGATGCGGATCTCGCTCTCCATGCAGTTCCAGGACAAAGACCAATCGGGCCAAACCAGCTCGACCAGCAAGGCCGAGCAGGGCACCAAAGCCAAGGAGCTGGATGTCTCCGGCCTCATCCCCTACAAAGACGGGGACAAGCTGGCCCGCCTGTTCGAGCTGGCCGACATGAAAGATGATGGCGGCAAACGCCACATCTTTCGGGTGGGCTCGCTACTCGCCAAGTCGGTCAAGATACGCCAGGCCAAGTTCACCGGTCGCATCACCGCCAGCGAGCAAGAGGGCCTGCTGGCCTGGCAGGTGAGTTTCACCTTGAGCGACCACAACTCGGTACCGGAGAAGCGCGAGCAGCGTCTGCCCAAGGCGGTGGCCCAGGTGAGCCAGGCCACAGAGCAAACCACCCAAGCCAAGGCCCCTTCGCCCACCCAGGGGGACAAGGCCGATGAATACGAACTCACCCCCTTCGAGCAGTACCTCAAAAAAGCGGATGACGCACTGGCATGAAACTCAACACCCAACTGACCCTGGGCGGACAGCCCATGCACCTGGTCGAGCATGACATCGTGCTGGATCTCAGCGCGGGCGGGCGCGCCGCCCTGACCATTGAGGGGGCAGCCAGCAAGGGTCAGACCCTGATCCTGGACACCGGCTACAACAACGAGCTGCGCCGCTGGTTCAGCGGCTATGTCTACGACGTGCAACCCGCCACCAATGGCAGCAGCAAGCTGTTATGCCGGGAGCTGGCCGGGATATTGGGCAGCCGCTTTCCGGTCAGCCAGCAGCATGCCACCCTGCGCGGCTTGCTGGCCTGGCTGACCGACCAGTGCGGTCTCACCTTCTTGCTACCCGACGGGGCCGACTACACAGACCGGCCCATCCCTAACTTCACCAGCGCCGGGACCGGCTACCAGCTGCTCGATAATGCGGGGCGCGCCTTCGCCATTGCCGACTTTTGCTGGTATCAACAACCTGATGGCGCCGTGTTCGTCGGCAGCCATGGCCACAGCCGCTGGCCCGGGCGCGAGGTGATGCTAGACCCTGCCCTCTCAGCCAAGCAGGCGGGCAACATCCTGACCCTGGCCCCCATCCCTGCCGTGCGCCCCGGGGCCATCATCAATGGCCAGCGCGTCACCCGGGTGCGCCTCAAGGGCGATGAGATGAGTCTGACCCTGGCCACCCCGGGCAAAGCCACCAAGTCAGCAGAGCGGCGCAAGGTCGAAGGAGAGTTCCCCGAGCTGGCCGACCAGATGCACCTGCCCAAATTCGGGCGGGTCGAAGCCATCAGCGACCAGGCCACCGCTGGCCAGCTCAATGACCCCTTTCGCCCCCGCTATGCCGTGGACGTGCAACTGCTCGGGGAAGATGGCCAGCCGGATAAAGCCACCCCGCTCTATCGCGCCGTGCCGCTGCCGGTGATGTTCGGCGGGCCTGAGCAGGGTCTACTGCAGTTCCCCATCGAGGGGAGCCTGGTCGAGCTGGGCTTTGCCTTTGGCCGCGCCGACCGCCCCTTTATCCGCACCGTACTTGGCAGCGGCTGGCCACTGCCCGATATCGCCCCGGGCGAGCAACTGCAGCAGCAGCGGGCCGAGGTGTTTAGCCGCACCGATACCGTGGGCAATCTGAGCCGCCACACCGACCGGCGCATGTATGACCATGCCATGGAGATGCACCACCAAAGTGATGACTACCTGGGGGAACATGGCCAGCATCAGCTGCAGGTGGCGCAGCACAGCATCGAAGAGGTGGGCGCCATGAAACGGGTCGAGGCGCTGGGGGCCATCGAGCTGCTGGCGGGGGATGACCTGGTTCTGGGAAGCCTGGGCAACATGAGCCAGACCACAGCAGGGGATCTGGTCGAAGTGGTGGGACAACTGCGCCGAGCCGTCGCCGGTGAGCTGCAACACCTGGAGGCGCCGCGTTCCTGGATGGGGACAGATAGCGTGAACATCTTCCGGCTGCTACTCCAGCTGATGAATTTGGTGGAGCAGCTGGCAGCCACCACGGCCAGCCACACCCACGGCAGCGGGCCCAACCCCAACCAGGGCAACGCCCTCAACAGCCAGAGCCAACAAGCGGGCAACCTGGCCAACCAGCTCTCCCCCATCATCGAGTAACTCACCAACGCAAGAGGGCCCCACAATGTGGGGCCCTCTTTTGTCTGCCTGCCATCACCTGCCCATGACCAGGGAATGCCGCATGGAAGGATTGCATCAGACAGCGCAGCATCATACCGAAGCACCGAGCCTTTATGAATCTGGCCTTACTGGCGCCCGGCAAGTAATGTTTTCCTATACTGCCAGCCTAATTGCAAGTGGCCGGGAGCGGCTGACCGGGGACTATATCAACAGCGTTATATTTCAGCTCTTGACATGTTTCCCTGTAGTCACTAGAGAAAAATATCCTAACCCCCCCTTTCTTCCCTATGTCATCAAGACGACTCACCGAAGCAATTACATATTCATTTATATCAACAGTAACCTTAGCTTTTCCACGCATTGTCTGGTCAAACATCCCCGCTTTTGGCACATCGCCGTTGATTGGCGTATCAGAGCTTTCTCGATAAATAATTGCACCATACTCGATGGGCTCTAACGGATGTTGCTGAAAATAATCAGCGAGGAACGTGACCAAGGCTCTTTGGCCTTCAGGGGGATTGGTCATTACAAATTGGTAGTTATCCCCACCAGTAAATTCATTGTGATAATCAGCCGCCCACTTATGAAGCTGAGGTGGTTGCTCATCGCAACCTGAAAGCAAGAGGATAGAGATAGCTACAAGCCATAGAGCCTTCATGGAAGCTCTCCCTGTATTGGGTAGTAAAGTTCGACCACAGTCAGGAAAGGTTTGTAGGCAAACCTGTTTAGATGCTGCAACACAAACCAGGAGCGAAAACCCACCAACCCACTGTAAGGCTTGATTATCCCCGTATCGGGATCAGGGCCCACATCCGGAAGGTCTAGGCCAAAATTATCGGTAAAGGTCACCTTTAACCGCCCTTTGTAGGATCGACCACTACGCTCATAGGCCACAAGTTCGGCCCTGCCAGACCAAACATCGTTGATTGCCATGGTCAGGCCACCATTTACCCAGCCAAGGTATTTGTCTGAAAATGTGTGAAACGCTGGAGGAAATAACTCCTCCCCATAGCTCTTTTTCCATTCATTGAATGAAATATTGTTTGGCTCTCCGGCATGCTCCTCGATTGAGCGCTTCACCCCCTCAATCAGTACATCAGAGAATTTACGAGTATTGGGATGTGCTCTTACTGCACGCTCCAAGTCCGGGTGCCTAAACTCCCCTCCTTCGCTTTTCTCGAATTTATGAATCATGGCAAGAATCACCATCTGGAGAGTCCCCGCAGAAAACAACGTGGTCGCCATGGTTCGCAAGTTCATAAAGTGATAGTTCGCCCGCGACTTGTCGAGATCCTGCAGGGCAAATAGGCGGGTATCCCAGACGGTGGGGATGGCCTGGATCTGCTCGGCGGTCATATCACCAAAGGTCATATCCGCAGCCATCGTGCCATCAGCATTCTTACCAGGGAGCTTGGGCGACTGGTAAACCAGAATGGGCAGCCTGACCGCAGTGGCACTGGTGGTATCGGCCTTCATCTGCTGGGCCAGCGCTGAGGGGGGCTCGGCTTGCGCAGGCGCAGAACCGAAGCTCCCACCCCCCGCCTGAGCAACCTTGTCGCTGAGCTTGGCCCGCTCATAGGCGGTTCGCACATTCTGGCTGAAGCTGCGATCCCCCTGCACCTCAAGCTGACCATGGGCAAGGGAGCAGCAGGAGCTTGCCGGGCTATCGGCTAGCAGCACGCTACGTCCATCCGCAGACGCAGAGCGGATAAACAAGAACTCATCAGGTTTAAGGTCATCGAGGCGTTTAACAGTCACGGCAAGATCTCATTTGAAACACGTGGTTATTCTGCCACAAACGAGCCCCTCCCTCCATGACCTAATCCGCAGCGCTTAATGCTATACAGCCACGGGCGCGCCTGCGTCACGGAATCCGCGCTCATCCGCTCCCGCCTGCGCGGTGCATCGATAAAATTTTTTGCAAAAGAGGATTACCGCAAAACCATAGGTCCAGAGCGCGCCACATCAAGGATCCGCAGGGCGTTGAGGATCTGCACAGAAGGATCTTTTTTTCACTGTTTTGAAGTTTTCACCCCCGGATTTAAGTAGGTCTGAAAATGCAAGCTGTTGATTTCTCTGGGGTGTGCGTATTTTCCGTGGGGATTGGGACGATCTCGGGGGATCTCGTTGTGCGCGACCTTCTTTGCTAAATCTCTTTTATTTCAGTTGGTTATGGTTAGATTGCAGGATTATGAAAACTGAAGTTTTGAAATGGTACTGAGCGGGGCGGGCGCTGCGGCGAGTGCGCCACGGAAAAGAGGTTTTTTGCTGTTTGTGTCCGGTCACACTTGCCGGAGTGGCTATCGATGTGGACACACTAAAACACCGATCATCTAAACCTCGGTGGACACGATATGGACACATGGCCATTTTGGGGAGCTAGAAAAACTTAAGGCCACCCGCTTGGGTGGCCTTAAGTCATTGAATTCTAAATGGTGCCCGGGGTCGGACTCGAACCGACACGTCTTGCAACGGCGGATTTTGAATCCGCTGCGTCTACCGATTTCGCCACCCGGGCAACTGCGAGGGATTATACGAATGGCGCTTCGGCATGCAAGGGGTTTTTCGTATCCCCCTTCTCGTTTGCTCATTTATTCAACGCCTTGCCGTTGATCGCCCAGTTACTTAGAATGCCCTCAACTTTTTAATGGAAACGTCCCCCATGGCCAAGCGCAAGACAGTCCACCCCCCCCAGGCAACGCCCCCTGTGCATACGCACCCTTCCGCCGGGTTGTTGCGCCGCCTCGGCGCCCTGCTCTATGACTACCTGGTGGTCATCTCGCTGCTGGTGATCGCCGGCTTTCTCGGCATGGGGGTCGCCCAACTGCTGCTCGCGACCGGTCTGGCGACCCTTCCCGAAGGCAAGGATGCCAGCTGGCTGCTCACCAGCCCCCTCTACAGTGCCTGGCTGGCGCTGGTGATCTGTGGCTTCTATGTCTGGTTCTGGACCCGGGCCGGTCAGACCATCGGCATGCGCGCCTGGCGGTTGCGCATCCAGAATGTGGACGGCAGCAATATCCGCATCACCCAGGCCATCATTCGGCTGGCCACTGCCGCCTTTGGCCTGGGCAATCTGATGTGTCTGTTTGACCGCCATCGCCCCAAGGCATTCCAGGACATCTGGGCAGAGTGCGAAGTGATAGTGCTGAGCAAGCAAGAGAACCTGAACATGCTTAATAAATAGGAATGGTCAGATGAAGAAAGGGCACCCAGGTGCCCTTTCTTGTTTCCAGCGGTGCTTGCCTGATGACGCTTAGCGCCTGCGGTTCAGTATATAAAGGGAGATGCCGCCAAACAGCAGACTGGGCGCCACTGCCGCTATGATGGGCGGCACCGCATAGACCAGGCTGATCGGGCCAAACACCCGATCGCTCACATAGACCACGAAGCCGGTCATGATCCCCATCAACATCCGCGCCCCCATGCTCACCGAGCGCAAGGGCCCAAATATGAAGGAGGAGGCGAGCAGTATCATGGAGACCACTGACAGGGGGGCCAGCAGCTTGCGCCACAGCTCCAGTTTGTAGCGCCCCGCATCCTGCTTGTTGGCATCCAGATAACCGACATAGTCCCGCAAACCGGAGATGGAGAGGTTCTCTGGATCGATGCTGACCACACCGAGCTGCTTGGGGGTCAGATCTGACGTCCAGGTCATCTGGGGGTGCACCTCACTGATGATCCGGGTCGGATCGTCGAAGCGGGTCGCATGGACAGACTTCAGCAGCCAGTGATGCTGCTCGAACATCCCCTCCTGCGCCTGCACCACATCGATCAACTTGCGATCCGGGGTAAAGCGATAGAGGGTGATGCCGGTCAGGGCACCATCGTTGCGCACTCCGTTGATACTGACGAAGTTATTGCCATCCCGCGCCCAGACCCCAGAGGCTGATACGGTCAGCCGCCCCTCGGACATGGCACCGGCCTTGATGTCATCGGCGGTGCGCTTGGCGATGGGAGCCACATATTCACCCACCAGACTGAACACCAGCATCAGTGGGATCGCCGTCTTGAGCGCCGCAATCACTATGCTGAGCTTGGAGCGACCGGCGGCCTGCATCACCACCAACTCGGAGCTGCTCGCCAGCTGACCCAGACCAATCAAGCCCCCCAGCAGCGCCGCCAGCGGGAAGAAGAGTACCGCCTCCTTGGGCATGGAGAGCATCACGAAGTAGAAGGCATTGACCATGTCATAGTTGCCGTCGCCGACCGACTTGAGCTGCTCCACATACTTGATGAGCGCAGAGAGGCCGACCAGGGTCACCTCACACAGCAGGATCGACATGAAAATGACCCGACCGATATATCTATCGAGAATGCCAAACATCAGCAGAGGTTCCTATATTGCAGCATCATGCTTTTTCGCCTGGAATATCGAGCACAGAAGAGGTTCGACATAAAAGCGACCCCATGGGCATGCCTAACGAGCGCGCCAAACATCAGTGGAAATCCCTATGTAACCGCATCACGCCGACCCCCTGCTGAAGAGTCGCCCTTTGACCCCATTCCACCAGGCGGTGCCCTGCAAGTTGAGCGGCACCCCGATCAACAGCAAATAGGCTATCGGTACCCAGAACATGCCGGGCCAGTGGGGGAGACGACCACTGTCGATGGCCGAGCGGGCCGCCGACAGCAACAGGAAGTAGGATAGATAGAGCAAGATGGCTGGCAGCAACTTGGCGTAGCGACCCTGGCGCGGATTGACCCGGGCCAGGGGCACCACCAGGAAGGTCAGCACAGGGATGGATAGCGGCAACGAAATACGCCACTGCAACTCGGCCATCAGCTGGTTATCCTGGGTGCCGAACAGTTCCATGGTTGGCTTGGCTGCCGATTTACGGTTGGAGTGCTCGGCCTCCTGCTGACGGATGACCAGGCTGTACTCGCGAAAATCTGAGTTCTGGAACTGTTTGCCATTGAAGTTGCCCTCGTAGCGGGAACCATCCTTCAAAGTCAGCCATTGCAGGCCATTCTCATCCACCGTCACCTGCCCTTCCGTCGCTATCACTATCGAAGGGGGGGTCGTGCCCTGGGCCCGCTGCAACACGAAGATATTATGCAACACGGAGCCCTTGTCATTGAGATCCTGGATATAGGCCACCAACTTGCCGCCATCGAGCTCCATGAAGCGCCCCGCCTGCAGGAAGGAGATACCGGGATCGGCTTTGAATTCATCGATGACCTGATACTCGCGCTCCTTGGCGAGAGGCGCGACCCAGCCGGTGTTGAAACCCGCCACCAGGGCGGTCAGCAGAGCCAATATCATGGTGGTCACCATGACGCGGCGCGGGCTGACCCCCACCGCATGCATC
This sequence comes from Aeromonas sp. BIGb0405, assembly GCF_024807335.1. NCBI lineage: Bacteria > Pseudomonadati > Pseudomonadota > Gammaproteobacteria > Aeromonadales > Aeromonadaceae > Aeromonas > Aeromonas sp. BIGb0405. The sequence continues at coordinate 103,560 of NZ_JANUEP010000004.1, forward strand.
ACCGTCATCTCACTTTCGGCATAGAGACGGCCGTGAGCAAACAAGATGGCCAAAAACAGACTGATTGGCAGCATCAACAGCGCCATATTGGGGAGGTTGAGCAGCATCAACGTCGATATGAGGCGCGTCGGTACCTCGCCATCGGCGGCATCGCCAATGATCTTGATAAATTGCTGGCTGACAAAGATAAGCAGCAGCACGAACAATACTGCCAGCTGGGTTTTCAGGGTTTCCCTGAACAAATATCGGAAAACGATCACAGTCATTCCCAAGTAAACTTGTGTTTTTAGTCGAATGCCTGAAAAATAGGGCCCTATATTGGATTTTTACCAGTTTGAACTGCGGAGCCTGTGGCTGTTCGCTCCGCCTCTGATACCCAACAAGCACTGCATTATTCAATAAAAGGTGCCTTTTGTCTTTAGGATGTAGGAGATTCCATGGAGTTCAGTGTAAAGAGTGGCAGTCCTGAGAAGCAACGCAGCGCCTGCGTCGTGGTGGGTGTATTTGAGCCCCGCCGCCTCTCTCCGGTGGCCGAACAACTGGACAAGATCAGCGATGGCTACCTGAGCTCGCTGCTGCGCCGTGGTGACCTGGAAGGGAAGCCAGGCCAGATGCTGCTGCTGCATCAAGTACCGGGCGTGCTGAGCGAGCGCGTCCTGCTGGTGGGCTGTGGCAAGGAGCGGGAGCTCGATGAACGCCAGTACAAACAGATCATCAACAAGACCATCACCACCCTCAACGAAACCGGATCCATGGAAGCCGTCTGCTTCCTGACCGAGCTGCACGTCAAGGGTCGTGACACCTATTGGAAAGTCCGCCAGGCGGTGGAAAGCACCAAGGCCGGCCTCTACAGCTTCGATCAGTTCAAGACCAATAAAGCCGAGCCACGTCGCCCCCTGCGCAAGCTGGTGTTCAACGTGCCGACGCGTCGGGAACTGACCATAGGCGAGAAAGCTATCTCCCACGGTCTGGCCGTCTCGAAAGGGGTGCGGGTCTGCCGCGATGTGGCCAACATGCCGCCCAACGTCTGCAATCCGGCCTACCTCGCCTCCCAGGCCCGTCGCCTCGCCGATGCCTATGACAACATCACCACCAAAGTCGTGGGCGAGCAGGAGATGGCCGAACTTGGCATGAACTCCTACCTGGCGGTGGCCCGTGGCTCCGAAAACGAAGCCATGATGGCCATCATCGAGTACAAGGGCAACGCCGATGCCAAGCCCATAGTGCTGGTGGGCAAGGGGCTGACCTTCGACTCCGGCGGCATCTCCATCAAGCCGGCCGATGGCATGGACGAGATGAAGTACGACATGGGCGGCGCCGCCTCCGTGCTCGGCACCATGCATGCCCTGGCCGAGTTGCAACTGCCCATCAACGTCATCGGCGTCCTCGCCGGTTGCGAGAACATGCCCGGTGGCAATGCCTATCGCCCGGGTGACATCCTCACCTCCATGTCCGGCCAGACCATCGAAGTGCTCAACACCGATGCCGAGGGCCGTCTGGTATTGTGCGATGCGCTGACCTATGTGGACAGATTCGATCCAGACACTGTGATCGATGTCGCCACCCTGACCGGTGCCTGCATCATCGCCCTGGGGCATCACACCTCGGGTCTGCTGGCCAATCACAACCCGCTGGCCCATGAACTGCTCGGTGCCTCGGAGCAGGCCGGCGATCGCGCCTGGCGCCTGCCGATGTTCGACGAGTACCAGGAACAGCTGGAGAGCCCGTTCGCCGACATGGCCAACATCGGCGGCCGTCCGGCCGGTACCATCACCGCTGCCGCCTTCTTGTCGCGTTTCACCAAGAAGTACAACTGGGCTCACCTGGATATAGCTGGTACCGCCTGGAAGAGCGGTAAGGACAAGGGCGCCACCGGTCGTCCGGTGCCCCTGCTCACCCAGTTCCTGCTCAACCGGGCCGGGGTGGACATCGAAGAAAAAGAGTAACCCCTGGCGGCCACTTGTTGGCCCCTGTTACCCTTGACTCACAAGGAAGAGGCCCGCCTCTTCCTTGTTTCATTACAAAACAGGCAGGATGCGCAGCCGATGCGCACCCGCCAAGAGATCTGCGGCGCGCAGCCTGGCTTGCGCCAAGCGCAGTCACCGCCACACGGGACCCAACCTGATGAGCCAAGTGACCTTCTACCTGATGAGCGAACCGGATGAAGCTGGCGTCAGCGCCTGCGAACGGCTCGCCTGCGAGCTGGCAGCCGAGGGCTGGAGCAGCGGTCACCTCTATCTGCACTGTGCGAACCAGGCCCAGGCCGAACGGCTCGACGAGCTGCTCTGGCAGCTACCAACCGATCGCTTCGTGCCCCATCAGCTGCAAGGTGAAGCGGGTCAGGCCCCGGTGGAAATAGGCCATCAGCCCCCCAAACGACGCTATGCCCGGCTCATCAATCTGGCCTGGGAGGCACCTTTGTTTGCAGGGAACTTCCCTCAGGTGGTAGATTTTGTCCCCACTGACGACACGCAGAAGCAGCAAGCCCGCGAGCGCTACAAAGAGTACCGCCAGGCCGGTCATCAACTCGAGATGAGAGATCAGCCCGCACTTGCAGCGCACAATCCGGCGCAGCCCTGACTGCCCCCTTTTTTATCCATCAGAACCTATCAGCATACGGCGAGACCATGGAAAAGACTTTTAACCACAATGCCATCGAACAGGCGCTCTATCAGCACTGGGAATCCCAGGGTTACTTCAAGCCCCACGGTGACACCAGCCAAGACTCCTTCTGTATCATGATCCCGCCGCCGAACGTCACCGGCAGCCTGCACATGGGCCACGCCTTCCAGCAGACCCTGATGGACACCCTGATCCGCTACAACCGCATGCAGGGCAAGAACACCCTGTGGCAGGCGGGTTGTGACCACGCCGGCATCGCCACCCAGATGGTGGTGGAGCGCAAGATCGCCGCCGAAGAGGGTAAGACCCGCCACGATTACGGCCGTGAAGCCTTCATCGACAAGATCTGGCAGTGGAAGGAAGAGTCCGGCGGCACCATCTCCCGCCAGATGCGCCGCCTGGGCGACTCCGTGGATTGGGAGCGCGAGCGCTTCACCATGGATGAGGGTCTCTCCGAAGCCGTACAAGAAGTGTTCGTGCGCCTCTACGAAGATGGTCTGATGTACCGTGGCAAGCGCCTGGTGAACTGGGATCCCAAGCTCAACACCGCCATCTCCGATCTGGAAGTGGAAAACCGCGAGATCAAGGGCCACATGTGGCACCTGCGTTACCCGCTGGCGAACGGTGCAAAAACCAGCGATGGCCAGGATCACCTGATCGTCGCCACCACTCGCCCGGAAACCATGCTGGGTGATACCGCCGTTGCCGTGAACCCGGAAGACCCGCGCTACAAGGCGCTGATCGGCCAACACATCCTGCTGCCGCTGACCAACCGTCTGATCCCCATCGTCGCCGATGAGCACGCCGACATGGAGAAGGGCACCGGTTGCGTGAAGATCACCCCGGCCCACGACTTCAACGATAACGAAGTCGGCAAGCGCCACAACCTGCCGATGATCAACATCTTCACCCTGGATGCCTTTGTGCGCGCCGAGGCCGAAGTGGTCGATTGCAACGGCAACCCCAGCACCGCCTATGACGCCGCCCTGCCGAGCGAATTCGCCGGCCTTGAGCGTTTCGCCGCCCGCAAGGCCATCCTGGCCAAGCTGGACGAGCTGGGTCTGCTGAGCGAAACCAAGGAACACGTGCTGCAACAGCCCTATGGCGATCGCGGCGGCGTGCCCATCGAGCCCATGCTGACCGACCAGTGGTATGTGCGCACCGCGCCGTTGGCCAAAGACGCCATCGCTGCGGTGGAAGATGGCCGCATCCAGTTCGTGCCCAAGCAGTACGAGAACATGTACTTCTCCTGGATGCGCGACATCCAGGACTGGTGCGTCTCCCGTCAGCTGTGGTGGGGTCACCGCATCCCGGCCTGGTATGACGAGGCCGGCAAGGTCTATGTCGGTCGTGACGAGGCGGAAGTACGTGCCAAGCACAACATTCCGTCCGTGACCGTGCTGCGTCAGGACGAAGACGTGCTCGACACCTGGTTCAGCTCCGCCCTGTGGACCTTCTCCACCCTCGGCTGGCCGAACAACACAGAGGCGCTCAAGACCTTCCACCCCACCGACGTGCTGATGAGCGGCTTCGACATCATCTTCTTCTGGATAGCCCGGATGATCATGATGACCATGCACTTCATCAAGAACGAGGACGGCACCCCGCAGGTTCCCTTCAAAACCGTCTACATCACCGGTCTGATCCGGGATGAAGAGGGCCAGAAGATGTCCAAGTCCAAGGGCAACGTGCTGGATCCCCTCGACATGATCGACGGCATCTCGCTGCCGGATCTGCTGGAGAAGCGCACCGGCAACATGATGCAGCCGCAGATGGCCGAGAAGATCGGCAAGCGGACCGCCAAGCAGTTCCCGGAAGGGATCGAGGCCCACGGCACCGACGCCCTGCGCTTCACCCTGGCGGCGCTGGCCTCCACCGGTCGTGACATCAACTGGGACATGAAGCGCCTGGATGGCTACAACAACTTCTGCAACAAGCTGTGGAACGCCTCCCGCTACGTGCTGATGAACACCGAACAGCAGGATTGCGGTCTGGCTGGCGGCGAGATGCAGTTCAGCCTGGCGGATCGCTGGATCCAGTCCCAGCTGCAGGTCGCCATCCGCGACTTCCGTACCGCACTGGATACCTACCGCTTCGACATGGCCGCCGGCATCCTGTACGAGTTTATCTGGAACCAGTTCTGCGACTGGTATCTGGAGCTGACCAAGCCGGTGCTGGGCAAGGGTTCCGAGGCCGAGCAGCGTGCCACCCGTCACACCCTCGTCAACGTCCTGGAAACCCTGCTGCGCCTGGCGCACCCCATCATTCCGTTCATCACCGAGACCATCTGGAAGTCGGTGGCGCCGCTGACCGGTGTCCACGCCGACACCATCATGCTGCAGGCCTTCCCGGAGTTCGATGCCGCCAAGGTAGACGAAACCGCCATGGCGGATAGTGAGTGGGTGAAGGAGTTCATCGTCGGCATCCGCAACATCCGCGCCGAGATGAACGTTGCGCCGAGCGTTGCCTTGAACGTGCTGCTCAAGTGCGATGGCAAGGATGGCCAGCGCGCCACCGACAACGAGGCCTTCCTCAAGTCCCTGGCCCGCCTGGAGTCCATCCGCGTGATGAGCGAGGATGATGTCGCCCCGCTGTCGGTGAAGAAGCTGATTGGCAACACCGAGCTGATGATCCCCATGGCCGGTCTCATCGACAAGGAGGCCGAGCTGGCCCGTCTGGCCAAAGAGGTGGCCCGTCTGGTCGGTGAGTGCGGCCGTATCGAAGGCAAGCTCGGCAACGAGGCCTTCGTGGCCAAGGCGCCGGATGCGGTCATCGCCAAGGAGCGCGAGAAGCTGGAAGATTACCGTCTCCAGCTCACCAAACTGGAAGCCCAGCAGGTGGAAATCGCCGCCCTGTAAGCGGCGCCCTCACCATTCGCACCGCCATATTGAGCCCCCTGCCAGCAGGGGGCTTTTTTGTGGGCGCCTCACAGCCATCGTTTTTACAAGCGGATCCCCGCCAAATTCATTACACTGCCGCAGTGTTCATTATGTGGAGTTAGCTTACCGTATGGAAATGTTGATCCTGATTGGATTGATTGTGCTCAATGGCCTCTTCGCCATGTCTGAAATCGCCATCGTCACGGCCCGCAAGGCGCGACTCACCAAGCTCGCCGCCGAGGGGAGCCACTCTGCCGCCATCGCCCTGCGCCTGGCCGATGATCCTACCCATTTCCTCTCTGCGGTGCAGATTGGCATCACCAGCATAGGTCTGCTCAACGGCATCTATGGTGAATCCGTGCTGGCCAAACCCTTCGCCATCTGGCTGCAGGGCTGGGGCCTGGCCCCCAGCAGCAGCAGCCTGCTCGCCACCGTGCTGGTGGTGGTCATCGTCACCTATCTCTCCATCGTCATCGGTGAGCTGGTGCCCAAACGACTCGGCCAGATAAGCCCGGAACGCATCGCCTGCCTGATGGCGCGCCCCATGCTGTGGCTGGCGACCCTGACTCGCCCCTTCGTCTGGCTGCTCTCCGCCTCGACCCATGCCAGCCTGCGACTGCTGCGGGTCAGCCAGGAGAATAACAGTCACCTCACTCAGGAAGAGATCCACGCCATGCTAGAGGAGGGCTCCGAGACCGGGGTCATCGAGGCCCATGAGCGCACCATGCTACGCAATGTGTTTCGCCTCGATGAGCGCCGTCTCGAGTCCATCATGGTGCCCCGCAGCGACATCCGCTATCTGGATCTGGCCCTGCCCACCGAGGTCAACCTGATGCGAATGGTGGAGTATGGCCACAGCTTCTTCCCAGTGTGTGACGGCAGCCTCTCCAACCTGGTTGGCATCCTCAACGTCAACAAGGTGCTCCATGCCTATGTGCGCGGCGAAACCATCGATCTGGCGGCCCTCACCCAGGATGGCAGCCTGTTGCCTGAGACCCTCAATGGCCTGGAGCTGCTCAACCATTTCCGTGGTCACGCCGAGCACATGGTGCTGGTGGTGGACGAATATGGTGAGTTGCAGGGGCTGGTGACCCAGCAGGATCTGCTCGAGGCGCTGGCGGGGGACTTCCAGCAGGGTGAAGCGCAGGACAACTGGATTTTTCAGCGCGCCGACGGCAGCCTGCTGCTCGACGGCCTCATTCCTCTGCCAGAGCTCAAGGATTGCCTGGGGATCAACCGCCTGCCGGAAGAAGAGGATCACCACTATCACACCCTGGGCGGCCTCATCATGCTGCTGCTGGGACGAGTGCCTCAGACCGGAGATCTGGTCTCCCTGGATCAGTGGCAACTGGAGATTGTCGACATGGATGGTCTGCGTATCGATAAAGTGTTGGCAACCTCAACCAAGCAGTCGGCCGAGGCCGTGGAGTAGGTATTATGATGGAGCAGTTTTCCCAGTTGGCGCACGCCTTCATGACCCAGGATCTCGCCACCCTGTCAGATCCCAGGATGGCCTTCATGGTGTGCTGCGTGCTGCTGACTTTCCTGGTGCTGGAGAACGGCTTCATTCCTACCGCCTTTCTGCCCGGTGACAGCTTGCTCATCCTGACCGGGGTACTCATCTATCAGGAGGTGATCTCCCCCTGGGTGGTGCCCCTGTTGATCGTCGCGACCTTCGTCGGTACCTGGCTCGGCTACATGCAGGGCCGCTTCCTCGGGCACACCCAGACCTATCACCGTTTGATGTCCCACATGGACGACAAGCACAAGGAGAAGGTGTTCTACCTGCTCAACAAGTACGGCATCCTGACCCTGATCACCGCGCGCTATATCGCCTTCGTGCGCACCGTCTATCCCTACATAGTCGGTGCGACCGAGATCCCCCAGGGACGCTTCCTGGTCGTCAATCTGGTCAGTTCCATCCTCTGGGTCAGCCCGCTGGTGAGTCTGGGCTACTACCTGAGTCATACCAAGCTGGCAGCCCAGTATGAGACTCAGTTCCTCAGCATCATTCTCTACCTGCCGCTGGTGCTGCTCGCTGCCGGTCTGGTGGCGCTGATCTGGCGCTGGCTGGTGCGGCGCAAGGCCACGCCGGAGCAAAACAAACCCTGAAGCAAGAGGCCATGGCAACATGGCCTTTTTTAATCACGATTATTAATAAAATAGCCCCCAGCGACCTTGTAAAGCCGCAGCAAAAATGCGTGAATCTACCGCCTTTTTCTGGAGTTGGATGGAGTAGTCGTATGAGGGGTCAGATGCGCACCTTGACGTTGTTGAGTACATTGGCCAGCCTCTTGCTGCCCGCCCTGGTCATGGCCGCGCCCAATCCTGCCAAACTGCAATTGCAGTCGAGCAGCGCCCTGGTGATGGAGGTTGGCAGCGGCAAGACGCTCTATCAGAAGAACGCGACCAGTCGCCGCCCCATCGCCTCCCTCACCAAACTGATGACGGCGCTGGTGGTACTCGATGCCAGGCAGGATCTCAACCAGACCCTCACCGTCAACAGCAACGATCGCGATGCCATCAAGCACACCTATTCCCGGGTGCGCATGGGCACCAAGATCAGTCGTCGCGATGCCTTGCATCTGGCACTGATGTCTTCGGAAAACCGCATGGCCTCGGCGCTGTCTCGCCATTACCCGGGAGGGCGTGCCGCCTTCGTGCGGGCCATGAACACCAAAGCCAAACAGTTGGGGATGCGCAACAGCCGCTTCCATGATGCCACCGGCCTCTCCAGTGCCAATGTCTCCACCGCCCAGGATCTCGCCAAGCTGATCGCGGCCGCCTATCGCCAGCCGCTGATCCGCCAGTTCACCCAGGATAGCGAGCAGGAGATGCGCTTCGCGGTGCCCGGATACAGCCTGCACTTCAACAACACCAACCCCCTGGTCAAGAACCAGGATTGGGATGTGCGTCTCTCCAAGACCGGCTTTACCAATGAAGCGGGCCGCTGCCTGCTGATGCGTGCCAAACCGGACAACAAGGAGCTGGCCATTGTCCTGCTCAACTCCTTTGGCAAGCGCACTCCCATAGGAGATGCCAACCGCATCCGCAAGTGGCTCAAAACCTGAGTAGAAGCTCGTTTGGCTCGATCTGACCCAAAGAGGGATGCCACGGCATCCCTCTTTGCTTATCCGCCCTGGCTGGCTCCCGCGTCAGCACAATGCTTGCCCTGGCCCACCCGCCACCGATTTCCCCCCTCCCCTCGCCGCCACACACCTTGCCTGAAGAGAGCCCAGGCCTGGGCACTATTCCCGGCCGGCTCAAGGCGCAAAGGGTCGCTGAGCCATGCCAGAAGGGGGAACGCCTGGAGAGTGGGGCAGGGCCAGCAGAACGCCGCCCATGGCCTTGCGCGGGGCTCTGGGAAGGGAGTACACCCTTGGATAGCGCCACAAGCCACAAGGCTCGCTGATAGGGGTTGCGATGAAGGATGGGCTGGCGGGCAGCAGGGTTGTCAGCCCCTCTTCCCGGTATGCGACAAGCGAGGGCCACGGGAGTGACAGGGATTGGAGTGGGCCTGAAAGGATCCATAAAAAAACAGCCTCGACCTGAGTCGAGGCTGTCTGTATGGTGCGCCCGGGAGGATTCGAACCTCCGACCACCTGGTTCGTAGCCAGGTACTCTATCCAGCTGAGCTACGGGCGCTCATCAACTTTTGACATTGCTTCTTAATATGGTGCGCCCGGGAGGATTCGAACCTCCGACCACCTGGTTCGTAGCCAGGTACTCTATCCAGCTGAGCTACGGGCGCTCACAAACTTTTTGTACTGCTTTCAATATGGTGCGCCCGGGAGGATTCGAACCTCCGACCACCTGGTTCGTAGCCAGGTACTCTATCCAGCTGAGCTACGGGCGCTCATAAACTTTTGGTGTTGCTTTAAATGGTGCGCCCGGGAGGATTCGAACCTCCGACCACCTGGTTCGTAGCCAGGTACTCTATCCAGCTGAGCTACGGGCGCCCTGTTTTTAAAGCGATAAAAAAAGCTTACTTATCAGTAAGCCTTTTCTAAAGTGTCAACTTGCTGATGGTCAACACATGACTCTTGCTTGAGTCTTAATATGGTGCGCCCGGGAGGATTCGAACCTCCGACCACCTGGTTCGTAGCCAGGTACTCTATCCAGCTGAGCTACGGGCGCAAATGGCGGAGAAGGGGGGATTCGAACCCCCGATGCGGGTATAAGCCGCATACTCCCTTAGCAGGGGAGCGCCTTCAGCCTCTCGGCCACCTCTCCGTTTGCGGGGCTGATAATACTTCACAGGGATTTTTAGTCAAACACTTTTTTGGAGAAAAAAGCCTGTTCGCTCAGCATTTGGTCAAAGAGCGGAATATTCAAACAAAATCGATACTTATCCCACTGTTTACGCCCCTGACGGGCAGGTTGAGCCCTCCAGAAAAACAAAAGGCGACACTGAGGTGTCGCCTTGATGCAGCTATGAAAAGCGGCTTAGAAGTTGGGTTGGCCCGGTACTTTCTCGGCCTGTATCCGCATGTAGATCTCTTCGCGGTGTACAGAGACTTCTTTCGGTGCGTTGACGCCGATACGGACCTGGTTGCCTTTCACGCCCAGTACGGTCACTGTCACTTCATCACCTATCATCAGGGTTTCCCCTACACGACGAGTCAAAATAAGCATTCGCTTGCTCCTGTATTCTGTTTTGTATTTGTATCGATAATCGACATTATCTTACAAAGATACCGATATGGTAAATGGTTGAAACTAAATCAATCCGGGATTGTTACCCAGAGGCTGTTCACTCGGCTCCTGATCCAGCCCGAAGGCCCCATGCAGGGAGCGTACTGCCAGCTCCAGATACTTCTCGTCAATCACCACGGAAATCTTGATCTCTGAGGTTGAAATCAACTGCATGTTGATCCCCTCCTCACCCAATACCTTGAACATGGTGCGGGCCACGCCAGGATGATTCCACATCCCCACCCCGACAATAGAGACCTTGGCTATCTCACCATTGCCCTGAACACAGGCGGCGCCAAGCTCGCTGGCCGTCAGCTCAAGCAGAGCACGGGCACGGCGATAGTCATCGCGATTCACCGTGAAGGTAAAGTCTGCAGTGCCATCCCCCAACGTATTCTGAACAATCATGTCCACGTCGATATTGGCATCGCTGATAGGGCCGAGGATCTGAGCCGCAACGGTGGGCCTGTCCGGCACCCCCAAAATGGTCAGACTGGCCTCATTGCGGTTGAACGCAATGCCCGATACCAGGGGAGCTTCCATCCTCTCACCTCCATATGTGATTAAGGTTCCCTCGCCATCGATAAAGCTCGACAGCACCCGTAATGGTACCCGGTACTTTCCTGCAAACTCCACCGAACGGATCTGCAGCACCTTGGCCCCCAGGCTCGCCATCTCCAGCATCTCCTCGAAGGTGATGGTCGAGAGGCGCCGTGCCTTGGGTTCGATGCGCGGATCCGTGGTATAGACACCGTCCACATCGGTGAAGATATGACACTCATCGGCCTTGAGGGCCGCCGCAATCGCCACCGCTGTAGTGTCGGAACCACCCCGGCCCAGGGTCGTGATGGCATTGTGCTCATCACGACCCTGGAAGCCTGCCACCACCACCACCTTGCCACTGGCCAGCTCGCCTTGCAGCGATGCGGTATCTATGTGGGTGATCCTGGCCTTGCCATAGGCCGAATCGGTGTGGATGCGCACCTGATCCCCGGTCATGGAGACGGTCTGGCAGCCACGGCGGTTCAGCGCGATGGCAAGCAGGGCAATGGTGACCTGCTCGCCGGTGGAGACCAGCACATCCATCTCGCGCCGATTGGCGTCAGGATCCAGCTGCTGGGCCATGCCCAGCAAACGGTTGGTCTCCCCCGACATGGCGGAGACCACCACCACCACATCATGCCCCTGCAGTCTGGTATGAGCGACCCGCTCAGCGACCGCTTCGATCCGCTCCAGGGTGCCAACCGAGGTGCCACCGAACTTCTGTACATAGAGTGCCACAGATCACCTCGCCCTAATTAGAGGCGCTCTTCCAGCCAGGAGTGAACGGATTGCAGTGCCGCCGGCACGGCCTCCGGTTGAGTGCCGCCCGCCTGCGCCATGTCAGGACGACCGCCCCCCTTGCCGCCGACCTGCTGGGCAACCAGATTGACCAGCTCACCCGCCTTGACCTTGCCAGTCAGATCCGACGTGACGCCAGCGATCAGGTTGACCTTGCCTTCATCACTGGTGGCCAGCAGCACGACGCCGGACTTCATCCGATTCTTCAGCTCGTCCAGCATGCCGCGCAGGGACTTGGGATCCACGTCATCCAGTGCGGCTACCAGCACCTTCTGGCCCTTGATCTCGATGACCTGGCTCAGCAGGTCACTGCCCGCCTGGGCTGCCAGCTTGGCCTTGAGCTGCTCCAGCTCGCGCTCCATCATCTTGGACTTGTCCAGCAGTTGACGCACCTTGCTACCCAGGGAGAACTGATCGCCTTTGATCAGCGCAGCCGCTTCTTCAATCTGCTCGGCCAACTGGTGCATGAAATCGATGGCACTCTTGCCGGTCACGGCTTCGATACGGCGGATACCCGCCGCTATGCCGCTCTCGGCGATGATCTTGAAGAAACCGATGTCGCCGGTACGCCTGGCATGGGTACCACCACACAGCTCGGTGGAGTAATCGCCCATGCGCACTACCCGCACGTCATCTTCGTATTTCTCGCCAAACAGTGCCATGGCACCAGCGGCTTTGGCCGCCTCCAGATCCATCACCTGGGTAGCGATGTCATGGTTGGCGCGGATCTGGGCGTTGACCAGCTCCTCGATGCGACGAATGGTCGCCATGGTCAAGCCTTCGAAGTGGGAGAAGTCAAAACGCATCCGCTCGGCACCGACCAGGGATCCCTTCTGGGTCACATGATCCCCCAATGCCTGACGCAGGGCCGCATGGAGCAAGTGGGTCACCGAGTGGTTCAGCGCCACGGCCTGACGGCGTTCTTCATCGACTTCTGCCACCACGGCGGCACCCTCTTCCAAGGTACCCAGCTCCAGATAGCCGGTATGGATAATGGCTTTACCCGCCTTGCGAGTGTCGGTCACCGCGAAGATACCGTCATCCACCTTGATGATGCCGGTATCGCCCACCTGACCGCCGGACTCGGCGTAGAAGGGTGTCTTCTCGAGTACCACAACCGCCTCTTCACCCGCGATGAGGCCACTCACCTGGACGCCATCTTTGTAGATGGCCAGCACACGGGTCTGCTCGGTCAGGGCCTGGTAACCGGTGAAGGGGGTCTCGAAGTCGAGCTTGAGCACATCGTTGTAATTGACACCGAAGCTGGAGGCCTCTTTGGCGCGAGCACGCTGCTTCGCCATCTCGGTGTGGAAACCCTCTTCATCGATACCGATCTCGCGCTCACGCACCACATCGGCGGTCAAATCCGCCGGGAAACCATAGGTGTCATACAGCTTGAACACCACGTCACCCGGGATCACTTTGGCATCCCCCAGGTTGGCCAGCACATCTTCGAGCAGCAACAAGCCCCTGTCCAGGGTGCGGACAAACTGCTCCTCTTCGATGCGCAGTACCCGCTCGACCAGGGAGAGCTGAGCGCTCAACTCGGTGGCCACGTCTTTCATCTGCACGGCCAGCTCGGCGGCCAGCTTGTAGAAGAAGACATCGGTGGCACCCAGCTTGCGGCCATGGCGCACGGCGCGACGGATGATGCGGCGCAGTACATAGCCACGCCCCTCGTTGGAGGGCATGATACCGTCGCCAATCAGGAAGGCGCAGGAGCGGATGTGATCGGCGATGACGCGCAGGGACTGATTGCTCAGATCCTCGGTGCCCACTATCTCGGCCGCCTTCTTGATCAGTGCCTGGAAGATGTCGATCTCATAGTTGGAGTGCACGCCCTGCATGATGGCAGCGATACGCTCCAGCCCCATGCCGGTGTCCACGGAGGGACGCGGCAGCGGTTCCATGGTGCCATCGACCTGGCGGTTGAACTGCATGAAGACCACGTTCCAGATCTCGATGAAGCGATCGCCATCTTCTTCCGGTGAGCCGGGAGGGCCGCCCCAGATATGATCGCCATGGTCGTAGAAGATCTCGGTGCAGGGACCGCAAGGACCCGTATCACCCATCTGCCAGAAGTTATCGGAGGCAAAGGCTGCGCCCTTGTTGTCACCGATGCGCACGATGCGATCGGTCGGCACGCCAATCTCTTTGGCCCAGATCTCGAAAGCTTCGTCATCGGTCTCATAGACGGTGACCAGCAGGCGCTCTTTGGGCAGCTTCAGGGTGCCAGTCAGGAACTCCCAAGCGAAGCGGATAGCATCCTGCTTGAAGTAATCGCCGAAACTGAAGTTACCCAGCATCTCGAAGAAGGTGTGGTGACGCGCGGTATAACCCACGTTTTCCAGATCATTGTGCTTGCCGCCCGCACGTACACAGCGCTGGGAGCTGGTCGCCCGGTTGTAGGCGCGCTTGTCGGCACCGAGGAAGACATCCTTGAACTGATTCATCCCTGCATTGGTGAACAGCAAGGTTGGATCGTTGTGCGGGACCAGTGAGCTGGACGACACCACCTGGTGCCCCTGGGAGCGGAAGTACTCGAGAAACGCGTTGCGGATCTCTGATGTGGACATATACATGGAAAATCCTGCTTGATTCAGATACGGACTTTTAATCGCCTTAATGTAAGTTTTCTACGGGGCAAAGTAAAACCCACAGGCCCCTTGGCCCCGAAAAAGCCGGTGAAAAGAGACCCCAGGCGACATGCAAGGCATAACGCCCTAAAAAAGCGGCGGGCTGGGCTCAGATCCAGGCTGACGAGAAACCCGAACATGCAGCGCAGACTCCCCAAAAGCGGCAAGACAGGCCCATGACGATCACCAGCGGACAGCGTCACGACGCCATAGCCTAGAAGGTTGGCCAGGAAGCCGTAACCAAGATGTCACGGCCAAAACGTCAAAGACACAACGCCAAAGAGAGAGAAGCAGGGGTGGCCGGCGGCAGATCAGGGAAGGGCGCACGGCGGCAGGGAACAAGAGGCATGAGCCTCACACCAAGAAGGGATTGACTTAACGTGACGAGGGAAAGCGCAACTCCCGGCCTGAGCAAGCCATCATGCTTGCCATTCAGTCGTCGTCCGCCTCGCTCTCGGCCAGCAGAGTATCCAGAGCATAACGGGCCTGATCCTGATTGAAACCTCGCCCCAGAAGATACTTGAGCCACTTCATCCGCACCTTGAACTCCTTGAGAACAGCACCATCGGTGCGGCGCTGCAACAGGGCAAGGGCCAGCTCGAACCAGTCCAGTTCGGGTTGATCAAACGCCAGCTCCAACTCGGTATCACTGAGCCCCTTGCGGCGCAGATCGAAGCGGATCTTGGTGGGACCATGCCCCTTGGCCGCTCCGGCCCGCACCGCCATGGCGCCATAACGCTCATCGGATACCCACTGGTGATCGCGGCAATAATCGAGCACCGCCTGACTCACGGCCTCATCATAGCCCCGCTTGCGCAGGCGCATCAGCAGCTCGGACTCGGCACTCTCCCGCCTGCCCAGACTGCGCATGGCGTAGGCGCGGGCGGCGGCGAATGTTTCTTCAAATGACAACTCAGGCTGTTCCGTCATGGCTCCCTCGCCCATAAAAACAAGGCCGGGGGTTAGCCCGGCCTGTCTGTTACTCAAATTCTTGTTCGTCTTCGGGCTCAAGCTCGTCGAGAGCGGCCACTGGAGCTTTCTCGTTTGGCCCCCCGTCCTTGGCCAGCAGCAGCTCACGCAGTCTGGCTTCGATTTCGGCAGCCATCGTCTTGTTCTCGGCAAACAACTTCATGACGTTGGCCTTGCCCTGGCCTATCTTCTCGCCATTGTAGCTATACCAGGCACCGGCCTTGTCGATCAGCTTGTGCTTGACGCCCAAGTCCACCAGCTCGCCCTCTTTCGAGATGCCCACGCCGTAGAAGATCTGGAACTCGGCCTGTTTGAAGGGCGGGGCCACCTTGTTCTTGACGACCTTGACGCGGGTCTCGTTACCGACCACCTCGTCCCCTTCCTTGATGGCGCCGATCCGGCGGATATCCAGGCGTACTGAGGCGTAGAATTTGAGGGCGTTACCACCCGTGGTGGTCTCGGGGCTGCCGAACATGACGCCGATCTTCATGCGGATCTGGTTGATGAAGATACACAGGCAGTTGGCATTCTTGATGTTGGCAGTCAGCTTGCGCAGCGCCTGGGACATCAAGCGAGCCTGCAGGCCGACGTGGGAATCCCCCATCTCGCCTTCGATTTCAGCCTTGGGCGTCAAGGCGGCAACGGAGTCGACGATGATGACGTCGACCGCGTTGGAACGCACCAGCATGTCACAGATTTCCAGCGCCTGTTCGCCGGTATCCGGCTGGGAGATCAGCAGGTCATCGACGTTGACGCCCAGCTTGGCGGCATAGATGGGATCCAGCGCGTGCTCGGCATCGACGAAGGCACAGGTCTTGCCCTTCTTCTGGGCCTCGGCAATGACTTGCAGCGTCAGGGTCGTCTTGCCCGATGATTCCGGGCCATAGATCTCGACCACACGACCGCAGGGCAGACCGCCGATGCCGAGCGCCACGTCCAGGGAGAGGGAGCCGGTAGAGATGGCTTCAATGTCCATGGTCTTGCTGTCGCCCAGACGCATGATGGAGCCTTTACCAAACTGTTTCTCAATCTGACCCAGCGCTGCCGCCAGTGCCTTCTGCTTGTTCTGATCCATGCCAATCTCCGCTGGAAATCGTGATAAGGTGAAGTTGGGCTAAGTATACTGTCTATTCATACAGTATCAACCCCTTTTACTTGAGCAGGGCCAAGAGACCTGACAGGGCTTGTCTGATCGCCTGTTGTCGCACCTGATGGCGATCCCCTTCGAAACGGGCAAGCAGCGAGCGCTGACGCCCTCCCTGCTCGGCCCAGGCAAACCAGACGGTGCCGACCGGTTTATCCTCAGACCCCCCGCCCGGCCCCGCGATCCCGCTGATGGCGACGCTGATGCGGGCGTCGGATCGCGCCAGGGCGCCCCTGGCCATTTCCAGTACCACGGCCTCACTGACGGCGCCGTGACGCACCAGGCTGTCGACACTGACCCCCAGCATCTGTTGTTTGGCCTCATTGGTGTAGGTGACGAAGCTGCGATCGAACCAGGCCGAGCTGCCCGCTATCTCGGTGATGGCATAGGCAACCCCGCCCCCGGTGCACGATTCTGCGGTGGCAGCCAGCCAGCCACGGCCGATGAGGGCCGGGCCCAGCTCCTCGGCAAGGCAAACAATCTCTCTATCAAGGGTCATGGCACCTCCCGTTATCGAGCCTGCATTATGCTATCCCGGCCCGGGCTATCGCAACAAAGTCAGCCTTGGGCACCATCATGTTGGGTTCCCCCCATCCCCGCCTTCTGTGTAGAATGGCCCCCCATAATAGCCGTATCTGCACAGGCCACTCGGCCACCATCCGGGATCGAACATGAACGCATTATCCGCCCAAACAGGGGCTCCCAACGCAGCCCTTAGCCAACACACGCCCATGATGCAGCAGTACCTGGGCCTCAAGGCCGAGAACCCTGAGATACTGCTGTTCTACCGGATGGGCGACTTCTATGAGCTCTTCTATGACGATGCCCGCCGGGCGGCGCAGCTGCTCGACATCTCCCTGACCAAGCGTGGTCAATCCGCCGGCACTCCCATTCCCATGGCAGGGGTGCCCTATCACGCCATCGAAGGCTATCTGGCCAAGCTGGTGCAACTCGGCGAGTCGGCCGCCATCTGTGAACAGGTGGGGGATCCGGCCACCAGCAAGGGGCCGGTCGAGCGCAAGGTGATCCGTATCGTTACCCCGGGCACCGTCTCCGACGAGGCGCTGCTCAATGAGCGCCAGGACAACCTGATCGCCGCCCTCTATCACGATGGTCGTCAGTTCGGTTTTGGCACTCTGGATATCAGCTCGGGCCGCTTCTTCATCAATCAGTTCGACAAGGAAGAGACGCTACTGGCCGAGTTGCAACGCACCAACCCGGCCGAGTTGCTCCATCCGGAATCTTTCGCGTTCATGCACCACATAGCGGGACGCCGCGGCCTGCGCCGTCGCCCCGAGTGGGAGTTTGAACTGGGCACGGCCCGCAAATTGCTGTGCCAGCAATTTGGCACTCAGGATCTGGTGGGCTTTGGGGTCGACAAGAGTGAGGTAGCCCTGTGCGCCGCCGGCTGCCTGATGCAGTACGTGAAAGACACCCAGCGCACCGCCCTGCCTCACATTCGTGGAGTCAGGCTTGAGCAACCGGATCACGCCGTCATCATGGATGCCGCGACCCGCCGCAACCTGGAGTTGACCCAGAATCTGGCCGGCGGCTACGAAAATACCCTGAGCGAAGTGCTGGATCGCGCCCAGACCCCCATGGGCAGCCGTTTGCTCAAGCGCTGGTTGCATCAGCCGATCCGCGATCGGGTGCTGCTGCGCGGCCGCCAGAGCACCATATCCGAGCTGATAGAAGCAAACCTCTATGACGAGCTGGGTGCCCTGCTGCGCCAGGTTGGCGACATGGAGCGGGTATTGGCCCGCCTCGCCCTGCGCTCCGCACGCCCTCGGGATCTGACCCGTCTGCGCCAGGCGTTCACCCAGCTGCCACACCTGCAAGCCTTGCTGGCAGGCAGCCAGCACGAAGCGGTGCAGCGACTGCGGGATCGCGCCGCCTGCTTCCCGGAGCTGCTGGATCTGCTGGAGCGGGCCATCATGGAGACCCCGCCTGTACTGATCCGCGATGGCGGCGTCATCCGCGAGGGCTTCAACAGCGAGCTCGACGAAATCCGCGATCTGGCCGATGGGGCCACCGCCGTACTGGGTCGCATCGAGGAGCGGGAGAAGCAGGAGACTGGCATCAACACCCTTAAAGTGGGTTACAACAGGGTGCATGGCTTCTTCATCGAGGTGAGCCGGGCCAACAGCCACCTGGTGCCCGCCCACTACATCCGCCGTCAGACCCTGAAAAACAATGAGCGATACATCATCGATGAGCTCAAAAAATACGAAGATCAGATCCTGACCGCCCAGAGTCGCGCTCTGGCCCTGGAAAAACGGCTCTATGAAGAGCTGCTCGACACCCTGCTGCCCCATCTCGCCGAGCTGCAAGAGTCCGCCGCCGCCCTGGCCGAGCTGGACGTGCTGGCCAACCTGGCGGAGCGAGCCGAGACCCTCAATTATCAGTGTCCGACCCTGACCGACGAGGATCAGATCCTGATCGAGGGCGGCCGCCACCCCGTGGTGGAGCAGGTCATGAAGGATCCCTTCATCGCCAATCCGGTCAGTCTGAAACAGGGCCGGCAGATGTTGATCATCACGGGCCCCAACATGGGGGGTAAGTCTACCTATATGCGCCAGACCGCCCTCATCGTGCTGCTGGCGCACATTGGCGCTTATGTGCCGGCCGACAGCGCCCGCATCGGCCCCATCGATCGCATCTTCACCCGCATCGGCGCCTCGGACGATCTTGCCTCGGGCCGTTCCACCTTCATGGTGGAGATGACCGAGACCGCCAATATCCTCAACAATGCCACGGCCCAGAGTCTGGTGCTGATGGACGAGATAGGTCGCGGTACCAGCACCTATGATGGTCTCTCCCTGGCCTGGGCCTGTGCCGAACAGCTGGCCAGCAAGATAGGGGCCTACACCCTGTTTGCCACCCACTACTTCGAGCTGACCAAGCTGCCCGACTTGCTGCCAAACCTTGCCAACGTCCATCTGGATGCGGTGGAGCACGGCGACACCATCGCCTTCATGCATGCGGTGCAAGAGGGCGCGGCCAGCCGCTCTTACGGCCTGCAAGTCGCAGCCCTGGCCGGGGTGCCCAAGTCGGTGATCCATCAGGCGCGCCACAAGCTGGCCGAGCTGGAACGTGGCACTCCGCTGCTGACGGGCGAAGCGGGCAGCCTCCCTCCACCGCAGCCCTTGCCACAGTCTCACCCGGCCGTGGAGGAACTGGCACAGATACGCCCGGATGACCTCTCCCCCCGCCAGGCCCTGGAGCTGATCTATCGCCTCAAGCAACTGCTCTGACAGCGGCGTGACTCCCAGAACGGGAGCTGCGCAAGCTCAAACAAAAGGGGAACCCGTCGGGTTCCCCTTTTTTGGATGAGATGCCTGCATTCACAGGCATCAGGGCATCATCAGGTGCCCGGGCCTATACGCTCTTTCAGGCTCATATAGCTAGAGCCATCATGTCGTTTCAGGTTCTGTCGGTACTCGACCTGCCGCTGGCTCTCTTGCTTGAGACCGAGGATCAGCGAGTAGCACATGGCCAGCATGATCACCGAGAAGGGCAAGGCGGCGATGATGCTGGCGGCCTGCAAGGCAGCCAATCCTCCCGACATCAGCAAGATGGCCGCGACCAGCCCCTGACCTATGCCCCAGACGGCGCGGTGACGTATCGGCGGCTCGCTCTCACCAATGGAGAGCAGGGTCGTGATCACCAGGGTGCCCGAGTCACAGGAGGTGATGAAGTAGGTACAGATCAGCAGGGTCAGGATCCCCTTGGCAATCAGGCCCACAGTGCCCCAATCCAGCATGTCTACCGTCTTGTAGAGGGCCTGGGTCACATCCTGGTTGACGGCCTCGGCCACACCGCCCGCACCGAACAACTCCAGATGAATGGCGGTACCGCCAAACACCGTCAGCCAGAACATGCCTAACAGAGAGGGCACCAGCAGCACGCCCAGGATGAACTCACGTATGGTACGCCCCTTGGAGATGCGGGCGATAAACATGCCAACAAAGGGGGCCCAGGCAATCCACCAGCCCCAGTAGAAGGCGGTCCAGGAGGATTGCCAGGCAGAGGTGCCGTTCGCCTCGGTGTTGGTCCAGAAACTCAACTTGATGAGGTTTTGCAGATAGTCACCGATGTTCTGCACATAGGAGTTGAGGATGTAGGTGGTCGGCCCCATCACGACAAACACCAGCAAGATCAGGATGCTGAGCCAGACGTTGAGCTCAGACAGTATCTTGACCCCACGCCCCACCCCCGAGACTGCCGACAGGGTAGCGATGAGGGTGATACCCGCAATGAGCCACAGCTGATTGGTCTGGGAGACGTCCATCCCAACGAGCTGATTGAGACCCGTGTTCATCTGGGCAACCCCCAGGCCGAGGGAGGTGGCGACTCCGAACACTGTACCGAACACCGCCAGCACATCGGCGGCATGACCCCAGAAGCCATATATCCTGTCACCCAGGATCGGGTAGAGCACGGAACGAATGGCCAGGGGCAACTTGCGTCTATAGCTGAAAAACGCCAGGGAGAGACCGACGATCGCGTAGATGGCCCAGGGGTGCAGCCCCCAATGATAGAAAGTAACCCGCATGGCAATCTGCGCCGCCTCGGGGGTCATGCCCTTTTCGATGAAAGGGTTGGCCTGCAGATGGAACATCGGCTCGGCGATGCTCCAGAACACCAGCCCTATCCCCATGCCGGCACTGAACAGCATGGAGAACCAGGCGAAGTAGCCATACTCTGGCTCCTGATCATCATCCCCCAGGCGGATGCTGCCAAAGCGGCTGAACATCAGATAGATGGCAAAGAACAGGAAGAGCGCCACCACCAGGATGTAATACCACTTGAAGCTGGCGATGATGGTGTCTTTGGCGCCACTGAACCAGGCTGCCGCCGTGTCCGGATCGAAGACCCCGAATAGCAGAAAGAGGGTGATCACGGTCAGGGCCGTGGTCGCCATGGTTGAATTAAGGCCTTTGAATATCCCTTTGGTCGCTCTCATTGACCCTCCTTAGTCCTGATTGTAAAAATCTTCACCGACATGGTCACCGGCGCCGCCGATGGCCCGATAGACCAGCTTGCCGGCACTGTCGTCACGATGATCGACCAGACTGACCGAAGGCTGACCATTTACCGCATGGCGTTTACCAAGGAAGATCGCCATGGGGATACCGATGTTGGAGATACCGCTACTGATCCAGAGGCGGTTGAAGTCATAGCTACCGCCAATGAACTCGAGCTGGGCCAGACCGTTGTCCAGACCGGAGAGGTAGAAGTTCATGGCGCTCTCATTGGGGAACAGATGCACCAGCACATAGGCATACCGCATCTCGTTGACCAGCTCCTTGAGGGTGAAGCGGCCGGTGTTGGTACAGGAGAGAGGGAGCTCACCATCATAGTGGTGTACTTTGAGGGTGTTAGGATCCTCATCGTAACGGGGTTGATAGCGAATGAACGCAGAGGTGTCGGGCAACTCATAGCGCACACGCACCACGGTTAACTCGCTAACCAGAGACTTGATGTCCAGATCGTTTGTCATCATCTTGTTCCTCAAATATCAGGTTTAAATTTGGTAAAGGCCGCATAAAATACCATAAAAATGCTTTGAGCTGAAACTAAGTCATTCATAGGCCACTTGACCCAAGCATTGATTAGTTCGAGAATCCGCTCCCAACAACGCCTCTTTAGTGGTCTGATACCATGGAAAAACATGATGAAGTCTTGGTCGCGCTGCGCCAAATCATTCGAGCCATCGATATGCACTCGAAGCGGTTGATCAAGGAGGCGGGTCTAACGGCACCACAATTATTGCTGCTCAAAGGAATAAATGAGTTGGGGCAGATCTCGATGCGCCAGCTGGCCAACCACACCAATATGAGTCAGGCGACCGCCACCACCATCATGGACAGGCTGGAAAGCCGCGGCCTGGTGCAGAGAGTTCGCAGCCAGACCGATAAGCGCAAGGTACATGCCACCCTGACCGAACAGGGTCAATTGCTGCTGGCTCAGGCTCCGACCCCCCTGCAAGTTCACTTTATTCAGCGCTTTCAGGCGCTGGAAGTGTGGGAGCAGACCCTGTTGCTCTCTTCCCTGCAACGCATCTCCCACATGATGAATGCCAGCGGCATAGATGCCGCCCCCGTGCTGAGCGTGAATCCCCTCACCGACTGAAGGTGCATATGAAAAAAGCCCCGACGGGGCTTTTTTCAATCTCATCGCACTATCGTCTTACTCTTCCAGCGAGATACCGATATTGGAGACGCCGTCCTGGGCCGCAAAGGCTTTGATGGCGAGGATCCGGTCGCTGTCACGCTCGTGAGCAACTCGCTTGAGCAACTCGACCTGGAACTCCAGTTCCGCCTCCATGTATTCATGCTCGTAGAGCTCTTCTTCGGTGAGATCCCGCTCTTCCAGCAGTTCGATGAAACCGGCTACCGTCCCGACCGAGGCGTGACTGGCATCCATGGCCTCTTCACCCACCCGGCAGATCACCGAGTTATAGGCACAGCCCAAGGCCACGCAGGCATCCAGTGCCGGATAGGCGCCGTAGGATTCGAATTTGCCTGGCTCGGGGATATAGACCTCAAACGCCTCCAGAATAGCCCCCAGGTTGACCCGGGAGCTCTTGACCGTGAGGTAGCTCCACATCTGATCCAGGGCATGGCGATAGGCCTTGGCATCACCAAAGCCCGAGGCCTGGGCGAACAGGGCATAGTTCGGATACATACGCTCGGCCAGGGCCAGGGTATAGACGGTTTGCTGCCAAGGTTGTAACTCGGCCAGTCGCTTATAAAACTTGTCACCAAACACGGCAGGAGATCCTTCATAAAATGTGGGGCAGATTGTAGCCCACGGGGGGACGCGGCGAAAACGAAAAAGCGAGCTGGTCGACGTTGTTGCCCTGGCAAGTCGGGTAAGATGAAGAAAGCGGCCTCCCCTCCCTCGCCGCACGCCTTATGAGGAATTCGCCAATGAGCCAACGTACCCTGCTGCTGCTCAGTCAGGACAATGCCCACTACCAGCGCCTGTTGCAGGCCGCTCGCCTGCCGCATCTTCGCATCCTGCGAGCCGACAGCCCAAGTGAGGCAGAGCCCCTCATCGGCGAGGCTCACATCCTGCTCGCCGAACCTGCTCGTGCCAAACCCTTGCTGGCCCGGGCACACAAGCTGAGCTGGCTGCAATCGAGCTACGCAGGCGTTGATGTACTGCTGGGCAACGATTGCCGTCACAATTATCAGCTCACCAACGTGCGCGGCATCTTCGGCCCCCTGATGAGTGAATATGTGTTCGGCCACCTGCTCAGCCTGACCCGTCATCTGCCCTGCTACCAAGAGCAACAGGCGCAGCAACATTGGCAGAGCCACCCCTATCAGGGACTCAAGGGCAGGACACTGCTGGTGCTTGGTACCGGCAGCATAGGCCAGCATATCGCACAAACCGGCAAGCATTTCGGCATGCGGGTGCTCGGTGTCAGCCGCAGTGGCCATGAACGGGCAGGCTTTGATGAGGTGTACCAGCTGGCCGCCCTCAATCGATTACTGGGCCAGAGCGATGTGATAGTGAGCGTGTTGCCAGCGACCCGCGAGACGCACCATCTGTTCACCCGGGAGCGCTTCGAACACTGCAAGCCCGGCGCCATACTGTTTAATGTCGGTCGTGGCAGCGCTATTCACACTCAGGATCTGCTCGATGCCCTGGCGAGCGGCAAGCTTGCCCAGGCAGTACTGGATGTCTTCGAGCAAGAACCCTTGCCCGCCGACAGCACGCTCTGGTCGACCCCCAACCTCATCATCACCCCCCATAACAGCGCCTACAGCTTTCCCGAAGACGTGGCCCAGATTTTCGTGCGCAACTATATCCGCTTCATCGATGGCCAGCCTCTGGATGGTCGCATCGACTTCGACAAGGGCTATTGAGCCCCCAAGCCCAAGGCGGGACAGCCGCCAATAAAAAAGAGCCCGACGGGCTCTTTTTTATTGCAATCAGAGGGATCTTGGCCGTCACGGGAACTCAACTCACCAAGAGCTCTTTCTTGTAAGACTGCACCTTGGCCAGGAACTGGCGCTTGGCCTTGCCGCTCAGGGCTTCGGACATGGGCAACTTGACCGTCATGGGGTTAACGGGGCGGTTGTTGAGTCGTACCTCATAGTGCAGATGCGCCCCCGTGGATCGCCCTGTGTTGCCGGACAGGGCTATCCTGTCACCCATCTTCACCCGCTGACCCGGTTTGACCAACAGCTTGCTCAGGTGCAGGTAACGGGTGCTCAGGGTGCGACCATGCTTGATCACCACATAGGTGCCAGCCAAGGGGTGACGGGTCGCCTTGACGACCACGCCATCCCCGGTTGCCAGCACGGCCGTGCCGACCGGTACGGCGAAATCCGTACCTTCATGAGGGCGCACCATGCCAGTGATGGGATGGCGGCGGGCCGGATTGAAGGTAGAGCTGATGCGATAGCGGCTGTGGGTTGGATAGCGGCGGAAACCGCGCTCCAGGCTCTGTCCCTGGGCATCGTAATAGTTGCCATCTTCCGCCAGCCAAGCCGAGAAACTCTTGCCATTGCTGAGTACTTCGACCCCGAGCAGCTGGCTGTTGCCGGTATTTTTGCCCTGCACCGTCTCCTGCTGCATCAATACCTTGAACTTGTCACCCTTCTTCAGATCGCTGGCAAAATTGAGGCGCCACTGAAACAAGTTGGCAATCTTCTTGATGTGGCTGGCCGGGACGCCGGCATTACGGGCGCTGACGTAGAAACTGCCATTGATGACGCCATTGAAGTTCTGTTTTTGCCACTCCACGGCCTCGGTGACCATGTTGGCACTGTAGTTGTCATCGACCCGCTTGAGCTCAAGAGACTGCTTGATATTGAGCCGGATCTTCATCTCTTGCAGTATGTTGTCCTGATCGATCAGCAGCTCTATGGTCTGCCCTGGCTTGAGGCGGGCCAGATTGTTCTTGCTGTCTGCATCCAGCACCTTGTACAGAGTGGTGGTCGACAGGCCAAGGGTGTTGAAGATGGTGGTGAGGTTCTCACCATTGCGAACCCGGTAGTCTTGCCACTCGGGGCCAGTATCGGCGGGAATGTCATCCTCGGGGGCCACGGGATCGATCAGCTCATGATCCGGGATGGCGTTAAATTCGGTGTTGTCTTCATTGGTGGCGGTGCCATGAGCCGAAATGGGCAGTTCCAGGCGCAGTGGGCGCTCCAGAATATCCCCTGGCGCAGGCAGTATGGCCACTGCCGACAGGGTCAATCCCGTCAGCAACAACATGGCATAAAAATGTTTGCGGGGAACCGGTGGTTCCCAGTTGGCAGCACTGGCTACCAAGGGACGAAGACGTTTCATCCGCTATCCTGTCATTAGTTCTGAGAGTGTTATTGGGTCGTGTCGTTGTTATAAAATCGCATAAAGCTGCACATTCGACCCATGATTTCGTGAAAAGTTCACTGCAAGACGCACCAAAAACACATTTTATTCATAACCTGTGGTTTTTGGCAGAAAATATCATCACTTTTCTCCCATTTTTTCCTACTTTTAAGAACCAGATCAGATCCTGATCGACCCGCCAAGGGCCATGTTGCGCAACTTTTTCCAGGGAGTGGATATGTCGTTAGCGAAATTGTTAAACAGGATCATCCTCGTCCTGTTTCTGATTGGCGCCGCTCTACTGTTCATGCTCGAAATCACCACGGTCCGCCAATCCATCCTCGACCAGATGTCAGCCAATCTTGAAACGGCCATCACAGCTCTCGGTCTGGTGTTGCAGGGTACCTTGCTCAATGAAGACAAGGTATTGGCTGAAACCATCGTCAATGCCATGTTTGACGGTGGTTTCGTCAGTGCCATCACCCTAGTCGACCCGGATGGCCAGATGCTGTTCCACAAGGTCTTTACCAGTACCCAGCAGAGTATCCCGGCCTGGTTGCCCAGTCTCATCGCCATGCCGCCGGTCAAGGTCGAACAGGAGTTGACCGACGGCTGGCGCATGCTGGGGACACTGACGCTGGAGGGACACAGTGGCTACGCCTACCAACACCTGTGGAATGCCGTCAGCCGCACTGGCCTGGCGCTGCTGGGCGGCCTGATCATTTTCAGCCTGCTCATTCCCTGGATCTGCAAGCGTCTGTTGCGCCCACTCACCGAGATCAATCAGCAGCTGAGCCTGATCCGCAAGCGTCAATATGGCGCTGAGTTGCCCATCCCTTGGCTCAAGGAGCTCAAGGATGTGGCCAGCTCGGTCAACCAGCTCGTCTCGGAGCGCAAACGGGACATGCTGCAACAGCGGCTCAAGATCACCCAGCTAGGCAAGCAGCAGGAGGCAAGCAGCCATCTTCCCCTGATCAACCTTCACCCTGTGGATGAGGAGTGGCAACAACAGCATTTTTACTCCACCCAAGGGGACATACTGCTCTATCGGCGCTTGTTGCCCCGCCAGCCATTCTCTGGCGAGATGCCTCTCATCAAGTTGCAGCAAGCCATCACTTACTGGCTAGGTCAGGAATGTGAAGGGCTCTCCCTGCCGCTCAGTCTGCTCAGTCATCCTCAATGGCCCCAATTGCAGAACGGACTCATCAAGGCGCCCAAGGGGAGATTCATCGACTGGCGTTGGGATATAACCACCCTGCCAGCCAGTGCCATGGCCACCTTCATGGCACTGGAAGGCGCGGGACTGGAGTTGGCCTTTAGCGGCATTCCCATCAACAACGAGGTGCTGAACCAGCTCGACCCTGTCTATCCCGCGTTCATCAGCCTTGCTGTCACCAACTCTCCCCTCTACTGGAATCTGGTCAGCCAGAGTCTCCATGGATCCGGCTATACCTTGCTGGCAGAGGCCAGCTCCATCACTGACATCAACATATTGCGGGCCTGGGGTGTCGATGGCTACGCCACTGGAGCATCATCATGAAAATCCTGCCCCTGCTCCCTCTGCTACTGGTGCCATCCTTGCAGGCAGCCACCCACATCGAGATAGGCACGGGATCCGAACAAGGCATCTACTACCAGATGGCCAAGGAGTTCTGCCGCCTGGCCCATGAGCAGGATGAGAGCCTCAGCTGCCGACCCAATGCAACAGCGGGATCCCTGGAAAATCTGAAGCAGTTGAAAGAAGGGGAGAGTGACTACGCCATAGTCCAGTCAGACTGGCTATTTCAGGCCAGCAAAGGGGTCGGCGCCTTTGAAGGGGTTCCTCAAGCTCACTTGAGAACCCTGTTCGCCACTCACGCCGAGCCCTTCACCCTGGTGGTTCGGGCCGATGGCGACATCACTCGACTCGAACAGCTCAAACTGGCACCTATCGACTTTGGTTTGAAGCATTCGGGCACCCGCAAGACGGCACTGGCGCTGATGGCACTGCTGGGCGTCAAGGAGCAGGATCTCGATCTGAAGAGCGTTGCCAACCTGCCAGAATCCTTGTGCAACAAGCAGATTGATGCTTTCGCGCTGGTGATAGGCCATCCGAACCGCATGACCCTAGAAGCGGCGAAACGCTGCCCCATTACCTTTTTGTCCATAGAGGGCGAGCTACGCGACCGGTTCATCAAGGGCCTCCCCTACTATCAGCGCAGCCAGATCCCGGCACGCATCTATCCTGGTAACCCCAAGCCAGTCCCAACCTTCGCCATCGCCGCAACCTTGGTCAGTCGGGAGGATGTCCCGGAGGATCAGGTCTATCGGCTCACCAAAGCCATGCTGAATCAACAGATCCAGTTCAACGAACAGACATATGGCTACGCCAATCTGTTTCACCGATCGCGCAACAAGATAGGTCCGGTGCTGATGGCGCCTCAGCATCCCGGAGCCGCCCGCTATTTTGCGGAGCTCAAGGCAGCTGGGAAGTTATAGCTGGCGACGGGGGGAGCGCAGATGCTCGCTGGAGAAGCGGGTTTTCATGGAGGTCCATTGGGCCAGTCGATCGGCACTGCCCGCCAGGGTTCCATCACGGCGTGATTTCATGACCCAGATGCTCTTGGCATCGAAGCTGTAGACGGGAATGAGATCGGGACGTTTACTGCCTGGCAATATGCTGCTTTTGATGTTGTCCAGCACCAAAGGATCGGCCTTGGGAGTGGGGAAGTAGAGCGTCACCATATGAAACGCGTTGTAATCAACCGCCTTGACATAGGCGAGGCGCAGTTTCTTCTCTTCGACACCCAGTTCCATCAGGGTGTAATACTTGGCAATGCTGTAATCCTCACAATCCCCTCCCCGGGCACCGATGAATTCGAGCGGGTTGGCCCAATAATCATCCATGCCCCACAACCTGGGATCCTCACTATAAGTGAGATTATTGAAGTAGTTGTTTACCAAGACAATTTTCTGCTGATCAGTGGTGCCAGCCCGAGGGCTCAGCAGACGGGCATACGCCTCTGCCCGCTTCACTGCCGCCTTGCCATAGACATCGGCCATCTTGGCTTGCAACTGGGGTTCGGCCAGATAGGTGGAAAGCTGGGAAGCCTGCAGTGGCAAGCTGACCAGCAAGCCACTGCATATCAACAGAGAGATCCTTCTCATTTAAACGGTGCTCATTAAATCGTGTTGATGGTCAGTATAGACACCCCATCTAATGGCATTGTGCAAAGCCATCGGCCAATTGCTGCATAAATTGTGGATAGGCATCCGGTCCTGACACCACGTCCTCCCCGACCTCATCGAGCAACAGTACCTTGGCGCCGGTATTACGGGCTACCGACTCGATCACCGCCGGCGAGAACTGGGGTTCGGCGAAGATGCAGTTGGCCTTCTTCTCCTCCAGTGCCTTGCGAATCTCGACCAGAGTCCGGGCACCAGGACGTCGCTCAGGGCTGACGGTAAAGTGGCCTCGGGAACGCATGCCATAATGACGCTCCCAATAACCATATGCCTCGTGAAACACGAAATAACCTTGCTGACTGACGGCCTTCATTTGCGGCGCGATGGCTTGCTCTTTCTCGGCCAATTTGCGGTTGAAGGTGATCAGATTCGCCTGGTAGCGGGCCTCATTGGCCGGATCCTGGGCACTCAAGGTATCCGCCAGCGCCTGGGCTATCACCCTTACCTGATCCGGGCCCAGCCAGATGTGGGGATCCACCCCCTCATGATGGTGGCCTTCGTGACCTTCATGGCCGTGATCGTCATGATCATGCCCCTCATGAGACTCGCCTGCCTGGTTGGCATAATCAAACAATGGCATGCCCTTGACCCGGGTCAGGGTCAGCACGTGGGGAAGACCTGCCAAGGGTTTGCTCATGAAGCCTTCCAGCTCAGGGCCGACCCAGACCACCAGATCCGCCTGCTGGATGGCACGAATGTCCGAGGGACGCAGAGAAAAGTCATGGGGAGAGGCGCCGGTCGGCAGCAATACCTGGGGCTCACTGACCCCATCCGTGATGGCTGCGGCGATGAAACCCAAGGGTTTGATGGTGGTCAAGACTGTGGTGGCACGCACCGGCAGGCTGATCATGAGCAGCGCGGTGAGCAGGGCAAGAATTCGCATAGGGATCTCGTCAGGACAGATGAATGTGATAATATAACAGAAAACGCGACTGTTATATTATAACTCTCACTGGCTGTAAACCCCGGAGCTGTCATGACCCAACTGGTGGAGCTGAAGCACGTCTGTCTCTCATTTGACGGACGTCTCGTGCTCGACAAGGTCTCCTTTACCCTCAATAAAGGCAAAATCACCACCCTTGTCGGTCCCAATGGTGCGGGCAAGAGCACCCTCAGCAAGCTGGTACTGGGCCTGCTCAAGCCCGATTCCGGGCACATTGTGCGCAGTGGCGGGCTCAGGGTCGGTTATGTGCCACAACGACTTTACCTGGATCCCACACTGCCGCTCACCGTGCGCCGCTTCCTGCAGCTCGGCAAGAACGGTCGCCTCTCCATTGAAGAGGCCCTTGCCCGGGTCGGTGGCCAGAGTCTGCTCGATAACCGAATGCAGAAGCTCTCCGGCGGTGAAATGCAACGGGTACTGCTGGCCCGCGCCTTATTGGTCAAGCCGGAGCTGCTGGTACTGGATGAACCCGTACAAGGGGTCGACATCAATGGTCAGATCGAACTCTATGCCCTCATCGGCAAGCTGGCGGCCGAGTTCGACTGCGCCGTGCTCATGGTCTCCCACGACTTGCACCTGGTCATGGCGAGTACCCATGAGGTGATTTGCCTGAATGGTCACATCTGCTGCCATGGGGAACCGGAAAGCGTGGCCCGCCATCCGGAGTTTGCCCGCCTGTTCGGCCGACCCGAGCAGGAGGTGCTGGCCGTCTATACCCACCATCACCACTGCGATGGCCAGCATGAACATGCCGAGCCTGCCCCGCTCATCCGCCTGCCGTCACGCAAATAAGCCGACGAGAATGCAAAGCACGGATAAATATGGCGCCAAACCAGGCCTGAACCTCCTTTGGCCAACCGACTGCAAGTAAGGATCTTAACGTGGACAGCTTTCTGTTATATGCCCTCGCCGCCGGTCTCGGCATCGCCCTCCTGGCCGGGCCCCTGGGCAGCTTCGTGGTGT
Source organism: Aeromonas sp. BIGb0405 (assembly GCF_024807335.1). Taxonomy (NCBI): domain Bacteria; kingdom Pseudomonadati; phylum Pseudomonadota; class Gammaproteobacteria; order Aeromonadales; family Aeromonadaceae; genus Aeromonas; species Aeromonas sp. BIGb0405. The sequence continues at coordinate 134,310 of NZ_JANUEP010000004.1, forward strand.
GGCGCAAGATGGCCTATTTTGGTGACACCCTCTCCCATGCCTGCCTGTTTGGCATAGCACTCGGCATCTTGCTGCAAGTGGATCTCACCCTGGCGGTGGTGGTCTGCTGCCTCGCCATGGCCATGTTGTTGGTGGTCATGAGCCGCAATCAGCAGGTCGCGACCGATACCCTGCTCGGCATCCTGGCCCACAGCGCCCTCTCCCTGGGACTGGTGACCTTGAGTTTCATGGACAATGTCCGCGTCGATCTGATGGCCTATCTGTTTGGCGATCTGCTCTCGGTCCAGCCGGTGGATCTGGTCTGGATCTACGGCGGTGGCGCCCTGGTACTGCTCACCCTGTGGCGACTCTGGGATCCCCTGCTCTCCATGACCATCTCGGAAGAGCTGGCGCGGGTGGAAGGGGTGAGGGTCGATGTGCTGCGCTGCGTGTTGATGCTGCTCATTGGCCTGGTAATCGCGGTGGCCATGAAATTCGTCGGGGCGCTGATCATCACCTCCTTGCTGATTATCCCGGCGGCAACGGCACGCCGCTTCAGCCAGACCCCGGAGCAGATGGCAGGCCTGGCCGCCCTGATCGGGTGTTTGGCCGTGCTGGGAGGCCTGAGCCTCTCCTGGTTCCAGGATACCCCGGCAGGCCCGTCCGTGGTGGTCTGCGCCACCAGTCTGTTCGTGCTGAGCCAGTTCAAGAAGGCCTGATGGTCAGCTATCCTTCGCACCGCTGATTAAGGCGATGGCAGGCTCTGACAGGTTTCCAGCAGCAGCCATTGGCGCAGGCGGCTGATGGCGGGCTCATGGGCCCGCCCTCGTTTGCAGGTGAAGTAGAAGGCATCCCCCGTCTCCAGCTGATGCACCGGCAGGCGCACCAGCTGGGGATCATCCGGCCGTACCATGTAGTCATTGACGAAGGTGACGCCCTGATCCCAGGCCGCCGCCTCCATGGCCAGCAACACATGGCTGAAGTGATGCATCCGCACCCCCTCCGGCACCCTCATGCCGCCCGCTTCGGCCCAACGCTGCCAATCCTCCCCTCGTGACTTGTAGATGGACTGCACAGACAGCAGCGGCAACTGCCAGATGGCGCCGGGCCACTCCCCTTCCACCTGCTGCAACAGCCGACGGCTGCACACCGGGAAGAGCCGTTCCTGATAGATGAGATCATGGCTATAGCCGCGCCCATTGGGGCAGACAGTAATGAAGCAATCGGCCACCCGATCGGAGAGTTCGGGATCCTCGGCCACCATCTCCAGGCTGAGATCCAGCTCGGGGTAGAGCTGGCGCAGCCCGGCCAGCCTGGGGATCAGCCACTTGACCGCGAAGGAGCTGTAGACGGCGAGTCGCAGCTGCATTTGGGCTCCGCCCCTGAGCTGGGCGCTACTCTGGGCTATCTGGCCAAGCCCGGCGGCGATGCCCTCAAAATAGATCTCGCCTTGCAGCGTCAGGGACAAGAGCCGCCCCTGGCGCAGCAGCAGTCGCTCGCCGAGAAAGTCTTCCAGCAGGCGGATCTGATGGCTGACGGCACTCTGGCTGACATTGAGCTCGAGGGCAGCGCGGGAGAAGCTGAGCAGGCGGGCAACCACCTCGAAATATTGCACGGCACGCAGCGGGGGGAGCTTCATTATCTATAAATCTCATAGATGGTGATTATTTATCATTTTACCCAATAGTCAGCCCACCGCTACCCTGATCCCATCAAGTCAGGAGGTGGTATGAATTCAGTATCGGCAGGCATGCTCTATTTGGTCCTCGGCAACCTCATCGCCGTCTTCTCCGACGTCCTGGTCAAGGTGCTGGATCCTGATCAGCCCATCTTCCAATTCGTCCTCTTTCGTCAGCTCTCGGCGGCGCTGCTGCTCGCCCCCTGGTTGCTCTGGTCCTGGCGTCGCCACCCGCCGGTCGCCCTCAAATGGCACCTGCTCCGTGCCCACATCTGGGCGGGGGGTGTCTGCCTCATGGTGATAGCCCTGACCCAGTTGCCGCTGGCCACCGCCAATGCCCTCTTCTACGCGGCCCCCCTGTTGATGGTGCCCCTCGCGGTCTGGATCGCGGGGGAAGCCATGTCCCGGCAAAAAGTATTGACCGCCTTGATGGGGTTCATCGGCGTGCTGATAGTGCTGCGCCCGACCGAAGTGAATTGGGCCGCATTGGCGGCGCTCGGGGTGGCGCTCTCCCTGGCCCTCAACAACCTGTTGATCAAGCGTCTGCCCCTGCAGCAACCCATAGCCCAGACCCTGTTCTTCACCAATGTGTTGAGCATGCCCATCATCTTCGCCCTGGCCTGCTGGGATCCCGCCCCCTGGCAGTGGCAACTGATCTGGCCCGCGTTTGGATCTTCGGCGCTGATCATGGTCTATGCGGGTCTGTGCGTGCTGGCCTATCGCAAGGCGGAGGCGAGCAAGATTGCCTCCGCCGAATACACTGGCCTGCTGGCCGCTGTGGTCATCGGCGCCTGGTTATTCGACGAGCAGCCCGGCCTGCCCCTGCTGGTTGGCTGCCTGTGCATCATCATCCCCTTGGCTGCCATGGCGCGAAAGAGCAAAGTCAGCCCCCTGGCGGAGCCTGTCAGCTAGGGGAAACGAGCGTCAGGGAAAGAGGGCCTGGATGCGGGTGCGCAGCTCGGGCACCACCTCGGTCTCGAACCAGGGATTCTTGCGCAACCAGAGGGTGTTGCGCGGAGAGGGATGGGGCAGCGGCAACCAGGCCTCCCCATAGTCACGCCAGTGTTGCACCGTCTCGGTCAGAGTGCCATGGCGGGCCTTACCGAGGTAACGCTGCTGGGCATATTGGCCGATGAGCAGGGTCAGCTCGACATGGGGCATCAGCATCAGCACCTTGTCGTGCCAGGTGGGGGCGCATTCGGGACGAGGAGGCAGATCCCCCGACTTGCCACGCCCCGGGTAACAGAGGCCCATGGGCATGATGGCTACCCTCTTTTCATCATAGAAATCGGCGGGGGCCAGCCCGAGCCAATCCCGCAGCCGCTCGCCGGAGGGGTCGTCCCAGGGGATGCCGCTGGCATGCACTCGTGTGCCGGGGGCCTGTCCTATGATGAGCAACCGGGCCTGTTCGCTCCCCCGGATCACGGGGTTGGGCCCCAGGGGCAGATGCGCCTCGCACAGGCGGCAGGCGCGGATCTGTTCAAATAGCGCGTCGAGTCGGTTCATGACCCCATGATATCAGCTGCTGGCAGGGGGCGCAGCCATGGTGCCAGCGCCCCTCTCGCCCACATCTTTTGTCCTGGTTGCCCCTTGCCGCCCCGCTAGAGGCAGCCTATCATGCGGCCCAGATTGTTTAGTTTAATAAACGGAAGAGAATGAAAAGCTGGATGGGGACGGGCTGTGCGGCCCTGTCGTTCGCACTCTGGGGCCTGCTGCCCCTCTATTACCAGTTCATGCCCGAGGTCAACATGTGGGAGCTGCTCTCCCACAGGGTGCTCTGGTCCGTGGTGCTGCTCGCCCTGCTGTTTAGCCTGCTCGGCCAGCGGCTGCCCTGGGGAAGATTGCGCCAGGAACCCCGCCAGCTCGGTCTGATCCTGCTGGCCGGTCCCATCATGTCCGTCAGCTGGTGCATGTTTACCTGGTGCCTGACCACCGGTCAGGTACTGGCCACCAGCCTCGCCTTCTTCATGACCCCGCTATTCAACATCGCCTTCGCCGTGATCTTTCTCGGTGAGCGGCTCACTCCCCAGAAGCACCTGGCGGTTGCCCTGGCGCTGGCAGGGCTGGCCTACATGCTGTTCTCCTACGGTCAGCTGCCCTGGTTTTCCCTCATCATGGGGGCCAACTTTGCCCTCTATGGCCTGCTCAAGAAGAAGGTGCACTATGAGGCGAGCACCAGCCTCTATCTCGAATCCCTGGTGCAACTGCCCCTGGCCCTGCTGTGCATCGGCTGGCTGGTCTGGCAGGGCCAGGGCACCTTCATTCAGGGAGACTGGGGAGATCGCCTGCTGCTGATGGGCAGCGCTCCTGCCACCCTGGTGCCGGTTGGCCTGTTCTGCTATGCGGTGCTGCGCACCCGCATGAGCACCGTGGGTCTGCTGCAATACATTGAGCCGACCCTTGCCTTCCTGCTTGCCATCTTATGGTTCCAGGAGCAGCCAGACCCCGTGAAGATGGTGGGCTTCGCCTTCGTCTGGGCGGGTCTGCTGATCAGCCTGCTGCCCCTGCACAGGTTGAACCGCAAGGCCCATGCCCCTTGAGCGGCGGCCTGCTCTGCCATGGAACCCTTGCTCCCTGAGGGTGCGCTGCGATAATGCCCTCACCCAGAGCCATGACGCTGTTCGAGAGCAGAGTACAAGATGAGTGAACGCCTCCCGTTTGAACCAGACAGCGCCGCTGATGAAGCGGTCTGCGTGACCAGGGGACATCCATCTGCCGATGGCGCCCCCCCAGGGGCGAGTGCCATCTGGTTTATCTATATGGTGCGCACCCGCAGCGGCAGCCTCTACACAGGGATCAGCACAGATCCTGATCGCCGCCTGACCCAGCATCAACGCGGGACAGGGGCACGGGCGCTGCGCGGCAAAGGCCCCCTCATCCTGGCCTGGCGACAAGAGGTCGGGGAGCGCGGCGCGGCCCTGCGTCTCGAATACCGGCTCAAGCAGCAGAACAAGGCCATCAAGGAGCAACTGATCCTGCACCCCGAACACTGGCATGCCTTGAGCCAGCAGTGGCTGCTCACCTCGCCCAGTGCAACCCGACGGGAAGACAAGCGAGAACCCGATGCCGCGCTCACACCGGATGGATTGCCATCATAAGAAAGGCCACCGCTATCGGTGGCCAGAGAAGGAGAGCTGTCACTGGCGGGGCACGCTTAGCCAGTGACGGTCAACCATGTATCCTGAGTGCTCTGCGCCAGGCATTGTCATCCAGGGCGTCTCTGCCCCATCGCCCTTCGCAAACCAGGCCTCAACGGTAATGATTGGGGCGGCTGGTGCGACGCCGATTGCCCAGCAACCAGTAGACCACCAGCCCCAGCAATATCCAGGGCGCCAGCTTGAACACCAGGCCTATCATGCCTGCCAGGGCCCCGAAAATCATGAAGACCCCGCTCACCACCACCATGGCCAGCACGGTGAACCCGGCCATGGCCATCACGACAAGCACCGCCAGCAACACCAGAAATTCCAACATATTTACTCCTCGCAGCCGGGCTGCTCTTCATGGGGTATGGGCGGGGTCAATCCAGCCAGCGCTTCAGTTCATGGCGCGGTGGCATCAGCAGCACCGCCAACAGGTAGGCTGCCAAGGCAAATGGCGGCAGCAGGATCAGGGCAAGCAGCGCCACTATCCGCACCGTCACTCTGGAGAGCCCCAACCGATTGGCAATGCCGGCGCAGACCCCGGTCAACTTGCGATGTGCCAGGTCTTTCGGCCAGGGCGTCATGATTAGACCTCCACCTTCTGGCCTTTCAGACGCGCCAGCTCACGCTCTATCTCGTCATTGAGTTCCAGCTCGCGAAATTGCGCTTCCAGAGACGGATTCTGACCCAGGGTCGCTGCTTCAAGCTGGGCTTCCAGCTGATCGACCCGGCCCTGCACGCCGTCGAAACGAGCCATCAGTTCATGCATGCGGCTATGGTCGATCTGCGCACGGGCGCGGATCCGGCTGTGGGCCGTCTGCTCGCGCAGGACCAGCAACTTCTGTCTCTCCCGCGCCTCGGTCAGCTTGGCCCCCAGCCGCTCGCTGTCGCCATTGAGCTGGGCCAGCACCTCGGCCAGACGCCCCTGATCCAGTTCGAGTTGCGCCAGTCGCTTGCCTTCCGCCAGCTTCTCGCCAAGGGCGGCACGGGCCAGGTCTTCACGGCCCTTGCCAATGGCCAGTTCGGCCTTGGCAGCCCAGCCCTGCATCTGCTGACTCAGGGCACTCTGCTGGCGTTCCAGCTGTTTCTGTTCGGCAATGAGACGGGCGGCCTGGGTGCGCATCTCAATTTGCACCTGCTCCATCTCTTCGATCATGAGCCGGATCATCTTCTCGGGCTCTTCGCTCTTGTCGAGCAGGCTGTGCAGGTTGGCGTTGATGATGTCGCTGAGGCGGCTAAATACACTCATGGTCTGGCTCCTTGTCATGGGATGGGCCTGGGCCCCTGGTTTCAGTTTCTCGTGCCATCAGTGTTACAAGAGCCGTGCCAGAATATTTTTTCGTTAACTTACAATCAGATATGGGATTAAGATCCGAAAACCAAACCATGGGTTAGCGTTTTTAACCAAAAAAGATGGCGAAAATCACCAATAAAAAAGGGAGCCAGTGGCTCCCTTTTTTACACCCTGAACCTTCATCAGGCGGCGCGATCCCGCTCGATGGCGGCATCCAGCTCGGCCAACTTGGCGCTCATCTGCTCGCGGCACTGTTCGGACAGCTCGCGGATCCCGGCGGCACCATGCTCCTTGCTGCACAGGGGCGGCAGCATCTCGAGGCGCACCTCGCCATTGTCCCAGCGGTTGAGATCGATCTGGCCGAAGTAGCTGGAACAGACGATGGGCACCACTGGCACCTCGGCCTGCACGGCTGTGTGGAAGGCGCCCGCCTTGAACGGCAGCAGGCCACGGCCCTGGGAGCGCGTGCCCTCGGGGAACATCCAGATGGAGGTGCCACGACCTTTGATGCGATCCACCACCTGACCTATGGTGCCAATGGCGCGGGAGCGGTTGGATCTGTCGATCAGCACATTGCCGGACAGCCAGAAGATGAGACCGAAGAAGGGCAGCCACAGCAGGCTCTTCTTGCCCACCGCCACCACGCCGGGGCGCACGGCGCCAGTCACGGTGAAGATGTCGAAGTTGCTCTGGTGGTTGCAGACATAGACGGCGGGGCCGACGTTTTTCACTTCATCCGGAATGGTCAACTTCACCTTGACGCCGATCAGCGGGCAGACGGCATGGTACATGCGAGCGAAGACGTAGACGTTGTTGGCATGACCGGGGCGCACCAGACAGAGCAGCAGGGCCAGGATGAACCAGACGACAAGTAGCAGGCCAAGCAGCAGAATACGGGCAAATTTGAGCATCGAACACCTCTAGACAAGATTCGGCGCAGTATACTGAGGCCGCTTTGGGTGAACAAGTGTTAGCCAAACAAAACCGGGCCCCGTCTGGGTGACCACATGGCGCTATCACCTTGCTCCCAGCCGCGTTCTCCATGTGGTCTGACACCGTAAAAAAGCCTCTTATGAAGCCAAAATGACCCAACGGCTTGTATCGACAAGAGCGGCCCGTTAGGATGTGGCCCTCTTTAGACGATGGGCCCGGTATGACGCAACCACAGCGCACAGCAACACGACTCCTGCTACTGGTGTGCATACTGCTGCTCAACTGCGCCGCCCAGCCCCTGCTCAAACTGGCCCAACTCGACCAGGCGCTCAGCTGTCAGGCCCTCACGTCCACCGACGAAACGGGCCAGAACCAGGAGAGCCCGCAGCCTAGCAGTTGTGAGCTCAAGGGTAAGTGGCTCAGCGCCACCCAGCTCAATGCCGCCGAGCTTATCTTTTTCGTCGTCGCCCTCATCATTGCCGTTCTGCCCCCCCTGTGGCGCTATAGCCCCCCCCTGCCGCCACCCAGGAATGGCAGAGCCCCCAAACTCCGATTGCACCTCCAGCTCTGCGTGCTGCGCGAATGAGTTATCCGGCATTTTAGACGGATCCCAACTTATTTATTGCGAGACACATCGATGACTAGATTGATCAAGACGGCGCTGCTGCTGATCTGCCTTGGCTGGCAGACGATGGCCGTCGCCGCTGACAGCGGCTGGCTGACCAGCCCGCAAAACGACCACGCCCGAGTCCGGCTGCAAGGGGATTTCAGCCACCCGGCCCAGAGCCGCCTGCTGCTCGAGGTCGAACTCGGATCCGGCTGGAAGAGCTATTGGCGCAGCCCGGGCCAGGGGGGCATCGCCCCCCAGATCCTCTGGCAAGGCCAAGAGCCAACCCAGGTCCAATGGCACTGGCCGACACCGCAGCGCTTCGACGTCGCCGGGCTCAGCACCCAGGGCTATCAGGGGGACGTTCGCTTCCCCATGACCCTGAGTGCGCCGACAGGCAGCACCTTGAGCGGCATACTGCGCCTCTCCACCTGCAGCAACGTCTGCATACTGACCGACTTCCCCTTCCAGCTGGCGCTGGGTGAGGCGGCCCCCGCGGGCTTTGACTTTGCCTATGCCCAGGCCATGAGCAAGTTGCCCCAATCGATGGCGAGCGACATCCGGCTAGAGGCCGGTTACGGCGCCAATGAGCTGCAACTCATTGCCGAGCGGCCCCAGGGCTGGCAGCAGCCGGCCATCTTCCTCGACGGTCAGGCAGAGGCTGAGTTTGGCGAGCCCAAGCTGCAGGTCGAAGGCCAGCGTCTGCTGGCTCGCATCCCGGTCAGCGATGGCTGGCAAGGCAATGCCCCGGATCTCAAAGGCAGGCTGCAGGGCGTGCTGCTGGTCGATGGCGAACAGGCCTGGCAGGGGGAGACCCCCATCAGCGCCCCCCTGGCGCTGCCAGCGGCCGGGCCTGACAGTGGTCACTCGCTACTCTGGCTGGTCGGCATTGCACTGCTCGGGGGCCTCATCCTTAACCTGATGCCCTGCGTGCTGCCGGTACTGGCCCTCAAGTTGGGGTCAGTGCTGCAGCTTGAGACGCGGGAGCGCAGACCCATTCGCCTGCAATTTCTGGCCGCCAGTGCCGGGATCCTGGTCTCCTTCTGGGCATTGGCCCTCATGAGCACCCTGCTGCGCGCCACTCAGGGGGCGGTCGGCTGGGGTATTCAGTTCCAGAGCCTCTGGTTTATCGGCTTCATGGTGGTGGTGACCCTGCTGTTTTGCGCCAACCTGCTGGGATTGTTCGAGTTCCGGCTGCCCAGTCGGCTCAACACCCGGCTCGCGACCACCGGCGACAACAGCCTGGGCGGCCACTTCCTGCAAGGCAGCTTCGCCACCTTGCTGGCAACCCCCTGTTCGGCCCCCTTCCTCGGCACGGCAGTCGCCTTTGCCCTCGGTGCGCCCCTGGCTCAGCTCTGGCTCATCTTTACCGCCCTCGGGCTTGGCATGAGCCTGCCCTGGCTCGCCATCGCGGCCTGGCCACGCCTCGCACTCTGGTTGCCAAAACCCGGCCCCTGGATGGGACGACTGCGCATAGTGCTCGGCCTGATGATGCTGGGATCCAGCCTCTGGCTGCTGAGCCTGCTCTCCGCACACCTCGGCACGCTCACCACCGGCTGGCTGATGGCCGCTGTGCTGCTGATCCTGCTCGTCGCCATCGGCTGGCGCCATGGCATGCGCGGTGTCACCCTGACCCTGGCGCTCTCGACCCTGATTGGCGGTGCCCTGCTGCTCGGCGGCGCCCTCACGGCGCCAAATAACCCTCAAAGGGAGACGGTGCAGTGGCAGCCCCTGTCGGAATCGGCACTGCAACGGGCTTTGGCGGATAACAAGCGGGTCTTTATCGATGTCACCGCCGACTGGTGCGTCACTTGCAAAGCCAATAAATACAACGTCTTGCTACGAGACGAGGTGCAAAGCGCCCTCTCGGCCCCGGACGTGGTTGCCCTGCGCGGTGACTGGACCCGGCCCAACGACAGCCTGGCCGCCTTCCTGCGGGCCCGGGGGGCCGTGGCCGTGCCCTTCAACCAGATCTATGGTCCCGGCCTGCCCAAGGGGGAAGTGCTCTCCCCCCTGCTCGACAAAGCCGACCTGCTCACCACCTTGCACAATGCTGGCCTCATCAAGGCCGGCACCACTCGCTTCTAAGGAAAAGATGATGAAACCTACCCTGATCACCCTGAGTCTGCTCGGCGCCTTGCTCGCCCCCACCCTGCACGCCACCCCCTTCACCCCGGAGCAGGAGGTGCGCATCAAGGAGCTGATCCGCGAGACCCTGGTGGCCAACCCGAAGATCCTCGATGAGGCGGCCGATGCCTGGGAGAAACAGAACACCGCGGATCAAGCCGCCCAGCTTGGCAACATCATCAAGGGCAACCAGCAGGCCCTGTTCATGAGCCCGACCAGCCCGCGCCTGGGGGCCAAAAACCCCAAGCTGACCCTGGTCTCCTTCACCGACTACAACTGCCCCTACTGCAAACAGTTCGATCCGCACCTGACCCGTCTGCTCAAGGAGCATCCGGATCTCGGCCTGGTGATCAAACTGCTGCCCTTCAAGGGGCAAACTTCCGCCAAGGCCGCCCAGTACAGCCTGACCCTCTGGCAGCAGGATCCGGCTCGCTTCCTGCCGCTCCATGAAAAGTTGATGAGCAAGCAGGGCATGCTGACCGAGGCGGACATCAACAAGGCCCTGGCCGCCACCGGCAATGTGGCCCTCAAGCCAGAAGACAAGGCGACCGAGGAGCTGCGCACTAGCCTTCGTCTGGGCACCTTGCTCGGCGTACAGGGCACACCGGCCACCCTGATTGGCAATCAGCTGGTGCCGGGCGCCATCTCCTATGACGAGCTCGAAAACCTGGTCTTGGCCGAGTTGGCCAAGCAAGGCTGATGGTCACGCAATGGGAGCTGCGCTCCGACAGACTTCGTCTGGGCACCTTGCTCGGCGTACAGGGCACACCGGCCACCCTGATTGGCAACCAGCTGGTGCCGGGGGCCATCTCCTATGAAGAGCTCGAAAACCTGGTCTTGGCCGAGTTGGCCAAGCAAGGCTGATGGTCGCACAATGGGAGCTGCGCTCAGACAGCCTTCGTCTGGGCACCTTGCTCGGCGTACAGGGCACACCGGCCACCCTGATTGGCAATCAGCTGGTGCCGGGGGCCATCTCCTATGACGAGCTCGAAAACCTGGTCTTGGCCGAGTTGGCCAAGCAGAGCTAAGGGGACTCATGACTGAGACTAACAACCCGCCCTCACGCTGGCGGCGCTGGGGCAAGGAGGCGCTGTGGCTACTGCTGTTTGCCGTCATCCTCACGACCGCGCTGGATCTCTGGCGCGGGCCGACCCTGCCCGCGGGGAGCCCGCTTCCCGCTCTCACCCTGCAAGATGGCAGCACGGCGGACTTGCAGGCCCTGAGCCGGGACAAGCCGCTGCTGATCTACTACTGGGCGAGCTGGTGCGGGGTGTGCCGCTTCACCACCCCGACGGTGGAGCAGCTGTGGCAAGACGGCGGTAACGTGCTGACGGTGGCGCTGCGCTCGGGCAACGATGAGCAACTGCGCCGCGGCATGGCCAGCAAGGAATTGCGCTTCCCGACCCATAACGACGAGCAGGGCGCACTGGCCGCTCACTGGCAGGTGAGCGTCACCCCCAGCTTTCTGATCCTCAAGGATGGCAAGGTGGTCGGCACTACCACTGGCTGGAGTAGTCGTTGGGGATTGAAGCTGCGGCTGCTGTGGGCCAGCTGGTAATCCAGTCCAATATAAAAAAGCCCGGTGATGAACCGGGCTCTTTTTTTATATCCGTTGGGGACGTGCCGCTTAAGGGGCTGACTGCTGTGCCCGTTTCTGCAAGCTGGCCCTGGTGTCCGCTCGCTCCGCTTCGCTGATCACTCCGTCCCCATTCTTGTCCAGATGGGCGAACAGCTTCTCCTGACGCTGCACAAATTGCGCCTTGGTGGTTTCCCGTCTCGGCTTGATGTTACCCATTCGCTCCGGCACAGCCTTGCCAGCCTGCTTCATCGCCGCCTCCATCTTGGCCAGGGTGGCTTCCTTCTCGGCAACCGAGATCACCCCATCGCCATTTTGATCCTGCCTGGCAAAGCGCTTTTCGGCACTCGCCATAAACTGGGCCTTGCTGATATCCCCCTTGATGAGCGGCTCACCGGGCACGGCATCGGCGGCCACCGCCAGGCTGCTGAGCAGCATCAGGGGCAGAAAGTAGCGTTTCATCATGATGTGGTTTTCCTCATTTGCACTTTTATCTCATCGACCGGGCCAATGATGGCGGGTCGGACGGGGGCGCTGCCATTGAGACGACCTGCGCGATTTGACCCTCGGCCAATGCAAAGGTTCCCGCACCCCGTCACCAGCCCGGTCATCCCCTCTTCGGGTGGCACAAAGGGAGACAAGTGACCAATTTCCGCCCGCGCCAAGTTCATTTGGCCGATCAGATCCTATTCATGGCAGTGCCGCGCTATTTCCGTTAAAATGACGGGTTTTTCGCCGTACCTGGTTTTCTCAGCGACCAGCCAGGGCCAGCATTGTGACTTCTCTGTTGCCAGTGATGCAGGATCTGCCATGAACAACTACTTTCGGGTGCTGGGTGTAAAATCCAACGCCAACGAAAACGACATCAAGAAAGCGTATCGACGACTGTCGAACCAGTATCACCCCGACAAGCTGCTCGGGGCCACCGACGAAGAACAAGCGCGCGCAGCCGTCTTGCTGCAACAGGTGAAGCAGGCCTACGAGGTTCTTTCGGACCCCAAGAAAAAAGCCGCCTTCATCAAAGACTTTAACAACGTCATTGTGACCGACCCGACCTCTGCCATGCAGGAGTTATGGGATCAATTCTATCCCTGAGGCTGTATGAAAAAGACATTGGATCTGGCGCGTATCAAGGCGCTGATGAGTGACGCCAGCGAGAACATCGAATCCTACCGTGATGTGGACCAGCCCAAGGCGCTGGAACAGTTCACCGGCAAGATGAAAGCGCTGCTGCTGGCCGACATGAGCATGCTGGAATTCATGCCCGAATACCTGCCACTGGCCCTCTATGGCCGAGTGCAGTTTTCTGCCCAGGCCAAGCCCGCCTGGCGCAACTGGATTGGCCAAGGGGAGCAGCCCAGCTGGGACGAATTCAAGGTGTCAGTTGCCTTCAACAACGCCGACCTGCCCCTGGTCAAGGCAGTACGCGCCCAGAGCGAAGATACCCTTATCGAAGCCTGCGCCGTGCTCTATCTGCTGGACAACCCCCTGCCCCGTGGCGCCCGCGATGACGACTATGTCATGCCCCGCGATGAGGATGAGGACGAGGGAGAAAACGCCGACGCTGACTATGACGGCAGCGACGAAGAGGGCGAGCAGGATATGTACGACGAAGTGCGTTTCTAATTTGAGGCAACTTGGGGTAAAGAATGAATAGTCTGATTGAAATTGCCGCCATCGAGATCAAAGAACTGGCCGTGATCGAGCCCAAGCAGGCCAGCGAGAGATTCGAGCTGATCGCCATGACAATGTCCGACGATCAGCTGGCCGAAGTCATTGAAAATATTGATATCGTCACCCTGACCCAGATCAACGGCCAGCATGATATCTCCTTCCCGTCCATCATCTCCGAGCTGATGACCCCGGAGCGGATCCGCGACATCGTCTGCCAGCAGCCCCTCTACTGGGAAGAGGCCATCAAGAACAATGCCGAGGAGCTGCAACAGCACACCTTCGATTTTCTCAACTACCTGATCCGCACCCAGGAGAGCGAGTCCAAGCAGCGCGAGATCCTCGAGTGCATCGCCGAGGATCCCGCAGGTCTCTTCTACCTCGCCATCCCCTTCATCGAGTTCTACCGCGGTGAGCAGCTTGATGATGAAGAGGGCATGACGGACCTGCTCCACGCCGAAGAGGAAGATCTGGAAGAGGCACTCTCCTACAGTGACCGCCAGCTGAGCGAGGATGCCCACGACTACTCCCTCGACGATCCCCGCAGCTTGCTGATGCTGATCCGCCAGCAGGCACCCGAGGTGGAGCAGGCCATCAAGGCCCTGCTGCGCAACGAGAACAGCACTTGGGACGGCATCATCAACAAGTTTGCCGCCGAGCTGGTGATGCAGGCCAAAGACAAGAACCAGGTCAGCGACGAGTACAGCGAAGTGGACGACATGTTCAGCTTTCTGGATTAAGGGACGTTTCGATGTCACAGGTAACGCAGCTAATCATTCGCGAGGCCAATCAGGGCCCCTTCCTCAGCCAGGTACTGCGCTTTGGTGCTGACAGTGAACGCTTGAGCCCCCAGCAACTGGCCGCCATCAAGGGTAAGGCGGTGTTGATGAGCCTGAAATTCGCCGACAAGTACTACAACAAGTACAAGATGCATCTGCTCGAACAAGCCGCCCACGACGTGATTGGCGTCATCAGCCTGGGGCTGCAGGAGCTGTCCGGGCGGGACACAGCCCGGGCGCTCGCCCTGCTGCAGGCCCCGGAAGGGCCCATCAAACCGTTCCAGAAAGGCTGGTCCATGCTGATCTCGGTCAGCCCCAAGCAACTGGGCGCCAATAACCTCTTTGGCGATGTGGATGCCCGTCTGCTCGATAAAATATCCAGCCCGCCGGATGTGGAAGAGTGGCAAGGCTGGCAGGAGTACGAGAAGGCGCAGCTGGAACATGACAAGGCCCGCCTGATGGCCCTGATGGACAGCCACTTCTATGCCTACGAGAATGACCACCCCACCCTGGAGGACAAGCTGGCCGAGGCCCTGCTCTACCGCATCCTCTGCGGTCAGGGCAGCGGCGCCGCGCCATTGAAGGTCAAGCAGGATCTCAAGCGCCGCCTGGCCCGGGAAATCGTGCTGCAAGAGCGCTGGTTCGATACCGACTATCTGGCCGCCCAGCTTGAACTGTTGCTGAGCGAACTGCCCAGCGACCTGACCGCAGGGCTGCGTCAGGATCTCAGCCGGGGTTTTGTCCCCAACCTGCTGCACACCTTGGGCTTCGTGCGCCAGTACCAGCAGTTACAGCAAGAGGGGGCTTCGCCGGAGAAGCTCGACAATATCGAGATGCGCGCCGGTCTCAAGCACCCCCTGCTCGGCTGGCCGCTCTACCACGACTTCTGACGGCGACTGCCGCCGCCATGTCATCGTCAAACAACGCCCGGCCCGCCGGGCGTTGTTTTGCCCGTTTGTCAGCGTTGACTCGCAAGAACAGTGAGGCTGCAACAAGATAAGCCATCAGCCGGTCTGCTATGCAGGGCCGCGATCCTGTGAGCCCAGCGCACATACACCGACGCTTCTCTCACAACATGGGACTCTAACCCCGAGCTTTCGCTACGTAGGGTTAGGGCATACTCTCAGAGCCCCTACGTTCGCAGCCCATATTTTCGTAACCCATAGTTTCGCAACCCATATTTTCACAACCCAAGCCCCGCGAGCTCATTCAAGACAACCTCTCAAGGAGAAGAACATGACCCAGGAACGCATCCAGACTCAATATCGCCTCCCCGGCCCCTTTGCCAGTCAAACCGCGTTGAAGCAGGCCATCGCCCAAGCCATCGAGGCCCACAAGCAGGACTTCTTCCCCCTGCTGGAGCGGCTAGTGGATGTGGGGGACACCAGAGTCAACCTGAGCCAGCAGAACCCGCTGCGGGTGCTGAACATCGAACTCGATGAAGATGGCAGCAAGGGGCTGGCCCACCTCAACTACGAGTCCAACTTCGCCGAGAGCTGCCTCATCATCAACGAATATGACCAGCACCAGACCAGCGTGGCCTTTCGCCTGGGAGGGGATGAGCTTGTCTTCGATTTTGAGCTGCCCATCGCCTGGAATTTCAATAACTAAGACTTAACCCCTCTCCCAAAGGGAGAGGGAATAAACCCGCTTTCCACTATCCCAACACCACGTCGGATCCTGCTCCGCAGATGCTGCCTTTACACCCTCTCCCACTCTTGGCATGGAAAGGGGAGAAGGGCCGGGGATAAGGCCATCGCTGTGGGGGCAATCGACACAGAGCAAAAGTTGAATTGTGGGTGACAACCACCCAGTTGTTACTAAATGAACCAGATTGTATTAGGAAAGTGACAGAAAACATTTCATTACAAATTATAAGAGTGGACATCAATTGAGCATTTAACTCTCTTGGTGATATAAGAATATTTTCTATGAAGAAAAATAAATACTTTATAGCTAACTATATGCAAGTAATGCACAAGCTACTGGCTCTCAATTTCTTTGTTACAACCTTGATTATTAAAGTTTAAATGAAGGTGTGAGAGTGACTGACTAGCAATGCCATGCCATCGGATGTGCAGTTGCACCCTGACAACCGAATTAAATATCGAGCGTCACCATGAGCGAATATAAATCTGTGGCCAGAACAACATTGAATGACAGTGATTACTATGGCTTCGAGCGAAAGAGTGCCGGGGACTTCCCTTTTTATCGCCAAGAGCCTCATGCATTATCCACCCGTGGCTGGGTGCTGATCCTGCTTGGCGTGGCGCTGGGTTTTGCCGTGCTGACGGCCCCCATAGCGTTTTATAAAACCACGGCGGGCGGCTTTGTCCCCGCCATCCTGTTTCCTCTCATCCCCCTGGCCGTGCTCGCCATGGTGGCGGGGAAGGCATGGCGATCGCTGTTTCGAACGCCGACGGGGCGGGATCTCCTCTTGATGCTGGCGATTGCCGGCGTCAACATCCTGGTCTCGGTCGCCGTTGCATTGGTACTGCAGCACCTGTTCAAGATGAGTGAAAACCCGGTCAACGCCATGCTGGCAGAGGCCTCCAATACGGCGCGCATCCTCTTTTATGTAAAAACGGCGCCCCAGCTCTTTGGCGAGGAAGTGGTCTCCATACTGCCTTTTCTGGCCATCCTCTGGTTTTGTCACACCAAGCTCAGCCTGAGCCGCAAGTCCGCCATCATCACCGCCTGGCTCTGCACCGCCCTTATCTTCGGGGCCATGCACCTGCCCACTTATGACTGGAATTTTCTGCAATGTTTTCTGGTGATCGGCACGGCCCGCATAGTGCTGCTCAGTGGCTACCTCATCACCAAAAATATCTGGGTATCGACCGGCGCGCACATCATCAACGACTGGCTGCTGTTTACCGTCATGGTGCTGCTGCGTGCTGGCCAGGCTGACATATAAGACCGGCAACAGGCCGGGGCATGATCACAGGAAAGGAGCCTTGCCGGCTCCTTTCGTCATTACCCAGCCCATAGAAAAGGCGAGGCCCTTGCCTTTCCTCTGCCCGCTTCGTGATCATCAGGTGAGTAGTAACGCCACGACCTGCTCAGCTCTGCATAGCCGACCCGGATGCAGAAGGGGGCAAGCTCGTGATTGACCTGCTCCAGGCTGAGGGTCTGGTGGGCATCCTGCTGACACCACTGCACGAACTTGTCGCTGTTGAAGCTGTAGTGATCCCCGTGAAAGGCCCCGTGAGCCTCGATAAGCCCTATGGCTTTCTCCGTTTCCATGTCTGGCCTCCTGGCGCTGTGCTGTTCCCTTCAAGGTTAGCGAGCGGGGGGATGGGCGCGGCCTAATCGGCCATATCCTTGACCTGCGGCAATAGGCAAAGAGGGAGAAAAGGGAGGGTTACCAGCAGGACTGCGGCAGCTGATCTTCACCGGCGTCTGATTCCATTCCGAGAAATCAGCCTACCGCCTTTACAGCCATACGTAGGGTGCAATAAGCGCAGCGCATTGCACCGGCAACATAGGAGCGAACAATAGCGGTGCAATTCACGTTGTTCATTGCACCCTACTTGCTTCTCCCACTTTTTCCATCAACAAGGGAAGAAGGGCTGGGGATGAGGGGGATCAAGCCATCAAGGCAGCAACAATCGGCAAGCCGCAGAGAGTTGAATCAAGTAGGGTCGATTAGCGAAGCGTAATCGGCCACAACGCAGTCTCGTGATTATGGGTATAGAGAGCAGATGAATTACCAGCAGAATGGCGGCAACCTGTTTTCGCGAACGTCTGATTACGCTTCGCTAATCAAACCTACGGCCCTGGCAGGTCTGTGCAATAAGCAGATGTTTGAGAGACATCCAGATTCATATCCGGTACGCTATCGTTATAATTTGTATGGTCTATAGGTATCCGTTTATGGTTAGTCCAAAAGAGATAATGGAGCATTATGTCATTGATCCTCAGGATAGCTATTTTGTTAATGGCGTACCGCCGATTGAGAATGTAGTGGTCGTTGCTTATGATCCTTTGTGGCCGAACATATATTCAACACTGGCATCTAAAATTAAGAATAAATTAGGTTCGCATCTACTAAAAATTGATCATGTGGGTTCTACGGCAGTACCTGGTCTCGCTGCCAAACCCGTTATTGATATTGATCTGACGGTTGCCGATGCTGCTGATGAAAAAACGTATCTATTAGCGCTTGAAAGTCTTGGGTATAGGCTAATCGTTCGTGAACCCCGCTTTCATGGTCATCGTCTTTTTCATTATAATAATCCTAGAGTTAACCTACATGTTTTCACTCGTGACACTCCAGAAACAGTCCGTCACTTGCTTTTTCGAGATTGGCTTAGACAGTCAGAGAAGGACTGCAAACTATATGCTGATGCCAAATTTGAAGCAATAAATGGTTGCAGCTTTGATATTCAAAAATATCACGAAAACAAAAGTAAAGTGGTACACGATATCTATAATAAGATTTTTAATCAGTTAGGATTTATTTGATATTTTGTTTGGCTATATTGTCAAATTTTGAACGTATTAGGTCTACTTCTCGCTCATAGCAGACGGTCTGTTTATACCGCAGAGTTCTACCAGCTCAAGTCTAAATCACACAGCTTAACACCTATTATTTGATTTTTAATGTAGAGAAAGGGCGCTTTCGCGCCCTTTCTATTTATCACGCTTCCTGATTTTCCCCTGCTACCGGCTCGGCACCGGCGGCGGCTTCAATCTCGATGCGATCCACCCGCTGCAAACCGCGGGGCAGCTTGGCGCCGCGGCGGCCGCGCTCGCCGCGGTAGTAGTCCAGATCCGAGGGTTTGAGAGTCAGCTTGCGCTTGCCGGCAAACAGGGTGACATATTGCCCCTGCGGTATGATGGCGGCCATCACCATAAACTCTTCCCGCGCCTTGACCCGCGCCGACGGAATGCTGATCAGCTTGTTGCCCTTGCCCTTGCCGAGCACCGGCAGGGTGCTGAGCGGGAACAGCAGCATGCGCCCCTCGTTGGAGATGGCCATGCAGAGATCGGTTTCCGGCGAGCCGATCTTCTGGGGTGCCATCACCAGGCCCCCTTCCGGCACGCTGAGCAGAGCCTTGCCGTTCTTGTTCTTGCCGATGAGATCGTCATAGGTGCAGACGAAACCATAACCGGCATCGGAACAGATCAGATAGGGTTCACCCTCGTTGCCCATCACCAGATGACGCACCTCTTCCCCGGCCCCCAGCGCAAAGCGGCCGGTGAGCGGCTCCCCCTGACTGCGGGCCGATGGCAGACCATGGGCCTCCAGCGCGTAGGTTCTGCCAAGGCTTGAGAGGAACACCGCCTGCTGGTTGCTGCGCCCACAAGCGTGGGCCAGATAGCCATCCCCCGCCTTGTAGGATAGGCCTTCCACGTCCACGTCGTGGCCCTTGGCGGCCCGCACCCAACCCTTGTCAGAGAGGATGACTGTGACCGGCTCGCTCGGGGTCAGCTCTTTTTCGGTCAGCGCCACGGCGGTGGCACGCTCCACCAGCGGGGTGCGGCGATCGTCGCCGTACTTCTCGGCATCCGCCAGCAGCTCTTTCTTGAGCAGGGTATTGAGGCGGCGCTCCGAGCCCAGCAGCAGCTCCAGCTTGTCACGTTCGATGGCCAGCTCGTCCTGTTCGGCGCGCAGCTTAAACTCTTCCAGCTTGGCCAGATGGCGCAGTTTGAGTTCGAGGATAGCCTCGGCCTGGGTCTCGCTGATGTTGAAGCGCTCCACCATCACCCTGCCCGGCTCATCCTCGGTACGGATGATCTCGATCACCTCGTCGATGTTGAGGTAGGCCACCAGCAAGCCTTCGAGGATGTGCAGGCGGGCCAGCACCTTGTCGAGCCGATACTGCAGACGGCGACGCACCGTCTCGCGGCGGAAGATGATCCACTCGGCGAGGATCATCTTGAGGGTCTTCACCTGAGGTCTGTTGTCCAGCCCCAGGATGTTGAGGTTGACCCGATAGTTCTTCTCCAAGTCCGTGGTGGCGAACAGGTGGGCCATCAGCGCCTCCACGTCCACCCGGTTGGAGCGGGGGATGATCACCAGACGGGTCGGGTTCTCGTGGTCCGATTCGTCGCGCAGGTCGGTGACCATGGGCAGCTTCTTGGCCACCATCTGGGCGGCGATCTGCTCCATGATCTTGGCGCCGGAGGCCTGATGGGGCAGCGCCGTGATGACGATGTCGCCATCCTCCTCGTTCCACACCGCCCGCTGCTTGATGGAGCCCTTGCCGGTCTCGTAGATTTTGCGGATATCATCGCGCGGGGTGATGATCTCGGCATTGGTCGGGTAGTCCGGCCCCTGGATGTGTTGCATCAACACATCCAGCCCCGCATTGGGGTTGTCGAGCAGCTCCACGCAGGCATGGGCCACTTCCCGGGCGTTGTGGGGCGGAATATCGGTCGCCATGCCCACCGCGATGCCGGTGATGCCGTTGAGCAGTATGTGGGGCAGACGAGCCGGCAGCACCAAGGGTTCTTTCATGGTGCCGTCGAAGTTCGGCGTCCACTCCACCGTGCCTTGGCCGAGCTCGGAGAGCAGCAGCTCGGAGAAGCGCGACAAGCGCGCCTCGGTATAACGCATGGCGGCGAAGGATTTGGGATCGTCCGGCGCACCCCAGTTGCCCTGACCGTCCACCAGCGGATAGCGGTAGGAGAAGGGCTGGGCCATCAGCACCATGGCTTCATAACAGGCGCTGTCACCGTGGGGATGGTACTTACCCAGCACGTCACCCACGGTTCGGGCGGACTTCTTGTGCTTGGAGAGCGCGGAGAGCCCCAGCTCGCTCATGGCGTAGATGATGCGCCGCTGCACCGGCTTGAGGCCATCGCCGATATGGGGCAAAGCCCGGTCCATGATGACGTACATGGAGTAGTTCAAGTAAGCCTGCTCGGTGAAGGCGCGCATCGGCTGGCGCTCTACCCCGTCCAGACTGAGCTCTAGATCGCTCATAGATTTGTTCTCTTTCGGTTATAGAGCCGGTTGGCGCTCTACTTCATCCAACAGACTGAGCTCGATAGCATCACTCATAGGATTGTGCTCTTGCTGGGGCGCGCCACCGGGTGGGGCGCCTGAAATTCGGGTCGACTGGCGACGGACACCATTGGCTTAGATGATGGCGAGGTTGCCCTTCTCTTCCAGCCACTCCCGGCGATCTCCGGAGCGCTTCTTGGCCAGCAGCATGTCCATCAGCTGCAGGGTCTCGTCCCCCTCCTCCAGCTCGCCCATGGTGAGCTGCACCAGGCGGCGGGTGTTGGGATCCATGGTGGTTTCCCGCAGCTGTTTCGGGTTCATCTCACCCAGCCCCTTGAATCGGGTCACCATCACCTTGCCCTTCTTCTTCTCGGCCTCGACCCGCTGCAGCACGCCGTTCTTCTCGTCCTCGTCCAGGGCGTAGAACACCTCTTTACCGATATCTATCCGGTAGAGCGGCGGCATGGCCACATAGACGTGGCCCTTGTTGACCAGGGTGCGGAAGTGCCTCACGAACAGGGCGCAGAGCAGGGTGGCGATGTGCAGACCGTCCGAGTCCGCATCCGCGAGGATGCACACCTTGCCGTAGCGCAGGCCACTGAGATCTTCGGAGTCGGGATCGAGGCCGATGGCCACAGAGATGTCGTGCACTTCCTGGGAGGCGAGCACCTGACCGGCTTCGACCTCCCAGGTGTTCAGGATCTTGCCACGCAGGGGCATGATCGCCTGGAATTCTCGATCCCGCGCCTGCTTGGCGCTGCCGCCCGCCGAATCACCCTCCACCAGGAACAGCTCCCCCTGCATGGGATCGGCGCAGTTGCAGTCGGTGAGCTTGCCGGGCAAAGCCGGGCCTTGGGTTATCTTCTTGCGCACCACCGTCTTGGCGGCGCGCAGCCGGCGCTGGGCACTGGAGATACAGATCTCGGCGATCTGCTCCGCCAGCTCGGTGTTGCTGTTCAAATACAAGCTGAACGCATCTTTGACTATCCCGGAGACGAAGGCCGAGCTCTGGCGGGACGAGAGCCGCTCCTTGGTCTGACCGGCAAACTGGGGATCCTGCATCTTGATGGAGAGGATGTAGGCGCAGCGATCCCAGATATCTTCCGGGGTCAGTTTGACCCCGCGCGGCAGCAGGTTTCTGAACTCGCAGAACTCGCGCATGGCGTCGAGCAGCCCCTGGCGCAGGCCGTTGACGTGGGTGCCGCCCTGGGCGGTGGGGATCAGGTTCACATAGGATTCGGCGAGGCACTCGCCCCCTTCCGGCAACCAGCACAGGGCCCAGTCCGCGGCGGATTGATCGGTACTGAACGAGCCGACGAAGGGCTGCTCCGGCAGGCAGGTGAACTGCTTGACCGCATCGATCAGATAATCCTTGAGGCCATCTTCGTAGCACCACTCCAGCTTGATGCCGGTGTTCTTGTCGAGGAACTTGATGGTAAGGCCGGGGCAGAGCACGGCCTTGGCCTTGAGCAGGTGTTCCAGCTTGGAGACCGAGAAGCGCGGCGAGTCGAAATAGCGCGCCTCTGGCCAGAAGCGCACCCGGGTGCCGGTGTTGCGGCGCCCGCAGGTGCCTGTGATGGTGAGCTCCTGCACCTTGTCGCCGCGCTCGAAGGCGATGTCATAGACCTGGCCGTCGCGGCGTACCGTCACCTCGACCCGATCGGAGAGGGCGTTAACGACCGAGATGCCCACCCCGTGCAGACCGCCGGAGAACTGGTAGTTCTTGTTGGAGAACTTGCCCCCCGCGTGCAGCTTGCAGAGGATCAGCTCCACCCCCGAGACCCCCTCCTCCGGATGAATGTCGACCGGCATGCCACGGCCGTCATCGATCACCTCGAGGGACTGGTCTTCAAACAGGGTCACCTCCAGGGTACGGGCGTGGCCCGCCAGCGCCTCATCGACGCTGTTGTCGATGACCTCCTGGCCGAGGTGATTGGGCCGGGTGGTGTCGGTGTACATGCCGGGACGGCGACGCACCGGTTCGAGGCCATTGAGGACCTCAATGGCATCGGCATTGTATTGAGTGGACATGGAGGGCCTTGCAAATTGACGTTTGGGGAGAATCTTACTCGTTGGGAGGGCCTTGGACAAATTAGACGACGGCAAAGAGTGACCGGGGCGAGGGAAATGACCGCCAAGGCCGGGCTTCATCACTCGGCCGTCCCCGTTGCTGGTTGGCAAGGGAACAGAGTCCGACCAAGAACCGGCTCAGTCGCTGGGCAGCGCCTGTTGCAGTTGGGAGAGCGAGCTGGACAACCGCCAGATGAGGCCGGCCAGCGCGCGGGACTCCCTGTCCGGATGGCGGGCAAGCAGCGCATCCAGGCGTGCCAGCTCGCTCAGGGTGTGGCCAAGCCGCTCCTGCTGCACCCCTCCCTCGGTCAATATCCCCTTCAGACTGCGAATGCAGCGATCTCGCACCGGATAGAGGGCGGGATTGAGCCCGCGCCACTCCCGCAATTGCCAGACGATGTGGCTGCAGTTGAGCAACACCACCCCCCAACGCAATACCCAGAGCCGGGAGTGCTGATCCTGGCTCAGACTGAGCTGGCTGATGGCGTGATAGATGCGCGATTCGAATTCGTGCTCACCCAGGCGCGGCCCGGTGCGCAGCTGATCCATAAAATCCCGGCGCAGACGACGCATCAGGCGGCTGCTCTTGCGGCCATCCGAGCTCGGTCTCAGGATCTGAAACGCCAGCCCGGCCGCCATCACCCCCAGCATCTGGGCCAGACTGCCGTTGATATAACCGAGGTAGTCATAGCGAGGGGGATTCGAGATGGCGAGAAAGGAGCCAAGCATCACGATCAACTGCCCCCAGAGCGCGGCGCTGGCTGGCCGCTGCAACTTGATGAGCTGCATGGTGACCAGCGTCGGCAGCAGTAGCAGGATGAAGGGCCAGAGCGCCTCCAACCGGATCATCAAGCCGAACTTGACTCCGAAGCAGACCAGACTGAGCAGCACTATGGCCTGCAACATGGTCGTCACGCTCTTGAGCGGCGCCGGAACCGCGGAATAGAGCACGCAACTGATCGATAGCAAGGTCAGCGCCGAACTGCCCGCATCCCACTGGGTCTGGAACCAGAAGATGCAGCCAAGCAGCACACAGAGGAAAGTGCGCGCGCCGTTATAGGCCGCCTCATAGCTGTCGGTGTGCATGGCGAGCGGTGCCAATCTGGGAGGGGCGGGCCAGTGTGCCGGTTCGTCCTGCCCTCTCTGCCTGGCCTGCGCCAAGCGATCCAGCCAGCGCTGCGCCTCCAGATAGCACCAGCAGAAGTGGCGCAGTCGCTGCCAGAAAACCTGAGTGCGATAATCCTCGCTCCCGGCCAGGGGCGCCAGCAGGCGGGCGATGCGCAGCTTGTCACAGTCGGGGGCGGCCAAAGCCCCGAGCAGCTCGGCGAGCAAGGCGTCCAGTCCGGCAGGCGGCGCAGGCCAGTTGTGCAGCAGGCGACGCACCCCGGAGATGAGGCTGGTCATGCGCAATTGGCGGTGAAGCAGGTAGTTGAACAGCCGGTTGTGGCGTCTGAATCTGTGATGGCTCCATACCGCCTGGATACGCAGCACATTCATGGTGAGGATCTGGCTGATGATGCCCTGGTGGGCGTGGCGGATCTCGGCATTGCTCTGCCCCTGCCAGAGCAGCTGGGCATGTTCGAGCAGGCGGGCCTGACTCTGGCGCAGGGAGCCGAGCAGGGTCTCGCCATCGCCGGTACTCGGCAGCAGCATCATCATGAAGGCGCCGCAGAGGATGCCGGTGATCACCTCGCTCACCCGCGCCTGGGCTATGTCGAAGATGTAGAGAGGGTCATCGACGTTGACGCAGGAGAACGCAATGATGGCCGCCGTGTAGCCAGCCAGGGCAAAGCCGTAAGAGACATTGTTCTGATAGTGGTTGGAGACATAGGTGCACAGCCCTATCCAGAGTGCAATCAGCAGGCTGAACAGCCAGGGATCGGCCAGGCCATAACTGGCGATCAAGATGGCGGCCACGGCTCCCATCAGACTGCCCAGCACCCTTCCCAGGCTCTTGCTGATGACGCCCCCCACGGTGGGGAAGCTCACCACGGCGGCCGAGGTCATGGCCCAGTAAGGTGAGTCGAGTTGCAGCACGAACGCGAGCCAGAGTGCCAGACACATGGCAAGGCCATTGCGCAGGGCATAGCGCCATTGTTCCGCGCTCGCCTTGCCCCAGGGGCTTTGGTGCCAGCGGGGCAGTGCCAGCTTCATCACCGCAGCCCTCGATCGTCGTCGCCATCAGAGCCAAGCCCTGCGATCAAAGCCAACCAGGTTGCTGGCAAGGGCGTATCAGTCATGGATGGCGATGGAGGCGGTGGTGCCGGCTATCAGAGTGACATCCGCGGGCACCTTGTCGAGTCGAATGCGCACCGGCACCCGCTGGGCGAGGCGCACCCAGGGCACATTGGGTTTGACATCCACCAGCAACCCGGAGCCTGACTCCAGGCTCTGATCATGGATGGCGCGCCCTATGCTTTCCACTGTGCCCGTCAAGGGCCTGTCCGAGCTGTAGAGCACTATCTCGGCCCGCCTGCCGATACGAATATGGCGCAGCTTGGTCTCCTCGAAATAGCCGAGCACATAGAAGGAGTGGGTATCGATCAGCGCCACCAGCGGGGTCCCCGCACTGGCATAGTTGCCAACCCGGGTTTGCAGGTTGGTGATGTAGCCATCGGTGCTGGCATGGATATCCGTCTTGGCCAGGGACCACTGCGCCTGGGCCAGGTTGGCCTTGGCCACCTCAAAGGCTGCCTGCATCGCCTGTTGATTCAGCTTGGCCTCGTCCACCGCCTCCGCCGAGATGACATTGCGCGCCAGGTTGCGTCTGCGGCTCGCCTCGTGACTGGCCTTGGCAAAGTCGGACTCCGCCTTGCTCAGAGCGGCCATGGCATTGCGTTCGGCGATGCGATAGGGCTCGGGATCGATACGAAACAGCAGCTCTCCCTGCTTTACCAACTGGTTGTCCTGCACCCGGACATCGAGCAGCTTGCCCGACACCTCGGGGGTGACGCTGACCAGTTCGGCCCGCACCTTGCCATCCCGGGTCCAGGGGCCCTGCATGTAGTAGTTCCACAGCCACCAGGCGGCCCCCAGCGCCAGGGCGCAGACCAGCAGGGTAGATAGATATTTGAGAGTCGCCAGCGGTGATTTAGCCATGTAGCAAGATCCAGAGAGCGCCGCACACGGCGAGTACGAAGAGGGAGAGATCCATCAGCATGGGGTGCCAGACATCACCGCCATAGAGCCAGTCGCGCACCAGACGATGCAGCGGCAGCCAGCCGAGCAGCCCGAGCAACACCGCCTTGAACAGGGGCGGAAAATAGAGCGAGGCGCCGAGGATCAGATCGGGCAGTGCTGAAGGGGTCATCACTGGCGTGCTCCCTGTTTGGCGAAGAAGGGCTGAAGAAACCCGTTATGACCTGCACCGGGGCAGGCTTGCCAAGGTTAACACAGCCATTCGGGTCGCTACAGCAACAGCTGGCCCCCTTATCGGTCGGCCGGGTGATTTACCCCGTCCCGCAGCGGCACCTCACCCAGCTCGAACGGATTGACACCGTCGAGGCAAGCGAGGTTGTAGCCATACTCGGCTGGATTGGATCTGCGCTGATGATGGGTATAGATGCCGCATCTCCCGCAAAAATAGTGGCGGGCGGTGCGAGTATTGAACTGGTAGCAGCGCAGCACCTCTTCCCCTTGCAGTATGCGGATCGCCGCCAGCGGTACCGAGGCGACGATGGCGCCGCGCCGCCGACACAGAGAGCAGTCACAGCGCCGTGGATCCACCACGCCGTCCGGCAGACTGAGCTCCAGTACCACGGCCCCGCAATGGCAGCTGGCCCTGTGTGTCTCTTCGATGGGGGTATTGCCGATGCGTTTGATCATGCAGCCTCCTTGCCCCTGGGCCTCGCCCTGACGGGATCAGTCGAACAGGGTATCGCGCCGTCCCTGCTGCACATGGGCATGCAAGGTACGCAGTTGTGACGCCACCACCCTATGACGCGACAACGCGGGCAAGGCGTCGATGGAGAAGTAGGCGGCGTCTTGGGTTTCGTCCGTCTCGGTGAGCAGCTGCCCTCCCGTCACCTCGCACAGGAAGAAGGCCTTGTGGGCATGGGGCAGTTGCGGCGGATGGGGATGCTTGAGCTTGTCAAACAGCGCCAGCAGTTGCACGGCGCGACAGACCAAACCCGTCTCCTCGACCACCTCTCGCACCACGGCCCCCGCCGGTGAGTCACCGATATCGCACCAGCCGCCGGGCAAGGTCCAGCAACCATCGCTGCGCTCGCGCACCAACAGCAGCTGCCCCTGCTCGTTGAGGATCAGGGCGCGCACATCCAGCTTGGGGGTCGGATAGCCGCTATCCAGGGCAATCCAGTCAGCAATCCGCACAGGATCCTGCGCACTCTGCTCGGCGATAAGGGCAGCGGTGGCATCGCGCAGGGCATGAAAGCGCCCTATGTCGAAGGGATCCCTGGAGTAGGTCAGTCCGGCCTGGGCCGTGGCCAGCACCTGTTCCAGAAAAGAAGCCAGCCGAGGCTGGTCTGGGCCGGATCGCGAGTCCGGGTGATGGCTCTCTTGGGGGTCTGACTGGGGGTGGGTGTCGGGAGCCATGATTCAGAGCCCCAGAAAATGGACTATCTGGGCCGGGAAACGCTCGAAGCCGACGAAGCTGTGATCGCCACCGCACTCGAGGGAGAGCCGGGCAAAGGAGTACTCGCTCAGCGCCTTGCGATAGTCGAGCACCTCGTCCTCCTGCTGTTGCAGCACCCAGAGCCGATCCGGTGCCGTCACCGGCACCGCCAGCGCCCTGAGCTCGTCCATGTGCCGGGGCAGCAGTTCATAGCGCTCATGGGTATAGGGATTGGTCTGTGGCCCCAAGAAATCTTGCAGCAACTCATGGGGACGTACCGCCGGATTGATTAAGGCGGCGCGGCAGCCATAGCGCTCGCTCACCCGGGTCGCCATAAAACCGCCCAGGGAGCTGCCCACGGCGCCGAGCCTGAGGCGGTCGCCGTGGCGGGCCTGCGCGGCCGCGATGGTCTGCTCTATGGCCGCCCAGGCTGCTGCCGGGGTATTGGGCTGCGCCGGGATCAGCACCTCGATGTCGGGCCTGTGTTCGGCGAGCCAATCGGCCATCTGGTGCGCCTTGGCCGAACCGGGTGAGGAGTTGAAACCGTGCAGATAAAGCAACACTGAACTCATCGTGCCCCTCCGAGCAACCTTGGCGCCGCGTTGACATCCCAAGGATAAAGTAGCACCACGTTCATATCAGCCCCTCAATAACCGGTGGCATTCGGGTCGGGTACAAACTGGCCCAGGGGCAGGCGCCACACCTGGCTGGCGATACGGCCATCGGGGTGCAGGGTCAGGTAACGCCAACCCGGGCCCGACTCATCCAGAGTGAAGCCCTCACAGAGCGGCTTGAACTGGATGCAGGTGGAGGGGCTGGCGATGAGACGCACTCCCCTGTGTACCTCGTCAAACTCCTGATGGACATGGCCAAACAGGATGGTTTTTTGCTGCGGATGGCGCGCCAGTACGGCGAAGAGATCATCGGCATTCTTGAGGTTGTGCTGATCCAGCCAGGCGCAGCCCACCGGCACCGCCTGATGATGCAAGGCGATGAGGGCATGGCGCTCCGGGTGCTGGCGCAGGGCCAGATCCAGGGCCGCCAACTGGTGATCCCCAAGCACCCCATGGGGTTTGCCGCGCACCTGGGTGTCGAGCAGTATGATCTGCCAGTGATCCCCCACCAGTTGCTTGGCCTCGCTGATCCCGGCCGCATGCAGGTACTCGGTCATCAGGGGGCCGTCGTCGTGATTGCCGGGCAGCCAGTAGATGGGGCGCGACAGGGGCGCCATCATGGAGGCAAAACGCTGGTAGGATTCCGGACTGTGATCCTGGGAGAGATCCCCGGTCGCCAGAATAAGGTCGAACGGATGGGCATTGACCTGAACCCGTTCGAGTACGGCAGCCAGGCTGTCGGCGGTCCGCACGGCCAGCAGACTGCCTTCACCGCTGGCGAACAGATGGGTATCGGTTATCTGTAACAGGCGCACACTGCCGTCGGGCGCCTGAGGTAGCTCTGTGTCCAAGATCACGCTTCTTTTTATTGGTTCAACTAGAGGATGTTAATCAGACTGGTACCGTGCCTGAGACAAAACTTGAGCCAATCGGCGAGGAACAGATTTACCTGCTCTTTTTCATCCCGTTGGTGCATTTTTGTATTGGGGTAATCATAACGTGGTTGCAACCTGGAAATCTGTTGCGCCGCACACACTTCCGCCATTCGCACATCATGATACAAACGAATCTCTATGCGAGTCTGCAAATAGTCCGGTAACTCAGGGTTGTGCTGAGCCAGGATCACCTGACTGGTGAACCGGCTCTCCTCGCTGACGGTGAGTTGGAACTGCAGGCCATTGCCGACCTGATAGCGGCGCTCGGCTCCTACGCTGCCGCCGGGAGGCAGCAACTTCATCAACGCCATATAGTTAACCTCGCAGGTACGCTGCAAGGACATCAAATCAGGCACATAGCGCTTAGCCTGCTGCAGGGTGAGCGCCACCTTAGCGCCCAGCCAGCCAGCGCGCACGCAGCTCACCGTGATTGAGGGCCAGCCACTGCAGGGCGATGACGGAAGCGGCGTTGTCGATACGCCCCTCCTTGAGCCAGGCATAGGCCTGCTCGCGGCTCACCCTGTGCACCCGGATGTCTTCCCCCTCCTCGGCCAAGCCATGCAGACCCTGGGCCTGACTGGCATCCACCTCGCCCACGAACACCTCGATGCGCTCCGTGCTGCCACCGGGGCTCACCAGATAGCTGATGGCATGCTCACAGCGACCCACCTCGATGCCCGCCTCTTCCACCGCCTCCCGGCGCACCACAACTTCGGCGGTCTCCCCTTCGTCTATGATGCCGGCCACCAGCTCCAGCAGCCAGGGAGTGGGACTGGTCTCGATGGCACCGATACGGAACTGCTCGACCAGCACTATCTCGTCGCGCACCGGATCATAGGGCAACAACGCGGCGGCATGACCCCGCTCGAACAGCTCGCGCACTATGGGTTCATTCCAGCCCCCGGCAAATAACCTGTGCTGCAAACGATAGACGTTCACTTTGAAAAAACCGTTATACCCTACTGATTTTTCAATGATTTTTACATCTTCCACGCCATAATGGACGGTATCTGGCAAGGCTTGCTGCGACATCTGCTGCTCCCGTCGGCTTGACTTGGCCCGGTTAGACCATAAAATCCGAGTTCATGAATGAACATTCATTCACTCACCCTTGATATCGATGAGCGATGGATTTTAGCAGTCACAGGGCATTTGGCTAGGCGTTCGCGGGAGAAAAACCCCGCTGTTTTTGTTCCTTTTCTTCGGGTCAGAACCGGACGGCTTTCGTGAAATTTTGCAGATAGTGACTCGATTAAGCTGAAATCCAGTTTGGTTGGTGACAATATCTTTCCTACATCCAGTGGCAGCTTCGAGTTAATACATAAGGTTAAGAGAATCTATGAACAGAACACTCCTGTCAGTCATGGTCCTGCTCGGCCTCAGCGCCAGTGCCCACGCTGAAAACTTGCTCGACATCTATACCCAGGCGCAACAGAAGGACACCCAGCTGCTGGAGTCCAAGGCCCGCCGCGACCAGGCCTTCGAGAAGATCAATGAGTCTCGCGCCTCCTTGCTGCCCCAGATCAACCTGGGTGCCGGTCTCAACTACCTGGCCAACAAGAGCGACACCCAGACCAATGGCAATGCCACCGGCAGCCTTTCTCTGGACCAGTCCATCTACCGTCGCAGCAACTGGGTCAACCTGGACCTGACCGAGAAGAGCGCCACCCAGTCTGACGTCACCTACAACCTGGAATACCAGCGTCTGATGGTGCGGACCTCCCAGGCCTATTTCAACGTGCTCAATGCCCAGGACACCCTGGAATTCGTACGCGCCAACAAGGCCGCGGTCGAGCGTCAACTCGAGCAGACCCAGCAGCGTTTCGAAGTGGGTCTGACCGCCATCACCGACGTGCACGAAGCCGAAGCCTCTCGTGACCAGGCCCTTGCCGACGAGATCAATGCCGAAAACAACCTGGATAACAGCTACGAAGCCTTGCGTGAGCTGACCGGTGTCGATCACCGCAATCTGGACGTGCTCAACACCGACCGCTTCACGCCGCAAAAAACCGGTTTCAATTCTGACAAGTGGCTGGAAGTTGCCCTGGACAAGAACCTGGAGCTGCACAGCGCCCGCATCGGCAAAGACATCGCCAAGGAGCAGATCGATCTGGCCAAGACCGGTCATGAGCCGACCCTGGATCTGGGCGCCGGTCTGAACACCGGTTATTACGATTACAAGGACGAGACCATGAACTCGGACGGTAACGATAACCAGGCCAACATAGGGCTGACCTTCAAGCTGCCGCTCTATACCGGCGGCGCGACGACCTCCCAGGTCAAACAGTCCCAATACAACTATGTGGCAGCCAGCGAGCAGCTTGAGCGCAGCTTCCGCTCCGTGCAGAGCAGCGTGCGTTCCTCCTATAACAACGTGAACGCCAGCATCGGCTCGGTCCGTGCCTACAGCCAGTCGGTGATCTCCGCCGAGAGCGCCCTGAAGGCGACCGAAGCCGGTTATGAAGTGGGCACCCGTACCATAGTCGACGTGCTCGACTCGACCCGCAAGCTGTATGACGCCAAGCAGAAGCTCTCCGAGGCACGTTACAACTACATCCTCAGCATCCTCTCCCTCAAGCAGGCGGCGGGCGTGCTGGAGCAGAAAGATATCGTAGAGGTCAACCAGGGCCTGATGATTGCCCCAGCCGATGCCCCCAAGAGCACCAGCCGTACCTATTGATTGACCCTGCACTAACGAAAAAGGCGACCCTGAGGTCGCCTTTTTTATGAGTGCCGCTCACCATCCCGGGCGAACAACCGCGCTGAATAACAGCCCGAAGAACCAGCCTTGGCCGGTTTTTCAGGGCGGCTATCGCTTATCCGCGTTCGCGAATGGTCTTGATGATGTCGCTGGTAGAGCAGCCATCCTCGAAGTTGAGGACTCGCACCTCGCCGCCATTGGCGGTCACTTCGTCATAACCGGCGATCTCTTCGGGTTGGTAGTCACCCCCCTTGACCAGCAGATCCGGCAGTATCTCGGCGATCAGGCGCTGGGGGGTATCCTCGGCAAAGGGCACGACCCAATCCACGGCACCCAGGGCGGCCAATACGGTCATGCGACGCTCGGTCGGATTGACCGGGCGGCCCGGCCCCTTGAGGCGGCGCACGGATTCATCGGTGTTGACCGCGACGATCAGGCGATCCCCCAGCTTGCCTGCATTGGCAAGATAGGAGACATGGCCGGCGTGCAGGATATCGAAGCAGCCGTTGGTCATGACCACCTTCTCGCCACGACGACGAGCGGCATCGACCGCTATCTTGAGCTGCTGCTCGGAGAGCACACCAAAGCCGGTCTCGTGCTCGTTGTAGAGCGCATTAGCCAGCTCGACCGGGCTGACGGTGGAGGTACCGAGCTTGCCGACCACTATGCCCGCGGCGGTGTTGGCCAGGGCGCACGCCTCGTCCAGGGTCTTGCCGGCGGCCAGAGCGGTAGCCAGGGTCGAGATGACGGTGTCACCGGCCCCGGTCACGTCATAGACCTCATGGGCCTGAGCGGGCAGATGCAACTCTTCCTGTCCTGCACGGATCAGGGTCATGCCATTCTCGGAGCGGGTCACCAGCAAGGCATCCAGCTCGAAGCGCTTGACCAGCTCCAGGCCACGGCTGACCAATTCCTGTTCACTCTTCACCTTGCCCACCACCGCCTCGAACTCGGACATGTTGGGGGTGAGCAAAGTGGCACCACGGTACTTCTCGAACTCGGTCCCCTTGGGGTCAACCAGCACAGGAATACCGGCGGCACGGGCACGGGCTATCATGCCCGGCACATCGTTGAGCGCGCCCTTGCCATAGTCGGAGAGGATCATCACATCGGCATGAGGCAGCGCCTGCTCGACCTTGCCCATCAGCAGCGAGGCGTCGACATCGTGGAAGGCCTCCTCGAAGTCCAGGCGCAGCAGTTGCTGGTTGCGTGACAATACCCGCAGCTTGGTGATGGTGGGATAGTCCCTGAGGCGCACGAAGTCGCAGGCCACCTTGACCCCGGCCATCTGGCTCGCCAACGCATCGGCGGCCTCATCCTGCCCGGTCAGGCCCAGCAGCACGGCGTGAGCGCCGAGGGCCGCCGAGTTGAGCGCCACGTTGGCCGCGCCACCCGGGCGCTCCTCGATGTGCTCTACCTTGACCACGGGTACCGGCGCTTCCGGCGAGATACGACCGGTGGGGCCATGCCAGTAGCGATCCAGCATGACATCGCCGACAACCAGTACGCGGGCTTTTTCAAAATCGGGCAGGGTGATCTTCATCTGTATCGACTCTCACAACCGGAAAAATCAGCAGAGGATTTTATCACAGTCTCTGGCGCCGTGTTAACAACGCCATTGGCCGCGCCATTCGCCAGCGGCCGTATTTTTCGGCTAGAATCCCCCGACTGAGTTTGCGAACACGAGAATCTTCATGGCCCAAGATAATACTCCCCGCCTCACCCCTCCTCTATTTCACCCCCGCTATTGGGGCAGCTGGTTAGGGCTTTCCCTGCTCTGGTTGCTGGTTCTGCTGCCTTGGCGTACCCAGATGTGGCTGGGTCGTGGCCTGGGCGCCCTCGCCCGCCGTCTGCTCAAGTCCAGGGTGAAAATTGCCCGTCGCAATCTTGAGCTGGCCCTGCCCGAACTGAGCCGGGACGAGCGCGAGGTGCTGCTCAAGCAGAACTTCGACAGCGTAGGTTGCGCCATCTTCGAGGTGGGTATGGCCTGGTTCTGGCCGGATTGGCGCATGCGCAAGCTGATGACGGTCAAGGGGGAAGAGCATGTCCACAACGCCGTGGCCAAGGGCCAGGGCATGTTGCTGCTCTCCTGCCACTTCTTGACTCTGGAACTCAACGCCCGCTGTTTCGGCCTGGTCAGGCCCGGGGTCGGCGTCTATCGCCCCAATACCAATCCGGTGCTGGAGTATGCCCAGTACCATGGCCGCTGCGCCTCCAACAAGTACCTGGTCGATCGCACCGACGTGAAGGGGATGATCAAGGCGCTGCGCAACGGGGATGCGCTCTGGTACGCACCGGACCACGACTACGGCAGCCATGCCAGCGTCTTCGTGCCCTACTTCGCGGTCGAGAAGGCCGCCACCATCACAGGTACCGCCACCCTGGCCCGGGTCAAGAACAGCGTCACCCTGCCCTGCTACAACATTCGTACCGCCAAGGGGTACGAACTGAATATAGGGGCGCCACTCGCGGACTATCCTAGTGGGGATGAGCTGGCGGATGCCGCGCGGGTCAATCGGGAAATTGAAACCGCCGTGCGCCGAGCCCCCGAGCAGTATATGTGGCTGCATCGTCGCTTCAAGACCAGGCCCAGCAAGGAAGATCCCGGTTATTACTGATGTGAAACTGCTGGGAAAACCGCCTTTTCACGATTTCCTTATCATTTTTGACAGCCAAAGGTTTTCAATCGAAGCGTGATATTTTATTAATAATCAAAATGATAAGCAGGACAGGGCGCCAGGGCCCATGAAGGGAAGCAAATGAACAAGATCACTCTATTGAGCGTCGCACTACTGGGAGTCAGCGCCTGTAGCCAGCAATCCCCATCGCTGGATTTCGGCCCAAGACCACTCAGTTCGGCCAGTGAAGTCTCCGCCAACTGGCAGCCCAGCCGCACAGTGGAGCCCCGCTATCCCAAGGAGGCGGTCGCCGCCGGTGAGATGGGCTGCACCACCCTGGAATATCTGATCACCCCGAGCGGCGAGGCGGCCCAGATACGCATAGTGTCACGCACCGATGAGCGTTACTCCGATGCCGCCATCGAGGCCCTCTCCCGCTGGCAGTGGCAGCCGACCGAATTCAACAAGAGCCATCAAACCCTCAAGAGCCAGACCCGCTTCGATTTCTGCATCGAACTCAACGGAGAACCCTGCGAGCGCACGCTGCTCGATCAGACCTGTGAGGGGAGCGCCAGCATCACCAGCACCGCCAAGATCTACACCCAGGTACGCTAACGCCCCATCCGGGCAGACAACACCGGCTCCAGACAGACAAAAGGAGTGGGGCATGGCCTCACTCCTTTTTGCTGCCTGTTTTTTGCTGCCTGGCTATTAACTCGGCGAGTAGAAAAGTAGTGCCGCCCGGGCGACGCCCTTGCTCAGGATTGCAGCCAGGCAATGATGGCAAGCTGTAGCGGTACATAATCGGCCCGAGACAGCCAGGTCGCTTGCCCTGCCTCATCCAGGCTCGTAAGCTCGGCCCGGGTATCGGTCAAACCCTGGGCCCACTCCGGACGCTCTTGAGCGCCATCCAGCCCCTTGGCTATCAGCGCCAGACCCGCCATCAGGCCGGGCCAGCCGCTCACATCCTCTTGCAGCGCGCAGATCTGCTCATGATGCTGCCAATGTTCGAGGCCTGCCTGTACTCGCTGGCGCAGCGACAGGGCGTCCCACTGTGCCACTGAGGGGATGGCGCGCGGCACCAGCGCCTTGCCCAGCCCCGCCAAACGATAACCGCGCTGGGCCTTGGACTGCACGCCCAGTCTCAAGCCGGGAATGGCCCCCAGGCGCTCTGCCAGGGCGAGCAGGGCCGCCGTCGACCCCGTCTTGAGCTCCAGCTCCAACTCATCGATAGCCTCACATCCCCCCTTGCCCGCTATCTCCCCCTGATCCCAGGCCAGCTCTATCTCTGCTCCCTCATAGGCGATCAGCCAGTGGCGGCGCAGGAAATCGGTTCGAAACTGGGGCAACAGCGCAGCCTGCAAGGCGGCCAGATCCTCCCCTTTGGGCCAGATAGTGGCAGGAAAATCGCCCAAATTCGGCGAGTCACCCATGACAGGGGCATTATATTCAGGTCTGGCATGCAACCCCCCCACTCCCTGGCCCCGACACTTGATGGTTTGTTCAGCGAAATCATCGCTGCGGCGGATACGCAGCCCCATGTCGAGCCGACGCAGCGCCAAGTCTGCGGTATCAAAGTAGGTGTTGCCGAGCAATGCCTGGGAGTGAGAGAAAATAGTGAGTGAATTCAAAAGGATACTCAGCTTATGCCCCAAGTCATCATGGGGGGCGCTAGCGATGAGAAATTTGATTTCAATCTCGGTTTGCATAGGTTTTCCGGGCAAAAAGGGAGTTTAGGGAGGCGGCCACCAGACGGCGCGGATATACTGCCTGCGTGACGTTAAGATGAAGTTCGCTGTTTTATTGGTCGCGCAGTTCGGTTACCATGCGCGCCTCATAGAATCGTATCGAGTGTTTTTTCACCGACACAGGTTTTTACCATGCCAGTAAATACTATTTTAGGGCTTTTTGCCAAGTCGCCCATCAAGCCGTTGCAAAAGCATATTGTGAAAGTTCACGAGTGTTCTCAGCAACTTATCCCCTTCTTTGACGCCATCGCCGATGGTCGTTGGAGTGATGCCGAACGTATTCGTCAGCAGATCTCCCAACTGGAAAAAGAAGCCGACATCCTCAAGCGTGAAATTCGTCTGAAACTGCCTCGCGGTCTGTTTCTGCCGGTTGCGCGCACCGACTTGCTGGAGCTTTTGACCCAACAGGACAAGATAGCCAATCGTGCCAAGGACATTTCCGGCCGCATGTTGGGCCGTCATATGGAATTCCCCACCGAGATGCGTGCCGACGTCATGGCCTATCTCAAACGCTGTATCGATGCGACCGCCCAAGCCGAAAAAGCCATCGGAGAACTCGATGAGCTGCTCGAAACCGGCTTCAAGGGACGTGAAGTTGAGATGGTTGCCGAGATGATCCATCAGCTGGATTTGATCGAGGACGATACTGATACCATGCAGATTGGTTTGCGGCAGAAACTCCAGACTGTGGAGCACAACTACAATCCGATCGACGTTATTTTCCTGTACAAGATCCTCGAATGGGTTGGTGATCTGGCGGACCAGGCTGAGCGTGTAGGCGCCCGTCTGGAACTGATGCTGGCTCGTTCCTAATCGACTGACTGGGTAAAAATTACTAATGGACATTATCGCGAATTACGGCACCACTCTGGTGATCGTGGCGGCCTTGTTCGGCTTTTTGATGGCCTGGGGTATTGGCGCCAATGACGTTGCCAATGCCATGGGCACGTCGGTCGGCACCAAATCCCTGACCATCCGTCAGGCCATCATCATCGCCATGATCTTTGAGTTCGCCGGGGCCTATCTGGCCGGTGGTGAAGTCACTGCCACCATACGCAATGGCATCATAGATACCAACGCCTTCACCGATAGCCCGGACATTCTGGTGCTCGGTATGATCTCCTCCTTGCTGGCGGCGGGTCTTTGGCTGATCCTGGCCTCCTACTTCGGCTGGCCCGTCTCCACCACCCACTCCATCATTGGCGCCATCGTTGGTTTTGCCGTGGTGAGCGTCGGTCCGGAAGCGGTGCAGTGGAGCAAGTTCGGCGGCATAGTGGGCTCCTGGATAGTGACGCCGGCGCTCTCCGGCGTCATCGCCTACTTCATGTTCATCAGCGTGCAGAAGCTCATCTTCAACACCGATGATCCCCTGGGCAACGCCAAGCGCTACGTCCCCTTCTACATGTTTCTGACCGCGCTGGTCATCTGTCTGGTGACCATCAAGAAGGGGCTGTCCCACGTTGGTCTGCATCTGAGCAACAGTGAGGGCATACTGCTCTCCGTGGGCATCTCCATCGCCCTGGCCATTGCGGGTTGGTTCTACATTCGTAGACAGAACTACAACCCGGTCGATGACAACAAGATGCACTTCGCCAACGTGGAGAAGGTATTTGGCATCCTGATGGTGATCACCGCCTGTGCCATGGCGTTTGCCCACGGCTCCAACGATGTCGCCAACGCCATAGGCCCGCTCTCCGCCGTGGTCTCCACCGTCGAGAGTGCAGGCCAGATCACCGGCAACTCCTCGATCGCCTGGTGGATCCTGCCCCTGGGTGGGATAGGCATCGTCATTGGCCTGGCGACCATGGGCGAGAAGGTGATGGCGACTGTCGGTACCGGCATCACCCACCTGACCCCGAGCCGTGGCTTCGCCGCCCAGCTGGCGACCGCGGCCACCGTGGTGATCGCCTCTGGTACCGGCCTGCCCATCTCCACCACCCAGACACTGGTGGGTGCCGTCATGGGGGTGGGTCTGGCCCGCGGTATCGCGGCCCTGAACCTGGGCGTGCT
This sequence comes from Aeromonas sp. BIGb0405, assembly GCF_024807335.1. Lineage (NCBI taxonomy): Bacteria > Pseudomonadati > Pseudomonadota > Gammaproteobacteria > Aeromonadales > Aeromonadaceae > Aeromonas > Aeromonas sp. BIGb0405. Next base: position 172,321 of record NZ_JANUEP010000004.1, read on the forward strand.
GCGCAATATCGTGGTCTCCTGGGTCATCACCCTGCCCGCGGGTGCCATTCTGGCCATCGTTATCTTCTATGTGCTGGAAGCCTGTTTCTCCTGATACAGGCCACTCCGCCAGCAAAAAGCCCGGGTCAATGACCCGGGCTTTTTTTATCCTCATCTCCCACTCTCCAGGGACGGTGCCCTATCAGCGTTCCCCTGACCCTGGCAGCCTCATGTCTCGTCCAGGAAGGTCCACTCGTCCCTGACCCGGCTGATGGCATCGAGCCGCCGCTTGGCGAGCTGCTCGCGGATCGCCTCCCCCTTGAAACCTGCCGCCACTATCTCCTTGACCGGCACGGCCTGAGCCGCTTCGAGCGCCTGCGCCACATAATCCGGCTCGGCATAGACTCGCTCCTCAAAGCCGGTACGGCCATGGAAGTCGGCGCGGCAGGCATCGAGCAGCTGGGCGAAGCGCTCCGGCCTGCGCCAGGCATCCGCCTTGTCGAACACCTTGAGCAGGGTGGCGGGCTTGAGTTCGAAGGCGATGTGGATATGGGTGTGCAGATCGCTCACCAAGAGCGCCAGATCCCGGCAATCTCCAGGCACCTTGAAGCGCTCGCAAAAATCACGAATGAGCGGTAATCCCTTCTGACCGTGGCCATGATGGCTGGGCCAGAACTCTTTGGGGGTCAACCCCTTGCCAAAGTCGTGACACAGGGCCGCAAAGCGCACCGCCAGGGTGGAAGAGCGCTGGCAAGCCTGCTCCAGCACCATGAGGGTGTGGATGCCGGTATCAATCTCCGGGTGCCACTTGGCAGGCGCCGGTACCCCAAACAGGGCATCGAGTTCGGGGAAGAGCGCCTTGAGGGCGCCACATGAGCGCAATACCTCGAAGAAGACCGCCGGGGTCGGCCCCATCAATACCCGCTCCAGCTCCTTCCAGACCCGCTCCGGGGTCAGGTGGGCCAACTCCCCCGCCTCTGTCATCTCGCGCATCAGGGCCAGGGTCTCTGGCGCCACCACGAAGCCCTGGGCATGGAAGCGGGCCGCGAAGCGGGCCACCCGCAAGACACGCAAGGGATCCTCGCTAAAAGCAGGGGAGACATGGCGCAGCAGCCGCTGCTCAAGATCCTGCAAACCACCATAGGGGTCATGGAGCTGGCCAGCCTCATCCTCGGCGATGGCATTGACGGTGAGATCCCGGCGCAGCAAATCTTGTTCGAGCGTGACATCGGGCGCCGCATGGCAGACGAAGCCGGTGTAGCCCTGGCCCTGCTTGCGCTCGGTGCGCGCCAGCGCATACTCCTCATGGGTCTTGGGATGCAGGAACACCGGAAAATCGCGACCGACCTGGCTGTAACCTTGCGCCAGCATCTGCTCGACCGTGGCCCCGACCACCAGATGATCCCTGTCCCCTTGCGGCAATCCCAACAGGCGATCCCGGATCGCCCCCCCTACCAGATAGATCTGCAAATCGACTCTCTCCCTCATGGATGCTGCCCCGATTATATCGGCTTTGCCGCTCGGGCACGATGGCCCCTGCTTGCCGGGGTTTTCGGGTCTTTGACATAACCCCGGTGAGGCTTTAACCTGCCGCCATAACAATGGAATGGATCCTTATGTACACACAGTTCTTCGGTCTGTCGGAAGCGCCCTTCTCCATCTCGCCCAATCCCAAATATCTCTATATGAGTGAACGGCACGGGGAGGCGCTCGCCCATCTCAACTACGGCCTGCAAGATGGCGGAGGCTTCGTGTTGCTCACCGGCGAGGTGGGCACCGGCAAGACCACTGTGTCCCGCTGCCTGCTGCAACAGCTGCCCGCCGACACCGAGATAGCCTACATCCTCAATCCTTCGCTCACCGAACGGGATCTGCTGGCGGCCATCTGTGATGAGTATCAGTTGCCCTATGGCGCCGATGCCGGCCTCAAGACGCTGTTTGATCTGATCCGCGACCATCTGCTCGCCAATCTGGCGGCGGGCAAGCGCAGCGTGGTACTGGTCGATGAGGCGCAGCACCTGCTGCCCGGGGTACTGGAGCAGTTGCGGCTGCTCACCAATCTGGAGACCGACGAGAAGAAGCTGCTGCAGGTGGTACTCATCGGCCAACCCGAGCTGCAACAGATGCTGCGCCAGCCTCTGCTGCGTCAGCTGGCCCAGCGCATCACGGCCCGTTATCACCTGTTGCCGCTCTCGGCCACGGACGTCGATGCCTATGTGCGCTTTCGTCTCCAGGTCGCGGGCTGCGTGCAACCCATCTTCACCCCCAAGGCCCTCGCCACCCTGCACCGGCTCTCCGGCGGCATACCGCGGCTCATCAACCTCATCTGCGACCGCGCCCTGATCGGCGCCTTTGCCCGGGCCAGCCACAAGGTGAGCCACAAGGACATCAGTGTGGCGGCCTATGAAGTGAGTGGCATTCGCGACGAAGGAAGCTGGCAATCCGGGCTGACCGTGGCCCTGGCTGGCGCCCTGCTGGTCACCCTCGGCTGGTGGGGCTGGCAGTTCGTCGGCATCTTCCCCGAGCGTCCCGTGGTCAAGGTGGAAGTGCCGGTCAAGGTCGACAACAGCGCCGAGCAGCAGGAGCAGCTGACCCGTGCCATCAATCAGGCCATCGAGCCCGATGTCGCCATGCAGAATCTGTTCAAGGTGTGGGGCTATCAGACCAGTCTGGAGGAGGCCATCTGTGACAATGCCCCCCGCGCCGGGCTGCGCTGCCAGGAGGGCGAGGCCTCCCTCCTGGAGCTGCAAGCCCTGCAATACCCGGCACTCATCAGTCTGAATGATGAGAACGGCGGTCTCTATTACGCGACCCTCACCCAGCTCGGCCCAGACAAGGCATCCTTGCTGATCGGCAAGCAGCGCTGGCAGGTGGAACGCCAATGGCTTGAAGACAACTGGGGGGGCAGTTACACCCTGCTGTGGCGCCTGCCCAAGGGTGGGGTGGCCCTGATTGGCAACAACGCTGGCGCCGAGCAGGTACAGTGGCTCGACAATGCTCTGAGCCGGGCCTTGCAGCAACCCGAGCGCAAGGTGAAGCGCTTCGATGGCGCGCTCAAGGCCAAGCTGCAGCAGTTCCAGCGTGAACAGGGGCTCAATCCGGACGGTATCGCCGGTAGCAATACCTTGCTGCACCTGAACGTGCTGGCCGGTGAACCCATGCCCAAGCTGGAGGATGCCTCCTGATGCGAGCCCCAACCGCCATCCTGGCAGCGAACCATGTTGCCTCCGTCCGCCCTCTCCCTGGAGTGACTGCCTGATGTCGACCCTGCTCAAGGCCCTGCGACGGGCCGATGCCCCCCAGCACGCCCCCCATATTCCCGCCATGGGGCTGCCGGTCACCCGGGAAGAAGAACCAAACCGCGCCTGGATCTGGTGGTTGCTGGCACCGCTGGCCATCGCCATGGGGGCCGCGGCCAATTATGGCTGGCATCTGCTTCATAACCGCCCCATAGAAGAGAGAGTCGAGGTCAAGGAGATAGTCACGGCGCCTTTCATGCGGGTCGAACCCGGGGAGATGATCACCCGCCCGCTGCCGCCCCCCCTGCCCGAACCCGTGGTTCAGCCCAAGCCGGCCCAGGAACAGGTGATCCACGAACCCGGCAACCAGGATCTCGCCGCGCTGCTGCAAAGCGCCCTCAACAATGTGCCGCTGGAGCCCGAGCCAGAGTCCGCCCCGCTTCAGACCCAGTCTGCGGCGTCCCAGGTCGTCCCCATTGCGGCACTGCCTCCGGCACTGCGTCAGCAGATCCCTCGGCTCGCCTATGGGGCGCACCTCTACTCTTCCAATCCGGCCAAGCGCAGCGTGGTGATCAATGGCCGTGAGGTGCGGGAAGGCAACGAGGTGGCGCCCGGCGTCATCCTGCAAGCCATTGCCCAGGACTACATAGTCCTCGGCGTGGCCGGCCAATCCGTCAGCCTGAAGGCCTTGCAGGATTGGCTGGGGTAATCCCGTCCGCCGCGACCAGGCTGCCGGGTCAGGTTCGTTCAACGCGGCAAACACAAGAGAGGGAGCCTCAGAGCTCCCCTTTTTAATCAACAAGATGAGAGCAATGCGAGTCAACGCGCTGCACCAGCCAGCCCTTGTACGGGGCTCCGGCCATGGCCGCCGTCCGTTACTCCTTTCCGCTCTCAGCTAGATAACATGAGCACAATGTGAGCACACCGAGCGACACCACCTTCGCCAACCGTATCCTGGACTGGTATCAGATCCATGGACGCAAGACCCTGCCCTGGCAGCAGGAGAAGACCCCCTATCGGGTCTGGGTCTCCGAGATCATGCTGCAACAGACTCAGGTCGCCACCGTGATCCCTTACTATGAGCGCTTCATGGGGCGTTTCCCGGACGTGATGGCCCTGGCCGATGCCCCCATCGATGAGGTGTTGCACCACTGGACCGGGCTCGGCTACTACGCCCGGGCACGCAACCTGCACAAGGCGGCCCAGCAGATCCGCGACCGGCACCAGGGCCTGTTCCCCGAACAGTTTGACGAGGTGGTCGCCTTGCCTGGCATTGGTCGCTCCACGGCGGGCGCCGTGCTCTCCCTCTCCCTCGGCCAGCCTCATGCGATCCTGGATGGCAACGTCAAGCGAGTGCTCACCCGCTGGCTGGCCCTGCCCGGCTGGCCCGGTCAGAAGCCGGTGGAAAATGATCTGTGGGAGCTGGCGACCCGACTCACACCACGGCTGGGGGTCGCCCATTACAACCAGGCCATGATGGACATGGGCGCCACCATTTGCACCCGCAGCAAACCGGCCTGTGAACGCTGCCCGGTGCAGGCCGATTGCCAGGGGCTGTCGCAGGGCAACCCCATCGCTTACCCCAACAGCAAACCGAAAAAGAGCATCCCGGCCCGCAACGGCATCATGCTGATGATCCGCCAGGGCAATCGACTGCTGCTCGAGCAGCGCCCCCCCCAGGGGATATGGGGCGGCCTCTACTGCTTCCCTCAGGTTGACAGCCTGGAGGCGGTTGACCCCTGCCTGAACCGGCTGGGACTGACCGGGCAACCCTATCGGGAGCTGGCCGGATTTCGCCACACTTTCAGCCATTTTCATCTGGATATCCGCCCCCTGCTCATCGAACTTGAGCAGGCGCCACCCGCCTCGCTCATGGAAGCCGATACCCGACTCTGGTATAACTTGTGCCATCCAGATGAGGTCGGTCTGGCCGCCGCCACCGCGCGCCTGCTGGGCTATCCCGATTTGCAACCACAGAGGTCCATATGAGCCGTACCGTTTTTTGCCAACGCCTGAAAAAAGAGGCCCCCGGCCTGGCTTTCCAACTCTACCCGGGTGAACTTGGCAAACGCATTTTCGACAACATCAGCCAGGAAGCCTGGACCGAATGGCAGCGCAAACAGATCATGTTGATCAACGAGAAGAAGCTCAACATGATGAACGTCGAGCATCGTCAGTTGCTGGAGAAAGAGATGGTGAGCTACCTGTTTGAAGCGGGTGAAGTCGACATTGAAGGTTACACCCCTCCTAGCCAGTGAGTGCTACCTGTGATCTGGGCTGAATACCCATCGTCGGTGACACCTCGCCCAGATCGCAGCCAATGTGTTGTACCTGTGAGCCAGGCGGAATCCCCCTCGTCGGTGACGTGTCGGCGATGATGCCTCGCCTAGCCCACAGCCAGTGAGTGACGGGCGGCCTGGCCGCCCCTTTCGAGGATCCTATGGGCCGAATTTTTTGGTTGTTGTGCGCCACCCTGCTGCTCAGTGCCTGCTCATCCCCCCCTAAATCCAGCGATGATCAGGATGACAACCTGGTCAACGGCAAGGACGTGCGCGGCTTCGAGCACATGATCAGCGCCCTCTCCCATAACGTGAACGAGATATGGGGGCGGGAGGCGCTGTTTGCGGGCAAGTTTGACTACGTCAAATACACGGATGAATACAAGAGCCGTGCCCACATCGACTTCTCCAGTGGCCACATCATGATAGAGACCGTCTCGGGGCTGGATCCCAAGTCCCATCTGCGCCGCGCCATCATAGAGACACTGCTCACCCCGGACGATCCGGCTGAGGTGGATCTCTATTCGGACAGAGAAATACTGCCCGGCGGCGAGCCCTTCCTCTATGGTCAGGTGCTCGATAACAATGGCCAGCCGATCCGCTTCGACTGGCGTGCCGAGCGCTATGCCGATTACCTGCTCAGCACCGCCATGAAGAAGCGCACCCTCGGCATTCGCAACATCTTCTACGTCGATATCCCCATGGTGGCGAACCACGAAGACAAGCGTGGCTACAAGTACGCCAGCATCATCCGCGATGCCTCCCGCAAATACGGGGTCGCCGAGAGCCTTATCTATGCGGTGATCAAGACGGAGAGCAGCTTCAACCCCTATGCGGTCAGCCATGCCAATGCCTATGGCCTGATGCAGGTGATACCCGCGACCGCAGGGCGCGATGTCTATGTCAGGGTCAAGGGCAAGAGTGGTCAACCGACCCGGGATGACCTGTTCAACCCGGCCTACAACATAGACGTGGGCACCGCCTATCTGCATCTGTTGCAGACCGTCTACCTGGTCGACATCGCCGATCCCCGTTCGCGGCGCTACGCCGTGATCTCCGCCTATAACGGGGGGGCGGGCGGCGTACTCAATACCTTCTCCCGCGACCGCAAGGCCGCACCCGGCATGATCAACCGCCTCTCCCCCGAGGCCGTCTATCAGGTCCTGACCGAGCAGCATCCCAAAGCGGAAGCGCGTCGTTACCTCTACAAGGTCGATCAGGCCGAGAAAGGGTTCAAGCGAGCCGTGCCCAGCCGGGCGGGTTGAAGGGGCCACCCCTCAATCCCCCAACCGGACGATTGAAAACATCAAAAGGGCGCTCCAGGAGCGCCCTTTTCATATCAACATCAACTTATCGCCAGCGCCGTGCACTATTTGGAGATGAAACCGCCCTTGCTCTGGGGGGTGGCTCCCACCTTCTCCAGTTGCTCCACTTCCAGCTCTGTCTTGTTCCAGCTGTGATCCACTTCGCCACGCAGACGCACCGAGTCATCCGGGCCAACTTCCTGGCCACGCCATACGTCCGCATCGATCTCGACTTCCACCTCGCCACTGGCATCGCGGAACAGATAGTTCTCACCGCCCAGGTGCTTGACCAGCTTGCCTTCCACCGTCGCCCAGCTGTCATCGGCAACATCCTTGAGCTGGATGACAGTGACCACATTCTGCTCCGCAGGTCCGGTGTAGGCGGCCAGGGTGGAGGTGGATACAGAGACCAGGGCCAGCAGGGTAAGAGCGCTCAATGTTTTCATGTCAGTTTCCTCAGGTTTCACAGGTTGCCACAGCGGCTATGGAGGCATGATGTCAGAGGGAGCGTGAAACATATGTGAAGCCACCCCATTTGGGGGATCGGGGTGTGACCGCAATCGCTTGCGGACAAATCAATGATTGTTGAATTAAATTCGACAGGGTTATCATTCTCAAATGACTCGCAAAATGGCGAGATCTGAGCACTATCGCAGGACAGCCTGCCTCCAGAGATGAGAACCCCCATGATGAGAGCCTGTTTTATCTGCCTGCTGGGCCTGCTGGCCTGGACCGCCCAGGCGGCCGAGCCACGTCCCGCCTTCTCCCGCATTGTCGTCTTTGGTGACAGCCTGTCCGACACCGGCAAGATGTATGGCAAGATGCGCGGTTATCTTCCCTCCAGCCCACCCTATTATCAGGGGCGCTTCTCCAACGGCCCCGTCTGGCTGGAGCATCTGGATGCACAGTTTCCCGGCCTGAAGATCGCGAATGAGGCCGAAGGGGGCGCCACCGCCGTCGCCTACAACAAGATCTCCTGGCACCCCCAATATCAGGTGATCAACAACCTGGATTACGAGGTCACCCAGTTTCTGAAAAAAGACGGCTTCCAACCGGACGATCTGGTGATCATCTGGGTCGGCGCCAACGACTACCTCGCGTACGGCTGGAACAGTGAGACCGACGCCAAGCGGGTGCGCGATGCCATCAGTGACGCCGCCAACCGCATCGTGCTCAATGGTGCCAAGCAGGTGCTCTTGTTCAACTTGCCGGACCTGGGTCAAAACCCCTCGGCCCGTAGCCAGCAGGTCGTCCAGGCCGCCAGCCATGTCTCCCAATACCACAACGCCCTGCTGCTTAATCTCGCGCGCCAGCTCGCACCGACCGGCCTGGTACGGCTGTTCGAGATAGACAAGCAGTTCGACGAGATGCTGCGTGAGCCACAGAATTTCGGGCTGAGCGACACCGAGCACGCCTGTTACGACGGTGGTTATGTGTGGAAGCCGTTTGCCGCCAGCAGCGCAAGCGATGACGCCCTCCTCAGTGCATTCAGCCCGCAGGAGCGGATCGCCATCGCGGGTAACCCCCTGCTGGCTCAGGCCGTCACCAGCCCGATGGCGCGCAAGGCGACCGCCCCTGACTGCGAGGGCAAGATGTACTGGGATCAGGTTCATCCCACCCGAGTCGTCCATGCCGCCCTGGGTGAGCGGGCCGCTGCCTTCATCGAGAGCCAGTACGAATTCCTGCCCAACTAGCAGCGACGCTCGCCAACGGAGATGTAAAAAAACAGGGGGCTGACCAGCCCCCTGTTTGTTGATTAGCGCTCAGACCCGCACATTAACAATTATTGTTATTTCAGTTAGTTGCGACATTTCCAAAAGCGACTAACTTTAATCTGTCCCACGGCCATGACCGCCGGACCCATAAGGGAGGGCCATTGAGGCAAACCTCCCTCACATGAAATTGCAGAGGCACGATATGAATAAATCATTGATTACATTGATTGTTTCTGGATTGCTGGCGGCCAACGCCCAGGCGGCAGGACAAGACAATACCTGGTATGGCGGCGCAAAGCTGGGTTGGTCCAACTTCTATGGTGTCGATCACAATGACACCATCAGAGATAACTTCAACATTACCGATGAGGACGACGATGCTCTGGGGGCTGGCGCCTTCGCCGGTTATCAGATCAATCAGAATCTCGGGATAGAGCTGGGGTACGACTGGCTCGGCAAGTACAAATATGATGTCGCCGACAAGATAGATCCCACCCTGAAGGGTGATGATGAAGTGACGGCCCAGATGGCACAGCTGACCATGAAGATCGGTTTCCCGGTCGCCGAGCGCCTGGATTTGTATGGTCGCCTCGGTGGCGCCTATGCCTGGACCAGTAGCAGAGAGCTGGATAACGATGATGGGGCTGCCTTTGTCGGCGCTCTGGGTGCCGAGTACGCCATCGATCGCAACTGGGCCGCCCGCTTCGAGTACCAATACACCACGCCGCTGGGTGATATGGACATGGATCATACCGGGCTCGAACTCGACAACGGTCTGCTCTCGGTTGCCATGTTGTATCGCTTTGGCCAGGAGGCCCCCGAAGCCGCCGTGGTACCCGCACCCGTCCCGGCGCCGACCCCGGTGACACAAAGCTTTAGCCTCAGCTCGGATGTGCTGTTTGACTTCAACAAGGCGACCCTGAAGCCGGAAGCCAGCCAGGCTCTGGATACCCTCTATAGCCAGATTGAAGCCGCCAGACCCAAGGATGGCACTGCCACCGTCATGGGCTATACAGACCGCCTCGGCGCTGATGGCTACAACCAGACGCTCTCCGAGCACAGGGCTCGCACAGTCGCCGACTACCTGGTCGGCAAGGGCCTGCCCGCCGACAAGGTGCAAGTACAAGGCATGGGTGAGAGCAACCCTGTCACCGGCGACAGCTGCGCCAGCGGATCCAAACGTGAACTGATCGTCTGCCTGGCCCCGGATCGCCGGGTCGAAATCAAGGTCGAAGGCATCTCGGAAGTCGCACAATAAGCCAGACTGAAGTGATAAAAAAACGGGAGGCTTGGCCTCCCGTTTTATTTTCTGTGATTGCGCAACAGGTGGCTGAGCTCAGCCCTTGCGCAGCTCGGCAGCAATCTGATCGAGCAGCTGTTGCCAACCCATCCCCAACTCTCCCACCAAGGTACCATAGCCATCGGCGGGCAGCACGCGCTCCATATGGAAGGGGTTGTCCTGCAGCACCCGACCATCTTCGGCCAGCAGGCGCCAGCGTCCGCTCAGCACGGCGCGGCCATCGAAACGACCCTGGAAGCGCTGTACGCTGATACTGAGCACAGGCCCCTGACGAGCGCCATCCTGACGTACCACCCAGCCGGGCAGGCGGGCAGACAGGCCATTCTGGGTCAGCTGGTTCAGCTGACCATCCAGCGAGCCTGCCCAACGCTGGTACTCGGTAAAGAGCAGCTCCTTCCCTTCCAGCTGATAGACCAGGCTGACATTGTCGAGCTGATCCGAGAGCTGAACCGGGCGCAGCACCAGCTGATGCTGAGGCCGGCTGACTGGCGCGGCCTGAGGTGTGCCGTCGGCATCCAGAGAGTAGTAGTGCAGCGCCGGGGCGCTGCTGCATCCGGCCAGCAAACCGGTCAGGGCCAGGGCCATGAAGAGTGATTTCATTCGGTACCTCGCTTGGGTTCAGGATCCTGGGGGCGAGTGCGATCGAAAATCAGCGAACTCGGCTGCTCGTTGAGAGAGTGCACCAGGGGCTGCAGCTCGCGCATCAGCTGGTTGAGGGATTGCACCGACTGGCGCAGATCCTGATTGGTCTGGGAGGCCCCATCGTAGCTGCGCAGCGTCTCCTTGAGCTGTAGCAGGCTCTCGTTGAGGGAGGTTGGCAACTGTTGGGTCGACTGCTGGCTGGTCAACTTGTCCAGATTGGCGCTCAGGGAGCTGACGTTCTTCATGGTCTTGTCCAGGTTCGCCAAGCTGCTGTTGACTTGAGCCAGGGTCGTGGACATATCCATATCGACAAATTTGTCGAGGATAAGGTTCACCTTGCGCTCTATCTGATCCAGACCGCCCTGGGTGGTGGGGAATACCTCGGTACCTGCCATCTGGCGCGCGGCAAACGCGGGGGCATCCGGGTAGAAGTTGAGATCGATCACCTTGCCACCGGTCAGCAGACTCGCGGTCTTGAGTGTGGCTCTGAGCCCTTCCTTGAATTGCGTGCTGAACAGCTTGCGCCACTGCTCCCGCTCGGCGTTGGCATAACGGTGGGAGAGACGCTGCACCTCGATGCGCGCCAGCACGGGGATCACCTTGCTCTTGAAGATCTGGGTCGCCTTGTCATCGATGAGATAAGGGGACGATATAACGGTACCGACCCGCACGCCGCGATACTCCACCGCAGCCCCGGGATGCAGACCCGCCAGGCTGTCTTCGAACAAGAAAACATAGTCAATGAACTGATTGAGGCTACCGGCCAACACGCTGCCCTGATCCTTGAACAGGGTGAAGGAGTCCTTGCTCTTGACCGCACCGCCCGGAACCCAGCCAGCCGGCAAGCCAACGGTAATGCCACCATCGAGCAACCCCTCCAGGGAGTCCATCTTCACCTTCATCCCCTCGCTGGTCAGCGATGCCTCGAAGCCTGGAGTCATCCAGAAGCGGGAGTTGTTGGTGATCAGCACATCGTAGGGCGCATTGATGAAGATCTGGTATTCCAGCTCACTCTTCTCGGGTAAAAATTTCACCTCCTCCACCTGGCCTATGGTGTAGCCCTGATATTGGATGGGGGAGCCCACACTGAGGGAGCGGGTCTCGGTGCTGTTGAGCGTCAGCCTGAGCCCCTTGGCATCGAGGGAGGCGAGTGGCGGCTTGTCGAGGATCTCATAGCGCGACTTCGCCTTGCCCTTCTTGCCGGGAGAGAGCTCTATATAGGCGCCGGACAGCAAGGTGCTCAGACCCGAGACCCCTTCACGGCCAACCCTGGGTTTGACCACCCAGAACTGAGTATCCCCCTTGAGCATATTGGCCGCATTGTTGGAGAGACGCGCCGTGATGATGGCATGGCTGTAGTCATCGCTGAGCTCCACCGCCTCGATGCGGCCCACGTCGACCTCACGGGAGCGGATCACCGTCTTGCCCGCGACTATGCCCTCGGCCGTGGCCACGGTCAGCTGGAAGCTTGGCCCCTGGGAGTACCAGTGCTGAAACAGCATCCAGGCACCGATGAGCAGGGCCACCAGAGGCACCATCCAGATCGCCGCCGCCGAACCGAGGAAGTCGGAACCGACTTTTCTCACTGTCTTACGCTCACTCACGTTCGCGTTCTCCTTGTTGTAAATCCCAGATCAAGCGGGAATCGAAACTCATGGCGGCCACCATGGTGATCAGCACCACGCCAGCAAAGGCGACGGCGGCGGGGCCGGGATAAATGGTCATCAGATTATCGAGCCGGATGAGGCCTGCCAGTATGGCCACCACGAACACATCTATCATGGACCAGCGACCGACAAACTCCGTCATGCGATAGAGCTTGAGTTTACCGAGCGGCGAGGCACCGTCCCCGGTCTGTACCCGGTAGCAGAGCCAGAACAGGGCCAATATCTTGGCAAGCGGGATCACCACGCTCGCGATGAAGATCACCGCGGCGATGGGATAGGAGCCCATTCCCCACAGCAGCACAACGCCGCCGAGTATGGTCGAGGGGCTGATATCGCCGAGGAAGACGGTGTCCATGATGGGATAAAGGTTGGCAGGTATATAGAGAATGGCCGAGGTGATGAGCAGCGCCCAAGTACGTGCCATGCCACCGGGTTTGCGGCTGTGCAGATGAGCACCACAGCGCAGACAGCTATGCTGCCCCCATTCGCCGAGGGCACCGCAGACGTGGCAACCCACCAGACCCGCCTCCCGGGCACCCAGTGCGGGATCCAGCTCACGGGGCTCGCTCGGGCCAAACAGTCGCTGCCAGAACCACATGCGATCCAGCGATGAAATCGTCTTGATAAGCAGCAGGGTATAACCGACAAAGGCCCAGAAGGAGAGGCCCATCTTGATGTCGGCCATGCCCATCAACTTGACCAGGGAGATGAGTACCCCGATGAGGAACACATCCACCATCAACCAGGGCTTGATCCGGCACAGCAAACGTCCGAGGGAGCGCAATGCGTTGCTGTGCATGGGTTTATCGAGTCGCCACAGCACCAGCATGGTCGACACCATATAGACGAGGGGCAGACCGATCAGCGTCATGCTGAGGACTGCGGCCAGAAACAGGTAACCTTCATTCACCAGGGTGGTGATGCACTGCAGGAAGCTCATCTCCTGGCCCAGCCCCTTGGCGGAGAAAGACATGAAGGTGAAGCAGTTGGTGAGCACGAACATGATGATGGCTGCCAGGCCATAGGCGAGCGGTCGCCTCGCCTGATCCGGCAGGTGACTAGTCAAGGTGTGACCACAGCGGACACAATGTTGCGTCTCGCCCAGCGCCAACTCGGTGGCGGGAGCCAGCAAATCACACTCTTCGCACGCGGTTGGATCGGCACGATATGGGCTCAGTTCGGAACTTGATGGCAAATGAATATCTCTGTCTGGGTCCATCACGGACCGTGAAAGCGCGATTATCGCAGCAGGGCGCCCAGGCTGCCAGTCCCTATCTCACCCCATAGTTGAGGTGGCAACAGAATGACTTTGACAAGCCAGTGGCCATTTAGCACAATCAAACGCCACTTTTTTTCCGCGGGACAATAATTTATGACAACCGAATCCCCCAGCTACGCCACCATAGAGCAGGCCTTCTCCCTCGGGAATGGGCAAGACTCCGCTCTCAACTGGCTTCGTAAAAACCGCAGTCAGGTTGCCATCTTCCTGGTGAGCGGCATCAAGCTGGAAGGCACCATCAGTGGCTTTGACCAGTACAGCGTGCTGTTGACCGACGCCCATGGCAACCAGCAGTTGGTGTACAAGGCCAAGATCTCCACCATCGCCATGCACTCGGGTCGCCCCCAGGTCAATATTCAGCGCGCCCGCAAGCCCCGTGTCTCCATGGCACCGCGTCCCCATGGCGCCCCCGGCCGTTATGACAATAACGATCAGGGTGGCAGCAGCGAGCAGTAAGCCAGAGCTTTCTCTGTCACAGAGGCCCGCGTGACGGTCGCAGTCGCGACTTGCGTCAATCCGTGACAGATATGTCTACTCCCCTCCCAACCTGTCCCGCCGGGGAGTAGACCACCCGTTTCCCCTCAGAGATCCCCTATCGCCCTCAGCGAGGCGGGGTCGACTCGGCATCGTTTGCACACCCAGCGCCCCTGTGTGATGGCCGAGCCGCCACCATGACAGTTATGACCGAGCCCGCTCCCGTTGGTTATCCAACACCCTGACCACCTTGAGGGTGCGCTTGCGCGCGCATTGCCTTTCAAGATAGCGAGCAATCCCATGAACGATCCGATATGGCTCAGTCCGGCAATGCAGCCGGCACCCCGTCCTTGACCAGACAGGTCTGCATGCCGGCAGCCTGCCCGGCGGCCAGGCCTATGCCGGTATCCTCGAACACCAGGCAGCCGCGAGGCTCGACCCCGAGCCGCTCGGCGACCAGCAGGAAGGTATCGGGATGTGGCTTGTGCTGGATGACATCATCCGCGGTCACCACCACGGGAAAGTAGCGATCCAGGCCGGTATTGCGCAACACGGCCTCGGCATTGATGCGGGGCGAGCCAGTGCCCACCCCCATGGGTAGATGACCATGATGGGCCTGCACCAGCTCAAGCATGGCGGGGAAGACGGTCGCCTTATGCAGGTTGGCTACATAGTGGGCCGTCTTGCAGCGCGTCACTTCCAGGGGGTCCAGCGCTATCTGCTGCTCTTCGGCCACCAGCAGGGCTATCTTGCGACTCGGCATGCCGCCCAGCTCATAAAACCAGTCACCATCGAACTTGAAACCAAATTCGCGGGAAGCATGCTCCCACGCCGCCAGGTGCAGCGGCATGGAATCAACCAAAGTACCGTCCAGGTCGAAGACCAGGCCTTGAAAACGGGAGAGGATCATGGGCAGCTCTGCATCGAAAAAGAGAGCCATTCTAGCAGTCCCTGAGCGGGAGGCCATGGCCTAGACGGTGGAAATTTGCTCCGTGGGCAACGACTGCGGTTCGAAGAGCCGACTGCAGGCACGGCCAGCTGACTTGGCACGGTAGAGCGCCTGATCCGCGCGCTCGATAAGCTGCTCCCACTGCACGCCCTGATCCGGGGCCCAGTAGCTGAATCCTATGCTCACCGTGAGCTGTGATTTGACCCTGGAGGCCGGATGCTCAATGGCAAGCTTGGCGAGCTGGTGATGGATACGCTGGCAGAGGAACTCCGCCTCGCCAGGCTGGGGATTACAGAGCAAGATCACGAACTCCTCGCCACCGTAACGGGCGACCAGATTGGTGCGGCGTCGCTCACACTCTTGCAGCAGCTGGGCCACCTGGCGCAGGCAGAGATCCCCCTTGCCGTGGCCAAAGTGGTCGTTGTAGGCCTTGAACTCATCGACATCGATCATCAGCACGGCCAGCCGCCGATGTTGGCGACGCGCCATCTCCCACTCCCGGGCCAACGTCAGATCCCACTGGCGGCGGTTGGCGATGCCGGTGAGCGGGTCCTCCATGGAGAGCAGGGCCAGCTGCTCGTTGGCCTGCGCCAGCGCCTGATTCACCAACTCCAGCGCCTCATTGGTCTCGGCCAGCTGGCGAGTCCGTGCCGCGACCCGCTCTTCCAGATCCCGGTTGAATTGCTCGAGGGCGGCATGATTGCGCTGGCGGATCAACATCTGGGAGAGCATGGCGGCGAACTGCTTGAAGATTTCCCCATGGTAGGCCTTGATAGGCTTGCGCTGCAGCAGGTTGTCGGCGGCAATCCAGCCGATGGGGCTATCCCCGTCCCACAGGGAGACCATGGCGTTCCAGCCGCGCCCCACCTCCTGCTGCTCGTAATAAAGCGGCGCATCTTCCAGCACCAGCACATAGTCTTTGCGGCGCAAGGCCTCCTGCACCACAGGATGTTCCGGGATCGGGCTGACGAAGTGACGCTCGTCGGTGATCTCTCCCGCCTCATTGGTGCCCCAACTGCCCTGCATGGTGGTGAAGTCCGGATCGATCAGGAAGACGGCAACCCTGTCGAATTGCAGCAGACTGCGGGCCAGCAGCACGGCATCGTGCAGCAGACTCGACTCATTGCGGCAGCTGGAGAGCTGTACCCCCACCTGATGCAGGGATTGCAACAGATCGAGAAAGGATTGCTGGAGTGCCTGGCTCTGAACCAGGGATGCCTCTGTGGTGAGCCGTTCGTCCCGCTCCCGGCTAACCAGACTGCTCAACATGCGGCTCTCCAGCTCGGCGGCCAAATAGTGCATCAGCAGCTGTATGCCCTGCTTCTGGCGGGGAGTGAGCCGGTCAAGGCGACGACGGGTTTCGAGATAGACGCCCCCCTCCAGCCCCTGTTGCCGCTTGAGTGGAAAACAGGCTCTCAGTTGGGCCGGAGGAGCTTCTACCGCGTCGCACCAGACATGGGGATCACTCTTGAGTTCGATGAGCAGCTGACCCTTGGCCAGGGCCTGCTCGATGAAAGGCAGGGGTAACCCCAGCATGCTGGCATGATGGGGCTCAAGGGTCACCAGACCCCGTTCGGGATGGAAGGCGAACAGCTCAGGCTGCGGTCGATTCAACCACAGATAGATCTGATCGGCTTCGGTCTTCTCCCTGATAGTCGCCAGCGTCACCTCACAGAGGTGCTCAAAACTGGTGAAGTGCTCCGGATCCCATTCCAGCATGTCAATCATCCTCAACTGAACCCGAGCAGTATATAGAGCCGGGTTCATAGTGATTCAATTAACGCGTAAAAGGTCGATCCAGAGCCCATTTTTTCGCCGTTAGAGCAGGTCCAGTGCCAGCATGGCATCGCGGATCCGCTGCTTGGTTGCTTCGGCAAGCGGCATCACGGGCAGGCGGCACTCTTCACTGCACAGGCCGAGCAGGGAGGCCGCATACTTGGCCCCCGCCGGGCTGGGCTCGGCAAACATGGCCTGGTGCAGCGGGATCAGGCGGTCTTGCAACGCGCGAGCTGCCTGCCAGTCACCGGCCAGGGTCAGGTTCTGCACCTCGGCCAGCAGCTTGGGAGCCACGTTGGCGGTCACCGAGATACAGCCCTGACCGCCACCTATGTTGTAGGCCACGGCGGTCGCGTCCTCACCCGAGAGCCAGGCGAACGGCTTCTTGATGAGCTGACGCTCAGTCAGGGGGCGGGACAGATCGCCGGTGGCATCCTTGACCCCGACGATGCGTGGCAACTCGGCGAGCCGGGCCAGGGTGGCTGGCTGCACATCGACAATGGCACGGGGCGGAATGTTATAGACGATGATGGGCTTGCTCGTCGCGTCATGAACGGCCTTGAAGTGATGATAGAGCCCCTCCTGATTCGGGCGGTTGTAGTAACCGGCCACATGCAGGGTGCCATCCGCCCCCGCCTGTTCGGCGAAACGGGTGTATTCGATGGCCTCCACCGGGTTGTTGGAGCCCGCACCGGCGATCACCGGTACCCGGCCCGCCACCTGCTTGACCACCAGCTCAACCACCCGGCAGTGCTCATCGTGGCTCAGGGTCGGGCTCTCCCCCGTGGTGCCCACCGGCACTATGCCGTGAGTACCCTGCTCCAGGTGCCAGTCTACCAGGCGCAGCAGTGCCACCTCATCCAGTTGGCCATCACGAAAGGGGGTGATCAGCGCAACGATCGAACCTTGAAACATGGAATCTCCTTCTCCGTCGACTCTCGACATCAACAAAAAACCCCGCTACGGAGTGCGCAGCGGGGTTTGAAACTTCTCAGGGCGGTGAGAGGGTTACGCGCGCACGCCAGCAAACCCAGGTTTTGGGTTCTTTTTATGCTTTCGTTTCAACGCGTTGAACCGCATCACGCCATCCCCGAGGAAAAATGAGTGTTCGGGCATCTTTCTGGAACACGGCATAAATGTCAAGGCGAAAGCAGCCATGTATACTAGCGGGCCAAAACCCCCCGGAGAGAGTCATGAGTCATCCCCTGAGTGCCGTCAGCCAGATGCTGGAACGTAATCAAGCCCTGTTCGAGGGCAAGAGCCTGCTGGTGTGCGGTGCACTGGAAGATGATTATCCCCGTGAACTGGCCGGGATCGCCCGCGAGCTGATGGTCTTTACCACGGATTACAGCTACTTCCTGACCCAGCAGGAGGCGCTCGGCGAACGCATCCATTTCGGTCATGAGCTGGGGGGAGAGGCCCGCTTCGATGCCCTGCTGCTGCTGCTGCCCAAGGCCAAGGCCGAGGCTCGCTTCCTGCTCGCCATGGTGGCTCCCCTGTTGCACCCTGGAGCCGATATCTTCCTCGCCGGGGACAACAATGGCGGCATCAATGGTGCCGACAAGCTGATCGCCCCCTATGCCGGCAAGCCGGTCAAGCGCGACTCGGCGCGGCGCTGCTCCCTCTATCATGGCGAGCTCTGCGAGCCGGTCACGCCCTTCCTACTCGAAGAGTGGCTCAGCCAGTACCAGTGCCAGATAGGCGACACCCAGCTGACCATACAGGCACTGCCCGGTGTGTTCAGCGCCAGCGAGCTGGATCTGGGCAGCAAGATGCTGCTCGCCAATCTGCCTGCCATGAACGGCACGCTGCTCGACTTTGGCTGCGGCGCCGGGGTCATCGGCTCTGTGCTGGCCAAGCGTAATCCCGGCCTCGACGTGACCATGGTCGATATCAACGCCCTGGCCCTGGAATCGAGCCGCCGCACCTTGGCCGCCAACGGTCTCAAGGCTCAGGTATTGGCCTCGGACGTCTACTCGGCGCTGCCCGGTCGCTTCGACCGGATAGTGTCTAATCCGCCGTTCCACGCCGGGCTCAAGACCCATTACGCCGCCACCGAGACCTTCCTGGCCGAGGCGCCTCGCCATCTCGCCCACCATGGCACCCTGACCATAGTGGCCAATCTCTTCCTGCGTTATCAACCTATACTGGAAGCCAGCTTCCCGCGGACCGAGATCCGCGCGGCAGATACCAAGTTCAGGGTCTATCGCAGCAGCCTGTAACGACAGTCACAAATCTTGTGTAGAGTCTCACCTGGAATCTGTTATGGTATCCGCAAACGTTTAACAACCCCCTTTGGGGGTATTTTTTTGCGATACTCTGAAAGCCTTTTCACAGCAGCAGCACCGGAGATACACAGACCATGGCAGGCATACTCACTATGATACTGGCGGGCGGAGAAGGCACCCGCCTGCAACCCTTGACCACCACTCGCAGCAAGCCGTCAGTCCCCTTTGGCGGCAGCTACCGTCTCATCGATTTCGTACTCAACAACTTCGTCAATGCCGACTTCCTGCGGATCTATGTGCTGACCCAGTTCAAGTCCCAGTCCCTCTATCTGCACATGAAGAAGGGCTGGAACATTGTCGGCATCACGGATCGCTTCATCGACCCCATCCCGGCCCAGATGCGGATGGGCAAGCGCTGGTATGACGGTACGGCCGATGCCATCTACCAGAACCTGCGCTTCATCGAGATCTCCGACCCTGAACATGTCTGTATCTTTGGCTCGGATCATATCTACAAGATGGACGTGAGCCAGATGGTCAGTTTCCACAAGCAGAAGGCGGCGGCCCTGACGGTGGCGGCGCTGCGCATGCCGATTGAAGAGGCGAGCGCCTTCGGGGTGATCGAGGTGGATCAGGAGGGGAGGATGATAGGTTTTGAGGAAAAACCCAAGCATCCCAAGCACATACCGGGTGACCCCAGCCAGGCCCTGGTCTCCATGGGCAACTACATCTTCGAAACCGAAGCGCTCTATCGCGAGCTGAAACGAGACGGGGATGATGAGCATTCCAGCCATGATTTTGGCAAAGACATCATCCCTCACCTCTTTCCCCGTGCCCCTGTCTACGTCTATGACTACAGTACCAACGTGATCCCGGGGGAAGGCCCGAATGTCTATTGGCGCGACGTCGGCACCCTGGATGGCTACTGGCAAACCCACATGGACCTGGTTGCCGACAACCCGCCCTTCTCCCTCTACAACCGCAAATGGCCACTGCATACCCACTACCCCCCCTTGCCGCCCGCCACCTTCGTTGACACTGAGGATTGCAAGGTAAAAATTGCCAACTCATTGATTTCCGGCGGGTGCTTCATTCAGGGCAGCCAGATACAGCGTTCAGTGCTGGGCTTTCGCTGCAACATAGGCCCCTGCAGCCATATCAGCGAGTCCGTGCTGCTCGGGGATGTGAAAATAGGTGAGGGCTGCTCAATTCGGCGCGCCATCATAGACAAAAATGTTGAAATTGCGCCCGGCACCGTGATCGGTGAGAATCTGACCCATGACAGGGAAAGGTTCACCGTATCTGAAGGGGGTATTGTCGTGATACCCAGGGGAGCGAGAGTTGGCTATTAACCCATTAAAAATTCTGTTCGTGGCCTCAGAGGTCGAGGGGCTGGTCAAGACTGGCGGCCTGGCCGATGTGGCTCGTGCGCTACCACGCTATCTGGCCCAGCAGGGCCATGATGTGCGCATCATATTGCCCTTCTACAAGGGGATGAAGCGCCGTGACGAAGCCAGGTTGCTGGCCTCGCGCTGGCTACCCACCCCGGCCGGACAGGAAGATATCGGTTATCGCCTGCATCAACTCGAGCTGGACGGATTTCCCGTCTACCTCGTCGATTGCCCCCGCTACTTCGAGCGGGCTGAACTCTATGCCGAGCATAACCAGGCCTATGGGGACAACGGCGAGCGATTCGCCTTTCTGGCCGCCGCCGCCCTCCATGCCACAGAGCAGCTCGGCTTCGCCCCGGACATAGTCCACTGCAACGACTGGCACACAGGTCTGCTGCCGTTGCTGCTCAAGACCCGACACGCCAACAATCCCTTCTTCGCCCAGACCCGCAGCGTCATCAGCATCCATAATGCCGCCTTCCAGGGGGTATTCGATCGGGTGCAATTTGCCGCCGTACCCGAGATAAGTCATTACGAACAGCGGGTGGCCTATGACTATGGCCACATCAACCTGCTCAAGTGTGGCGTGCTCTACGCCGACAAGATCAATGCGGTCAGCCCCAACTACGCCAACGAGCTGCTGACCCACCTGGGTGCCCATGGCATGGCATCGGCCTTCCAGCAGCGGGCGGCGGACCTGCGCGGCATCCTCAATGGCTGCGACTATCAGGATTGGGATCCCGCCACCGACCTCCACCTGCCTGCCAACTACGATGATCAGGATCTGAGCGGCAAGGCACGCTGTCGCGCCCAGTTGCAGCAAGATGCGGGCCTGCCGGTGGTGAGCGACCCTATCTACGGCATGGTGTGCCGACTGACGGAGCAGAAAGGTGTTCATCTGCTCATCCCCGCCCTTGAGGACTTCCTGCGCCACCGGGTGCAGGTGGTGATCGTCGGTTCAGGGGATCCCTCTCTGGCGGCTCAGCTTCAAGCCATCGCCCAGCAACATCCGGACAGGTTCGCCTTCATCAATACCTACGACGACCGGCTGGCCCATCTGGTAGAGGCGGGCGCCGATATCTTCCTGATGCCCTCTCTGTTTGAACCCTGCGGCCTCAACCAGATGTACAGCCTGGCCTATGGCACCCTGCCCCTGGTGCGGGCCGTCGGTGGCCTCAAGGACACGGTAGTTGACTGGGACCAGGGCGATGAAGAGGCTACCGGTTTCTGTTTTGTGGATCCCACCGCCCATGGCCTGCTCGATGCCATGCGCCGCAGCCTGCTCTATTTCCTGCAAGAACCCGAACGTTTCGCTCTGATACAGCGTCGTGCCATGCAGACCCGCTTCGACTGGCCAGATTCGGTGGACCAATACGTGCAAATGTATCGGGATGCCCTCGCTCGCTAGGCTCGGATCATTCGAGAATTGCTGAAGTTTTGTCCCCTTGACCCGGCTTTCTCTGCCAAGGGCGAAAAAAGTCCATTATGGCTGTTGACGCCCCTTCAAAACTCTATAAAATCCCCGTCCGCAGTGATGCGAAGGTGGCGGAATTGGTAGACGCGCTAGCTTCAGGTGTTAGTGTCCCACGGATGTGAGGGTTCGAGTCCCTCTCTTCGCACCATACTGCAACATGCTTCATCAGTGGCATGTAAAACAAGATTGATGACCCAATGTGCGAAGGTGGCGGAATTGGTAGACGCGCTAGCTTCAGGTGTTAGTGTCCCACGGATGTGAGGGTTCGAGTCCCTCTCTTCGCACCATGCTTCTCCAGACAGCATGTAAATCAAAACTGGTAACACAATGTGCGAAGGTGGCGGAATTGGTAGACGCGCTAGCTTCAGGTGTTAGTGCCCTTCGGGTGTGAGGGTTCGAGTCCCTCTCTTCGCACCATGATTCTGACATGTAAAAACAGACAGTGCATGGCCAACTCCATGTAAAACAGGTTGGGAAAAACAGTGTGCGAAGGTGGCGGAATTGGTAGACGCGCTAGCTTCAGGTGTTAGTGTCCCACGGATGTGAGGGTTCGAGTCCCTCTCTTCGCACCATCTATTCGACAAAAGGCCCATGACGACAGTCATGGGCCTTTTGTATTTGACCCCGGCTAGCTATCCTTGCCCTGTCAACACCAAGGAGACGGGTCCATGAAACTCAGCACCGAGATCCACAATTTCTATGAGCAGCTGGTCAGCAAGGCCATCGTCCAGCAAGACTTGGCCAGGCGCCTGAGTGACGATGAGCTCGCCGACCTCTGCTGCCTCACCCTCAATCAACTCCCCGCCCACTACATACGCCATGACGTGGATATGATCTATTTTCTCAGCCAGGAAAAACGGGACGCCATGGAGCAGGAGGTCAGGCTCTCCCTTGCCCATGCGCTGGTGCGAGTGCAGAGCTCGGCCAGCCGTGACTGACTGGCCGCTAGAGCCAGGGATGTTGCCACAGCAAGGCCGCCACTCCGGTCATGCCCGCGACGGGCAACAATATGAGTACAGGCCTGAGTCTGGGCTCAACCATGACCCAGGCGGCCAGTACAAACCCCAGGCTCCAGAGCCCGTATTGCTTGTCATGGCCCCAGATCCCCACTAACACCAGCACCAGGAAAAGGGCGACCCTGTATATCCAGCCCATTGCCATCTCCATAGATCATTAATAGAAATGATTATCATTTGGTGCCAGTTCCAGTGCAATGACTATCTTCCTCTTCACGCGGATCCCAGGAGTCCAGTGGGCTGCCTCCTCCTAAAAAACCGTTACAAAATCAAATTTTGTGTAAGTTTATCAATCAAATGTTCAAAATTGCCCGGTAAGTTTGAATTTTCAGGGGAGACTCTGTGGTAGATTGCCGCCTCATTTTGGGTGGGTGCCTCGGGACATGACAGGTTCACAGGATGAGAGGTCCCCACCTTGGCGAGCAAGAGTTTAGGAAGTATCTATGCAAAACCAACAACATCCCCGTCTGCCAAGCATGTTTCAGGTGCTGGCCTGTCTGGCCATCTTTCTGGCACTGGCATTCTCGTTTACCAGCCTGCTCGATCTGCCGATCCAGCTGGCCCTGTTCATCGCCTGGTTCGTCATCATGGGCCTCGGCATCAAGCTCGGCCATGATTACAAGTCCCTGGAGCAGGCCGCCGTCGACGGCGTCGCCAAGGGGATGGGGGCCATTTTGATACTGGTCTCCGTCGGTGCCTTGGTCGGTACCTGGATCGCCGGCGGCATAGTGCCCAGCATCATCTACTTCGGCCTCAAGGTGATACACCCCTCCATCTTCCTGCTGGCGACCCTGCTCATCTGTTCACTCACCTCGCTGGCTACCGGCACCTCCTGGGGCTCTGCCGCCACCGCGGGTATCGCCATGATGGGCATAGGCCACAGTCTGGGGGTACCCGCCCCGTTGGTGGCCGGCGCCGTGCTCTCCGGCGTCTACTTTGGCGACAAGCTCTCCCCCCTCTCCGACTCCGTGGTGCTGGCCTCGACCATGTCCAATGTCGACGTGGTGGAGCACATCAAGGGCATGCTGCCCATCAGCCTCTTCTCCTATGTCATCACGGCAGCCCTGTTCACCGTGGTCGGCATGCAGTATTCGGGCAATGTCAGCCTGGAGCAGGTCAACCTGGTGATGGAGGCCCTCGACAAGCAGTTCAACATCACCCCGCTGGCCGTGGTGCCGGTGATCCTGGTGCTGGGCCTGCTGGCGAACCGCAAGCCCGCCTTCCCGGTGATCAGCTTCGGCGCTCTGCTCGGACTTGTCTGGGCCATCGCCTTCCAGGACATGGATCCGGTCAAGGCGATGCACTCCGCCTACAGTCCGTTCGCCATCGTCTCCGGGGTCGACTTCATCGACAACATCCTCGGCCGCGGCGGCATGGAGTCCATGCTGGGTTCGGTGGCGGTCATCATCTTCGGACTGGGCTTCGGCGGTCTGCTGGAGAAGGTGGGACTGCTTGAGGTGATCGCCAGCGCCTTCGAGAAGCGCATCAACAGCGTCGGCAACCTGACCACTCATACCCTGGGCACCGCCTTCCTGGCCAACGTGTTCGGTTCGGCCATGTATGTGTCGCTGATCCTGACCCCCAAGATCATGGCCAAGAACTACGACAGGCTGGGACTTGAACGCAAGAACCTCTCCCGCAACGCCGAGTTCGGCGGCACCCTCACCTGCGGCATGGTGCCCTGGAGCGACAACGGCATCTTCATGGCCGGGGTGCTCGGGGTGGCGACCCTCGATTACCTGCCCTACATGTGGTTGAGCTTTACCTGCATCATAGTGACCATCGCCTTCGCCTATCTGGGCAAGGCGGTGAACCGGGTGCCGGTGATCGAGGCGGCCAGCTCACGCTGAGCCACCCTTGATAGAAACAAGGCGCCTCAGGGCGCCTTGTTTCTATCTGGAGGCAGGATTTGTATCCCGGGCTTTGCACTACAACAGCCGCGCCAGCAAGCCACGCAATGCCTTGATGAGTGCTGGCTTGCCACTGAGCCTCTGGCGACGGGCCAGCCCCTCCCAGGGGGCGTATTGCCAGATGCTGGCGATGAGCAGGGCTCGCTCTGCGGACTGCAATCCATGCAGGCGGTTCAGGTGGGCCGCCAGCCAGCGCTGCAGACTGGGCTGGCACAGCTCGAACGGCTTGTGATGATGGGCAAAGCACGTCAGCTCATCCCCATCAAACGCCTCCCACCCTGGCCATCTGTCCGTCGGTTCCCCTTTTTCACCTTCCTTCCCCTCAACGGGGGCTACGCACTGCCAAACCAGTTCGGGATCCAACTCCCGCAGCTCACCGGCCAGCAGGGTTGGCAGTTGGCGGCAAAAGCGCTCGTGCCAGCGGGCAAGCTCGGCCTCCCGCTCGGGGCGCAAGGCACGCAGCAACAGGGCGGCATGGCTGCCACTGGCGGCATCTCTTTGCAGACCGATGCGCAATGCCTGCAGGCCCGCCCGGCGCCAGAAGGGCAGCAGATCGGCCGTGGCAGAGAAGGCGGCGCCGAGGTAATCGAACCCGGACTCCCGGTAATGGCTCACCAACTGGCCAAGCAGCAAACTGCCCAGCCCGCGTCTGTGCAGCTCGGGATGCACGGCGATGCGCAGCACCCGGCCATAGCTGCGATCTCCTGCCTCCCGCAGGCCAGCGTGCGCCAGCAAGGATTGTGGCAACAGATGACCACGGGGGCGCCGCCGCCCCGCCCAGATCTCCTCGGCCAGCTCGGCCGGGATATGGCCCTCCCGCGCCACCAGTGCCACCCCAAGCAGACCGCTCTCTTGCTCCAACAGATGAATGTCGAGATCCGGGCTCTCCAGCAGGATACGCAGATCGCTGGGGGTCGTCTGGTAGTGAGCCAGCACCAGCAGCCCGAAGACCTGATTGAGCAGAGCCTCGTCGCTGGCCAATGCCTGCTGGGTTATCTGGCACCGCACCGGGGCAAGCGCGGGCAGTGGTGCGCTCACCTCGGCAGCCAGCCCCAGCAGGCGAAACACCAGGGCCTCCAGCGGGCAACCGGCGCGCCAGCGCACCGGCTCGTCAAGGTGCAGCTCACGCCAGCCTGGGGCATGGCCGTCGAGATGGGCCTTGAAGCGCAGGTGGAAGCCACGTCCCGTCCCTTCATAGCCATGCTCTGTGGTGGCAAAGACGATGCGACTGTGACGCGCCAACATGGCCTCAAGCAACGGGGTCGGGATCGCAGCGGCCTCGTCGACCAGCAACAGATCGCAGCTTATCTCTTCTTGTATTAACTGCTGGGGAGAGTAAAAGTCGATTCCGTCCAGAGTCTGGCCAGCAGATCCCGCATGTTCGAGCAGGCTGGCGACCGTGGCCTTGGCGGGCGCCGTCACGGCGATGCGCAGCCCGGGCTGCTCACGCAGCAAGGCAGCGGCGGCCAATCCCAGCGCCGCACTCTTGCCTCGCCCGCGATCGGCACTGATCACCAAGGGCCGTCGCCGGTGGCCATGCAGCACCTGGCGAACGGCTTGGATGGCATTGGCCTGCCCCGCCGTCATGGGGCGATCGGCCCGGATGGGTTGCCAAGGGGAAGATCCGCTCGGCAGTGCGAGATCCAAGGCGGGATCCTCAGGCAGCAGCCGTGCCAGCCGGGCAATAAAACCCTGACCCGCTCGCGGCAACTCGTCCGGCGTTGAGACCAGACGTAGCCTGTCTGGATCCGCGAAAGCGGGCCACTCAGCCCGTGGCGGGGTGAGCAGGATCAGCAAGCCCCCTGCGCGAAGGGTGCCCGCCAGGGCGCCGAACGCATCGGGGTGAAAGCCGCTGAAACTATTGAACACCAGGGTATCGCACTCCTGACCGAGCCGTTGCAGCGCCTTGACCGCCGGCAGAGGGGCATATTGCGATGGCCCTTCGCCGAGCCAGAAAATATCGCCGGACAACCATGCCTGGGCGGCAGCCTGGGTCTCGGCCTCAGAGCCTTCCAGCCAGACCAGACGCCGCTCCCCCACCCTGCTCAGCGCCTGACGTAATGCGGTCATGCGCCCTGACCGGATCTGGGCTCGAACATCTGATCCCCCGTCTGATTGATGAAGGTCTGGGCTTTTTGCACCATGAATCGTTCGGCATCAGCCGGATTGACGAACAGGTCTGAGCGAATGAATCTGTGGCTGCACAATTCGCCATCAATCTCCTTGGTAATGCGCCCCGCCAGCCGATATTGCCCCCCCTCGGCCATAGGCTCTGGGTAGATGAGATAGCCGGCATATTCAGTGGGGGTGACCTCAGGTGCGACGGGAGCTGCGCCACCAAACAGTGACTTGAACAGGGTCTTGAGCATGGAACCTCCGTGGTGATGGGACATTGTCCTCAAGGGGCTGGGGGCTGGCAAGTGGCTCGGCTTATTCCCAATTGTTATTTGCACTACAAACCATTCTCATTTAGATTTCAGCCTATCCCAAGGTGAGGTGTAAATATGTACGTTTGTTTGTGCCGTGGCATTACCGATACCCAGATACGTCAGGCGGTACAGGCAGGTAAGGATCTTCGTCAACTCAGGAAAGAGCTGGGACTGGCCAGCCAGTGTGGCAAGTGCCTGCCCATGGCCAAGGCGATCATCAAGACCGAATTCGACCAGGCGCCCAGCTACTATCAGGTAGCCTGACCTTCTCGATCTCACCTCCCCCTTCCATAAGCGGGCATCTGCCCGCTCGCCCTGTTGTTGTCACCTTCCTGGTCTAAGCTTGATGGATCCAGCAAGGAGGATTGACGATGAAAGGTGATGCCAAGATTATCGCGCATTTGAACAAGGTGCTGGCCAACGAGCTGGTCGCCATCAATCAATATTTCCTGCATGCCCGCATCTATGATGACTGGGGCCTCAAGGCTCTGGGGCACAAGGAGTATCACGAATCCATTGACGAGATGAAACACGCGGACGAACTGGTCAAGCGCATCCTGTTTCTGGAGGGACTGCCCAACTTGCAGGAGCTGGGCAAGCTGCGCATCGGTGAGACGGTCGAAGAGATGCTGCGCTGTGATCTCTCTCTGGAGATGGATGCCATCCCGGATCTGAAGGTTGCCATCGGCTATGCCGAATCCAAGCATGACTATGTCAGCCGGGATCTGTTCCAGGAGATCCTCGAAGATGAAGAGGAGCATGTGGACTGGCTGGAGACTCAGATCGATCTTATCGGTCGCATCGGTCTCGAAAATTATCAGCAATCCCAGCTTCATCAAGGCTCCTGACCCTCGGCGCTCTTCACCCCCAACTGACTATACCCAGACCCGCTTCGGCGGGTTTTTATCGTGCCCAACACCCAAGTTTCACCCGGATCACAGTTATGGCGCGCCGATAGGCAGGGGGACGCGCTTTCGATTAGGATAGGCATCTCAACTTTTCACCCTCGGATACCAAGATGGAACAGATTGCACGGGAAATGGCTCCCCACAAACGGGTGGCCCTGGTGGCTCATGACAATATGAAGACGGCGCTGCTCAACTGGGTTGGCCGTCGCAAGGAGGCGCTCAAGCTGCATCACCTCTATGCCACGGGAACCACCGGCTCCCTGCTCAGCAAGTCGGCGCAGTTACCCATCACCTGCCTCTTTTCCGGCCCCATGGGCGGCGATCAGCAGCTCGGCGCCCTGATTGCCGAAGGCAAGATAGATGTACTCATCTTCTTCTGGGATCCCCTCAACGCCGTGCCCCATGATCCGGATGTGAAGGCGCTGCTGCGTCTGGCCGCCGTCTGGAACATACCGATGGCAACCAATGAGGCAACCGCCGACTTCATCATGGACAGCCCTCACATGGATCAGGCATTCAGCGTGCAGATCCCGGACTACGCAGGCTACCTCAAGGCGCGTACCCAATAGAGAGTCGTCGATAGCAGAATGGAAAAAGGCGCCAATCTGGCGCCTTTTTTGTGGGTGAGCGTGCAGAATTCAGCGCTGCAGGCTTTTTTGGGCGAACTTGGGTCTGGCGTTCATGATCTGCTCCACCTGTTCGTCACTCATCTTGCCACGGGAGAGGCCCAACACTTTGTAGGTGAGCAAGGGGCGAGCCGGCAGGGCTATCATCAGTGCCCGGATCTGGTTTTCGTCATCCTTCTCCCGCACCGGTTTGCCATAGGCATAGGTGAGCACACCGGCATCAATCAGATTTTTGACGGCGGGTTCGGTGATCGGCAGGTTTATGACGCTTTTACGCTGCAGCACGAACTCGCGCAGCACCGCCTTCTCGTTGAAATCGAGGAAGGTAATCATCCGGGAGAGCTGATCTTTCTGCTTGCGGGACAACCATTCGCCACAGGCCCACTCCCACAGGATCAACATGCCCTGGCTACAGAAGTAAGAGATGGCGATCAGCATGCCGACCCCTAGCCAGGCGGCGTGCAGTTCGGCCCAGGCACTCACGGCCCCCTTCATCAGCCCGGTCGGGAACAGCAAAATGATGCTGCAGCACAGCAGCAACCAGACCATGAGCCAATTGAGGCGGTTCAGCTGGTAAAAATGTTGGATCCACCGTTTCATCGTTCACCCTTCCCAAGTCAATGTGGACAGTAGTCAACTCATAGCAATCCCTGTGCCAAGGCGAGGATCCTGTGGGCGGGATCTGGATCCTGGCGGGCAGAACTGATGGGATGAGTCTGTGGCCAGGTTACATCCCCTTACAAGTTGCCGGGGGGACGAGCCGCCATTTTCCTTGTGGGGCAACCCATCTCTTGGTAAAAATCCCGCATTGTCATTGGGGAGTAGCAACCCGCCCGAGATCCGGGCAGGGCTCATGTCAACATTCTTGGATCATCAGATCCATGGCATGGGCGGCGATAGCATCTATCGCTCTGCAAGACCTTTGGCCTCGATACGCAAGCCAGCCGGGCGAGCCGTATCGGGTCCATCGGTTGTTCTGCTCGCCTGGCGGCTGCCCAATATGCTGATCACCCTGCTGTTATTTCTGCTCTCTGCCGTCACCATCTACCTGGCCTGCGAATATTTCGTCAACGGCATCGAATGGACCGGCCATCACCTCAAGTTCTCCCAAAGCGCCACCGGCTCCCTGCTGGCGGCCCTCGGCACTGCCTTGCCCGAATGCATCGTCACCCTGACCGCCCTGCTGATGGGGGATGCCCCCGCTCAGCAGCAGATAGGAATAGGGGCCGCCCTCGGTGGCCCCCTGGTGCTCTCCACCATAGGCTATGCCGCCGTCGGCCTGACCCTGCTGCTGTGCATGGGCCCCGAACACAGGGCCATCGATGGCGAGGTGCAGCGAGAGACTGGTCGGGATCAGACCTGGTTTGTCGCTATCTTCCTGGTGGCGGTGGCCCTCGGCATGGTGGCCTTCACCGGCAAAACCTGGCTGGCCCCGCTGTTCGTGCTGGTGTATCTGGTCTATGTGCGGCGCGAGCTGAAACAGAGCGACAGCCACGAGACCCCGTTGCCAAAGCCCCTCAAGCTGGATCCCAAGGCCGAGATCCCGGCCCTTCGCAAGGTGCTGCTGCAGACCCTGGGAGCCCTGGTGGTGGTGGCGCTGGCGGCCCAGCTGTTCGTTCATCAACTGGAGAGCATGGGCGAGCTGCTTGGCCTCTCCCCCGTGCTGGCGGCCCTGCTGCTGAGCCCGGTGGCGACCGAGATGCCGGAGCTGATGAACGTGCTGATCTGGGTGCGTCAGGGAAAATACCGGCTGGCACTGGCCAATATCTCCGGCGCCATGATGATCCAGGGCACCATTCCCAAGGCGTTCTGTCTGCTGTTCACCCCCTGGTTGCTCGACAGCACCATGCTGGCCTCCTCGCTAGTGACCCTGCTGGCGGTGGCACTGCTATGGTGGGGCTTCAGCCGGGAGCGGATGACGGCGGGCAGGCTGGCCTGCGTGGGTGTGGTGTACCTGGGTTTCTGCGGCTGGCTGATGGTGAGCTGAGGGAGCGCGCTATGTGAGGCTGCCGCCATAACAAAGGGCAGGATCGGATCCTGCCCTTTGTTCATGGGGTGAAGTTCGCGGGTTGAACCCCGGGATCAGAACTGCTGGAACCAGCGCTGGATCTGGGCCGGATCCTTGCTCTGGGTCAGGGAGAGCATCAAGAGGATGCGTGCCTTCTGCGGGTTCAGGGTGCCGGCAGCCACGAAGCCGTACTTGGCGTCGTCGATCTCGGCATCCAGGGTGGTGGCGCCGGTCGGCACGCGGGCAGAGCGCACCACGCGGATGCCGTCCTTACTCGCCTTGGCCAGGGTGTCGAACAGGCTGTGATAGAGGTTGCCGTTGCCCACACCAGCGCTGACGATGCCGTCGAACTTGGCATCCACCATGGCCTTGGCGGGCAGATCGGTGGCGTTGGCATAGTTGTAGACGATGCCCACCTGCGGCAGCTTGTCGAGCTTGCTCACGTCGAACGGCGTCTTGCTGGTGTGCAGGCGGGTCGGGCTGCGCTGGTAGTCTATTTTGCCGTTGTGGATGTAACCGAGCGGACCGAAGTTCGGGGCGGCAAAGGTCTGCACCCCTGTGGTGTTGGTCTTGGTGACGTCCCGGGCGTCCAGCACGGTATCGTTCATGGCGACCATGACGCCACGGCCCTTGGAGCTGGGGTCGGAGGCGGTGACCACGGCGTTATACAGATTCAGCGGGCCATCGGCACTCATGGCGGTGGAGGGACGCATAGCGCCGACCAGCACCACCGGCTTGTCACTCTTGACGGTGAGGTTCAGGAAGTAGGCGGTCTCTTCCATGGTGTCGGTGCCGTGGGTGATGACGATGCCATCCACCTCATCCTTGGCCAGCAGCTCGTTGACCCGCTTGGCCAGGGTGAGCCACACCTCATCGTTCATGTCCTGGGAGCCTATCTTGACCACCTGCTCCCCCTGCACCTCGGCCACGTTCTTCATCTCGGGCACGGCGGCGATCAGGGTCTCGATGGCCACCTTGCCTGCCTCATAGTTGGATTGGGTGGCAGACTGCCCCGCACCGGCGATGGTGCCGCCGGTCGCCAGTATGTGCACGCTGGGCAGGGCCATGGCCAGGGGGGAGAGGGTCAGGCCAACGACGGCGGCGAGCAGGGTCTTGCGGATAGGGAGGGTCATGCTGCAATCCTTCTGGGTAAGTGATTGCAGCATTTTTATTCTTTTTAACCCAAATTGAAGTGATCACTCTCACCAATAAAAACAGATAAACAGAATATTGGTCTAATTTTTACCCATATAGGGATAAGTCACTCCGCACTGAATCCCTTGGCTTCGATCAGCGCGATCAACTCGGCCTTGCTCAGCTCACCCTCGATGACAGCCTTGCTGCCGTCAAAATCGACCCGGGCCTGAGTGACGGCGGGCGCGGCCAGCAGGGCTTTTTGCAGACTGGCGGCGCAGCCACCGCAGGACATGCCGGATACGGTGAGTTCGATGGTCATACTGTGTCTCCTCTGTTGATGTGATCCCAGCCTAATGCTGCCGTCAGCGGTAAGGTCAAGCCCCGATTTTCTTCAGTCAACAGCCCTTCATTACCCCATCAATCCCAGATAGTTCATCAGGGCAGCCCCCAGGCTGGTGCTCACCAGTGAACCGAGGGTGGTGGTGGCGATGATGTTCGCAGCGAGCACGCTGTCGCCGCCCATGGCGCGGGTCATCACATAGCTGGCGGCCGCCGTCGGGGTCGAGCTGACCAGGAAGAGAATACCGAGCTCAAGCGGGGTGAAACCAATGAACCAGCCACCCAGAGTGAGCAGAAAGGGGATGGCACACAGACGCGCCAGGGTGGCATAACCAGTCAGTGCGGCCCCGCCGCGCAACGCCTTGAGGCTCAAGGAGGCCCCGGTACAGAGCAGGGCCAGGGGCAGGGTCAGGTTGGCAAAGTAGCTGCCCGTGGTCAGCACCAGTTGCGGCATCTGTACCCCGAAGATGGTAAAGGGCAGTGCGGCAAGAATGGCAAGGATCAGCGGGTTCTTGATGATGCCCTTGATAATAGGCTTGAGACCGGGGTCGCCACCCAGACTACGGGTGAGGGTGATGACGGCGAGTATGTTGTAGAGCACCGTCACGGCGCCGACGAAGAAGGCGGCGCCCCCCAGCCCTGCCTGGCCATAGGCGTTTTGCACATAGGCCAGCCCTATGATGCCCATGTTGCCGCGAAAACTGCCCTGCACGAAGATGCCCCGTAGCCGCCGATCGCCGATGAAGCGCGCCGCCAACAGCTCCAGCACCAGAAAACCTATCAGGGTACCCGCCAGACCATAGGCGATGAGCCAGGGGCTCGGCATGGCATCCAGATCGGTGCGCACTATGCTCAAAAACAGCAGCGCCGGCAGGGTGACCTGAAAGACCAGCTTGGCGGCGGCTTCGGTGAAGCTGTCCGGCAAGAGGCCGAGGCGCTTGAGGACGATACCGAGGATCAGCACCACGCAAATGGGGCCGGTGATGGAGAGTGAGAAATTGAGACTGGTGGTCAAATCCATGGTGCTCGTCCTGTGCAACAGAGGGCGCCCTCGCGGGCGGAGGACCCATTCTAGCGCTATGGACTTGTATTCACAGGCCTTAATCACAACAATGTCTGCACATTGTCGTCTGCCCTGCTCTCCTGCCACGGATCCCACATGGAAAAAAAACTGACCATCCTCGATATAGCCAGCCTCAGCGGGGTCGGCAAGTCGACCGTCTCCCGGGTGCTCAATCAGGATCCCAAGGTCAATCCCGAGACCCGGGCCAGGGTGGAGGCGGTGATCGCCCAACACGGTTTTGTGCCAAGCAAGTCGGCCCGCGCCATGCGCAGTCAGAGTCAGCGTGTGATAGGCATAGTGGTATCACGGCTCGATTCCAGCTCGGAGAATCAGGCGGTACGCGGCATGCTGGAGACCTTCTATGGCTGCGGCTACGACGCAGTGCTGATGGAGAGCAAGTTCTCTCCGGCCAAGGTGAGCGAGCATCTGGCCGTGCTGTCGAGGCGGGGGGTGGATGGCATTATCCTGTTCGCCTTCAATGACCTCGACTATGCCGCCATGGCGCCGCTGACCGACAAGCTGGTGCTGATGGCCCGGGAGCGCCCCGGGTTCTCCTCCGTTTGTTACGATGACGAGGGGGCGGTGCGCGCCGTGCTGGCGCACCTCAGGGAGCGCGGCATTGATGAGGTGGCCTATCTGGGGGTTGATCGCAAGGATCTCACCACGGGCCTGCGCCGCCATCAGGCTTATCTCGATGACTGCAAGGAGCATGGCCGCACTCCCCATGCCGCCCTCGGCGATCTCAGCTTGCAGAGCGGTTACCGGCTGGCGGCCGAGCTGCTCACCCCGACGACCCAGGCCCTGGTCTGCGCCAGCGACACCCTGGCCATAGGTGCTGCCAAATACCTGCAAGAGCAGGGGCGCACCGATATTCTGGTCAGTGGCCTGGGCAGCAATCCCATGCTCACCTTCCTGTTTGCCAACGCCCTCAGCCTGGATTTTGGCTACAAGGACGCCGGTATTCTGGCCGCCAGACAGTTGCTCGGTCAGATTGAAGAGGGCCAGGCCCCCAGAGCCACCATAGCCCCCTGTCAGCCCCTGTAGTCTATCTTTCCTCCTGCACCTCGGCGTTTTGCGCTTTTTGTGACCACCCCCACGAATTGGGAACGTTCCCATTGCCGATAATGGCCACTGGCTTCAT
This sequence comes from Aeromonas sp. BIGb0405, assembly GCF_024807335.1. Taxonomy (NCBI): domain Bacteria; kingdom Pseudomonadati; phylum Pseudomonadota; class Gammaproteobacteria; order Aeromonadales; family Aeromonadaceae; genus Aeromonas; species Aeromonas sp. BIGb0405. The sequence goes on from NZ_JANUEP010000004.1 coordinate 206,594, forward strand.
GCTGGTTGGGAACGATACCAATAAGCGGGCGGTCATTGGCTAGCCAGCAAAAAAACGACCATTATTCATGGAGTCACAGAGGGAAGGCTCATGTCAAAAGTCAACACACAACATCTGGCGCAGTTGATCGAACGGATCGGCGGCAAAGAGAACATCACCACCGTCAGTCACTGCCTGACCCGGCTCAGGTTCGTGCTGGCCGATCCGGCCAAGGCCGACCCCAAGGCCATAGAGACCATACCGGCAGTGAAGGGAAGTTTCACTCAGGGCGGCCAGTTCCAGGTGGTCATCGGCAATGAGGTGGACCAGTGGTACAAGGCGCTCACCGAGGAGATCGGGGTCAGTGGCGGCAGCAAAGAAGCCGCCAAGCAGGCGGCGCGTCATAACATGAATCCCCTGGAGCGAGCCATCTCCCATATGGCGGAGATTTTCGTCCCTCTGCTGCCCGCCATCATCACCGGTGGCCTGCTCCTGGGTTTTCGCAACGTCATCGGCGACATCAAGATGTTCGATGATGGTACCCATACCCTGGTCGAAATCAGCCAGTTCTGGGCCGGGGTTCACTCCTTCCTCTGGCTGATCGGTGAGGCCATCTTCCACTTCCTGCCGGTCGGCGTCTGCTGGTCCACCGTGAAGAAGATGGGGGGATCCGAGATCCTCGGCATAGTGCTGGGGATCACCCTGGTGTCGCCGCAGTTGATGAATGCCTATGGCATCGGCGGCGCGACCCCCGATGTGTGGGACTTCGGGATCTTTACCATCCAGAAGGTGGGTTACCAGGCCCAGGTTATTCCCTCCATCCTCGCGGGTGTGGTGCTGGCCTGGCTCGAAACCAATCTCAGACGCATCATCCCGGCCTATCTCTACATGGTCATAGTGCCATTTGTGGCCCTCATCGTGACCGTCATCCTGGCTCACACCCTGATAGGCCCCTTTGGCCGCTGGATAGGTGAAGGCGTGGGTTATGCCGCCAGAGCCGCCATGACCGGCGATTTCGCCCCCATTGGCTCCGCCATTTTCGGTTTCTTCTATGCGCCTCTGGTCATCACCGGCATCCACCACACCACCAATGCCGTGGATCTGCAGTTGATGAAGGACATAGGTGGTACCCCGATCTGGCCGCTGATCGCCCTGTCCAACATCGCCCAGGCGTCCGCCGTGCTCGGTATCATACTGATCAGCCGCAAGGAGAATGAGCGGGAGATCTCGGTACCTGCCGCCATCTCGGCTTATCTGGGAGTGACCGAACCGGCCATGTACGGCGTCAACCTCAAGTACAAGTTCCCCATGCTGTGCGCCATGGTGGGCTCGAGCTGTGCGGCCCTCATCTGTGGTTTCGCCCATGTCATGTCAAACGGCATCGGGGTGGGTGGCCTGCCAGGTATCCTCACCATCAAGCCAGAGTTCTGGGGCATCTACTCCCTCGCCATGCTGGTGGCCATCGTGGTGCCCCTGGCGCTGACCATGCTGGTCTACAAACGCCAGCAGGCGGCTGGCAAGCTGGAACTGAGCGCCACCTGATCGACAAGTACCGCGGCGGAGCCCAGGCTCCGCCCTTTTCATGCCTCTTTACTATTCAACCATCCGTTTCAACAAGATGAGCGACCCGACCATGAAACAGACTCCCTGGTGGCAGAGTGCCGTGATTTACCAGATCTACCCCAAGAGCTTTCAAGATTCCGGCGCCCGTGGCACCGGCGATCTCAAGGGGATCATGGCCCGCCTCGATTACCTCAAGACCCTGGGTGTCGATGCCCTCTGGCTGACTCCGGTCTATGTGTCCCCTCAGGTGGACAACGGCTACGACATTGCCGACTACCTGAACATCGATCCCGCCTACGGCACCATGAACGATTTCGAGGCGCTGCTGGCCGCGGCCCACGCGCGCGACATCCGCATCGTGATGGACATTGTGGTCAACCACACCTCCACCGAGCACGCCTGGTTCAAATCCGCGCTGGGGGATAAAAACAGCCCCTACCGCGACTACTACATCTGGCGCGATCCGGTAGCTGGCGGCCTGCCCAACAACTGGCAATCCAAGTTTGGCGGCAGCGCCTGGGAGCTGGACCCCGCCACAAACCAGTACTATCTGCACCTGTTTGCCCGCGAGCAGGCGGATCTCAACTGGGAGAACCCGGCGGTGCGGGCCGAGGTCAAAAAGATCATCCACTTCTGGGCTGACAAGGGGATAGACGGTTTCCGCCTCGACGTCATCAACCTCATCTCCAAGGATCAATCCTTCCCGAACGACGACAGTGGCGATGGCCGCCGCTTCTACACCGACGGGCCGCGCATCCACGAGTTCCTGCAAGATGTGAGCCGCGACGTCTTCGCTCCCGTTGGCGCCATGACGGTGGGGGAGATGTCCTCCACGTCGCTTGCGCACTGCCAGCGCTACGGCGCACTGGATGGCTCCGAGCTCTCCATGGTGTTCAACTTCCACCACCTCAAGGTGGATTACCCCAATGGCGACAAATGGGCCAAGGCGCCGTTCGATTTCATCGAACTCAAACGCATCTTCAACCACTGGCAGAGCGGCATGCACGGCAAGGGGTGGTCGGCGCTGTTCTGGTGCAACCACGACCAGCCGCGCATCGTCTCCCGCTTCGGGGATGAGGGCGAACACCGGGTGGTGGCCGCCAAGATGCTGGCCAGCACCTTGCACGGCCTGCAAGGCACACCCTACATCTATCAGGGGGAGGAGATCGGCATGACCAACCCCGGCTATGGCAGCATCCATGACTATCAGGATGTGGAGAGCCACAATATCTTCGCCATCAAGCGTGCCGAAGGGATGGAGGATGCCGAGATCCTCGCCATTCTGGGCGCCAAGTCGCGGGACAACTCCCGTACCCCCATGCAGTGGAATGCCGCCCCCAACGCCGGTTTTACCAAAGGCACACCCTGGCTCAAGCCCGCCGCCAACTACCCCGAGATCAATGCCGAGGCGGCGCTGGCCGATGCTGACTCCGTGTTCTGGCACTACCGGGATCTGGTACGACTTCGCAAGGCACATCCCATCTTCACGCAAGGGGATTATCAGGAGCTGCTGGCGGGGCACGCTCAGATCTGGGCCTATCGCCGGCAATGGCAAGGACAGACCTTGTTGATAGTGAGCAACTTCTACGGCGAAGCGGTCGATTTTGTATTGCCTGCGGGGATGCAAGCGGACAAGGGTCGCCTGCTGCTCGGCAACTACCCAGACAGCCCGGCCCGCCCGCAATCCTGCGAGCTGCGTTCTTATGAATCCCTGATCTGGCTGATGGAGTAGGCGATGAGCGAGGTGATGACGAAGACCGCGGTGCGCGGTCACGAATGGCAGAAGATGGTGGCGGGGGAGCCCTATGATGCGGGTAACTCCGAGCTGAAGGCGGCCCGCGAGCGCTGCCGCAGCCTCTATCACAGCTTCAACACCAGCTGGCAGGAGCAGCCGGAGCGGGACGCCCTGCTGAGCGAACTGCTCGGCAGCCGGGGCGAGCTGTGCGCCATCAACCCGCCGTTCTTCTGTGACTATGGCGCCAACATCTTCGTGGGCGAGAACTTCTACGCCAACGTCAACTGCACCATCCTCGACGTGTGCGAGGTGCACATCGGTGACAACGTGCTGCTGGCGCCCGGGGTGCAGATCTACACCGCCGCCCACCCGGTGGCGGTGGCCCCTCGGGTGGCCGGCGTCGAGTTCGGCAAGCCGGTGCGCATCGGCAACAACGTCTGGATAGGGGGCAGCACCGTCATCTGCCCGGGTGTCACCATAGGGGATAATAGCATCATAGGGGCGGGATCCGTGGTCACCAAAGATATCCCGGCCAATGTGGTCGCGGTCGGCAACCCCTGCCGGGTATTGCGCCCCATGACGGCAGAGGAGCTGGCGGGCATTTAGCGCCCATGACAGAAAGTGCTGCTGAGCCCTGTTTGTCATCATCGATTAAACAGCATGAAATAATCATGCCCGGCAGCCAACGCTTTCCCGGAAAGCTCATGAATTCACATATTCATATCGTTTTAAACGCCACCTCAGACTAATAGCCTGACCAATATAATGTTGATAAGTCTCAATAGTCATTGGTCATGAATTCATACCACAAACATCAGTGGCAAGCATATTTCGCTTATAAGCTCGATATCCCCCCTTTGTGGCTTGTTCATCAGCCACCTGACAGCCTTATATGCTCATACTGCACGGCTATCATGCGCTTCCTTGAATAGCGAAATTTACTGTGGTACCGCCTGCTCGATCTCAAGGTCCGCAAACAATTAAATCAGCAAAAGTCCCGAGCTGGACTTTCGGATTTAATCTGGTCAGGTAAGATCATAGTGAATATCAATCAAGTAGAGCCTTGATTAATTTCGTGCAGCATGAGTGACATGATTATCTGATATCTCTGCCTTTGCCACCATTGCTGGCAATTACTACTACTCTATTCAGTGACGAGAATACCTGCGGCAATAATTTAAAAAATATATATTTTTCAGCAACTTATATTTTCACGGAGTTTTCTATGAAAAAGAACAGGTTCAGGATCCGGTTGTTGGCCAGTGCGGTGTTGATCTCTTGCCTTGCCAGCACCGCTGCTATGGCAGCAGATGCCCCCATGTCACCCTTGATGAAACAGCTCAACAGTGGCAACTGGTTGTCCCAACAAGAGGCGCACAGCCTCAGCGACGAGTTGTACTATCAGGATGCAATCCAGACTTATATCGCAACCTTGCCGCTGATGAACACCATTGGTCTGCGCGATGGTTCGGAGGCAGCCTTTGGCAGTGGTTACAACGTGCTGCCCATTTGGAAGCAACGCATGGACAGCCGTGCCGTTGTCCCCACGCCAAATGGCGACGTGATCTACTCCATGAGTTATCTCGACTTGAAAAAAACGGGTCCTTTGGTGGTCAAGGCACCCGCCAACGTCATAGGCATGTTCACCGACTTCTTCCAGCAAACCATCACTGATGTGGGTGCCATTGGCCCTGACCGTGCTCGTGGCGGCCTTTACCTGCTGTTGCCGCCAGATTATGAGGGCCCCATCCCCCAGGGTTACTACGCCTTCAAATCCTCGACCAACAACGTTTTCTTGTTTTTCCGTACCATAATGGCCAAGGGCGACGGCAAGCCAGATCCCGCTCCAGCAGTGAAAAATGCTGAAACAACACGTATTTACCCGCTGTGGGATGTGGAAAAAGATGTGAAGCCCATGAAGTTTCCCGATGCCAGCGGCAAACGCGTGACCATGATGTATCCCGTCGACAATGACTACTGGATGAAACTGAAAGAGTTCGTTGAATACGAACCCCTGACCGCCATCCCGGCAGAGACCCGCAGTGCCTTGCTGAGCATTGGCATCGTCAAGGGCAAACCCTTCAATCCGACGGAAGCTCAGCAAGCCCTGCTGAAAAAAGCGGTGGAAACGGCCCCCCGCATGATCCTGGCTCGCCGCCAGATGGGTCGTGATGACCAGCGCCAGCTCTATTACAAAGATCGCCAGTGGGAAAACTCCTGGGCAGGCGCCACCGCCGAGTGGATGCAATTTGGCACCCTGGACAAGAACCAACGCGCGGCCTTCTTCCAGATAGCTTATTCGAGCGCGTCCGCCATGGTAATGCACACCACTGGCGCCGGATCAAAATATCCCTATACGAGCCATGACAAAGATGGCAAGTTCCTTGAGGGTGGCAACAGCTATAAGTTGCACCTGCCGGCTAACCCACCCGCTGACTTATTCTGGGCGGTAACAGCGTACAACATCACCGACGGCACCATGCCGGAGACAGATCAGTTATTACCCTCCACCAATGGCTATTATGATATTCCGAAGAACAAAGATGGCTCTATCGACCTCTGGTTCGGACCATCCAAGCCGGACGGGGTTGCAGACAACGCCTTTATTAAAACTATTGCGGGCCGTAATTTCCTCGTTGCCCTGCGGCTCTATGGCACTGGTGATGGCTTCTATGACCAGACCTGGATCCCGGACGATCTGGTACAAGTCAGCAAATAAACGATATCAATGCCCCTTCATTCAGCCGCCTCCGGCTTGAGGGATACATCTTCTTACCGAGAGAGAATAATATGAAACTCAAGCATCTTGCCTTGCTCACGGCCATGGCCATCAGTACCGGCGCCTTGGCCCAATCTGTACCACTCACCATCCCGCACGCCACCAGTATTGAGCAACTCGCTCAACCCGCTGCTGGGGTGATCATGTCCGAGCATTATGTGAAGGCCATTGCGCAGCAGGCTTACATCTGGGGCTACCCCATGGTGAACCAGTTCAACCGCCGTGCGACCATCACTCAGGCCCCCTACCCAGCCCTGAATGGTGGCATAGTGCCAGTGGCGCCGATGAGCCAGCTCAGCATGCTCACCGACTACATCCAGCCCGCAGAGACCTTCGTCACCTGCCCTAACCAGGATGTGGCCTATGGCCTGGGCTTCTATGCCCTGGATGAAGAGCCTGTTGTCATTCAAGTACCTGATTTTGGCAGCCGTTTCTGGGTGTATGCCATTTACGATGCCCGTACCGATCAAGTGGGTAATGTCGGCAAACCCTACGGCACCAAGCCTGGTTTTTATCTGCTGGTTGGGCCCAACTGGAAAGGTGAGACCCCAAAAGGCATCGAGGGCGTGATCCACTCTTCGACAGAAATGGCCAATATGATCCCACGCGTTCAGATGGATGATACCCCCGAAGATCGCCTTGCCATTCAGGCGCCCATCCGCCAAATCATGTCCTATCCGCTCAGCCAGTTTGATGGAAAAATGAAATCATTCGATTACTCGAAGATCCCCAGTATTGGCGAGAAGCCAGATCCCAACGCTGGTGAGGTTAAGTGGGTTGTGCCGGAAAAATTCTTTGATCAACTCGACAACGTGCTGAATAAAGTTTCCCCTCTGCCTGGCGAAGAAGCCATGTATGCACAGTTCCGTCACCTGATTGCAACGGGAAAAAATAACCCCCAGGTTCGCCAGTGGATGAATGAATCTGCCGAGCAAACCAACCAAACTATTATTGCCGATTTCTTCAAATGGAAGCATAACGGTGTTCCAGCCGGGAATAACTGGAACCGTTCAAAAAACAATGCCCAGTTTGGAGTGGATTATTACAACCGCACGGGTACATCCAAATCAAATATGTTTGATAACAAGCCGGATGAGACCCAATACTTCTATACCGATAATGATGTCGCCGATGTGCAACTCGATGGCAAACATAATTACACCATCACCTTTGCCAAAGGAAAGCTACCGCCAGTAAAAGGCTTCTGGTCACTGACATTGTACAACGACCGTCACCTGTTCAGCCCCAATGAGCTCAATCGCTACTCGCTGGGCACCAAGAACAAGGATCTGAAACTCAATGACGATGGCTCACTGACGATATATGTGGGGCACCAAACCCCTGGAAAAGAAAAATTGAATAACTGGCTACCAGCCCCAGAGGGTAACTTCTCCCTCTACATCAGAGCCTATTGGGGGGAACAGTCCATCCTGGATGGTACCTGGACACCACCAAAAATAAACAAAGAAGATTAACATTTAAACTAACAAGGCTCGATACCGACGTATCGAGCCTTGTATTATCCCCCTTTAAGGGATTTAATAAATCCTTTATTAATATCAAACCAACCATGCACATCAATAATCATTTGGCAGTTTACGATTAATTGATATTAACCTACCTCGTTTCACCGTGATATAATCGCCATCCTTCAAGTCAGCTAGTACACGAAAAACATAACTACGGGAAAAATTAGTTCTGCGTAAAATGAAGTTGGCAATACCTTCATTTTCATGGCCGCCAACACTTTGGCGATACAGGTATCTATATAGCATGGACTTTATGGTGTGATAGCTAGAATCACTGCGACGCTCGACATGGATATCCAGCAAAAATATCAACATAAATGACAATACTGTGGTCAGCTCTTTCATTTTCTCTGGCACTGTATTGAAGAAAATACTATCGAAATCTTCTTGTCTCAGCTTCAGTAAGGTCGTCGGTGTCATACAATAATAATGAAAGGTCACGATAGGACAGTAATGTTCCAAGAGACCTATGGGCATGGAATCTATCAAATCACCAATGATACGAGGGTCATTATTTATTGCCAGTGAAACCACACCATCCTCTTTGAAATATATGAACCCCGGTTCTATAACCAGTTTGACTCCGGCATGATATAGTTCCCGAGTGGCAAGACGCTCAACATCCCCCGAGTTGGTATTAATGTTAAGGCTCTTATATAACTCATTAATCTCACCATAGTTAAACTTCAACACCCTGTCCCACCTCCTATTAAGCTGTCCCCGTCATTATATGAAAATTTCAACCCGAGTGTTTACCTAAACTCATTGACACCTAACTTGAGCATGACCCGACAAACTACATCTCAGTGATTTGCTTCCCCTAGCAGGGCCACATCGACCACAAACAGCAAGATTGTCCAAGCGGCTAGCCCCCTCTTGCCGGTAGATTAGGGCATGGCATCGCGGTCAAGAGAGGGAGAGATGGCGCAGGATAATCAGTTCATATTCGCACAGAGCCAGCACTTGGCGAGCCTGACTGCGCTGCGGGTCAACATGACAGCGTTTCGCTACGACCGTCATGCCCACGAGGAGTACTCCTTCGGCGTCACCCTGGCCGGACGGCAGAACTTCTTCTGCCATGGCAGCTTCCACTCCAGTCCGGCGGGCAGCGTCATCCAGTTCAATCCAGGGGATGTCCATGATGGCCATGCGGGAGACAACGCCAGCCTCGACTACACCATGCTCTATATTCCTCCCCACGAACTCACGCCGCTGTTTGCCAACGCGGCGGGGGAGCACACCGGGCAATACCGGCTACAGCAACCCCTGGTACGCGACAGCGGGCTGAGCGACTGCATACTCGAGCTGGCTCAGGCGGTGAACAGCCAGGCCGCCAGCATAGAGCAGGAGTTTGCCCTCTATCGTCTCGCCGCCCGGGTGATGCAGCAGGCGGGCCGCTTCGAACCGGATACCAGAGTGAGCCGCATCGACAGGCTCCTGTTACAGGGGAGGGACTTCATCCATGGCCACTTCCAGCAGGATATCTCCCTGGCCGACATCAGCGCGGCGGCCAATATCTCCAAGTACCATTTCCTGCGTCTGTTTCGCCAGCAGCTCGGCATCACACCCCATCAATATGTGATCAACTGCCGCATCAATGCGGCGCGCCGCGCCCTGGAGAGAGGAGAGTCGGCGCAGGATCTGGTGCATCGCTACGGTTTCACCGATCTGAGCCACCTCAACCGCCGCTTCAAGCGCATCTACGGCATGACCCCGACCCAATACAGCGCCAACCTGAACCGCTGAGTCCAAGGACAGTTTCATGATTGAGATCCTCGCCTATGCCATTGGCATTATGTATACCCCTGGCCCCGTCAACCTGATTGGCCTCAATGCCGGCCTGGGCGGCCGGGCCCGTGCCTCTCTCGGTTTCTTCATCGGGGTCGGCATGGCGATGTGCCTGCTACTGCTTCTGTTTGGATGGCTGGGGGCCCGGTTGGTCGGAGCGGATATCCTGATTTATGTCAGTCTGGTGGGCTGCCTCTACATCACCTATCTCGCCATCAAGATTGCCCTCGACAAGGGCGAGGTCAACGGGCAAGCATCCTCGGCCCGCCCGCTCGGCATGGGCAACGGATTTGTGATCCAGCTGCTCAATCCCAAGGCCATGATAGCGACCCTGCCCATCACCAGCATCCAGTTCCCGGCAGCGCAGATCCACGGCTGGAGCCTGCTGCCCTGGTCCCTGCTGCTTGGCTTGCTGGCGGCGGGCGCACCGGGCAGCTATTCACTGCTGGGGGATCGCGTTGGCCGCCACATTCAAGACCCACGCTGGTTCAGGTACTTCAACCTCATCATGGCCGCCCTGCTGCTCTACTCCGCCGCATCTCTGGCCTATCAACATGTCTATCTGCCACTCAGGGGCTGAGTCGCGCAGCTTCCCAGCCTGGAGACCGACCAATAAAAACGGGCCTGCCACATTGGCAGGCCCGTCTGTCTTGCATCCCGTTTGTCTTATTCCGGCTGATGGAATGCCAGCGCGCCCAGATAATCCCCTTTACCCAGCTCGACCCCGGCCCGGCGCAGCAGGGCATAGGTCATGGTCAGGTGGAAATAGAAGTTCGGCAGCGCGTACTCGTAGAAACAGGTCTTGCCATCCATCCACTTGCCATTGGCCCAGTAAGGAAAGTACTTGCCGCTCTCGAACGCACTGTAGTCAGCATCCAGGTGGCCCTTGAGGAAGTCGATGGTCCCCTGGATACGACCACGAAGATCCGCCATGGTGGCCGGTTCGTCCGTGAAACTCGGATTGTCGTTGTGGCTGGCAGTCGCCACGCAGGCCTTGGCCGATTCGCAGCAGATCAGTACCTGCTTGCTCAGTGGCAACATATCGACGATGAGCCGATCACCGAAGAAGTTATTCACGTCGTACTTCTTCATCTCGGCATGGGCCGCCGCCTTGACCAGCAGCTGGTCGAGGTTGGTGAGCATTTTGATAAACTGGGCGGTAAATTCACGGTTCATGATGCGCTCTCTATAAAGGCTGGGAGAGCCGCCCCGCAGGGCGGCGCAGCCCAATATAGCCCCTTTTTTCCTGCGCACACGCAGATTTGTGGCCCCGCCAACACAACCAGACGACAGCCTCTGCCGTAGGGCGAAACAGCGTGGCCCACTTGCAACCATATTGTCTGCTGGCCATCTCGATGAGCGCAGCCATCCGCTTGAATGGCGAGAGAAATGGGGAAAATTGCATAAAGAAAAAGCCCAGCATTGCTGCTGGGCTTTTGTGTTGGCTCCTCCTGCTGGACTTGAACCAGCGACATACGGATTAACAGTCCGCCGTTCTACCGACTGAACTAAGGAGGAATTGTACTTTTGAGACCAGATATTGCTATCTCATCATTTTAACTTGGTGCCCAGAGACGGAATCGAACCGCCGACACGGGGATTTTCAATCCCCTGCTCTACCGACTGAGCTATCTGGGCAATCTATAAATGGTGCCGGCTACCGGAATCGAACTGGTGACCTACTGATTACAAGTCAGTTGCTCTGCCTACTGAGCTAAGCCGGCACACTCAAACTGCTGTGCATGAACCAAATTTTTACTTCATGGCACCAAATATGGTGCCCAGAGACGGAATCGAACCGCCGACACGGGGATTTTCAATCCCCTGCTCTACCGACTGAGCTATCTGGGCGTGGCCGCTATTAAACGGATTTTGCCCTTGGGGGTCAACGGGAAATTTTACTTTTTGTCTCGTTCGTCTCTTTTTTGCACAACAAGCAGACTTTTGTGCATTTCTCATCCGGCTCAACCCCGATCCTGTCCCCTTTTTCCCCACAGTCTGGGCTCTTCCCCCTTGAGCAGGCGGGCAATATTTTCGTGGTGGCGGATCAGGATAAGGCAGGAGAGCAGTGACACCGGCAGCGTATATTCGGGTTTGAGCAGGTAGGCAAACAGGGGCGCCAGCAGCACAGTCACGATGGACGCCAGTGAGGAGTAACCACTGAGCAGGGCCACCAGCAGCCAGCTCACGACCACCATGGCCCCCATGTCGAGCCCGATGGGCAGCATGGTGCCAAGGGCGGTGGCGACCCCCTTGCCACCGCGAAAGTGGAAGAAGAGCGGGTACATGTGACCCAGGCAGGCGGCCACGCCGATAAAGCCCAGATAGATGGGCTTGATACCAAGAAACCAGGAGAGATAGACGGGAGCCATGCCCTTGAGCATGTCGAGCAGCAGCACCAGCAGGGCGGCTCCCCGTCCCCCGAGGCGCAGCACATTGGTCGCCCCCGGATTGTGCGACCCATGGTCTCGCGGATCCGGCAGGCCGCTGGTGCGAGACACCAGCACGGCACTGGACAGGGATCCGCCCAGATAGGCCAGAATAATCATCAAAATCGTCAGGGCCGTCATCTTGGTCGTTTTTACCACGATATGAATGGGGTATGATGCGGGCCACATTCTCCGGTCCGGGTAACCCGGGCCGTTCGTCAATGGCGCGTGATCTCAGGCCAGCATCCCTGCGCTGTTTCACAGCCCATCAAGAGTAAAGAAGAAGTACTGTCATGGACAAGGTGTTTATTCGTGGACTCGAGGTTTTGAGTACCATAGGGGTATACGAGTGGGAAAAAGGCATTCGCCAGAAGCTCCGTTTTGACCTCGAGATGGGCTTTGACAACCGCCCCGCCGCCGCAGGCGACGACATCACGCTGGCGCTCGATTACGCCACCCTCTCCCAGAAAGTGTCGGAGTACGCCAGCAGCAAGGTGGTGGAACTGGTGGAAACCATGGCCGAGCAGGTCGCCCACCTCATACTGACTGACTTTCGGGTGCAGTGGGTCAAGGTGACGCTGACCAAGCCGGGGGCCGTGCCCAACGCCGCCGGAGTGGGGGTCGAGATTCTGCGCCATCGCACCCCGACCGCGAGCGAACAGTGATGACCCGCGTTAGCATCAGCATCCAGATGCAACGGGAGCAGATCCGATGACACGCATCTACATCAGTCTGGGGTCGAACATAGAGAGAGATCACCATATCCGTGCCGGACTCGATGCCCTGCACGAACTGTGTGGCCCCCTTGAGGTCTCCCGGGTGTTTGAGAGCGAGGCGGTCGGTTTTGCCGGTCGCCCCTTCTACAACCTGGTGGTCGGTGCCGAGACGGCGCTGCCACTGGCCGAGCTCTGCCGCCAGCTGAGGGCCATGGAGTTTGCCCACGGTCGTGAACCCGATGCCAAGAAGTTTGCCCCCCGCACCCTGGATCTCGACCTGCTGCTCTATGGGGATCTCGTCTGCCAGGAGCCCGTCGCCCTGCCCCGCGGCGAGATCCTGACGAACGCCTTCGTGCTCTGGCCCCTGGCCGAGTTGGCCCCCGCGTTGCCCCATCCCGAGACGGGCCAGCCGCTGGCCGAGCACTGGGCAGCCTACGACAAAGCCTCCCAGCGACTCACCCCCATTCCCTTTGCCTGGATGCCCGCTCACGCCCTGGCCTGATCCTCGGCGCCCGCTGGTGGGCCAGCCTCTCGTCCGCCAGCTAACCCATGCGCTGAGGGGTTAATCTCTGATAAGCAGTGCTGATTGGTCAGTCGAGGGGAGAGGGGGCACTATGGGGGCCACACAGGAGCCCATCATGCCCCAAGACCACAGCACCACCCTCGCGACTGCCAGGGCCGATCTCGACCGCCTGCAACAGATCCACGCCTTCAACCTGCAACTGCTGAACGCGCTGCCCCATCGCCAATACAACCATGAACCCATTCTCGATTACGCCACGGACGAACGGGTCAAGGCGCGTCTCGGCTGGCTTGGGGTGTTCAGCAAGACACTGTTTCTGCGCTTCAAGGATGGCCGCTTCGCCCTCTTGCTGACCCACAGGGAGGGGCGCCTCGATGCCAGGACCGTGCGTGCTCACCTCGGCGCCAGCCCCTCCATCTGCGACCCGGCCGAGATGCAGCAAGAGACAGGTTGCCTGCCCGGTGCCCTCTGCCCCTTCCTGCCCCGTCCCGATATCCCCCTGCTGGTTGACCCCGCCCTGTTGACCCATTCTGCATTCACCTGGACCCCGGGCCTGCCCGACGTGACCCTGGAGCTGGATAGCGAGACGCTGCCCATCCTGCTGGCTCGATTGACCAATCAGGTGATTTATCTCCATGACAATGGCGTGACAAAACCCATCGACCCCTGCACCGCTCAGCCCGACATAAAAGGATAAAGCTGCCTTCAAGATATACCTTCGCGAGCCGATACCCCTTGCACACCATTTGCTCGTGAGGTCGCCGTGAGCGTCAAGCAAAAACTCTTGTTATCCGCCATCCTGGTGGCCGGGATCCAGGCCATCGTCATGGGGGTCGTGTTCTACTTCTCCGCCCAGGAGTCGCGCAGCAGCGCCGAGATGCTGCTGACCAAGCAGGTAGAGGCCGATCTCCTCGCCCTGAATCTGAAGGAGAAGGAGTTTCTGCTACACAAAGACCCCGTGGCGGCCACCGCCTTCGGCGCACTGCGGGATGAAGCCAGCCGCCTGCTCGCCGACATGGCCAGAGACCATCAGGGCCCCCAGCAGGCCGACATCCTCAAGTTCGCCACTCAGCTTCAGGATTATGCCCGCCAGTTCGAGGCCCTGCGTGCCCAGCAGGAGAAGATAGGGCTCACCCCGGAAAGCGGCTATTACGGTGCCCTGCGCGGTGCCATCCACGCCCTGGAGCAAGAGCTGAAGCGCCGGGATCAGCAGCAGGAGAGCCTGCTGATGCTGCAACTGCGCCGGGATGAGAAAGACTTCATGCTGCGCCGTGAGCTGCGCTATAGAGACAAGTTTGAGCAAGACCTGGCCCCCCTGAGCGCAGCCCTCGCTGGCGAACCTGCCCTCGCCGCCCTGCTCGAGCAATACCGCCAGAACTTCCTCGCCCTGGTGAGCCAGGAGCAGCGCCTGGGTCTGAGTGCCAAGGAGGGGCTGCGCGCCGAACTCAACCTCAGCGCCGAGCAGATGCGCCAGGCGGGCATGCGGCTGACTCAGGCACTCTCCCGGGAGGCCGAGGCCACCCATGATCGCATCCTCTGGATCATGGGCTTGCTCTGCAGCCTCGGCATATTCGTGGCCCTGGGCCTCAATCTGCTTATTGGTCGTGATGTCATGGCGGGCCTGCAACGGCTGGCCGACACCATGCGTCGGGTGACGGCCAGCAGCGATCTCACCCTGCGCGCCCGCATCACCTCCAAAGACGAATTTGGCGCCATGGGGCGCGACTTCGACACCATGCTTGAGCATTTCAACAAGGTCATCGGCCAGGTGATCGCCTCGGTCACGGATCTCGAGCAGCTCACCGCCCAGCTGCAACGCAACGCCAACGCCGCCCGGGAAGGGACCCAGCAGCAGTTGCAGGAGAGCGATCTGGTCGCCACCGCCGCCACCGAGATGGAGAGCACGGTGCAAGAGATCGCCAACAACACTGAGAGTGCCGCCGACAGCGCCCGCACCACTAACCTGAGCGCTCAGCAGGGCCGGGATAGCGTGGAGACCACCATGGCGGTCATTCACTCCCTCTCTGCCAAGCTGGAGGCCTCCAGCCAGGTGGTGCAGGAGCTGGCCGAAGAGAGTCAGCAGGTGGGCAATGTGCTGGCGGTGATCCGCGCCATCGCCGAGCAGACCAACTTGCTGGCCCTCAACGCCGCCATCGAGGCCGCTCGGGCCGGGGAGCAGGGCCGCGGTTTCGCCGTGGTCGCCGACGAGGTACGCAATCTGGCCATGCGTACCCAGCAGAGCACCAGCGAGATAGCCACCATCGTCAGCGGGCTGCAGGCCCGCACCCATAGCGTGGTCAGCCTGATTGGCGAGTGCCGCAGCCAGGGAGAGCGCAGCGTCGAAGCCGCCGCCGAGGCGAGCCAGCAGCTTGCCAACATCACCCGCCAGATGGATCAGATGATGGACATGAGCACCCAGATCGCCACGGCAGTCGAGGAGCAGAGCTCGGTGGCGAGCGAGATCAACCGCAACGCCGTGGTGATCCGCGACATCGCCAACGAGGCCATGGAGCAGGCCGAGCAGAACAGCCGCGCCAGCCAGAATGTGGCCGAGCAAGCCAGTCTGTTGCACCATGCGGTCGATCAGTTCCGGGTCTGATCCCTGAAAATAACAAGGGCGGCCCCGGGCCGCCCTTGTCGTTCTCCACTCGCAAGTATCACCCTGCTCCGTTCGACTCTTTCTGTCAGCCCGCTCAGGCCGCGTCGGAACGTTTTCCCTCCCGCTCATCCCTGAGCTGAGCGAAGATCATCGCCGCCAGCATCGACATCAAACCGATGCAGAGGTAGGTGAGGTGAAAACCATGCAACCACTGTTCACTGTGCGCCGCCGCAAACAGACCCAGCAGGCTGGCGGCGATGGCGACCCCCAGGCTCATGGAGAGCTGCATCACCACGGAGAGCAGGCCGTTGCCGCTGCTGGCGTGCTCGGCACTCAGATCTTGCAGCGTGAGAGTATTCATGGCGGAGAACTGCAAGGAGTTGACGGCGCCGAATACCCCCAGCCAGATGAGCAGTGCCCAGTAGGGCAAGTCATTGTCGATGAGGGAGAAGCTGGCGATCAGGGCGCCCAGCAGCAGGGTATTGCCCACCAGAATACGGCGATAACCGATGCGCGGGATCAACTTGTTGACCAGGGTCTTGGTCAACATGGCGCCGATGACCGTCGGGATCATGGTCATACCGGCCGCGCTCGGTGAAAAGCCCAGGCCCAGCTGGAGAAACAGGGGAGTGAGGAAGGGCATGGCGCCACTGCCGAGCCGGGCAAAGAGGTTGCCCCAGACGCCGATGGCAAAGGTCTTGGTCTGAAACAGCGCCAGGCTGAACAGGGGCCGCTCGGCATTGGCGGCATAGAGCCAGTAGCTCGCCATGGCCGCCAGACCGGTGATAAGCAGCAACAGAGACCAGCCGGTGGAGAGGCTGTGCTCCCCCAGCCCCTGCAGACCCACCGAGACCAGCACCATGCCGGCACTGAACATCACGAAACCACGCCAGTCGAATCTGGGGGTCTCGCGCCGCATCTCCGGCATGTAGTGCCAGCTGGCGATAAAGCCGAGCAACCCCACCGGCAAATTGATGAGGAAGACCCAGTGCCAACTCGCGACCTCCACCAGCCAGCCCCCCAGTGCGGGCCCTATCAATGGGCCGACCAGGCCTGGGATGGTCACGAACGACATCACCTTGAGCAGCTCTCGCTTGCTGAAGGCACGCAGCACGGCGAGACGCCCCACCGGCATCAACAGGGCACCGCCCACCCCTTGCAAGACCCGGGCGGCCACCAGCATGGCGAGAGTGTTGGACATGGCGCAGGCCAGCGACCCTAAACTGAACAGGGCGATGGCCCACAGATAGACACGGCGGGTGCCAAATCTGTCCGCCAGCCAGCCGGAAGCCGGGATCAAGAGCGCCACCGTCAACATGTAGGCGATGACCACCGACTGCATCTGCAACGGGCTCTCGCCCAAGGTCGCGGCCATGCTCGGCAGCGCGGTGTTGAGGATGGTGCCATCCAGGGTCTGCATGAAGAAGCCGACCGCAGTCAGCCAGGGCAACCACTTGAGCTGGGCCGCCGAGAGTTCCGGGTGTGGCTGCGTCATTGAGATCTCCGTCAGGGGTTAGCGCCAGGGAACAGGTCCCACATCCGATCCGGTCTTGTCAGAGCAACAACCGCGACAAGGCGGCGTGCTGACAGGCTGATAGAACAGCCCTTGCTGTTTGGGCAGCCCCAGCCAGTCTCGCAGGATCTCACCCACTTGCACAAGCCCCGCCTCGGCGCAGAGCCGGCGTCCGGTGCATCATGGCACAGACCCGGGTGCCGCAAGCGCAGCATCGGGCTAATCAATCCAAATGACGCTCATGACATGGGTCGGATTGGCCGACCCACACAGCACCACTCAGGCGTCGGGGGCACCCAGCATGGCCCTGAGCTGGGCCGCCAGATCTGGCTCCTGGGCCTTGAGGGTCGCCAGAAACAGCGCCTCTATCCCGGCGCGCTCTGCGCGCTTGACGATGAAGACCAGCCGGGACTGGGCCCGCCCTTCCGGCCAGTCGAGCAGCGTCTGCAGCGGATAGAGCTGGCCGTGCACACCGTGGATCACCACGGGCTGACTCTCCCCTTCCAGTTGCAGTATGCCCTTGAGCCGCAGCAGGGCATCCCCGTGGGTGAGCTGCACCGCTTCGATGGCGGCCAATAACCGGGCCGGTTTGAGGGGCTCACCGATCCGCAGGGAGAAGCTCTCTATGTTGCCATGTTCGAAATGGGTCGGCGCGGCCGTGCCCACCTTGGCGGCGAGCGGCTGCATCTTGGGTTGCATTATCTGCTGCATTGGGGAAGCCAGCCCCTGCCTGGGCGCCTCGGTGCGCAGCCAGGCGAGCAGACGGCGCACATCCCGCCCCGCCCCTTCGTTGTAAGCGCCCAGGGTCTCCAGCACGGTCGGGGAGAGCGCCCCCTGAGTGACATGTTCGATGGGGGCCGCCGGGTTGAGCGCCACCAGCTGGGTTTCCACCCGCACCAGCGTCTCCACATCCACCAGATCGCCCTTGCTGATCACCAACAAGTCCGCCAGCGCCACCTGCTTGACCGCCTCGTACTGGCTCGCCAGCTGCTGCTCGATGTGGCCGGCATCCACCACAGTCACAGTGCCATCGAAGCGGTAGCGCTGGGCGATGAAGCCCTCTTCCCGCAGGGTGAACAGCACGGGAGCGGGATCCGCCAGACCCGTGGTCTCGATGATGAGTCGCTTGAAGGGTTTGATCTTCTTCTGGATGGCCTTCATAAACAGCCCCTGCAGCGCCTCCACCAACGAGCCCTGCACCGAGCAGCAGATGCAGCCCGAATCGAGCAGTACCACCTGCTCGTCTATCTGCTGCACCAGATGATGATCCAGCCCGATGGAACCGAACTCGTTGATGAGCACGGCGCACTCGCCAAGTTCAGGCTGCTTGACCCAGTGGTTGAGCAAGGTGGTCTTGCCGCTGCCGAGAAAGCCGGTCAGCAGGGTCACGGGAATGCGGGTATCCTGGTTGTCAGTCATGGCTCTCTCCTGCCATCGGGGCGGCCGGGGCAAACAGCTGGCCCAGCCAACGGTTTTCGAAGCGGCTCTGGGGATCCAGCTCGGCCTTGAGCGCCATGAAGTCGTGCCAGCGTGGCAACAGGGTCGGGAAGTCGTAGAGATCCATCGCCAGGTGCTTGCCAAAATGCGGAATGCCACCGAGCGGCACCAGCAGCTGTTGCAGCTCGCGCATCTGCTCCATGGAGCCATTGACGAAGGTACCATCCGCCGCCAGGTAGACCAGGAAGCCTATCCAGCAGACGTCCTGCTGATAGGCGCCGCTGAGCCAGGCCTCGGAAGGTCCGGTGCAGCGCAGGATGAAGGGGTAGTGCAGCACGCCGGGGTTCGCCTCCTGCCACGCCTGCAAGATCTCTAGCGCCTCGTTCATGCGGTGCAAGGGCACCGCTACCTCACAGTTGATCTGCGGCGCCGGTATCCCCTTGCAGAGGATCTGATAGACGTTGCCCACTAAGTCAGAGGCATCCTTGAAGCGGCGCACCGTCTCGAAATGTTCCCCCGCCAGGGCCTCATCCTTGGTGTCCTTGGCCATCTTCTGCAAGGTGGCGTCTATGGTGGCGTTCATGCGGGCGTCTATGTCACCCTCCAGCAGCAGCGGCTCGCTGCCCCCTGCCCGGTAGCGGGCTACTTCCTCATCGCTGGCGGGGTCCACCAGCCAGATGTGGCTCTCCCCCGTCCAGGCGAACCACCAGCTCTTCACGAAGCCATGTTCGCGATTGAGCCGCTCGTTATGGGCCAGCAGGAAAGGATAATCGGTGGTGAACTTGGTGCAGCGCATGATGCGGTTCGGCACCGTCCTGAGGGTGACTGCCAGCAAGATACCGAGCAGTCCCAGTCCCATCACGAAGGCACCGAACTGGGGATGCGCGCGGTCAATGTCGCGGATCTCCCCATCGGCCAGCATGATGCGCAGCGCCAGTACGGCATCCCCCAGGGTTGATTGGTGCAGCCCCTGACCATGGGTGCCTGTGCTGAGTGCACCGCCCAGAGTCTGAATGCCGATCACCCCGGGGGAGGCTGGCAACATGCGATCCATGGCGATGAGCTCGCCATAGATGGTATCGAGCGGCGTCGCCGCGTGGTAAGTCACGCTGTCTGCCGTCACCCCGAGCTGGCCGGTCAGCTTGCAGAGATCCACCAGCAGCGCCTGGCTGCCTTCGGCATAGACGCTGTGAATGGGTTCGAAGGAGAGGCCGGAGCCAAGCAACCGGATCTTGCGGCCAGGCTGTTCGCGCAGCAGACGCTGCAGCTCCTCATGACTGCCGGGACGCCAGACCTGATCCAGGGCGCCGAGGGGGTTGGTTCTGGACCAGTTGAACAGCACCTCCCGATCCGCGATCGCCTTGATGCTATGAAATGCCTGGAACCTGACCGTCATACCGCGCCTCATCTGACTTCAAAATGAGCCTGGATTCTACCGAAAAGCGAGCGCCAAGGCATGAAAAACAAGCCCCTACAGTCGAGGGTGGATAACAATGGCGCCACCCAGAGCAGTGATCGCCATGACGCAGCCAGGGCCAGCTACAGGGCCACATCGACCAGCAAACCGCCGGATACAGCGTCACATCATGCTCTCTTGAATCCAGTAACAATGTGCAAGAGGCAGCTCGGTTCAGATGGCAGACCCGCGTCAGGTCGATTCAAGGAGCCTCAGCCGGGCATCACTCTCCCCCTCGGGCATATCCGCCAACAGCTCATCGCAAAACTGCCGGACAGGCACGGGGCGGCCAAACAGATAACCCTGCAAGCAGGCTACCTTGCCCTTGAGGTAGTCGGCCTGCTGCCGAGTCTCGACCCCTTCTGCCACCAGGGCCAGACCGAGTCGGCTGCCCAAGTCGATCACATTGTCGACTATGTGTTCGGAGAGCGACTCGGTGCCGATCCGGCCGATGAAGGATTGATCGATCTTGAGGAAATCTATATGGAATTGCTGCAGGTAGACCAGGCTGGAGTGGCCGGTGCCAAAATCATCCATCGCTAGCTGCACTCCCAGCGCATCGAGCTGCCTGAACAGCTCAAGGGTGTGGGGATCCGCCACCAGCAGCTCCCGTTCGGTCAGCTCGAGTACCAAGACGACCTTGCCCGGCGCGAAGCGGGCGAGGAAGTCACTGCACTCCTCCAGCAGACTGTCGTCCCGGCAATGGGCGGCACTGATGTTGAACCCTATATGGAAGTCATCCGGCAAACAGGCCTGCCTGGCCGCCATCACCGCTCCCACCTCCGTCATGATGAGATGGGTCATGGGCACGATCAGGCCACTGGCCTCTGCTTGAGGAATAAAGAGATCCGGGCGGATCAGCCCAGCGGTGGGGTGTTGCCAGCGCATCAAGACTTCGGCACCCATGACCCGCTCGCTATCACTGGCCACCAAAGGCTGCAGGAAGGGGACAAACTCTCTGGCCTGCAAGGCGCGGGCAAGCTCGTTGGTCGGCGAGCGCGGCCGGCCCAGCAACCACCACATGATGAAGGCAAAAGCGACGCAGAAGCTGAACAGCAATATCAACCCGAAACTGCGGTACTGCAGCAGACTCAGCCAGCTGGAGGAGAGATTGTGCCCAGCGCGAATAGTGAGGGGGTAGGTCTCGGAGCTCAGGCTAACCTGGGCCAGGCCTGTCCAGAGCGGCGTCTTGTCAAAGAAATGACCCTGCTCGTCGAGCCAGCGCCCGCCCACATTCAACATGATCTCGAGGGAAGGATCACTGAGATGCAGGATGAAGCTCAAGTAATCGCCATCGACCAGGGTGACGACGGCAGCATCGCCCTGCTTGGCCCGCATCGCCAGGAAAGGGTGATCCCTGCGTGCCGGGCTGGTATTGCCGAGCAACAGACTGCCTTGGCTATACTGTTCGACCCCATAAGGCATCTTGAACGCACCGAAGAAAGAGGTGCAGTAGATCTTGCCCTGGCGCGCCAGATTGACCGAGCGGACGAAGGGCACCAGGGCAACCTGCTCCCGCAAGGTATCCAGGACCGCCTCACAGGGCTTGCCCAGTAGTGGCAAGACCTTGCGATTGGCCTCCTTTGCATGGTCCAACATGGTCTCCATCAGCATCATGGTCCGGGCTGCCGCGGCATTGGACTGCTGCAGCAGTTCGGTCTGATAACGGCTATGCAGCGCCAAACTGCCAAGCAGCATGGGCAGTGAGAACATCAGCAAGGTGATCAGCAGGCGCAAGCGGGGGCGAGTCGTATCGAACGTGGGACTATAAGGCATAACGGATCCAGCCACTAAAGAGGCCAATATTCTAACAGCTGTAACTGAACCTTGACCTAACCGTACAAAAAACATTCTCCCCTAGAGGGTGCTGAGATCCGGCGGGCGAGAGCCTGACACTCGGGGCGATGACTGCGCAAAATCCGCAGCAGGGCCGGGACTCAGGCCACCCTGACAAGCGTCTGCTTATCCCCCACCTCTGCTTTTGATAACGCATCACAGAAAGACCGCAGCGACGCAGGATGACCGAACAGATAGCCCTGCAGGTAATCCACCCCCTTGCCGCGCAGATAGTCGGCCTGCATCTCGGTCTCGACCCCTTCCGCCACCAACGCCAGGCCGAGCCGGGTCGCCAGATCGATGACGTTGTCAACGATGTGTTCGGACAGCGACTCGGTGCCGATCCGGCCGATAAAGGATCTGTCGATCTTGAGATAGTCCACATGAAACTGCTGCAGGTAAGCCAGGCTGGAGTGGCCGGTACCGAAATCATCGATGGCCAGCTTGACCCCCATCTCATCCAGCTGCTTGAACAGCGCGAGGGTGTGCGCGTCCGCCACCAGCAGCTCACGCTCGGTGAGCTCCAGTACCAACACCACCTGACCCGGTACGAAGTGCCCAAGGAAGGCGCGGCAGTCCGTCAGCAAGGAGAAGTCCCGGCAGTGGACGGCACTGATGTTGATGCCAACATGAAAGCCGTCCGGCAGCCTCTCCTGCCGCTGACCCAGCTGCTGGGCCACATCCCGCATCAACAGCTGAGTCATGGGCACTATGACGCCGCACGCTTCCGCCTGGGGAATGAACAAGTCTGGTCGGATCAGGCCGGAGGTGGGGTGCTGCCAGCGCATCAGCACCTCGGCCCCCATCAGCTTGCCGCTTCGGCTGGCTATCAGCGGTTGCAGGTAGGGCACAAACTCCCTGGCCCGCAGCGCCCGCTTCAGCTCCCCTTCCATGGTGCCCGGCCGTCCCAGCAGCCACCACACCAGCAGTGAGATGGTCAGGGAGAAGCCCAGCAACATCAAGATGGTCAGATGCCTGACACGCCACAGCGCCTCCCAGGTGGAGGGCAGTTCGAAACCGGCATAGACGGAGAGCGGGTAGTGTTCGGACTTGGCCTTGTGCACCGCCAGGGTCGGCAATCTGTGATAGCCCTCCACCAGATGGCCCTGTTCGTCCAGCCAGGCATTGCCCACATGCAGCTGCGCTTTCCCCGAGACAGGGGCACTCAGGGCCAGCATCAGCTTCAGGTATTCGCTGTCGATGGTGCTGAGCACGGCCCCATCCTGCGACTCGGTGCGCACCACCAGCATGGGGTGATTGGCCCTGACCGGGTTGCCCGACAGCAGCCGCAGGAAGCCCCCGCTATAGCGACCGACGTCATCCTCCCAGTGCACATCCCCGAACAGCGAATTGCAGTAGACCCCATAGTGGTTGATGAGGCTGGCACTGCGAACGAAAGGGGTCAAGGTCACCTCCTTGCGCAGGGTCAGCAGCGACGTGTTGCAGGGGTGGCTGATCAGCGGGAAGATGTTTCTGTTGACCCCCTCGGCATGATGCAGCATGGCCTCTATCAGGCGCACAGCCTTGGTGGCCGCCAGCTCGGATTGCTTGTCCAGGGTGTGCAGGTAGTTGTTGTGCAGTTCCCACAATCCCACCGAGGCCGGGCATGCGAACACCAGCAAGGCACATAGCAGTCGCCAACAGGGGCGCGTGGCATCTAATCCCAATAGAGACATCGTCTGATCATCCAGAAATGAGGCGGATAGAACGACCAACCCCATGACGTCGGCACCTTGCCGGCATGAAGCACAGAGTCGTAGCCAAAAAGCGAGGCATGATACAGCGGCCGATCCATTGCGCTCACGAACCAGATCAGTTTTTGCTCAATAAAACGAGAAATGCGGCGAGAGGTCATGGGGATGAGCCGACAAGGAGTGACAGCCATGATGCTCCCCGTTTGGATCACCAACGGCAGAGCGCAGGATCCGCAATCCCCTCAGCCAGCACCATGAAAAAGCCCCGGCATGGACCGGGGCTGTTCTTCAGACTGCGTGCGCCAGTCGGCGCCAATCCTTATACCGCTTGCTGCAAAATCACCGCATCGGCCTTCTGGGTATAGGAGGCGATTTCGTTGAAGTTGAGGTAACGGTAGGTATCAGCCGCAGTGGCATCCAGGGTCTTGGCGTACTCAAGGTACTCGGCCACGGACGGGATCTTGCCCAGGATGGCTGCAACGGCGGCCAGCTCGGCAGAGGCCAGGTAGACATTGGCCCCCTTGCCCAGACGGTTCGGGAAGTTGCGGGTTGAGGTGGAAACCACCGAGGCCCCTTCCGCGACCCGCGCCTGGTTACCCATGCACAGGGAGCAGCCGGGTATCTCGATGCGGGCACCGACCCGGCCGAAGATGCCGTAGTAGCCCTCTTCGGTCAGCTGATCGCGGTCCATCTTAGTGGGCGGCGCTATCCACATCCGGGTCGGCAAGGAGCCCTGATACTTGTCCAGCAGCTTGCCGGCGGCGCGGAAGTGGCCGATGTTGGTCATGCAAGAGCCGATGAACACCTCGTCGATCTTGTCACCCGCCACGTCGCTCAGCAGGCGGGCATCGTCCGGATCGTTCGGTGCGCAGAGGATAGGTTCCTTGATGGTGGCCAGATCGATCTCGATGATTTCGGCGTATTCGGCATCCTTGTCCGCTTCCATCAGCACGGGGTTGGCCAGCCACTCCTCCATCCCTTTGATACGACGGGTGATGGTGCGCACGTCGCCATAGCCTTCGGAGAGCATCCATTTCAGCATGACAATGTTGGACTTGAGGTACTCGGCGATGGGAGCCTGATCCAGCTTGATGGTGCAACCGGCGGCACTGCGCTCGGCACTGGCATCGGCCAGCTCGAAGGCTTGTTCGACTTTCAGGGTCGGCAGACCTTCAATCTCGAGGATGCGGCCGGAGAAGGCGTTCTTCTTGCCCGCTTTCTCGACGGTCAGCAGCCCTTTCTGGATGGCGGCGTAGGGGATGGCATGGACCAGATCACGCAGGGTGATGCCCGGTTGCAGCTCGCCCTTGAAGCGCACCAGAATGGATTCCGGCATGTCCAGCGGCATGACGCCGGTGGCGGCGGCGAAGGCCACCAGGCCAGAACCCGCCGGGAAGGAGATGCCGATGGGGAAACGGGTGTGGGAGTCACCACCGGTACCCACGGTATCGGGCAGCAACATGCGGTTCAACCAGGAGTGGATGACCCCATCACCCGGACGCAGGGAGACGCCGCCGCGGTTCATGATGAAGTCCGGCAGGGTGTGGTGAGTCTGCACGTCGATAGGCTTGGGGTAAGCCGCGGTGTGGCAGAAGGACTGCATGGTCAGATCGGCGGAGAAGCCCAGACAGGCCAAGTCCTTGAGCTCATCGCGGGTCATGGGGCCAGTGGTGTCCTGGGAGCCGACCGTGGTCATCTTGGGCTCGCAGTAAGTGCCGGGACGAATGCCCTGCACGCCGCACGCCTTGCCGACCATCTTCTGGGCCAGGGTGTAGCCCTTGCCGGTATCGGCGACCGCTTGCGGGCGACGGAACACGGTGGAGAACGGCAGACCCAGCACGTCGCGGGCCTTGTCGGTCAGGCCGCGGCCGATGATCAGCGGAATACGGCCACCGGCACGCACTTCATCGATCAGCACATCGGTCTTGAGCTCAAACTCGGCCAACACCTGCTCGGTGCCATGGAGCTTGATCTTGCCCTCATAGGGGAAGATGTCGATCACATCGCCCATGTTCAGCTTGGCCACATCCACTTCGATGGGCAGGGCGCCGGCATCTTCCATGGTGTTGAAGAAGATGGGGGCGATTTTGCCACCGAGGCAGACACCACCGGCACGCTTGTTCGGCACGAACGGAATGTCGTCGCCCATGAACCAGAGCACGGAGTTGGTCGCGGATTTACGGGAAGAGCCGGTACCGACCACATCGCCGACATAAGCCAGCGGGAAGCCCTGCTCTTTCAACGCATCGATGGTCTTGATGGGACCTATGGTGCCGTCATTGTCCGGGGTGATGCCTGGGCGGGCATTCTTCAGCATGGCCAGGGCATGGAGCGGGATATCGGGACGGGACCAGGCATCCGGTGCGGGGGACAGGTCATCGGTGTTGGTCTCACCGGTCACCTTGAACACGGTAACGGTGATCTTCTCGGCCAGTTCCGGACGGTTCAGGAACCAGTCGGCATCGGCCCAGGATTGCAATACCTGTTTGGCGAAGGCGTTACCGGCCTCGGCTTTCTCCTGCACATCATGGAAGGAGTCAAACATCAGCAGGGTATGGGAGAGGCCCTTGGCAGCAAGAGGGGCCAGTTCGGCGTGGTCGAGCAGGTCGATCAGCGGCTGGATGTTGTAGCCACCCTGCATGGTACCGAGCAGCTCGACCGCTTGGGCGGCGCTCAGGATAGGCGACAGGGTTTCCCCCTTGGCGACCGCGGTCAGGAAGCCTGCCTTGACGTAGGCGGCCTCATCGACGCCGGGCGGGACGCGGGAGGACAACAGCTCTTTCAGAAAATCTTCTTCGCCGGCGGGGGGGGCCTTGAACAGTTCAACCAATGCGGCAACTTGCTCTGCGTTCAGAGGTTTGGCAACCACGCCCTCGGCGGCACGTTCTTCGACGTGTTTACGGTAGGTTTCAAGCACGACTAATTCCTCTTTGGTCTTTTTTGGGGCTCGCCCAGGCTGGCGGCGATCGTCCTTGCGGGACACCCTTAGGGTGCCCCCCACTATATAAGTTTTAACGAGTAATTAAAATCCAATCCCTGCACACTTATTCACCTCAACCAGCTAACCATTTAAAGTTGCTGATGTTTTGGCTGTTAACAGAAAACACAGAAAATTCAACTTAACAAGTTGTCAGCATTCACACCCTATTCGAAGGTACTGCCCAGCTGCAGATAGATGACATCATTCCCGCCCTCCGCCATGCCGTAGCCCAGGAAGATGGGGCCGAGGAAGCTCTCTATCCCCACATAGACGGAACCTGCGAGGATGGAGCTCTCCAGGCTGATATCCTCGCCCTTGTTCCAGACCCCACCCCGTTCGATGGAGCCGCCCAGATAGAGGGGCGCCCGCAGCGCGCCGAAGTCGTTATCCGCCACCCGGTAGATATAGCGCAGGCCACCAAACAGGCTGTAGCGCCCGGAGAGCTCATAGCGCTGGTAACCGGATAGACGGAACAGGCCGCCGAGATCCTGAATGTCGAGGGGGATAACCTCATCGGTGTCCAGGCCTCCGCCCTCGAGCAACAGGTTGATACTGTGCCTGTCCCAGGACCAGGGCTTGATGAGGGAGAGGTGATAGCTGACACCCGACGAATGGTTGTCGCCATCCAGACCGGTGTTATCGTCCGTGGAGACCCGGGTATAACCCGCTCTGACATCCCACTGCACCCCTTCATAGGGGAAGTAGCGGCTGTCGAGGGTGTCGTGTTCGAAGCGCACGTAGGGACCCCAGGCGGTGGCATCGACAGTGGCATCCTTGAAGTTTTGCAGATCTATCTTGCCTATCTTGCCGTTCAAGCCGATGGAGACGCGGCTCCAGGGTTGGCGGTTCCAGCCAAGGGAGGCATCCGCACTGAAGAAGTTATATTCCGACTCCACAAAGTCGACCGGCAAGAACCCCGCCTCGTCCGGTGAGACAAAGAGCCGACGCTGGGTCTTGTCATAGCCCAGGCTCGCCTCGCCATAGAAGGTCTGCGACGACTCCAGCGGGGTATAGAAGTCGGTTTTGATATGCTTGGCCGTGCCGAGCGACGCCTCGGTCAGCCACTCGGCCCCCAGATCGTTCACATTGGTCAGGGTGTAGGACATGCCGACGTTGTAGTTGGAGTCGCTCTGGAAATCATCGGAGAAGCCGAGCTGGAAGTTGAGATAGCCCGGCCCCCAGTTCTTCTCGCTGGCATCGACCACCAACACGTTCTCACCGTTGCGCTCCTCGACCTGATAGGTGATGCGATCGAAGGACTCCAGGGCATAGAGGCGGCGAATGCCTGCTTCCAGGCTCTCGTTGGTCTGCACCTTGTCGGGCCGCACCTTGAGGGTGGCTATCATGGTCTCGTCAGAGAGACGGGACTTGTTGACCAGCTCTACCTTGTCGATGAAGTAGGCTGGCTGGCCGCTGCGCTCGGCGCGGCGACTCAGCTTCTGATTGCGATAATCGGCATAGTCCGCCTTGGAGAGCGAGAGCCCGTCGAGCTGGCTGGCGGCCCGTCTGGCCACAGCTTCACCATTTTCAATGCCCTCCGGCATCAGGGCAAAATCGGCGATGCCCATGCCGCCGAACTCCGGCACCAGCAGTATATCTTTGGGGCCCAGCAGCGCCTTCTGCTTGTCGGTGCCCACTTGCGTCATGTAGGTGGTGAGCTGATCTATCATGGCCAGCCCGGACTTGAGCTCCTCCCGGGTGCGCAGCTTGGCACCGATGTCGATGGCGATGACAATGTCGGCGCCCATGGCCTTGGCCACATCGACCGGCATGTTGTTGACCGAGCCGCCATCGGCGAGGATATGCCCCTCCCACTCCACCGGCTTGAGTGCACCGGGGATCGACATCGAAGCCTGCATCGCTTTGGCCAGGCTACCGTGGTCCAGCACATAAGGGGTGACTGTCTCCATGTCGGTCGCGACCGCACGGTAAGGGATCGGCAGATCGTCGAAGCTCTTTTGTACCGGCAGGTTGGAGGTGGCGAAACGCAGCAGGCTGGCCATGGACTGGCCCTGGAAGAAACCATCCGGCAACTGGGTGGTATTGCCGTTGACGCCGATGTCGGCGCGCAGCTGGTATTGCTCATTTTGCTGCTTCTTGCGCAAGGAGAGTTCGTTGCGCCCCACCTTGTCCTGATAACCCTTGTTCCAGTCGATGGCCAGCGTAGTGCGCTCCACCTCCTCGGCGCTATAGCCCATGGCATACATGCCCGCCACATAGGAGCCCATGCTGGTGCCGACGATGATGTCGACCGGGATCCGCTTCTCCTCCAGCACCTTGAGCACCCCTATGTGAGCCGAGCCCTTGGCGCCGCCACCACTGAGTACCAGTGCGATTTTGGGGCGTTCACTCGCCATGGCCTGGCCACCAAACAGGGCAAGCAACGGCAGACAGCCGAGCAGCAGAAGCAGAGTGCGGGTCCATTCCCGGCGAGCAGCGTACATATGAGTGTCCATGGGGTCGATGCGGCATTGCAATGATTGCAGCCTACTATAAGAGCCAATCAAGGAACAGCAAGCCTCTATCCCGACCAGGTGCCATGGCGCCCGGCACCGATCCCGGAGCCCCTATCCACCCGAGCCAGGGCCCAGGCACACGAACGCTGATGCCAGATGACACCGAGCCCCCCTCGTCTGCTGTGCGCGCAAACGCAAACCCTGAATAAAAACCCGTCCAGCCTCAAGAATGCCCTCCCCCGGCCGCTACTATCATGACCTCCTTTTCAACCGGATCCCGAGTCAACGCCATGCTTGCAAGCCTGACCCTCAAACAGAAAATTATTGCTACCGTCACCCTGGCCGTGGTGCTCTCCTGCCTGCTGGTGGGTTATTTCAGTCAGCGCTCGGCCCAGCAGCTGATCGAGAGCCGCATGTTCGAACAGGAGCTGCCGAACCTGACCCAACGGATCAGCAAGGACATCGAAAAGGATCTCAACTCGGTGGCCAACGCCGCCAAACAGCTGGCCAATGACCGCTTCGTGCTGGACTGGGTCGCCCGCGGCATGCCCAAGGAGCAAGAGAGCATCCTTATTGGTCAGCTCAAGGATCTCACGGCGCAATATGACCTGGTGACCGCCTCCTTCGCCGATCGGCAGAGCGCCGCCTACTACAACCAGGATGGTTTCCTGCGCAACCTGACCCCGGAGCAGGACGCCTGGTTCTATGGCTATACCAAGAGTCCCCAGGATCTGATGCTCAGCATCTTTCGCGAAGCCAATGGCGAGATGAAGTTGTTCGTCAACTTCCAGCAGCTCAATGGTCGCGGCCTGGCCGGGCTCGCCAAGTCTCTGGATACCATGGTCGCCACCCTCTCCAACTTCCGGGTCGGCGACAGCGGTTTCGTGTTCATGACCGATGGCGGTGGCAAGGTGAAGCTGCACCCGGATGCCGCCCGCATCGACCGGGATACGCTGAGTCAGCTGGCCGGCCCGGATGCCGCCGCCCTGCTTACCAAGCAGGCATTTTCCGCCAGCCACGCCGAGGTCGATGGCCAGGGCGTGGTGCTCGCCACCACCTATATCCCCCTGCTCGACTGGTACCTGGTGGTACAAGTGCCCGAGGCCGAGATCTATGGGGAACTCGACAAGGCCCGCCTGAACATAGTGCTGGTCAGTTTGGTCATCGCCCTGGGCATGGGCCTGCTTGGCATGGTGCTGGCGGGGTCGGTCAGCCGCCCCCTCAACGAACTGGCCCGCCTGTTCCGGGCACTCGGCAGCGGTGATGGCGACCTGACCCAGCGCCTCAAGGTCGAGGGCAAGGATGAACTGAGCGAGGTCGCCAAGGGCTTCAACAACTTCGTCGCCAAGATCCATGGCTCCATCGAACAGGTGGCCAGCAACTCCCGTCAGCTGGCGGCCACCGCCGCCCAGGTTGCCAGCCAGGCCCAGCTCACCCAGCACAACTGCACCGCCCAGCGGGATCGCACCGTGCAGGTCGCCACCGCCATCCACGAGATGGGCGCCACCGTCGGCGAGATAGCCGGCAATGCCTCCCTGGCCGCCGATGTGGCCAAGCAGGCCAACGAACAAGCCGAGGCCGGGGCCGGTGTGGTCTCCCAGGCTCGTCACGGTATCGTCGGGCTCTCCGGTGAACTGAAAGAGGTCTCCGGGGTCATCGGCTCCCTGGCCGGCCAGACCGATGCCATCGGCAGCATACTCGACACCATCCGCAGCATCTCGGAGCAGACCAACCTGCTGGCGCTGAACGCCGCCATCGAGGCGGCCCGGGCCGGTGAACAGGGTCGGGGCTTCGCCGTGGTGGCCGACGAGGTGCGCAACCTCGCCAGCCGCTCCGCCGCCTCCACCGAGGAGATCCAGAAGATGATCAACAGCCTGCAGGCGCAATCCGCTCGCGCCGTGAGTGCCATGGCCGAGGGTCACAACCAGAGCCTGGCCGTGGTGAACCAGGCGGATGCAGCCAACGAGGCCCTGGGCCAGATCACCGCCCACATCACCCAGATAAGCGACATGAACATCCAGGTCGCCACCGCCACCGAGGAGCAGTCCAGCGTGGTCGGCGAGATCAACCGCAACGTAGAGGACATCAACCAGCTCACCATGGAGACGGCGGACATCGCCCACCAGTTGACGGCATCGAGTCGTAGTCTGCAGCAGCTCTCCAGCGAGCTGGATCAACTGGTCGGCAACTTCCGGCTATGACATTGACCAAAGAGCGCCAGGGGCGCTCTTTGCAACGATTGAGATGACCCTGGCCCCGCGCGGGCACATCGACCGGGTAGGGATATCCGGCGGCCCACCCAGTGCCAGACCGCTAATTGTCATCGACAGCGGCTAGATTAGCGGCCAACCCAGCAGCTTAAAGGAGTCACCATGCTCGCAGGAAAGATCACCCTCAAGTCTCAACTCATCCTGGCCGTCACCGTGCCCTGTATTGCCCTCTTGCTGGTCGGCGGCGCCAGCCTGCGCAGCATGGGCGACATCAAGCATCAGGCCGATGAGCTCTATCAGAATACGGCCACGCCGATGCGGGCCATGGCCGAAGTGGCCTCGCGCATCCCGCGCATGCGGGTCGGCATCGACATGATGCTGCTGCAAGACAGCTCCCTGCGCGACGAGAAGGGGGTGCTGACCCGGGTCAAGGAGACGCGCACCGAAGACATTCCCGAGATGCGTCAGGCCATGCAACAGGCGGTGGACGCCCAGGTTGATCCCAGCGCGCGGGCCGAGGCCCAGAAACTGCTCAGCCAGTTCGAGCAGATGGAGCGCGACGAGCTGACCCCCATGTTGCAGGCGCTGGAGAGTGATCAGATGGAGGTGGCGCGCGGCATCTATCGCGATCGCTATAGCCAGACCTATGGAGAGATGCGCAAGGGGGCCAACGCCTTGCTCGATGGCCTCATCGGCCAGGCCCAGCAGCGCAACCAGCTCAGTGAAGAGAGCTATGGCAGCGGCCGCAACCAGATGATGATCATCATAGTGGTCGCCATCCTCATCTCCTTGCTGGTTTCGAGCCAGATCCTGACCAGCCTGCGCCGTCGGGTCAGCTTCTTGCAACGGCACATCGGCGAGGCGGCCGAACACCTGGCCCTCGACAGCCGGGCCCAGATCGAGGGCAAGGATGAACTGGCCGAGGTGGCGCGCAGCTTCAACCATTTCGTGTCCCGCATCCATGGCGCCATCGAAGAGGTGGCGAACAACTCGCGCCAGCTGGCGAGCACGGCTGCCGACGTCGCCAACCAGGCTCAGCTCACCCAGCACAACTGCACCGCCCAGCGGGATCGCACCGTGCAGGTCGCCACCGCCATTCACGAGATGGGCGCCACCGTCGGCGAGATAGCCGGCAACGCCTCCCTGGCCGCCGAGGTGGCCAAGCAGGCCAACGATCAGGCCGAATCCGGGGCGGACGTGGTCGCGCAGGCCCGCCATGGCATAGTGGGATTATCCAATGAGCTGGAGGAGGTCTCCGGGGTGATCGGCTCCCTGGCCGGTCAGACCGATGCCATCGGCAGCATACTCGATACCATCCGCAGCATCTCGGAGCAGACCAACCTGCTGGCCCTCAACGCCGCCATCGAGGCGGCCCGGGCCGGTGAGCAGGGTCGTGGCTTCGCCGTGGTGGCCGATGAGGTGCGCAACCTCGCCAGCCGCTCCGCCGCCTCCACCGAGGAGATCCAGAAAATGATCAACAGCCTGCAGGCGCAATCCGCTCGCGCCGTGAGCGCCATGGCCGAGGGGCGCAGCCAGAGCCTGGCCGTGGTGGCGCAAGCCGACAAGGCCAACGAGGCCCTGGGTCATATCACCTCGCACATCACCCAGATAAGCGACATGAATATCCAGGTCGCCACCGCCACCGAGGAGCAGTCCAGCGTGGTCGGCGAGATCAACCGCAACGTGGAGGACATCAACCAGCTCACCATGGAGACCACGGACATTGCCCACAGGCTCACCGACTCCAGCCGCGGACTGCAGCAGCTCTCCGGCCAGCTCGACAAGCTGGTAGGCAACTTCCGGCTCTGAGCCACATGGAGCATGTTTGACACAAGAGGGAGCACCATGGTGCTCCCTCTTGTCTTGACGTCATGCCGCAGCCCTGTGCCTGCCCATCCTTATTGCTATCCCGTTGCGGCATAATCAGGAAAATCGTGGCAGTGTCATGAACGAGCGGGTGATGAGCATTATCCTGGCTCGGGCGGCAGCAGTGGCTCTCTCCGGGTGCACGATGTCGATGTGAGCCTGGACGATATCCGGGTCAGGGATGGCGATCGGGGGCTATGGTACCTTCTGCCCGCCGGGCCAGGCCAAGCAAGGGCGCTGCTGAACGGCCACCTGATCCTGGAAAAACAAAAAGCCGCTCAAAAGAGCGGCTTTTTCATCACGGCAGGAAGAAAATTACTTCTTCTTCTTGGCCTTGGCGTTCGGCAGATCGGTGATGGATCCTTCGTACACTTCGGCGGCCAGACCCACGGACTCGTGCAGAGTCGGGTGAGCGTGGATGGTCAGCGCCAGATCTTCGGCGTCGGCACCCATCTCGATGGCCAGACCGATCTCGCCCAGCAGCTCACCGCCGTTGGTACCGACGATGGCACCCCCGATGACGCGGTTGCTATCTTTGTCGAAGATGAGCTTGGTCATGCCGTCAGAGCAATCGGACGCAATGGCGCGGCCGGAAGCAGCCCAGGGGAAGGTGGCGACTTCGAAGTTCAGGCCCTGTTGCTTGGCTTCCTTCTCGGTCAGACCGACCCATGCCATCTCTGGCTCGGTGTAGGCGATGGACGGGATCACTTTCGGGTCGAAGTAGTGCTTCTTGCCGGCGATGACTTCGGCCGCCACGTGGCCTTCATGCACACCCTTGTGAGCCAGCATCGGCTGACCGACGATGTCACCGATGGCGTGGATGTGAGCGACGTTGGTACGCAGCTGCTTGTCCACTTCGATGAAACCGCGCTCGTTGACGGCAACACCGGCTTTCTCGGCGTCCATCAGCTTGCCGTTCGGTACACGACCGACCGCGACCAGCACGTTGTCGTAACGAACCGGCTCGGCCGGGGCGTGCTTGCCTTCGTAAGAGACGTACAGGCCATCTTCACGGGCTTCAACTGCGGTGACCTTGGTCTCCAGCATGATGTTGAATTTCTTGGCAACGCGCTTGGTGTAGATCTTGACGATGTCTTTATCGGCAGCCGGTACCAGCTGGTCGGCAAATTCCACCACGTCGATCTCGGAACCCAGGGAGGAATAAACGGTACCCATCTCCAGACCGATGATGCCGCCACCGATAACCAGCAGCTTGCCCGGTACTGTGGTCAGTTCCAGCGCATCGGTTGAATCCCATACGCGGGGGTCATCATGGGGGATGAACGGCAGTTTCACCGGACGGGAACCCGCGGCGATGATGGCGTTGTCGAAGGTAACGACTGTCTTGCCGTCATCACCGGTCACTTCCAGGGTGTTGGGGCCGGTGAATTTACCGAAGCCGTTCACAACCTGAACTTTACGCATCTTGGCCATGCCGGCCAGACCGCCGGTCAGCTGATTGATGACCTTCTCTTTCCACAGACGCACCTTGCCGATGTCAGTCTGGGGGGCACCGAACACGATGCCGTGATCGGACAGCGCCTTGGCTTCTTCGATCACTTTAGCGACGTGCAGCAGCGCCTTGGACGGGATACAACCCACGTTCAGGCAGACGCCACCCAGGGTGGAGTAGCGCTCGACGATAACGGTTTCCAGACCCAGATCGGCGGCACG
The DNA here is from genome assembly GCF_024807335.1 of Aeromonas sp. BIGb0405. Taxonomy (NCBI): domain Bacteria; kingdom Pseudomonadati; phylum Pseudomonadota; class Gammaproteobacteria; order Aeromonadales; family Aeromonadaceae; genus Aeromonas; species Aeromonas sp. BIGb0405. The sequence continues at coordinate 241,356 of NZ_JANUEP010000004.1, forward strand.
AAAAGCAGCGGAATAACCGGCAGGGCCAGCACCCAGTACTACGACCTGAGTTTTGATTTCTTTACTCATCATGACCTCTTTGTCGTTCTATATCCCCGGACAGCACAGTCTTATGCCAAAGAAGGCGGCTGCAGCCGTGAAAAAAACGGGGCAAGTTTATAATTTTGTTAATGAAATGAGAAGTGAAAAGGGCGAGCTCTGTGCTCGCCCTCTCATTTACATTTACAGAACCAGTCGACGAATGTCGGACAGCACACCACTCAGGGTGGTGACGAAGCGAGCACCGTCGGCACCGTCGATGACGCGGTGGTCATAGCTCAGTGCCAGCGGCAGCATCAGACGCGGCACGAACTCTTTGCCGTTCCACTTCGGCTTCATCTCGGACTTGGAAACACCGAGGATGGCCACTTCCGGCGCGTTGACGATCGGGGTAAAGCTGGTACCGCCGATGCCCCCTAAGCTGGAAATGGTGAAGCAACCGCCCTGCATGTCGGCAGCGGTCAGCTTGCCGGCACGGGCCTTCTTGGAGATCTCGGCCAAGTCGCGGGACAGCTCATGGATGCCCTTCTTGTTGACGTCGCGAACGACCGGTACTACCAGGCCCCCCGGAGTGTCTACCGCCACACCGATGTGGATGTACTTCTTCATGATCAGCTTGCTGCCGTCTGCGGACAGGGCGCTGCAGAAGCGCGGGTGCGCTTCCAGGGCCTTGGCGGCGGCTTTCAGGATGAACACCAGCGGGGTGATCTTCACATCCAGCTTCTGCTTCTCGGCCAGCATGTTCTGCTCTTTGCGGAACGCTTCCAGATCCGTGGTATCGGCTTCGTCGAACTGGGTGACATGAGGGATCATGGCCCAGTTGCGGTGCAGGGCAGGACCGGAGATCTTCTGGATCCGGGTCAGTTCCAGCTCTTCGACCGGGCCGAACTTGCTGAAATCAACCTTGGGCCAGGCGACGACGCTCATGCCGTTGCCAGTACCTTGACCAGCGGCCGGGGCGGACTCGGCGCGCTTGACCGCATCCTTCACATAAGCCTGCACGTCTTCTTTGACGATGCGACCCTTGCGACCCGAGGCTTTCACCTTGGCCAGGTTGACGCCGAACTCACGGGCCAGGCGGCGCACGGCCGGAGAGGCGTGCACGTAGGCATCGTTGGCAACGAAGTCGGAGGACGCAGCAGCTGGAGCGGCAGCTTGAGCAACCGGGGCGGCGGCAGCAACAGGTGCGGCAACGGGGGCAGCAGCCTGGGCAACCGGGGCGGCAGCAGGGGCAGCGCCAGCCACTTCGAACACCATGATCAGAGAGCCGGTGGAGACCTTGTCACCCGCCTTCACCTTGATCTCTTTGATGATACCGGCGAAGGGCGCTGGCACTTCCATGGAGGCCTTGTCACCTTCCACGGCGATCAGGGACTGGTCGGCTTCGACCTTGTCACCGACGGCAACCATGATCTCGGTGACTTCCACTTCGTCACCACCGATGTCAGGAACATTGACCTCTTTGGCAGCGGCGGCAACCGGGGCAGCAGCCACGGGAGCAGCAGCCTGAACCGGGGCAGCCACGGCGGCAGGCGCGGCGCCAGCCACTTCGAATACCATCACCAGGGAACCGGTGGAGACCTTGGCGCCGGCGGCAACCTTGATCTCGACCACACGGCCCGCGAACGGCGCCGGCACTTCCATGGAAGCTTTGTCGCCTTCCACGGCAATGATGGACTGGTCGGCTTCAACCATGTCACCCACGGCAACCATCAGCTCGGTCACTTCGACTTCGTCGTCACCGATGTCAGGGACGTGAACGTCTTTGCGTGCGGCGGCAGCAGGAGCGGCCGGTGCAGCAGCAACCGGAGCGGCAGCTTGAGCGGGGGCTGGCGCGGCGGCAGCAGCACCTTCGGCTTCGAAGATCATGATCTGGGAACCGGTGGCAACCTTGTCGCCCACCTTGATCAGGATCTCTTTGACGATACCCGCGGCCGGAGCCGGGACTTCCATGGAAGCCTTGTCACCTTCCACAGCGATCAGAGACTGGTCGAGCTCGACCTTGTCACCCACAGCGACCATGATTTCGGTCACTTCCACTTCATCGGCACCGATATCCGGCACCATAATCTGTTTGGACATTGTGCTTTATCCTCTTACGCGTCTGTCGCGTTAACCTTGGCAAGAGCAGATTCCGGCTCGTTGTTGCCGTCCGGACCCTGTGTTTGTCCTCTTACCCTTATGTCGCATTAACCTGGGCAAGGCCCTGTCTGGCACGCAAGTCCGGACAGGGCGCTCAATCCTCTTACGCGTACAGCGGGTTAACCTTGTCGGCATCGATGCCGTACTTGGCGATGGCGTCGGCCACAACCTGCTTGTCGATCTCACCGCGCTTAGCCAGTTCGGTCAGGGCAGCAACCACGACATAGAACTCGTTCACTTCGAAGTGACGACGCAGGTTGGCACGGCTGTCGGAACGGCCATAACCATCGGTACCCAGTACACGGTAGTGCTCGGTCGGCATGAAGGCACGCACCTGCTCGGCGAAGGACTTCATGTAGTCGGTCGCGGCTATGGTGGCTTCGGAACCCAGTACCGAGGTGATGTAGGGTATGCGGGCAGCAGCAGTCGGGTGCAGCATGTTCCAGCGATCGACGTCCTGACCATCACGAGCCAGCTCGTTGAAGGAGGTGACGCTGAACACGTCGGAACCGACGCCGTATTCGCTCGCCAGGATCTGGGCGGCGGTACGGACGTGGCCCAGGATGGAACCACAACCCAGCAGCTGTACCTTGGCCTTGGTACCGGCCACGGATTCCAGCTTGTAGATACCCTTGCGGATGCCTTCCTCGGCGCCTTCCGGCATAGCCGGCATGGCGTAGTTCTCGTTGAGGGTGGTGATGTAGTAGAAGACGTTCTCAGGCTTCTCACCGTACATGCGGCGCAGGCCGTCCTGTACGATCACCGCCACTTCATAGGCGTAGGACGGATCGTAGGAGATGCAGTTCGGGATGGTGCCGGCCAGGATGTGGCTGTGACCATCTTCGTGCTGCAGACCTTCACCGTTGAGGGTGGTACGACCGGAAGTCGCGCCCAGCAGGAAACCACGGGCTTGCTGGTCACCCGCTGCCCACGCCATGTCGCCGATCCGCTGGAAGCCGAACATGGAGTAGTAGATGTAGAACGGGATCATCGGGCAATCGTTGGTGCTGTAGGAGGTCGCAGCAGCCAGCCAGGAGGACATGGCGCCCAGCTCGTTGATACCGTCCTGCAGAACCTGACCCTGTTTGTCTTCCTTGTAGTAGGAGACGATGTCACGGTCTTGCGGGGTGTACTGCTGACCATGCGGGCTGTAGATGCCGATCTGACGGAACAGACCTTCCATCCCGAAGGTACGAGCTTCATCGGCCAGGATCGGCACGATGCGCTTGCCGATAGACTTGTCTTTGAGCAGCACGTTCAGGGAACGCACGAACGCCATGGTGGTGGAGATCTCACGGGCCTGCTCGCCCAGCAGCGGACCAAAGGTCTCCAGCGCCGGGATTTCCAGGGTGGTGGTGGTCTCACGCAGACGAGTCGGTACATAACCTTTCAGCTCGGCACGGCGGGCATGCAGGTACTTGTACTCTTCGGTACCCTCTTCGATCTTCAGGTACGGCAGCTCTTCCATCTGCTCATCGGTCACCGGCAGGTTGAAACGATCGCGCAGGTGACGCACAGAGCCGAGATCCATCTTCTTGACCTGGTGGGCAATGTTCTTGCCTTCGGCCGCTTCGCCCATGCCATAACCCTTGATGGTCTTGGCCAGGATGACGGTCGGCTTGCCCTTGGTCGCTGCGGCCTTGGAGAAGGCGGCGAACAGCTTACGAGGATCGTGACCACCGCGGTTCAGGGCGAAGATCTCCTCGTCGGTCATGTCTTTGACCAGGGCGGCAGTTTCCGGGTAGCGATTGAAGAAGTGCTCACGGACATAGGCGCCGTCACGGGACTTCATGGTCTGGTAGTCACCATCCACGGTCTCGTTCATCAGCTGGATCAGCTTGCCTGAGGTGTCTTTCTTGAGCAGCTCATCCCACTTGCGACCCCAGATAACCTTGGTCACGTCCCAGCCGGCGCCAGCGAACAGGCCGTCCAGCTCGTTGATGACCTTGCCGTTACCCACGACAGGACCATCCAGACGCTGCAGGTTGCAGTTGACCACGAATACCAGGTTGTCGAGCTTTTCACGCACGGCAACGGTCAGGGCGCCCTTGGCTTCCGGCTCGTCCATCTCGCCGTCACCCAGGAAGGCGTACACGGTCTGGTCGGCACAGTCTTTGATGCCACGGTCGGTCAGGTATTTCAGGAAACGCGCCTGATAGATGGCGGCGATAGGACCCAGACCCATGGAGACGGTCGGGAACTGCCAGAAGTCCGGCATCAGTTTCGGGTGCGGATAGGAAGGGATACCCTTGCCGTCCACTTCCTGACGGAAGTTGTCCAGCTGGTCTTCGGTCAGGCGACCTTCGACGAAGGCACGAGCATAGATGCCCGGGGAGATGTGACCCTGGAAATAAACCAGATCACCACCATCCTTCTCGTTGCGAGCGCGGAAGAAGTGGTTGTAGCAGACTTCGTAAATGGTGGCGCTGGAAGCGAAGGAGGACATGTGACCACCCAGGTCCAGATCCTTTTTAGAAGCGCGCAGCACTATCATCACGGCATTCCAGCGGATGATGGCGCGAATACGGCGCTCCATCTCCTGATCGCCCGGGTAAGCCGGTTCGTCAATGGCAGGAATGGTGTTGATGTAATCGCGATTCGCTTTCTCAGCCACTTCCACACCGCTAACGCGTGCCTTCTCAGTAAGCTGTTCAAGGATGAACTGAGCGCGTTGCGGACCCTCTTCACGCAACAAGGATTCCAGAGAGGCAAGCCACTCCAGCGTTTCTATCGGGTCCACATCGTTCTTCAGGATATCAGACATGGCTGGTTCCTATTGTTATTGCACGGGATGTAAGTTGCGCAAAATTCGACAATAAAGCCTTGTGGGATTAGTTTTCCTGCTGACGGATCCGACGCATGGATCGCTGGATCCGGCTATCTTCCCTCTGCATATCCAACAAGGTGTCCTCGATAAAGGCCAGGTGCTCATGACAAGCAGTCCTGGCCCGCTCCGGAGCCCCCGACAGGATAGCCTCGATCAGCGACGCACGATGGCGACGGATCTTGGCGACCACTCCCGGACGGCGATTCAAAATTTCGTTATTTCGCAAAATGTTCTGTTCGAGCATGGGACCCATGGCCCGCAACAGGTGCAGCAGCACCACGTTGTGGGAGGCCTCCGCCACCGCCAGATAGAACTGGGTGACAGCGCTCGACTCGCTCGCAAGCGATCCCTGCTGCCCGGCGGCCTCGATGGCGGCCTGGGCGGCGCGGATGCGCTCGAAATCTGCCTCTGTACCCCGCAGCGCAGCATAGTAGGCACAGATGCCTTCCAGTGCGTGGCGAAACTCCAGCAAGTCATACTGGGCTTCAGGGTGGGTACTGAGCAGCTCGAACAGGGGATCGGCGATGCCCTTGCTCAAACCATTTTGCACAAAGGTGCCACCGCCCTGGCGGCGATACAGCAACCCACGAGCCTCCAGACGCTGGATGGCCTCTCGCAAGGAGGGGCGCGACACCTGAAACTGGATGGCGAGTTCCCGCTCTGGCGGCAACTTCTGGCCAGGCTGCAAGCTGCCTTCCAGGATCATGTGCTCCAACTCGGCGACGATGGCGTCAGCCAATTTGGGTTGAGTAACTTTACGATAGGGCATGAGGCAGCTTTGTTAAATTGGTATTACCAATTTCATGAATGGGGCGAAAATTAGCAGAGGGCATGGAAAATGTCCACCCAAAATCTGATCTGCATCAAGAAAGTGAACTGCCTACTTATGGGTAATCTTCGGGAACCATGATCTCACTCATAGAAAATGGTCTGACCAATATTTCTGCGCCAGATCACAGACAACATTTGGTTAACAGCCAATAAAAATAGCCTGCGCTGTTGGCAAGCCATTGATTTAAAAAACACAAACTTAATTTCAACACTAGCAGGATTTGTTTGTTTCCTGGCGATATCGCAGCCAGTCAAAACTGCTGCCCGGATCCGTCTTGCGGCCCGGCGCTATGTCGCAGTGCCCCACCACCCGCTCTGCCACTATGGCCGGGAAACGCGCCTGAATGGTTCGAGTGAGACTCGCCAGCACGGCATATTGTTCAGGGCTATAAGGCAGATCATCGGTCCCCTCCAGCTCGATGCCGATGGAGTAATCGTTGCACGCCTCTCGCCCCTCCCAGCAAGAGAGGCCCGCATGCCAGGCTCGGGCAATAAAAGGCACATATTGCACCAGCTCTCCGTCGCGGCGGATCAGGCAATGGGCGGAGACCCGCAGTTGATGGATCTCGGCGAAATAGGGATGTCCGTCGGGATTGAGAGTGCCGCTGAACAGCTCGTCGATATGAGGACCGCCGAACTGCCCTGGTGGCAGGCTGATGCCGTGCACCACCAGCAAGGAGACATCCTCGGGGCTGGCCCGCTCATTGTGATGAGGAGAGGGCACCCGTCTGGCCTGCTCGCACCAACCGTCTGAATCAATGGAAAATACTGTGTTAGGCTGGGTCATCATCTCTCTTGCTCATGGTATGGATGTGCGCATTACCGCCCTTGGGGTCTGGCTATCACTCCCCCCGCGTTCACAGCCCGGACTGTTATCCTGCACCGGGAGGCGCTCATAATGGCGGCCCCTGCTGCGGCCCGCTGGCTCTGGCTACTGACCTGGCTCTCGCTGATGGGACTGCTCACCCTCTATTTCCACACGGGTAGCCAGCCCAGCGTCACTGCCAGCGGCGAACTGCGTCTGCCGATGGATGCCAGCGGCCACTATCGTCTGGAGGGTGCCATCAACGGCCAGGAGGTGCAACTGCTGCTCGACACCGGCGCCACCCGGGTCACCATACCGGCTGAGGTGGCGAGTCGGCTGGGGCTCGTGGTGCAGGGGCAGAGTCGGGTCAATACGGCAGCTGGCCCTATTCTGGTCGGCAACGGCCGGATAGAAAGCCTGGCGATGGGCCCGCTGACCTTGTACGATCTGGCCGTTTACATCAATCCAGCCGCCAGCGGCAATGAGATCCTGGTCGGCATGAACGCCCTCGGTCGGCTGGAGCTGACTCAACGAGACAGGCAGTTGCTTCTCAGACCCTTGCAGGAATAAAAGGCATGTTACAACAGGACATCAGCCGCGCCGTGCGCGCCGCGTTACTCGAAGATTTGGGGGGCGCCCTGACCGCCCAAGGCCAACCGGACGCCCGCGCCGACATCACGGCGCAGCTCATTCCGGCCGATCGCCAGGCCAGTGCCCGGGTCATCACCCGCGAGGCGGGGGTCTTCTGTGGTCAAGCCTGGGTGGATGAAGTCTTTGCCCAGCTCGGTGGCGAGGTACAAGTGGAGTGGTTGGTCCAGGACGGCGACATCTTGCAGCCGGATCAGGAGCTGTTTCGCCTCCATGGCCCGGCCCGGGTGCTACTGACCGGCGAGCGCAATGCCCTCAATTTTGTGCAGACCCTCTCCGGGGTGGCCACCCTGACCGCCCGCTACGTCGCAGAGCTCACCGGCACCCAATGCCGCCTGCTCGACACCCGCAAGACGCTGCCAGGGCTGCGGGATGCCCAAAAATATGCGGTGACCTGTGGCGGCGGCAAGAACCACCGTATCGGTCTGTATGACGCCTACCTCATCAAAGAGAACCATATCCTCGCCTGCGGCGGCATCATGGAGGCCGTGAGCGAGGCCCGCCGCCTCAATCCGGGCAAGCCGGTGGAGGTGGAGGTGGAGTCGCTCGTCGAGCTGGCGCTCGCCCTCGATGCTGGCGCCGATATCGTCATGCTGGATAACTTTGATGTGGCCATGATGGGTGAGGCGGTCACCCTGAACGGCAAGGGGGGCGAGCGCCGTGCCAAGCTGGAGGTATCCGGCAACGTCACTCTGGACACGCTGGCCGAATTTGCCGCCACCGGCGTGGATTACATCTCGGTCGGTGCCCTGACCAAGCATGTGCGGGCCCTCGATCTCTCCATGCGCTTTATCTAAACAGTCAACGCCGTCATTACCATTCACCTGCCCCCGCTATCCATGATGCCAGCGGGGGCAGGGATCTCTCCTTAGTCAAGCCCCTCAATCCTTTTGGCTCAATCCCTCGATCTCCCCCTTCCCCCGGTACCGGGGCAGCAATCAACCCCTGACGCATCTCGACTTGCAAAAGACGCCATTGACGCCTTTTCTTTAGGCAAGGCCCGCCCATGGTAAAAGGAGAGACCGGAACAGCCGACTGAATGACAGGGAACCAAAGGAAACCACTAACCTTCTGATTTATCTCTACTTATGTCATTAGTTTAATGCTCGTCAACTAAACTGGATTGCGTTGTTGCCAAGTGCAGCAGTTTGGCTAAGCTGCCAAGAGCGGTGAGGTCACCGCCAGTGTTATCAGGACCCATGTGAAATAAGGATATTGAAGATGAGAAAGCAAACAGGCTTTACCCTGATCGAACTGATGATCGTCGTGGCCATCGTCGCCATACTTGCCGCCATCGCCCTGCCGGCGTATCAGAGCTATACCAAACGTGCCAAATTTTCGGAGGTTATCGCCGCGGTGGGGCCAGCAAAAACGGCCGTTGAAGTGTGCGTGCAAGGATGGGCTGGCGCCTCTGCCGCAGTTGGTAGCAACTGTGCAACCGCAGGTTTAAATTCTGTATCTGGAGCAAGTGCACAGACAGAGAACTTTGATAACGTTGATGTTACCAATGCCGCTGGAGTCATTACCATCACAGGTACTGCCGCAGCCGCATTAGATTCATCCACCTATTCATTAGTGACCTCTGGTGCGGTTCGACCTGGTGCCCAAGTACTATGGCAAATTTCGGGCTCCTGCGTGACCGACGGCAAATGCTAACGCATGACCTCTAGCCCCCATAGCGGCCTGGCCCTGAGCCTGGCCGCTTCTTCCCTGTTAAGTGAGTCTGACTCACAGCACTATCTGAGCCAGGCCCGCGCCCAGCGCAAACCCTTTGTCACCTACCTTATCGAGAACGATATCCTCGCCAGCAAGGCGCTGGCCGAGTTCTGCGAGCTGGAATATGGGGTACCTCTGCTGGATCTTGCCGCCTTCGACCTGGCCGAGATCCCGCAGAAATACCTCAACCAGAAGTTGATCGACAAGCACCATGTGCTGCCCATCTACACCCAGGGCCATACCCTCTATATCGCCATGTCCGACCCGACCAATGTGGCTGCACTGGAAGATTTCGGCTTCAGCTTCGGCCTGCATACCGAGGCCCTGCTGGTCGAAGAGGACAAACTGAGCCAGGCCATCGGCAAGCTACTCGAGAGCGAGCATGATGCCCTCGGCATGGATGATATTGATGAGGCCGAGATCTCGGCACTCGAAGTGGCTGACGACAGCAGTCGCCTCGACGAAAGCGTCAACACCGCCGACGACGACGCCCCCATCGTCAAATACATCAACAAGATCTTGATGGACGCCATTCGCCAGGGGGCATCCGACCTGCACTTCGAACCCTATGAGTTCAAGTACCGCATCCGCTTTCGTATCGATGGCATATTGCACGAAGCCTCCACCCCGCCGGTCAATCTGGCCAACCGCTTCGCCGCCCGTCTCAAGGTCATGGCCAGACTCGACATTGCCGAACGGCGCCTGCCTCAGGACGGTCGCATCAAGCTCAAGCTGTCCCGTAACCGCTCCATGGACATGCGGGTCAATACCCTGCCGACCATGTGGGGCGAGAAGGTCGTCATCCGGTTGCTTGACTCCTCGGCGGCCCGGCTCAACATCGAGCAACTGGGCTTCGACGAGACGCAGAAACAGCAATACCTGACCGCACTGAGCAAACCACAGGGCATGATCCTGGTGACAGGGCCCACCGGCTCTGGCAAGACGGTTTCTCTCTATACCGGGCTCAACATACTCAATACCCTTGAGGTCAATATCTCCACCGCCGAAGATCCGGTAGAGATCAACCTGCCCGGGGTCAATCAGGTGCAGGTCAATCCCAAGGCAGGGCTCACCTTCGCCAGCGCCCTGCGCTCCTTCCTTCGCCAGGACCCGGATATCGTCATGGTGGGGGAGATCCGGGATCTCGAAACCGCCGAGATAGCCATCAAGGCGGCCCAGACCGGCCACCTGGTGCTCTCTACCCTGCACACCAACTCGGCAGCCGAGACCCTGACCCGGATGATGAACATGGGGGTGCCCGCCTTCAACATTGCCTCGTCGGTAACGCTCATCATGGCTCAACGGCTCGCCCGCAAGCTGTGCGATCACTGCAAGGAACCTGAAGCTATCCCCGACTCCGAACTGACCGCGCTGGGCTTCAGTACTCAGCAAGTGACCGCTGGGGTAAGGCTGTTCAAACCCAAGGGTTGCAAGGAGTGTACCGGGGGTTACAAGGGGCGGGTCGGCATTTATGAAATACTGTTGATGTCAGAAAATATCGCCAAACTCATCATGCAGGGGGCGAACTCGTTGCAGATTGCCGCCATCGCCCAGAAGGAGGGGATGCGAACCCTGCGCATATCTGGCCTGGAAAAAGCCCGTCTCGGCGTCACCAGTCTGAGCGAAATCAATAGGATAACCACCAACTAGCTCGTCAGACCGCCGACTTATCACGCCGCTCATCAAGCGGCCCTCATTGCAAGGATGCAAGGATGGCTACTCTATCGAAGAAGCGCAACCAGCCCGCCAAGGTCTATACCTTCCGCTGGAAAGGGGTCAATCGCAAAGGCAAGGATATCTCCGGGGAGCTACAAGCCGAACACGTCAATATGGCCAAGGCCGAGCTGCGCAAGCAGGGGGTCAGCGTCTCCCGTATCGGCAAAAAGAGTCACGGCCTCTTCTCCAAGGCGGGTGCCAAGATCAAGGCGATGGATATCGCCGTGGTGAGCCGCCAACTTGCTACCATGTTGAGCGCTGGCGTACCCCTAGTGCAGAGCCTGCAGATCATCGCCCGTAGCCACGAAAAATCGAGCATGCGTGATTTGATGGGACAGATTGCCAGCGATGTCGAAACCGGTACGCCCATGTCGGAAGCCCTGCGCCAACACCCCCGCCATTTTGACGATCTCTATTGCGATTTGATCGAGGCAGGGGAACATTCGGGGGCACTCGAGACCATCTATGATCGCATCGCTACCTATCGGGAAAAGGCCGAAACGCTCAAATCCAAGATCAAGAAGGCGATGTTCTACCCCAGTATGGTGATCCTGGTGGCCATAGTGGTGACCTCCATCCTGCTGTTGTTTGTCATCCCGCAGTTTGAAGACATCTTCAAGAGCTTTGGCGCCGAGCTGCCCATTTTCACCCAGTTCGTCATCGGCATATCCCGCTTCATGCAGGATTGGTGGTATGTGATTTTCGGCGGGGTAGCCCTGGCCATCTTCCTCTATGTACGGGCCTGGCGCCGCTATTCCAAAGTCCGAGATAACACCGACAAGTTCATTCTCACCATCCCCGTGGTCGGCATGATATTGCACAAGGCCGCCATGGCCCGCTTCGCTCGCACCCTCTCCACTACCTTCAGCGCCGGTATTCCCCTGGTGGATGCACTTATCTCGGCGGCAGGAGCCTCGGGGAACTATGTCTATCGCACTGCCATTCTGGCCATTCGCAATGAGGTGATGGCTGGTATGCAGATCAACGTCGCCATGCGCACCGTGGATCTCTTCCCGGACATGGTGATCCAGATGGTGATGATAGGAGAGGAGTCTGGCGCTATCGATGAGATGCTCTCCAAGGTCGCGACCATCTTCGAGCAGGAGGTTGACGATCTGGTCGACGGCCTCACCAGTCTGCTAGAGCCCTTTATCATGGTGGTACTGGGCGTGCTGGTTGGCGGCATGGTGGTGGCCATGTATCTGCCCATTTTCAAACTGGGCTCTGTCATCCACTAATGCGATCAAACCATCCCGGCGGGGGGCCAGCGCCCTCAGCCGCCGGGGTCATGCTACACTGCCTGCTTCCTTATCCGAGACTCGATGCAACCCATGACTGAACTGGCGCTCAGCCTGCCCTGGCTCTACCTGACCCTGGTATTTCTCTTTTCCCTGACCATTGGCAGCTTCCTCAATGTCGTCATCCACCGTCTGCCCATCATGCTCGAGCGTGGCTGGCTGGCCGAGTATCGGGACTACTTTCATCCTGAGAGCGAGTCCGCCCCTACCGAGCCCTATAACCTCATGGTGCCACGCTCCCGGTGCCCCCATTGCCACCATGCCATCAGCGCCCTGGAAAACATCCCGCTATTGAGCTGGCTCTGGCTCAAGGGGCGCTGCCGCAGCTGCTCCGCGCCTATCTCGGCGCGCTATCCCCTGGTCGAGCTGCTCACCGCCCTGCTCTCCGTCGTCGTGGCCAGCCGCCTGCCTGCTGACCCTTCCCTGCTGGCCTATCTGCTGCTCACCTGGGTGCTGGTTGCTCTGACCTTCATCGATCTGGACAAGATGCTACTGCCAGATCCCCTCACGCTGCCGCTGCTCTGGGCTGGCCTGCTGGTCAACCTCATCTGGCAGAAGGTGCCCTTGGCGGATGCCGTCATCGGTGCCATGGCCGGTTATCTGGTGCTCTGGAGCCTCTATTGGGCCTTCAAACTGTTCACGGGCAAGGAAGGGATGGGTTATGGTGACTTCAAGTTGCTGGCAGCCCTGGGTGCCTGGCTCGGCTGGCAGGCGCTGCCGCTGATCCTGCTGCTCTCCTCCTTGGTGGGTGCCGTGATCGGCATAGCCCTTATCGTCTCCCGCCGCCAAGCGCACAGCAACCCCATCCCCTTCGGCCCCTATCTCGCCATCGCCGGTTGGGTCGCTCTGCTCTGGGGAGATAGCATCACCACCTGGTATCTGCACATGGTGCTCTGACCCCCGCTTGGGGCACAATAACCAGCAAGACGAATAAAGAACGATCACTTCAGGACACACTCACCCATGTATATAGTCGCAATCACAGGGGGCATAGGCAGTGGCAAGACCACTGTCGCCAATCTGTTTGGCGAGCTGGGCATCGACATCATTGATGCGGATGTTATCGCCCGCGAGGTGGTGGAACCCGGTACCCCTGCACTGGCTGCCATCACCCAGCACTTCGGGGTTGGCGTGCTCGATGAAGAGGGTGCACTGGACAGACGCAAGCTCCGTGACCGCGTGTTCAGAGAGCCCGATGCCAAGGGGTGGCTCAACGCCCTGCTCCACCCCCTGATCCGCCAGGAGATGCAGCGCCAATGCGCCGAGGCTCGCTCCCCTTATTGCTTGCTGGTGGTGCCCCTGCTGGTTGAAAACCGGCTCACTGCCATGGCTAACCGGGTACTGGTGGTCGATGTGGACGAGGAGACACAGATCACCCGCACTTGTCGTCGTGATGGGGTCAGCCGTGAACAGGCCAGGGCCATCGTCACCGCTCAAGCGAGTCGTATGGCTCGCTTGGCCGCCGCCGATGACATCATTGAGAACCGGGACGGCTCTCCCGAGCTATTGCGTGGGCGAATTCTGGCGCTGCACCAAACATATCTGACATTTGCCACTCAACAAGCCCGGCAACTGTGAGTACACTAGGCCGGTTTATGGCTGGCCAGGATTAGGCATGATTTACGATTTCCCTCTCAACGAAAAAAGCCGGACCTATCTTCGTCTGGAATCACTGTTCAACCAGATCCATGACAATCTGGGGAGCGATCACCCCTGGTCTCATATCGCCTTCTTCAAGGGGCTGTTCGATCTGCAGGAACTGCTCGAGCGGGGAGATCTGCGCTCGGATCTCATCAAGGATCTTGAACGCCTGAGTCAACGCCTCGGCCACTGGGCAGAGCTGCCCGATGTCGATCTCGACCAGATCCGGGCGATGCAGCAGGAGAGCAGCCAGCTTTCCCGCAAGCTGTTGGGTGCCGCGCGTCCCGGCGCTCGCCTCAAGGAAGACAAGCTGCTCGGCTCCATCCGCCAGCGTTTCTCCATTCCCGGCGGACTCTGCGCCTTTGATGTGCCTCAGCTGCACCACTGGTTGACCACCCCGGCGTCCCTGCGACACCCGCAGATGGAAGCCTGGCTGAGCGACATCCAGTTGCTGATGGGGGCGATTGGCCTCTTGCTGCGACTGTGGCGGGATGCGTCCCACTTCAGCGATCAGGTCGCCACCAATGGTTTCTATCAGGACACGGCGGAGAATGCGGAGTTGATCCGTATCCGCCTGCCCCATGCCATGGGTTGCTACCCGACCCTGAGTGGCCACAAGAACCGCTTTGCGCTGCGCTTCCTGCCCACCCAGGAACAACCCATTGGCGATGTGCCCTTCCAGCTCGCCTGCTGCTAACGCAGGATGGGAGCCTGGCTCCCATCCTGCGCCATTCATCTCTTGCCTGTGGAGGAACCCATGGTCACCAAGGTCAACTGCCCCAATTGCCAAACACCCGTGGAATGGGGGCCGCAGAGCCCGTTTCGCCCCTTCTGCAGCAAGCGCTGCCAGCTGATCGATCTTGGCGAGTGGGCCGATGAAGAGAAGCGGATCCCGGGAGAGATCAATCCGGATCTGCTGCCAGATCCCGATGCCGGAGAGGAGTGGCGCTGAGCCCTCCCCGTGATAACAAAAAAGGGCCACAATGGCCCTTTTTTGTTATCAACGTTTCGCTACCGCATTCGTTGTCAGCTTTTAGCGACCAAACCCTGGAGCCGCGCGACTATGGGGCCATTGGCATCCGGGAACTGGTAGTTATCCAGCTCGGCCAGGGGTACCCACAGACACTCCTGGCCCTCCTTGCCAAAGGGTTCACCACTGAACTGCGTCACCTTCCAGATATCCAGCAGCACCTGTTTCTCGGGATAGTCATGATGCAACTCCATGAAGGGGGCGCAATCCTCGACCCGGATGCCGATCTCCTCCCACAGCTCCCTGTCCAGGGCTGCCAGCAGATCTTCCCCCGCCTCAACCTTGCCACCGGGGAACTCCCAACGATCGCCCTGGTGACTGTCTGAGGAGCGTTTGGCGATGAAGATGTCACCCCGCTCGTTCTCGATGACGCCAACCGCCACCCAAATCCGCTTCTTCTGTTCCACTCGCTTCACCTCATGGCTGACCACTCGGGCCCTTAACAAAATGAAGGCGGGCACTGGGCCCGCCTCCTTATGACTGATTGACGACTCAGGTCAACTGGCCGTGGCAATGCTTGTACTTTTTGCCGGAGCCGCAGGGGCAAGGATCGTTGCGGCCCACCTTCTGCTCGTCCCGCACGAAGGTAACCGGTGCCGCGTCGGCCTGGGTCTCTTCGTCGGCCAGCTGGTTATCGGCGGTAGCATGGGTGTAAGTACGGGGAGTCGCTTCCGCCTGCTGGCGCTGCTGCTCTTCCATCACCTCGACATCCCGCTCCTGTACCTGAACCCGGCTCAGTATGCTGACCACGTCGCGCTTGAGGGTCTCCAGCATCTGGGTGAACAAGTCGAAGGATTCACGCTTGTACTCCTGCTTGGGGTTCTTCTGGGCATAACCGCGCAGATGAATACCCTGACGCAGGTGATCCATGGCGGCCAGATGCTCCTTCCACAGACCATCCAGGGTCTGCAGCATCACGGCCTTCTCGAAGTTGCGCAGCACATCGACACCGACCAGCTCTTCCTTGCGGGCATAGAGTTGGTTCGCTTCGTCCAGAATGCGCTCGCGCAGCTTCTCTTCGTAGAGCTTGTCGTCGTCACTCAGCCACTGCTGAATGGGCAGGACCAGGCCAAAATCGGCGGCCAGACGGGCCTCCAGGCCGGGCACGTCCCACATCTCTTCCAGAGACTGGGGCGGAATGTATTCGTCAATCACGGCGCCATAGACGTCATCACGGATGATGTGGATAGTCTCGGAGATGTCGTTGGTCTCCAGCAGCTCGTTACGCTGCTCGTAGACCACCTTGCGCTGGTCGTTGGCCACGTCATCAAACTCGAGCAAGTTCTTGCGGATGTCGAAGTTGCGACCCTCCACCTTGCGCTGGGCATTCTCGATGGCCTTGGTCACCCATGGGTGCTCGATGGCCTCGCCCTCTTCCATGCCCAGCTTCTTCATCATGCCGGTGACGCGGTCAGAGGCGAAGATACGCATCAGCTGGTCTTCCATGGAGAGATAGAAGCGGGACGAACCCGGATCCCCCTGACGACCGGAACGGCCGCGCAGCTGGTTGTCGATCCGGCGGGATTCATGGCGCTCGGTACCGATGATGTGCAAGCCACCGGCGGCCAGCACTTCATCGTGACGAACCTGCCAGGCGGCCTTGATGTCGCTGATCTGTTCGGTGGTCGGGTTCTCCAGCGCGGCAATCTCGGCCTGCCAGTTGCCCCCCAGCACTATGTCAGTACCACGACCGGCCATGTTGGTGGCGATGGTGACGGCGCCGAGTTGACCGGCCTGGGCGACGATCTCCGCCTCCATGGCGTGGAACTTGGCGTTCAGCACCTTGTGCGGGATGTTCTCCTTGGTCAGGATGCCGGACAGCAGCTCGGAGTTCTCGATGGAGACGGTACCGACCAGCACCGGCTGACCACGCTCGACGCAACCACGGATGTCTTCGACGATGGCGCCGTATTTTTCTTGGGCGGTCAGGTAGACCAGATCGCCCATGTCCTTGCGTACCATCGGCTTGTTGGTCGGGATGACCACGGTATCCAGACCATAGATCTGCTGGAATTCAAAGGCTTCGGTATCTGCAGTGCCCGTCATGCCCGCCAGTTTGTCATAGAGACGGAAGTAGTTCTGGAAGGTGATGGAGGCCAGGGTCTGGTTCTCGTTCTGGATCTTGACCCCTTCCTTCGCTTCGACCGCCTGATGCAGGCCATCGGACCAGCGACGACCCGGCATGGTACGGCCGGTGTGTTCATCGACGATGACGATCTCGTCTTTCTGCACGATGTAATCGACGTTGCGCTCAAACAGGGTGTGAGCCCGCAGACCGGCGTTGACGTGATGCAGCAGGCTGATGTTGGTGGCGGAGAACAGGGAGTCATCCTCGGCCAGCAACCCTTCCTTCTTGAGCAGCTCTTCCACGAAGATCTGACCATTCTCGGTCAGCAGAGCCTGACGGTTCTTCTCGTCGACCGTGTAGTGACCGTCGCCGGTGTACTCTTCGGAGTCTTCCTTGTCCTGCTTGACCAGCAGCGGGATCAGCTTGTTGATCTGGATATACATGGCGGAGCTATCTTCCGCCGGGCCCGAGATGATGAGCGGTGTACGCGCCTCATCGATCAGCACCGAATCCACCTCATCCACCAGGGCATAGTTGAGAGGGCGCTGCACGCGCTGCTCCGGCGAGAACGCCATGTTGTCGCGCAGGTAGTCAAAACCGAATTCGTTGTTGGTACCGTAGGTGATGTCGGCGGCGTAAGCGTCACGCTTCTGGGATGCATCCATGCCAGGCACGTTGCAATCCACGGTCAGGCCGAGGAAGGTGAACAGCGGGCGGTTCGCCTCGGCATCACGCCTGGCCAGATAGTCGTTCACCGTCACCACGTGCACGCCGTGGCCACTCAGGGCGTTCAGATACGCCGGCAAGGTAGCGGTAAGCGTCTTACCTTCACCGGTTTTCATCTCGGCGATGCGGTTGGAGTTGAGCACCATGCCGCCGATCAGCTGGACGTCGAAGTGGCGCATGCCAAACACGCGGCGCGAAGCCTCACGCACCGTGGCGAAGGCTTCCGGCAGCAGCTGCTCCAGGGTCTCGCCCTGATCCAGACGCTGACGATACTCGGCCGTCTTGGCCTGCAGTTCAGCATCAGACAACGCCTCGAACTGAGGCTCCATTGCATTGATCTGTTTTACTATTTTGCGCAGGGCCTTGAGCGTTCTGTCGTTCCGGCTGCCGATAATCTTGGTAAGCAGTGTGCTAATCATGGGTACCAACTGTTTCTGGTTATAAGGTTCCGTCGCTGGAACTGGAGAGAAAAAAACCTAACCCCGTCTGGCAGTAAGGAATTGACTGGGGTTGACCTGACGACCGTCTTTCAACACTTCATAATGCAAATGGACCCCGGTCGCGCGACCGGTGCGTCCCATCAGGGCTATCTGCTGACCCTGATCCACTAGCGTGCCCACCTCCACCAACAACTTGGAGTTGTGGGCATAGCGAGTCACCAGGCCATTACCATGATTGATCTCAATCATGTTGCCAAATTCAGGATGCCGACCCGACCAGCTCACTATGCCGGGCCCGGTTGCCAATATGGGCGTGCCCGGCTTGCCGCGAAAATCGACACCTTTGTGCATCTTGGCCCGACCGTTGAACGGATCGACCCGGCCACCGAAACCGGAGCTTATCCAGACCCGCTCCTGCTTGACCGGCGAGCCGGAAATAAAGCCTGCGTCAGTGATATGGTGATTGAGCATGAAAGATTCAAGTACTGACAGCTGTTCTTCACGACTGCTGAGCTGTTTGCTGAGGTGAGCCATGGAGCTTTGCAGCTCGTCCAGGTTCACCTCCAGATCGGCATCATAGGAGGGGCCGCCCATGGGAGGCAGCTCTTTGAAGTTGAATTCGTCGGGATCGAGCTCGGCTTGTTCGGTCAGGCGCTCGCCGAGGGCATTGAGCCTGCCCAGCTGGCCCTGCATGGTGCCTACCTGAGCCGCCAGCATGGCGAGTTGCTCACGGGCCTGATCGGTAGTTTGGCTCGCCTGCTGCTGCTCTGCTTGAACCAGCGCCAGCTCGAGGGCGGCCATCTTCTGATGCCAGCTCTGCCATAACAGGACACAACCCAGCACCAGAATAGAAAGAAAGAGACCGCCGACCCAGGCCAGACGTTGTTTGGGGAAGTGCAGCTTGCGCCGCTGCTTGCCATTGAGGATCAGGGTAATGCTCATAGAAATTCAATCTGCTCGGTCGGGTGAGGCGAGTTGCCACCACGAAAATAAAACCGGGAGAGTATCGGTATCGGGATGTAAACAAGAATGACAGGACGTCGGTGCGGAGAGATGACCGACGTCCTGTTGCACAGCTATCAGGCTAGAACCAGACCGTTATCGTAGTAAGCGATGGGCGCTTTGTCGCCCTCACCCTCGAAGGTCACCAGTTCCCATGCCTCCTGCTGAGCCAGCAAGGCACGCAGCAGTTTGTTGTTCAAGGCATGACCCGTCTTGTAGGCGCGGAATTCGCCGATGATGCTGCGGTTACACATATAAAGGTCACCGATAGCATCCAGCATCTTGTGCTTGACGAACTCATCTTCGTAGCGCAAACCATCTTCGTTCAGCACCCGATAGTCATCCAGCACCACGGCATTCTCCAGGCTTCCGCCCAAGGCCAGGTTCTGGGAACGCAGGTACTCGATGTCACGCATGAAGCCAAAGGTACGGGCACGGCTGATCTCTTTCACGAAAGAGGCGCCGGAGAAGTCCAGTACACAACGCTGATTGCGGCCTTCGAACACCGGGTGCTGGAAATCGATCTCGAGATCCATTTTGAAGCCGTTGCGATAGGGGTGGAATTCCGCCCACTTGTCGCCGTCCTCAACCCGGATGCTCTGCTTGATCCGCACAAACTGCTTGGGCGCATTCTGTTCGCGGATCCCGACTTCCTGCAGCAGGTAGATGAAGGGGTGCGCACTGCCATCCATGACCGGGATCTCGGGAGCATCAACCTCGACATAGAGGTTGTCGATCCCCATTCCGGCCAAGGCGGCGGAGAGGTGTTCTATGGTGGAAACACGCACACCAGCTTCGTTGACCAACGCAGTACAGAGTACGGTATCCCGCACCTGGTCAGCATTTGCTGGCAATTCCACCACAGGATCCAGATCGGTACGCAAGTAAACGATCCCTGTGTTCACAGGTGCCGGACGGAATGTCATTGTGACTTTCCGACCCGAATGCAGGCCCACACCAGTGGCCTGGACACTCGTTTTCAAGGTTCTTTGTCTAATCATGGGCGTATCCACAGCTAAATTCCGGACCAGATGGTCGTTGACGGGCCATCTTAGCACATTCCTTAAACAACAAACAAACCAGCCCCGTTAGAGGCTTAGTCTGCCTGCTTGCGCAGGAAAGCCGGAATATCCAGATAATCAGGCTCACGACGAGCTTGTGGCTCGGCATTCACCGCCTTGGCCGGGGCCTCTTCCATCACGCGAGACTGCAGGGCTTCGCTGATCAGGGGCTGACGGGCCGGACGCTCTTGTACCATGTTGTTTTTCACAAGCGTGATGTCGCTCTTGCGATCGGCACCGATACCGGTCGCAACCACGGTCACCCGCAGCTCGTCTTGCATCTCTGGGTCGATTACGGTACCCACCACCACGGTGGCATTCTCGGAGGCGAAGGCCTTGACCGCGTTACCCACGGTTTCGAACTCTTCGATGGTCATGTCCATGCCGGCGGTGATGTTGACCAGGATGCCACGGGCACCGGCCAGATCCACGTCTTCCAGCAGCGGGCTGGAGATGGCTTTCTCGGCAGCTTCTTCGGCACGGTCATCCCCGGAGGCGGAACCAGTACCCATCATGGCGGTACCCATCTCACGCATCACGGTACGCACATCCGCGAAGTCGACGTTGATCAAGCCCGGACGGGTGATCAGCTCGGCAATGCCCTGTACCGCACCCAGCAGCACATCGTTGGCCGCCTTGAAGGCGTCCAGCAGGGAGATGCCGCGGCCCAGCACCTTCAGCAACTTGTCGTTGGGGATGGTGATCAGGGAGTCGACGTTCTTCGAGAGCTCTTCGATGCCGTGGGCGGCAAAGCCCATCCGCTTCTTGCCTTCGAAGGAGAACGGCTTGGTCACCACGGCGACGGTCAGGATGCCCATCTCGCGGGCCACTTCAGCCACGACGGGGGCCGCGCCAGTACCAGTACCACCGCCCATGCCCGCGGCGATGAATACCATGTCGGAACCGGTCAGCAGCTCACGCAGTGCTTCACGGTCTTCCAGGGCGGCTTCACGACCCACATCCGGGCTGGCTCCGGCACCCAGTCCCTTGGTGATACCACTGCCGATCTGCAGTGTGGTGTTGGCACTGGAGTTACGCAGTGCCTGGGCGTCGGTGTTGATGGTGATGAATTCAACACCTTCGATGTTTTGACGAACCATGTGCTCGACTGCGTTGCCGCCGCCGCCACCCACGCCTATCACCTTGATGACAGCTTCGTCCGTGTGGCTATCCATAAATTCAAACATGTTGTCTCTCCGCTTTATTTGCCTGACTCAGCAAAATCTTTTAGAACTCGCCACGCAACCAGTTGCTGACCCGTTTGACCAGCCCACCGACACTTGCCTTGGCGGTATAATCGTTGCTACTGCCTGTGGATTGATGGGTACGGCCGTATTGCAGCAACCCGACCGCGGTCGAGTAGACTGGCGCCTGCACGTAATCGCTCAATCCGCGCACATTCATGGGTTCCCCGACCCGGACCTGACACTGGAATACCTGCTCTGCGCACTCCACTATGCCTTCGATCTGGGCCGCACCACCGGTCAGTACCAAACCGGCGGCCAGCTGATGCTTGACCCCCTGCTGTTTCAATTCGCTTTGCACCTTCACCAGCTCGTCATTGATCATGGAGAGCAGCTCGGTGTAGCGCGGCTCTATCACCTCGGCCAGGGTCTGTCGTTGCAGACTGCGGGCCGGGCGTCCACCGACGCTGGGCACTTCAATATTGTCTTCTTTACTGACCAGGCGGCCCAGCGCGCAGCCGTAGCGCACCTTGATGGCCTCGGCGTCCAGCGGCGGTGTGCCGAAGGCGTAGGCGATATCGCTGGTGACAGTGCTGCCGGCATACGGGATCACCTTGGTGTGACGCAGGGCACCGCCGGTAAACAGCGACATGTCCATGGTGCCGCCACCGATGTCGACCACGCAGACACCCAGCTCTTTCTCGTCTTCGGTCAAGACGGCGTAGCTGGAGGCCAGGGCGGAGAAGATCAGCTGATCGACCCTCAACCCCACCTTTTCCACACACTTCTCGATGTTGCGAGCCATGTCGTTGTGGCAGGTGATCAGGTGCACCTTGGCGGCCATCCGTACCCCGGACAGACCGACCGGGTTCTTGATGCCCTCCTGGTAGTCGATGGCAAACTCCTGGGGCAGCACGTGCAGCACCCTCAGCTCATCGGACAGACGCACCGACTTGGCGGTGTGGATGACGTTGTCCACGTCCTCCTGAGTCACCTCCTCGTCGGAGATGGGCACCATGCCGGTCTCGTTGCGGCAATCAATGTGCTTGCCAGACAGACCCAGATAGACGGAGCTAATCTGGCAGTCGGCCATCATCTCGGCCTCTTCCACGGCTCGGCGCAGGGACTTGACCACGGAATCCAGATCGTTGACCCCGCCCTTGTCCATGCCGCGAGAGGTATGGCTGCCCATACCGATGACATTGAGTTCACCGTCCGGCAGCACTTCGCCCACCAGAACCGCCACCTTGGTGGTGCCGATATCCAGCCCGACAATCAGATTTCTATCTGCGGTTTTGGTCATGCGCTTTCTCTTCGTTCTTCTTCCAGCCAACCGCCATCCCGGTGTCGTATCGAAGGTCCACATAAGCCACTTGCTCACGGGGTTCGATGATCGGGAAGACATCGATAAATCTCTGTAGACGGAGCGCCATATCCGAGCGCCCCACAAACAGTTGAATATTGTTATCCAGCGTCAGTTCCCAGCCATAACGTGGGGTCAGATTGACCGCACTGAGCTTGTAACCACGCTCTGCCAGCTGCGCCTCAAAGTGGTGGCTGTTCTCCAGCACCTTGGCAGCCTGGTCATCAGGGCCGGACAGTTGCATCAAGGGGCTCTTCACCCGATTTGGTGCACTGAACAGCTCACCCTTGGCATTGATGAATCGGTCGCCATTCCAGCGGGCCGCCACCTTCTGCTCCGTGAGGTAGACCTTGATCTTGTCGGGCCACTTCTTGCGTACCGACACCTGGGCGACCCAGGGCAATGCCGTCAGACGTGTCTGCAGGGCATTCACATCCATCTCGAAGAAGTTGCGGGGCGCATCGCCATCCAGCACGGCACTGCGCAACTCCTCCGCCTTGATATATTGGTGTTGCCCCTGTACCAGCAAGGCACTGATGGGCAACCGGTTGGCATCTGTCAGCCAATCCTTTACGTCCAGCGCACTCTGGTAGAGCCCCGCCATCACCAGGAGGAAAAACGTCACTCCGATGATGAAGCCGCCCTTGGTGCGCCCTTGTGCCCTTGCCTCCACCCGTCATATCCCCGTAAAACGTGACCAGACCGCCGGCCGGGCCGGGTGCGCCATTATATAGGCCCCGGCTTGGCGGTCAAAATACTCATTAGGCCCTCAGGCGCCGGATTTCATGCTCTCTACGCTCAATTTCATCTCACCGAGACGTCGGGCCAGCGCCCCCACGTTGCCCGCCCCCTGGGTCAGCACCAAATCCCCCTCACCGATGAGATCTGCCAACACGGCCGGCACATCATCCGGCGTGGCGACAAAAACCGGCTCCAGGCTGCCACGGGAGCGAATGGAACGGCACAGGGCGCGGCCATCGGCGCCCGGGATCGCCTCTTCACCGGCGGCGTAAACCTCCAGCATCACCAAGACGTCCACCTTGGAGAGCACATCGGCAAAATCTTCATAGAGATCGCGGGTGCGGCTGTAGCGGTGCGGCTGGAACACCATCACCAGACGCTTCTCGGGCCAGCCGG
Source organism: Aeromonas sp. BIGb0405 (assembly GCF_024807335.1). NCBI lineage: Bacteria > Pseudomonadati > Pseudomonadota > Gammaproteobacteria > Aeromonadales > Aeromonadaceae > Aeromonas > Aeromonas sp. BIGb0405. The sequence continues at coordinate 265,030 of NZ_JANUEP010000004.1, forward strand.
CGCGCGCGGCGTTGATGGTGACCTTCACTTCGCTCGGGTGATGGCCATAGTCATCCACCAGCATGGCCTTGCCACGCCCGGTCTCGAATTCGCCATATTGCTGGAAGCGACGCCCCACACCCTCAAACTTGGCCAGGGCATTGATGATGGCCCCATCACTGACACCATCTTCGGTCGCGACCGCGATTGCGGCAGCGGCGTTGAGCGCGTTGTGCACACCCGGCAGGTTCAGAGTCACTTGCAACTCACCGGCATCTTTACGGCATACCCGGAAGCTGCTGCGATGGGTGGTTTGCACGAAGTCCAGCACCTGCACATCGGCATCATCGGACAGGCCGTAGGTCAGGGTCGGACGCGCTATCTCAGGCAGCATGCCACGGACCACGGGATCGTCAACACATACCACAGCCAAACCGTAAAAAGGCAGGTTATGGAGGAATTCGATGAAGGTGGCTTTCAACTTGGAAAAGTCACCGCCATAGGTGTCCATGTGGTCCGCTTCGATGTTGGTCACGATGGAAACCATGGGCTGCAGATGCAGGAAAGAGGCATCGCTCTCATCCGCTTCCGCTATCAGATAGCGGCTGCTGCCCAGTCGCGCATTGGTACCGGCACTGTTGAGCAGGCCACCGATGACGAAGGTGGGATCCCGGTCCGCCTCGGCATAGATACTGGCGACCAGACTGGTAGTCGTGGTCTTGCCGTGGGTGCCGGCGACGGCGATGCCATGGCGAAAACGCATCAGCTCGGCCAGCATCTCGGCGCGGCGCACCACGGGGATGCGCAGCTCCCGGGCGGCGAGCAGCTCGGGGTTGTCGGTATTGATGGCGGTGGAGACCACCACTACGCTGGCGCCATCCACATGCTCGGCACTGTGACCGACGAAGATCTGCGCCCCCAGGCTGGCAAGCCGCGCTGTCACGGCATTGCTGGCCAAGTCAGAGCCTGAGACCTGATAGCCTTCGTTGGCCAGCACCTCGGCAATGCCGCCCATGCCCGCACCACCTATTCCGATAAAGTGGATGCGACGCACGCGGCGCATTTCGGGGATCACAGTACGCAGTTTTGCCAGTTCAACCTTGTTCATAATTCTCTCTTGACTCTGCCGCCAGTCCCGCGCACTTATCTGCAACGCGCTCTGCGGCCTCAATACATTGAGGGGTAAGACTGCATGGCTTGGCCTGTGCAATCTTGATCAGCATGCTTTCTCACTCTGCCCGGTGGCGAGCCGCTTGCACTCATCGGCAACCCGTTCTGCCGCATCGATAATGGCGACGCGCCGCGCCGCCTTGGCCATGTTCAACAAGATCTCCCTGCGCCCGGCCAGCCAGCTGAGGCGGGCCGCCAGGGTGGTTGGGCTCAGTTCCGCCTGGGGCAGGAATTCGGCGGCGCCACCATCGACCAGGGTCAGGGCATTGCGGGTCTGGTGATCGTCCACCGCATGGGGCAGCGGCACGAAGATGGCCGCCACACCGGCGGCAGCCACTTCGGAGACGGTCAGGGCCCCCGCGCGACACACTACGAGATCGGCCCAGGCATAGGCATCGGCCATCTCCTTGATAAAGTCGCTCACCTCCGCATCCTGCCCCAGGGCGGCATAGGCATTGGCCACGGCCTCCCTGTTTCCTTTGCCGGTCTGGTGGCGCACCTCGATGGGCACTCCCGCGGCGGCAACCGCGGCGGGGACCTGTTCATTCAGCACCCGGGCACCCAGACTGCCGCCAATGATGAGCAGGCGCAGAGGGGCGGGCTGAGTGCTGATGCGGCTGGCCGGTTCCGGCAGCGCCACCACTTCCGGGCGGACCGGATTACCGACCACTGCGGTGCGGTTGCTGGGAGCAAACGCGCCGGGGAAGGCCATCAGCACTCGCTTGGCGAGGCGCGCCAGCAACTTGTTGGTCATGCCGGCGGCAGCATTCTGTTCGTGCAGCAACAAGGGGATGCCGGACAACCAGGCCGCCACGCCACCTGGACCCGAGGCGAAGCCCCCCATGCCGAGCACCACATCAGGCTTGATCTCTTTCAGTACCTGACGCGCCTGCAGTATGGATTTGACGATGCGGTAAGGGGCGACCAGCAAGCGCTTGATGCCATTGCCACGCACCCCCTGAATGTCGATGAAGGAGATGGGGTAGCCATGGGCTGGCACCAACTCGGCTTCCATGCGATCCGCCGTGCCGAGCCAATGTATGGTCCAGCCTTGTGCCTTGAGCCTGTCAGCCACCGCCAAGCCGGGGAACACATGGCCCCCGGTACCACCGGCCATCACCAACAACGTCTTGCTACTCACGCAACCTCCCGCACGCGCGCCTGGGCACTGGCCTGGCGCAATTCGAAATCGATCCGGATCAACATGCTCACCGCGACCGTCATGATGATGAGACTGGAGCCACCATAGCTGACCAGTGGCAGGGTCAACCCCTTGGTCGGCATCATGCCGCTGGCGGCACCCACGTTGACGAAGGTCTGGAAACTGAACCAGATGCCGATACCGATGGCGAGATAGCCCTCATAGAGCTTGTCTGCCACCAGGGCCTGATGGCCCAGCTTGAGCGCCTTGTATGCCAGGGCGAAAATCAGGAAGAGGGCGCCGAGCACCCCGAGATAGCCGAGCTCTTCACCCAGGATGGCGAACACGAAGTCGGTGTGGGCCTCCGGCAGGTACTCCATCTTCTGGATGGAGTTGCCGAGCCCTTCCCCAAGCCAGCTGCCGCGGCCGAACGCCATCAGGGACTGGGTCAGCTGATAGCCACTGCCGAAGGGGTCGGCCCAGGGGTCGAGGAAGGAGGTCACCCGCCGCATCCGATAAGGCTCGGCGATGATCAGGGTCACCACGGCGCTCACCCCCACCAGAATGAGGGCGATGAACTGACCCATGCGGGCCCCCGCCAGGAACAGCATCCCCAACGAGGTGACAAACATCACCACCACGGAGCCCAGATCCGGCTGGGCCAGCAGCAGCACGGCCACCAGGAAGAGCACCGCCATCGGCTTCATGAAGCCGATGAGCCGCTCGCGCACCTCGTTCTGGCGGCGTACCAGGTAGCCCGCCAGATAGACAAAGAGCGCCAGCTTGCCAAATTCGGCCGGTTGCAGGTTGAAGGGCCCCAGGGGCAACCAACGCACCGAGCCGTTGACGCTCCGTCCCACCAGTAGCACCAGCACCAGCATCAGGATGGCGAGCAGCAGCATGGGGCCGTTGTATTGCTGCCAGCGGGCCATGGGCACCTGCAAAACAAACCAGGAGATACCGAGCGCCATCACCAGGAAGAGGCCGTGGCGTTTGACAAACATGAAGGGGTCATTGGCCAGCGCAATCCCTTCCGGGATGGAGGCCGAGGCCACTATGACCAGCCCCACCGTCATCAGCGAGAAGCCCAGCACCACCAGCTGGCGATCGTAGAGCGCACCGGGCCGGGCGGGCAGCAGGATCCGTTGCAGGAAAGCCAGGGTCGCGCGCAGGGCGTTCATAGGGCCATCACCCGTTCAGCGGTAAGGCGATCACCGCGAACGTCGAAGGATGTGAAGAGGTTAAGCCCGTCCAGGCTGGCAAGGGGCGCGTTCATAGCATCAGTACCAGTTCGGTGAAGCGATCGCCCCGTGCTTCGAAGGATTTGAACTGATCCAGACTGGCGCAGGCAGGGGCAAGCAGCACCCAGTCGCCGGGTCTGGCGTCGGCTGCGGCCTTGGCGACGGCGGCCTCGAGGGAGTCAACCCGCTCAGTCTGCTCGCCCAGCGCCAGCAAGGTGTCGGCATCCTGACCAAAGCAGTACATCTTGTCTATCTGGCTGCCGAGCAGCGCTTGCACAGGGCCAAAATCCTGGCCCTTGCCCTGGCCGCCAGCCAACAGCAGCAGGCGCCCCTTGACCGATTCCCGCACCCCAGCCACGGCGGCCAGGGTGGCCCCCACGTTGGTGGCCTTGGAGTCATTGATCCAGCGAACCCCCGCCACCTCGCGCACGAAGCGGGCACGGTGGGGCAGTCCTTCGAAGCGGCGCAGCACGGCAAGCTGTGGCTCGCGGGGAATGCCGACGGCGTCGCACAGGGCCATGGCGGCAAGGGCGTTGGCCTGGTTGTGGGCACCGACGATCTTCATCTCGTCCACCGCGATGAGCGGCTCACCATGCAGACTCAGCCACAGGCGCCCCTCGCAGAGGGTTCGGCCATAACTCTTGTCGTCCAGGCCAAAACTTTGCCAGAGCTCGCCCACGTCGGGCAGGGTCAGGGCATCGTCCCGATTGACCAGAATATGTTGGGAATGCTGATGGATCTCTTGCTTGGCGGCGCGGTAATCGGCCATGCCCAGGTAGCGATCCATGTGATCCTCAGAGAGGTTCAGCACCACTGAGGCGACGGCGCGCAGGCTGTGGGTGGTCTCGAGCTGGAAGCTGGAGAGCTCCAGCACGCAGAGATCCATCGGCTGCTTGAGCAACGTCAGCGCAGGGGTGCCGATGTTGCCACCGACGCCCACCTTGAGGCCCGCCTCGGCGATCATCTCGCCGACCAGGGTGGTGACCGTGCTCTTGCCGTTGGAGCCGGTGATGGCAATGACGGGGGTGTGGGTCTCGCGCACGAACAGCTCGATGTCGCCGACAATGTCCACGCCCCGCTCGGCGGCAGCCCTGAGTTCGGGGGTCGCCAGGGCGATACCGGGACTGGCCACGATCAGATGGGCCTGGGTGAGCAAGGCTTCATCCAGTCCCTCAATGAGTTCAACCCCGGCCGGGAGCTGATCCTGACCAGGGGGATTGCGACGGGTATCCATCACCAGGGGGGTCACACCACGGCCGAGGAAATAATCGACACAAGAGAGACCGGTTTTCCCCAGACCTATGATGATGACCATGATTAACGCACCTTCAGGGTGGCAAGACCCAGCAGCACCAGCATCAGGGTGATGATCCAGAAGCGCACGATGACGCGCGGCTCGGGCCAGCCCTTCTTCTCGTAGTGGTGATGGATGGGCGCCATGCGGAAGATGCGTACCCCGCGCAGCTTGTAGGACCCAACCTGCAGGATAACGGAGACGGTCTCCATCACGAAGACGCCCCCCATGATCACCAGCAGGAACTCCTGGCGTACCAGCACGGCTATGGTGCCAAGGGCACCGCCCAGAGCCAGTGAGCCCACATCCCCCATGAAGACCTGAGCGGGATAGGTATTGAACCAGAGGAAGCCCAGGCCCGCCCCTATGATGGCGGTGCACACAATCACCAGCTCGGAGGTATAGGGCACATAAGGAATATGCAGGTAGCTGGCAAAATTGACATTACCGGTCGCCCAGGCAATCAGGGCGAAGCCTCCTGCCACCATCACGGTCGGCATGATGGCCAGACCATCCAGACCATCGGTCAGATTGACCGCGTTGGAGGTACCGACGATGACGAAGTAGGTCAGCAGGATGAACATCAGCCCGAGCTGCGGCATCACATCCTTGAGGAAAGGCACCACCAGCTGAGTCTGACCATCATGGGTGGCCGTGGTGTAGAGGAAGACGGCGACGATCAGTGCCACCGCGGATTGCCAGAAATATTTCCAGCGGGCGATCAGGCCATCGGTATTCTTGCGCACCACCTTGCGATAGTCATCGACGAAACCGATGGCACCGTAGGCGGCCAGCACGAACAGCACCAGCCAGACATAGGGGTTGTCGAGGCGACACCAGAGCAGCACAGAGACGAAGATGGCCGCCAGTATCATCAGGCCGCCCATGGTCGGGGTACCCGCCTTGCTGAAATGAGACTCAGGGCCGTCCTGGCGGATCACCTGGCCAAATTTCATGATCTGCAGGCGACGGATCAGCCGTGGTCCCAACCAGAGTGCCACTCCGAGCGCCGTGAGGATAGACAGGATGGCGCGCAGCGTCAGATAGGAGAAGACGTTGAAGAAGGTGAAGTGCGGGGTGAGTAATTCCGCCAGCCAGACTAGCATGAGGCTTGCTCCTGATGGTCGGCGACCATGTTGACGATCTCTTCCATGCGCGAACCCCGCGCCCCTTTCACCAGAATCGAGATGGTTTGTTCTGTGTTTATCATCTGTGCCAGCGCGTCATACAGGGACGCCTTGTTATCAAAATGTCGACCACCTGCGGCATCCGCGGTGTGGCGGCTCTGTTCACCGACCGTCAGCACGGCGTCGAGGCCGCGCTCCCGGGCGTGGCGTCCCACCCGTGCATGTTGCGCGGCAGACTCCTCACCCAATTCCTTCATGTCACCAAACACCAGCACCTTGTAACCGCCCATGGCGGTCAGGGCATCGATGCCTGCCAGCACGGACTCCACGCTGGCGTTGTAAGTGTCATCGATCAGGGTGAGACCACCCCAGCGCCGTACACAGAAGCGCCCCTTGACCGGTGCCATCTGCTCCAGCCCCGCCTTGACCGAGGCAAGCGACGCCCCCAGTGCCAGGCAGCCCGCGGCGGCGGCCAGGGCGTTGGCCACGTTGTGGCGACCCGGGATGGCCAGGGTCAGGTTTACTTCCCCTTGCGGGGTCACCAGCACGCACTCGGCGCAGCCCTGCCCGTTGAGTACGATGTTGCGGGCATGGAACGGCTGGCTCTGATCTTCGATAGAGAAGGCACAACGGATCCCTTTCGCCTGCCACTTGGGCCAGAACTCGTTGTCGGCGTTGACGATGGCAGTTCCCTGCTCACTCAGTCCTTCGAAGATCTCGCTCTTGGCGTGGAACACCCCTTCCAGAGAGCCGAAGCCTTCCAGATGGGCGGCGGCCACATTGTTGATGAGGGCGGCATCGGGCCGGGCCAGGGAGGTGGTCCAGGCAATCTCCCCCGGGTGGTTGGCGCCCAGCTCCATCACCGCAAACTGATGGTGCGGTTCGAGACGCAGCAGGGTGAGCGGCACGCCCACCTCGTTGTTGAAGTTACCCGCGGTGGCCAATACCTCACCTTCGTGACGCAATATGGCGGTCGCCATCTCCTTCACCGTGGTCTTGCCACAGCTGCCGGTGATCGCCAGCACCTTGGGATTGACGCGTTCCCGCACCAGTCGACCGAGCAGACCCAGCCCCTTGAGGCTGTCCGTCACGATCAGCTGGGGAATGGCCAGGGGCAGCTCGCGCTCCACCAGCAAGGCGCTGGCGCCTGCCGCCATGGCTTGCTCACAAAAATCGTGGGCGTCGAAACGCTCACCGCGCAGGGCAACGAAGAGTGCGCCCGGACCCAGGGTACGGGTATCCGTGCTGATCGCTGTGATCGCTGCATCCTCGCCCAGCAAGCGGGCATCGAGAACCAGGGCCAGTTCGGCAAGCCTGAGGGTCATCATCTGAATGACTCCAATATTGTGTCCAAGGCGGCCGCGACGGTCTCCCGGTCGGAAAGCCTGAGGGCCATCATCTGAATGACTCCATTAATGTGTCCAAGGCGGCCGCGACGGTCTCCCGATCGCTGTAGTGCCGCTTGTCGGTACCAATGATCTGATAATCCTCGTGCCCCTTACCGGCCACCAGGATGATGTCTTCTTTGCTCGCCTGCGCTAACGCGTATTCGATGGCCTTGACCCTGTCGTGCTCTATGGTCACGGCGTCAGGATCGGCAAGACCCGCCACCATGTCAGCCATGATGCGGGCCGGCGATTCGGTACGGGGGTTGTCATCGGTCAGGATCACGCAGTCCGCATGTTGCTCTGCCACCGCAGCCATCATGGGGCGCTTGCCACTGTCCCTGTCTCCGCCACAGCCGACGATGCACCAGAGCCGACCCTCGCAGTGTACCTGCAGGGCCTGCAATGCCTTCTCCAGTGCATCCGGTGTGTGGGCATAATCGACCACGGCGAGCGGCACCTGACCACCGCCAAAGCACTCCATGCGGCCCGTCACCCCCTGCAAGCGGGGAGCGGTCACGAGCAGTTGCTCAAACTCATGACCGAGTACCAGCATGACCCCCATGGCGGCCAGCACATTGCTGACGTTGAAGCGGCCGAGCAAGGGGGCGGATAATACACCATTCCCCCAGCTGGAGTTAATGGCAGAACTGAATCCCTGCTGATGAAATTGGGGATCCTGCGCCGTCAACTGTCGCCCTGGATGGTTTTCAATCGGACCATGGGTGCCGAAGGCCACCGCCTGGGGATGGAGAGCCAGCCATTGGCACCCGAGCGGATCATCATGATTGATGACCGCATGGGGCGCGTCGACCTGCTTGAGCAGCAGCGCCTTGGCTTCGCCGTAGGCCGCCATGGTGCCGTGATAGTCGAGATGATCCCGGCTCAGGTTGGTGAACACGGTGGCGGCGAAGTGCAGCTCGGCCACCCTGTGCTGCACCAGGCCATGGCTGGAGACCTCCATGGCAACCAGACTGGCGCCTTTGTCCCGCAAGGCGGCCAGATTGGCCTGCACCTCTAGAGCGCTGCCCGTGGTGTTGGCGGCTTCAATCAGCTCGCCAAACAGACCATTGCCTATGGTGCCCATGACGGCGGCCTTGCCACCCTGTTCACCGACCAGCAGGCTATGCCAGTTGGCGACCAGCAAGGCGGTGGTGCTCTTGCCATTGGTGCCGGTGATACCAATCAAGTCCAGCGCCGCCGCAGGCTCCCCGAAGAAACGCCCGGCCAGACCCGACAGCCTGGCGGGCAGATCGCCAAGGCCGATGCAGGGCACATCGAGCGCTGGCGGTACGAATGTCCCATCTTCCTCAAACAGCACGGCGCTCGCCCCCTGGGCCACCGCCTGTTCGATGAACTCTCTGCCGTCGACCTGATGCCCCTTGAGCGCCACGAACAGACAGCCGGGGCCGACCCGTCGGCTATCGAGCTGCATGTCGGTCAGCGGGAGCGCCTGGGCCTCAATGCCAAGGGGGCGCACGAGTGCATCAAGTGTGAGGGACAACGGCGGCCTCCATCTGGGCGAGCGAGGGGGGCGGCGCATTGGGCACCGCATCGGGACGAATGTTGTAGAGCTGGAGTACGCCGCCCATGGCCTCAGCGAAGGGCGGGGTGGCAACGGCGCCGCCGTAATAGGCACTGCCCTTGGGCTCGTTGATCACCACCACCATGACGAAGCGAGGATCGCTGGCTGGCGCAAAGCCGGCGAACCAGCCCATGTAGTCCTTGCCATAGCCACCGGCGACCGCCACCTTGGCGGTGCCACTCTTGCCACCGATGCGGTAGCCGGGCACCTTGGCCTTGGGAATGGCATTGTCGACCACGAACTCCAGCGCCTGCATCATGGCCTTGGCGTTGTTGTGGTCGATGACCTGCTCTCCCCTGGGCGCCTTGTCCAGCTTGATGGTGGAGATGGGCACCCGCTTGCCCTGATTGGCCAGGGTGGCGTATGCGGAGGCCAGCTGCAGCGGTGTCACCCGCAGGCCGTAGCCGAACGACAGGGTGGCGCGCTCGATATCGGACCAGCGCCGACGCTGGGGCAGCATCCCAAGGCTCTCACCGATCAGGCCGCTGCCGGTGTCATTGCCAAGCCCGAACAGGCTGAGGGTGTTGATCATCTCCTGAGCCGGCATGCGCAAGGCGATCCGTGACATGCCGATGTTGGAGGAGTAACGCAGTATGTCGAACAGGTTGTTGGCACTGTGGATGCTGACATCCCTGATCTGCTTGGCGCCAATATAGAGCGGGCCACCCGGGATATGATCCTTCCAGCTCGTCACCCCGGCCTGCAAGGCACTCAACAATATCAACGGCTTGATGGTGGAGCCCGGCTCATAGGTATCTGTCACTACCCGGTTGCGCACCCGGAAACTCTGATACTGACCGCGGTTATTCGGGTTGTAGGAGGGGGTGTTGACCATGGCCAGCACCTCCCCTGTCTTGACGTCCAGCATGACCAGGGAGCCGGAGGTCGCCTTGTTCTCATCGGTGGCGCGCTTGAGGGCGCGGTAGGCCAGCGCCTGTACCCGCTGATCGATGCTCAAGGCCAGGTTGTTGGCATTCTTGCCCTCTTTCACCACCCCGAGCCGCTCTATGACCCGACCCTGACGATCCTTGCGCACCCGCTGTTCCCCAGGGGTTGCCGTCAGCCACTGGTCGTAACTGCGCTCTATGCCTTCGATGCCGTGGCCATCGATGTTGGTCACCCCGACCAGATGAGAGCTGATCTCCCCAGTGGGGTAGAAACGGCGGGATTCCGGGCGCAGGAAGACCCCCCCCAGCTTGAGGCCCTTGATGTATTCGGCCACCGCAGGGGTCACCTGGCGCTGCAAGTAAACGAAGCGTTTCTTGGGGTTGGCGGTACGGCGCTTGAGCACATCGATATCGACCTTCAGCACGGCGGAGAGCGCCAGCCAGGCCCGCTCGTTATGGATGGAGCCGGATTCGTGCACCGTCTTGGGATCGGCCCAGACCGCCTCAACCGGCACGGAGACGGCCAGCTGTTCGCCGTTCCGATCCGTGATCATGCCGCGCACAGCCTGGGTCGAGGTGGTACGCAAAGAGCGCAGGTCCCCCTCCTGACGCAACCTGTCCGGGTTGATCACCTGGATCCAGGCCAGACGCAAGATAAGCCCGATAAACGCGACCCCGATGAAGAACACCAGGGTGCGAAAGCGCCACGGATAGAGTGACGGGGCTTTGGCCTGCGCCTTGGCGGGCGTCTTGCGTTTCATGGTTGGTTGATTACCTTCTCGGTGGTCACCAGGGGGCGAGCCATCTGTAACTTGTCCATGGCCAGCGCTGCCACACGGGAGTGCTCGGCCAGGGTCCCCTGCTCCAGCAGCAGGTGACGCCATTCGATATTGAGCCTGTCTTCCTCGGCCATGAGATCGTTCTGGGTCGACGTCATGACCCGCGTCATGTTGGTCACCAGGATCACCGCAAAGGAGGTCACCAGCACGGCAACCGCCAGCGCGAGCTGCAGCTTGTGGCGCCAAAGGTCCTGGATTATCTCCTTGCCGAGGTGAACGCGGGGCTCGCTCATGAGTTAATCCGCCAACCGCTGTGCGACCCGCAGCACCGAGCTGCGTGAACGGCTGTTTTCGCTGACTTCATGGTCAGAAGGCTTGAGTGCCTTGCCCACCGACTTCAACTTGCGACCACCGGCCAGTTGGGACTCGGTCAGGGGGATGCCGCGGGGAACGTCCGGGCCCTTCTCATGTTTGCGGATGAAGTGTTTCACGAGGCGATCTTCCAGGGAGTGGAAGCTGATGACCGACAGGCGCCCTTCCGGGGCCAGGGCCTGCAAGGCACCATCGAGGGCCGTCTCTATCTCGTCAAGCTCGCTGTTGATATAGATGCGGATCGCCTGGAAGCTGCGGGTGGCGGCGTGTTTACCCTTCTCTTTGCTCGGATTGACCCTGGCAATCATCTCCGCCAGTGGCCGGGTACGCACATAGGGCTCAGTGGCACGGTCATGGACGATGGCACGGGCTATCTTCTTGGCGAAGCGCTCCTCACCAAAGGTCTTGAGCACCCAGGCAATATCATCCACATCTGCCCTGGCCAGCCACTCGGCGGCGCTCTGGCCGCTGGTCGGATCCATGCGCATGTCGAGGGGGCCATCTTTCATGAAGCTGAAACCGCGCTCTGCATCATCGAGCTGAGGCGAGGAGACCCCCAGATCCAGCAGGAAGCCGTTTACCTTGCCGAGCAGGCCGCGATCATTGAGGTAGTCGGTGATGCCGGAGAAGGGGCCATGGACTATCTCGAAACGGGAGTCCTGGATCTTGGCGGCCTCGGCGATGGCCTGGGGATCGCGGTCAATCGCGATCAAGCGGCCATGGGGGCCCAGTTTTTCCAAGATGAGACGGGAGTGACCGCCACGGCCAAAGGTGCCGTCGACGTAGATGCCGTCCGGCTGGATGGCCAGACCTTCGACGGCTTCGTGCAACAGCACTGTGATGTGTTCAGCGGCTTGGCTCATTTATAGCGAGAAATCCTGTAAACGATCCGAGCCAGCCCAGTCATCCTCGGGCAGACTCGCGATATCGGTATCGATCTGATGTTGCCAGCGGGACTCGTCCCACAGCTCAAACTTGTTGAGCTGACCCACCAGCATGATTTTTTTGTCCAGCCCGGCATGAGTGCGCAGGGGCTGGGAGAGCAAAAGACGGCCATTGCCGTCCAGTTCACATTCGGTCGCATGGCCGAGCAACAGACGCTGCAGGCGGCGCTGTGCCGGATCCATGCTCGAGAGTGTCTTCAGCTTGCGCTCAATCTCCTCCCATTCATGCAAGGGGTAGAGCAGCAGGCAGGGGTGGGCGATATCGATGGTACAGACCAGCTGGCCGTCGCATTCGTCGCGCAGCCAATCACGGTATTTGGTCGGAATCGCCAGTCGCCCTTTGACATCCAGGCTGATGGCGTGAGCACCACGCAACAAATTAGCCATCCCCAATGAGTAACACATGGTGGGCTTTTGCCCAGAAAAACCACTTTGATCCACTTTTCTCCACTGTGAAGTTTAAGGACGAGTAAAGTGCTTTTCAAGCAAGGATCCTTACGGCGGGGAACATATTGACGCAGCGGCTGATAAGGGCAGATTAAGTGAGTTGATTTTCCACAAGTTATTTGCTGGAAAAAGACAGCGATTAATTAGAGACCCATTGAGGCAACGCCTCCATTCAGGGCGAAATAATAAAGCGATAAAGGATTAAGGTACACAAGGCAATGCTCACACCGACCACGGGATAGATGATGTAACCATCCCCAGCCCGCCGTGCTCGCAGGCAAACAAGCTGACAAAGCAGCAGGTTGTAGAGAATGAGGAGGGCGCTCAGCAGCATATTTGTCGCCAGACCCAGTCCATCCATATAAAGGATGTAGAGTCCCATCAGCACGAAGTTAATCAGGATGAGATAGAGCAGAAATTTCTGCAGTGTTCTGCCTGCTGTCGAGGGGGTTTTTGCTTGTGGTATCATGCTCATCACATCCTTGAATCCACATGAACAGTCGACAAAAAAGGTCTGAAACTGTTGAGAGCAACCATGTTTTTATTCCCATTCGGCCACCCAGAGATGGCGGCGCCATGAGAGTCATAACAAAATGGCTGTACTCGCTGACAATTTTGACATCATCCTGTTGTTATTCTTATCAAAACTATCATTGGCAGTCGGGTTTTCCCAGCCCCCTGACAGGGGTGGGCAATGAGCTGGTACAGGAACAGACTCAGTTCCTGCTCAAACAGCAGGATTATCTGCAGCGACGCCTGAGTCAGGTGCAACCGATGATCCGCTGGGTCGCCCAGCAGGTCGAAGCCAGACAGCTCCCCCCTTTGCTCAGTTTCGTACCCCTCATCGAGAGCAGTTACCGGTTGGAGGTTGTCTCCCACGCGGGGGCAGCCGGTCCCTGGCAATTGATGCCCCAGACGGCGAGTCGCTTCGGGGTCCCCATTAACAGCAGCTTTGATGGCCGCTACTCCCTGCCGCTCGCCACCGAGGCAGCACTCACCTACCTCGCCTGGCTCTATCAACTGTTCGATCGGGACTGGCCATTGGCCCTGGCAGCCTACAACGCGGGGGAGGGTCGAGTCGCCAAGGCCATACTGGCCGCCAACAGCCGTAATCTGTGGGATCTGGCGCTGCCGGAGGAGACGCGTTTCTATGTCGCACGCCTGCTGGCCCTCTCTCGTCTGTTGCAGAACCCAGATCGCTACAGTTTCATGCTACCCCCCTGGCGCCAAGGGGCCGATCTGCAACTCGAATCAGAACCTCAGGGCTGTTCCCTGCTGGCCTGGGCACTTGAGAAAGGTGTTTCCATGAATGATGCCAGTCGCTGGAATCCCGCCTGGCGCCTGCCCCAGGCTCAGGGGGTAAGCCGTTGTCCCATTGCCTACAGCACATCCGACGGGCACCAACCCAGTGGACATCAAGCGACCAGGGGGCCCTTTATCGCCAGTACCATTTCATTGGAGAGTCTGCATGATCCCTTGCTGCTCCAGGCAAGCAAGGGACTGGATCTGGGTCAAGGCGGGCTCAGGTTGGAGAAGGTGCCTGATCCGCTGGGTCTGGATCGACGCCCGGTTCCGCTACTGCCATGAAGCAGTGTCGCCAGTGGCTAAGCACAGGAGCCAGATCCACTTGTCCCGGATCCGTCCAGCTGGCTCCATAGAAACTCAAATACTGGCCTATGCCGCGCCTATGCATGATCTGGCACTCGAGCCGGATGTGGGGGGCAAGCGAGAGGCTGATGGTGTCAGGCAGCTCGAAACGGGACGGGGCCAGGAAGCCCACCCCGCCAGGTCCTATGTCCTTGATCACTGCCCGCCCGATCCGCTTGTCAAACAACAGACCGCTGATCAGCAGGCGAGCGGCGATGCCACAGCTTTGCGCCTCTAAGGGGGTGGTGCCGTCGTGCAGATACCAACGCGGTACCTTGCGCCTGGGATCCTGCTGCTGCAGCGTTAGCTCATGGGCTAGTTCATCCTTCATCTGGGCACACCTTCCTTGGCCTGGGCCGTCGCGGCCTGTATCTGTGAGCTGAACAACTGATCCAGGCTCTGCTCGGCCTCGGTCGTCATGATCAGCAATTCGATGCGCCGGTTACGGCTACCGGTCGGGTTATCGGCATCCTCCAGCATGGTATCGGACATCGCCACTACCTGGGCAATCCGCTGTGGCGGCATGCCGCCTGCCAGCAACACCCGTCTGGCCATCATGGCGCGATCGGAGGAGAGCTCCCAGTTGCTGTAGTTGTCTCCGGCAAAGGGGGTGTTATCCGTGTGGCCCGAGATCATCACCCGGTTCTCCACCCGCTGAAACACCGGGGCCAACCCCATCAGCAGATGACGGAAGAAGGGGCTGATCCTGGCACTGCCCCGGCTGTACATCTCCCTGTCCTCGTTGTCCCGGATGAGGATCCGCAGCCCCTGCGGCACCAGCTGAAGCTCCAGGTTGTTCTTGGCCTGCAGTTGATCGGCCAGGGAGTCGATGACGCCAGCCAATTGCGCCATCTGTTGCTTGCCCTCGACCCGCCCCACAATCAGGTTGCTGTAGTGATCGACTCCCTTCTCATTGAGGATGCTCTGGCTGGGGTCTCTGTGTCTGGGCATCAACTGGCCGTCCGGCGTGTAAACGGGCACCAGCTCTTCCAGGGGTGAGGGCTGGCCGCCGAGGTCGACCGGGAAGGGGCTATTACGGATATCGAAGGGATTGGCCGCGTTGTCCAGAATACTGTAATCACGCAGATGGCTGGCGACCTGCTCACGCTCCTCCTGATTGGAGACGGCCAGGATCCAGAGCACCATGAACAGGGCCATCATGGCGAGGGTGAAGTCGGCGAAGGCCACCTTCCAGGCCCCTCCGCTCTTGGGCGCCGAGTTGCGTCGGTTCTGCCGCTTGATAATGATCTGTTCGTGGTTACGCATCTACATCGCCTTGTTGGTGACCCACTCTTCCAGCTCCATGAAGCTGGGTTTGACGTCGGGCTCTAATACCTTGCGTCCCGAGTCCACCGCAAGCAGAGGCTGTTTGCCACGCAACTGGGCCAGCAGTATGGATTTGACGCACATCAGCAGGGAGATGCGCCGTTTGACCAGATCTTCCATGGCGCTGCTCAGGGGCTCGAGCAGGCAGTAACACATGAATATCCCGATGAAGGTGCCGACCAGGGCCGCAGCCACGTGTACGCCAATGGCGGTGAGAGGGCCATCGAGCTGCTGCATGGTGATGATGATGCCCATGACCGCCGCCAGTATGCCGAAGCCCGGGCAGGCCTCCCCCGTCTTGTGCAGGGCATGGGCCGGTTTGAGCATCTCCTCCTCGATGGCCATGATCTCCTGCTCGAGCATGGTCTCCAGTTCATGGGGGCTGATCTTGCCCATGCCGAGCAGGCGCAGGTTGTCGATGATGAAGCCCAGCAACTGAGGATCCTCGGCGATCTGCGGGTACATCAGGAAGACCGAGCTCTGTTGCGGATTCTCGATGTGTTCATCGAGGGCCTTGAGGCCCTTGCTGCGGGTCTCTTCCAGCAGTTGATGCATCAAGGTCAGCAACTCGCGGTAGAGCTCCCGCTCAGCCTTGTTTGGCTTGGCCACCAGTTTGATCTGGCGCCACATCTCGTGGAGCACCTCTTTGGAGTTGCCGATGAACATGGAGCCGATGGCCGCGCCGAAGATAATGACCATCTCGGCGGGCTGCCACAGGGCAAGCAGGCGCCCACCGGCCATCATGAAACCGCCCAGCACACACACGAAGATGATGCCCAGGCCTAGCTGTTTTTGCATGAATGCTCCCGCACAACACAAGGAGCCTCGCCACGGGGTGTGACGAGGCATGATTAGATGGAATCGACCAATTGCTTCTTGAGCTGAAGCACACACTGCTTATGCAGCTGACAAACCCGGGACTCGGTCAGACCGAGTACCAGGGCTATCTCCTTCATGTTCAGCTCATGTTGGTAGTAGAGGGAGAGCAGCAACTGCTCCCGCTTGTCCAGGGTGGCGAGCACCTTGCTGAGGGTCATGGCCAGGTCGGCATCATCGGATTCGGCGGTCGGCGCCCGGCCACCATTCTCCAGCCACTCTTCCAGACTCTGCAAAGCCTCGGCCTGGCTGGCATAGGCAAGCTGGCGGACCTCCTCCACCGAGGTGGCGAGCGCATCGGCCAGCTCTTGCTCGGTCGGCGCGCGCCCTGCGCTATTGTGCAGCTCGCGCTGGGCCTGGTTGTAAACATGGACCTGCTGGCGCAGTTGGCGTGGTCGCCAGTCGAGACGACGCAGCTCGTCGAGCATGGCGCCACGGACGCGCTTGAAGGCATAACTCTCGAACTGCTGATCCGGCTCACCATCATAGCGACGCCAGGCCTCCAGCAAGCCCATCATGCCCACCTGCTCCATGTCATCCTGATCGAAACTGGCAGATACCTGGCTACGCAGGTGACTGGCCGCCCGTTTGACCAGGGGCAGATAGCGCATCAAGATGGCCTGCTCGCCTAAGATGGGCCTCTTGGCGGCGAAGACATCTGGCTGCTCCCACTCCGAATGACTCATCGCGGACCTATTGCACCAACACCTTGGTGATCAGCACTTCATCCAGATAGGTCTGATAACCATATCCCTGTAACGTCGTGGTCAACTTGCCAAGCAGCGAGCTCTGCAGGACGCTGATGTTCTGCAGCTCCTGCCGCACGTTCTCCAGGGTCCGATGGCTGAAGTACTGCACCATGGCGTTGCGGATCAGGGGTTTGAGCTCTTCCAGCACGGTCAGTTGGGCCGGATTGTGGGTCACCAGGGCCAGTTCCAGTACCAGATAATGGGTCTGGGCCCCGCCCTCCAGGCTGATGACGAAACGCTCCATGGGTTTGAACAACGGCGTCGCACTGAGTTCAGGCTTGGCCTCGGTCAGACCGAGCCAGACCCCGATCTGCTCCCGCTTCAGATAAGCGCCATAAGCTAGCACCAGCAGTAAGCAGCAAGCCGCCACTATCACCATCAACCACTTGAAAAATCGCCGCATCGTATCTCGTTACCTTGTTGTTCGGTTGCTATCAGACCAGGGTGTTGAGCCAATCTCGGCCCCGGGTGTCGGTCGGTGAGGGTTCATCGGCCCAGTCGCGCCGCCCGGCCAGTACCTCGTCCTGAGTCCAGGCCTGACGCCGCTCCTGCTCGCCCCCCTGACCCACATTGACCTCGACCCCACCGGCATGATGGGGTGCCAGGCTCATGCGCAGCCGTTCCATTGACTGGATAAGGGCGTCACGCACCGCCGGATTAGCCACATTCAGCTGCACACTGAGCTTGTCGCCCTCCATCCGAACCGTGAGCTCAAGGCGCCCCAGCTCAGGGGGGTCCAGGCGAATATGAGCCTGCTTTATCTGATGGTTGACCTGCATCTCGACCTTGTCGCGGAGCAGATCGACCAGTTGCTGGCCCCATTGAGACTGGTTGTCTGCCAGCTTGGCCGGTGCCCATTGATACTCGGGACCGCGAGCCAGCTGCAGGGTGGTGAGGGTGGGCACCTGCATCCCTTTCGATTCGACCCCCTCCCCTTTGGGCAGATCCCCCCCCAACGCAGCGATCAGGGCGGGAGGCAAAACGGGTAAGGGACGGGCGGTAACGGCTTCACCGGCGCGGGTTGTCGCGGGAGTCTGATGCTCAGCCTGGCTGGCTTGACCGGCCAGATCGGCGAAGGCACCTTGACGCAGCTTGAGCCTCGCCTGCAGCGTCTCGAATGCGAGCGATGGTACATCCGGCAACAGCGGCCGATCCTCCCGAGTAGAGACAAGTGCCTGGGTTACCTGCGTCGGGCGCGACTCCGCGCTGAAAGTCAGTGTCTCCACCCCGGCACTGCGCCGGGAGAAGCCGCTGCTCGTGGATGCTGTGAAACCTGTCATGGGGTCTTGCTGCAGGAAAACAGCGAGGGCGGCGGCCAGCGCCTCCTCATCATGGTGACCTGCTTCCGGCGGGGCCTCCTCATTACCTTGTTCTTGAGACAGCGTTGGCAAAGGAAGAGGCGATACCTCAGCGTGGGGGCTGTCGAGCGGCAGGTAACCCTGTTCGGGCTCCACCGGCTGGCGACTACGAATAGTGCCCTGCTCTGGGGACGCGGCGGCCAGTGTCGCCTGCTCCAGATGGCGGATCACAGCCATGACTGCACCTCGTCATAGGCTTGCATCCCTTCGCGCCCCTGACTGAGTCGTTGCCACTCTTGCTGACGGGTCTCCAGCTCGGCCCGGCACTGGGCAAGCGCCTCGCCATGCCAGGCCTTGACCTGCTGACGGACAGGCTGCAGAGCCTGCCAAAGGGAGGGCGAGTTCGCCAGTGCGCCGCAAAACTGTGCCAACCGCTGATCGGTCAAGCGCACCGCATCCCACTGACCGGCCTGGGCCTGCTGTTGCAACTGACGACCCAGAGCCAGCAGCTGGCGCTGGCGAGTCTCATACTCGATGCCGGGTATCGATGGCTTTTTGACGGGCATGGCAAGGGCCTTAATGAGTGGTAGCACATAGCCACTAGCAAGGAGTGGGCCATAAAATAAATAATAATTATCAATGGATTAGGATGTCGACATGGGAATGGCGGGAAGTGCTGCTTCCGCCTGCTTCACCCCTTGTGAGCCGCCATGGCTTCCCAGCCCTGTTTTAGCTCCTGCAGAATGCGTCGTACATCGGCGAAACCAGCCAAATCATTGCTGACGCTGATCTCGAACAGGCGCTGGCCGCAGTAGTCATAGAGACGGTGCAGGTTGGCCGCAAGCTCCCCCCCCTTCTCCATGTCGAGGGCGCTGTCGAGGCCACCGAGGATCTGCAGGCACTTGTTGATGGCCTGCCCCTTGCGCTCATACTGCCTGGCCTGGATATGGCCTTCGGCCCGGGCTATCTCATCGAGCAGGCCATCCATCAACATCAGCACCAGCTGATGGGGATCGGCGCTGGCGGCCTTGGCCTGAGTGGCGGCAAATTGATAGGCATCGTAGCCATCTTGGTGTTCAAACATGGAAAACTCACTTAGTCAGAATAAAGCGCGGGCATCGACTCACAAAGAACCCATGGTCTGCATCATCTGGTTCATGGTGGTGAATTGATTGAGGTAGCGCTTATACGTGGATTCCATGCGCCGATCCAGTGCCTCCATCCGCTCGTCCAGACGGCGCTGGTTGTTCTCAAGACCCGTCTTGCGTCCTTTGAGCATCCCATCCCGCTTGGTGTAAGGATCCATGGCGTTACTCATCCGCTTGAGCAGACCATCATCCCCCATCAATGCCTTGCCAAGCAGCTCGGGATCCTTCTCCAGCGCCTTGTTGAAGTCAGTCTCGTTGAACGCCAGCTTGCCCGCCTTATCCGTCTTGATCCCCAAGCTATTCAGGGTCAGGCCATTGGGCAGATCCCGTACCTTGGCAGCCAGCAGGCTCTTGAGGCCGCGCACCCCACTGTCCGAGGCAAGGGCTCCCGGCGCCTTGGGATCGCTGGCGGTCATCTTGGCCAACTCGCCCACCAGCTCGTTGTAGCTGTCGACAAACTGCTTGAGGGAGCCGGTCACGGCCTCGGTATCTTGACCAATGGTGACCTGCATCGGGGGATCCCCGGCCGCCTGCACCTTGGTCAGCTCCAAAGTGAGACCATCGACCACATTCTCTATCTTGTTGCTGGCAGAGGTGATAGTGAGCGGGCTATCCCCCCCCATCCGCAACTTGGCATCCTGCGCCTTGGTGATGTCGGTGCGAGCCGCCAGCGCAGTGGCAAAGGCACTGGCCGGATCGCCGCTGTAACTCAGATTGATGACGTTCTCCTCCCCCGTCTCCTTGCCGGTCAGTACCAGGTTGACCTTGCCATCGGTGCGCACCAAGGTCGCCTTGACCCCGGGGTTGTCCGTGGCATTGTTGATGTGGGTGACCAGATCCTTGACGGTCGCCCCCGCCGGCAGGGCGGCCAGGTCCACGTTCAGGGTCTTGCCCTTCACCGCCAGAGAGAGAGTGCCACTCGCCGGCAGGAGATCCGTGTCGCTGCCGAGCTGCACCCCCAGCTGATGAGCCTGAGCCAGCTGCTCGACGAAGAAACTGTATTGACCCGAGCTCGCCTTGCCGTTGCTGGTGACCGTCATGAAGCCCTCCTGGGACATGGTCGCCTTCTGGGCCTGCAAGGTGGAAGCCTTGTTCAAGTCCTTGAGCATGGTCTGGAAGGTGGAGAGCTTGGTGTTGAGCGCGCTCAACGCCGTCTGCTGCCCCTTGACGCTCGCCATCTGGCGATTGAGCAGGGCATCCATGTTCTGACGCTCGGCGGCAACCAGCTGAGAGGCCATGGAGGAGGGATCTATCTGCATCTTGTTACACCCTTGAGACTAGGTTCATCCGGCATGTCGATTGGAAAACACAGGCACCTGCTTTCCGATGGACAGGCGATAAAAACAGGCCGCCCGGACAGGGCAGCCCGTTAACACTATTAACGCAGCAGGGAAGTGACCATGCCGGTCATCTGGTTGGAGTTGGAGAGCACGGACATGCCAGCTTGCATCAGCATCTGGTTCTTGGTCATGTTGGTGGTCTCCTGGGCGAAGTCGGCATCCATGATGCGGCCGTTCGCCATGTCGGTGTTCTCTTTCATATTGGAGAGGTTGTTGACCGTGTGCTCCAGACGGTTGATGTTGGCACCGAACTGGGAACGGGCGGTACCGATGGCGTCCAGGGCGTCTTCCATCTTGGTGATCTGCGCATTGAAATCGGTGGACTTCAATACGGTAGCGGCCACATCGGCGTCCTTAAAAGCAGTTTCAGTATCATCGATAGCTTTGTTCACTGCTTTAACATTGGTGCTGGCATCAACATCCAGTTTCTCCCCAGCAGAGCCACCAATCTGGAAGGTCACAGCGGCAGCGCCAAACTTGCCAGCATCGCTGATCAGGTCCTGGCCGCCAAACTTGGTGTTGTCGCTGATGTTCTTCAGTTCGGCGGTGAGTTCCTTCATCTCTGTCCCCATGGCCAGGCGATCTTCCGCACTCGAGGTACCGTTGGCGCCCTGGGTGGCCAGATCCTTCATGCGCTGGACGATATTGGTCATCTCGTCCATGGCCCCTTCGGCGGTCTGCATCATGGAGACGGCATCCTGAGCGTTGCGCATGCCGACCTTCTGACCGTTGGACTGGGCTTGCAGACGGGTAGCCATCTGCAGACCGGCGGCATCATCGGCGGCGGAGTTGATGCGCAGACCGGTGCCCAGACGCTGCATGGCGGTGCCCAGCATCTTGTTGGTGGTATTGAGCTGGCTCTGAGTGGTCAGAGAGGCAAAGTTGGTGTGAATGGACAAACCCATGATGTACTCCTCGAAAAGCTGCGATGCAGCGGGTAACCCTGTAGGGAGGAGAAGCGACCGGGGGCGGCCAAGACTTGAATGGATTACTGAAAAAATACGGGAAAAGCGGAAACGGTCAGGAGGGGAGGAAGTGGAAAAAGGCACTCATCCCGGGGGATGAGTGCCACAGGTATCAACGCAGCAGGGAGGTGACCATGCCGGTCATCTGGTTGGAGTTGGAGAGCACGGACATGCCAGCTTGCATCAGCATCTGGTTCTTGGTCATGTTGGTGGTCTCCTGGGCGAAATCGGCATCCATGATGCGGCCGTTCGCCATGTCGGTGTTCTCCTTCATGTTGGAGAGGTTGTTGACCGTGTGCTCCAGACGGTTGATGTTGGCACCGAAGGAGGAACGGACAGAGCCGATTTGATCAAGCAGGTTAGTTGTGGCGGTAATCGCATCACTGGCTTTGGTTTGATCACCTATACCAGCGACAATATCAGCGTCCGCAATACCCTTAGTTGCTGTAGTGCCGGTCAGATCCTTCATGGCGGTTGCTACATCAACCTTCAGTGTTTCAGTGCTAGAGCCACCAATCTGGAAAGTCACACCAGTGGCAACCTCAAACGACCCACCCTTCAACAATTTCTGGCCACCAAAGCTGGTGTTACCAACAATATTACCCAACTCCTTGGTCAGTTCGCCGAACTCGGCGTTCAGGGCGGTGTAGTCTTCGGCGCTGGTAGTGCCGTTGGCACCCTGGGTGGCCAGGTCCTTCATGCGCTGGACGATATTGGTCATCTCGTCCATGGCGCCTTCGGCGGTCTGCATCATGGAGACGGCATCCTGGGCGTTGCGCATGCCCACTTTCTGGCCATTGGATTGGGCTTGCAGGCGGGTAGCCATCTGCAGACCGGCGGCATCATCGGCGGCGGAGTTGATGCGCAGACCGGTGCCCAGACGCTGCATGGCGGTGCCCAGCATCTTGTTGGTGGTATTGAGCTGGCTCTGAGTGGTCAGCGAGGCGAAGTTGGTGTGAATGGACAGACCCATGGTCGTTTCCTTGAGTGAGATGCTGCCGGGCAGCTGATTGGTTGACTCCCTTCAAGAGCGACCGCCCGGCGGTGAAAATGAAATGACGGCCGCACTTTTTTAAAATTTTCACCCGCCCAAGCCTGGGTGCATCGCTTGCCACTTCGGGCACCCTTCTTGCAGTACGTCGGCCACAGCGATCGATGCGGGCAGCCGCCCGTGCGATCATGAGGTTCAAGCCACGCAAGGAGATCAGAATGGCCCATACCCTGCTTACCCCCAGGTACTATCAGCAATTCCAGTGCATCGGCGATCGATGCGAAGACAACTGCTGTCATGGTTGGACCATTTCCATCGACAAGCAGACCTATCGCCACTACGTCAGCCACCCTGATCAACTCATCCAGAGCACCGCCAAACAGCATATCCAGAAGGTGAAAAAATCCGATGCTCATTGGGGCACTATCCGCATGGATAAGACGGGAGCCTGCCCCTTCCTCGACGGAACAGGATTGTGCAATGTCCACAAGCAGGCGGGCCCCGAAGCCCTCAGCCACACCTGCAAGAGCTACCCCAGGCAGCAAACCCAGTTGGGTGATCAGCACAGGCGCAGTCTGATGCTCTCCTGCCCCGAAGTCAGCCGCCGGGTGTTGCTCGACCCCCAGGCCATGGCGATGGAGGCAACCCCCTTCATCGGCAAGGGCAAGCCCAAGGCCATCGCTCCTGCCCAGGCCTCCTTGCACATGTTGAGCATCGACGTGCTGCTGGCCGATGCCATGACGGTGGAAGAGCGGCTCTGGTTGATTGGCATGCTGGTACACAGAGATGAGAGCAAGGTATCCAACCAGGCCTTCCTCGAGCAGATGGTGCCTATGATAGAGCAGGGCCAACTCGCCACGGCCTTCGCCCAGCTCCCCTTCATTGGCAAGATCCAGTGGTGGGCGCTGCGCACCCTCACCCATCTGCTGATGCTCAACAACCAGCACCAGCAGCGCCGTGGGCGCGTGACCATGAGCCGCTGTCTGGAGACCATCAATCGGGTGCTGGAGGGCGAGTATGATGAACACAAACTCGCCAGCCTGCATCAGTGCTGGCATGAACGGGTTGCCCCCTTCCTGGCCGAACGACCCCATATTCAGCAGAACCATCTGCTCTATTACGTCTATCACAACCAGTTCCCGGCCCAGGGACAGAGTCCGCAGCTGGCCTATCGCCTGCTGATCGCGGACTACTTCCTGCTGCGCAGCTACCTGTGCCTGCTGGCCATGGGGGATGCGCCCCTGACCGAGGGGGATGTCACGGACCTCTTCTACAGCTATCACACGGTTCGCCAGCACAACGCGACCTTCCTGAGCACCCTGGAGAAGGGGTTGGAAGATTCCGGGCTCGCCAGCGACCTGACCCTCTACGCCTTGCTCAAGACGGGATAATCCGGGAGCGGGGATGCCAGAAACGACAACACCCCGGGTCACGGGGTGTTGTCTGTGTCACCAAATGCACGACGCGATCAGGCCAGCAGCGCCACCACATTCTGGCGGGAGACATTGGCCTGGGCCAACAGGCCCGCCATGGTACCGGCAAAACCGCCATCCTTGAGCTGGCTGCTCAACTTGCTTTGCAGCTGTTCCAGCTCATCGAGCTTGAGACTCTGGCTGCGGGATTTCACCTTGTCCAGCTGCTGGACCATCTTCTGGCGGAACTGTTTGAGTTCGCGAACCGACTGCTCTATCTCGCCGAGCAGCTTGTGCAATCTGCGCTGCTCCTGCTTGATCTCACCGCGCCCCAGCCCCTCACCCAGCAGGCTCAATTGACCAGGGTGCTGCTTGAACTTGACCGGCACCGGGTTACCGGCCGGGATCCGGATCCCTTCACCACTGATGAGGACAGGTTCATCCAGTTTGCGTCTCTGCGCCTCAGGCAGACTCAGCTCCAGCTTGCCCTGCTCACTCATCCTGGCCTGGATCTGCTCCTTGTTCAGGGCCTGATCCAGCCGCTTGATCACCTCTTGTCCCTGGGCTCCCGCCGGAATCAACACTTCCACCGCGCTGTTGCTGACGGGAAAGGCCAGTACCAGTCGCTCGGCCGTCGGTTTGGCCGTCAGCAGCTCCAGATGATCGACCCCATAATGAACCCGGCTGCCCGCACCATTCAGCAACCTCGGCTTGAGGGCATCCGTCAAGGGGGCATCCTGACTGGTCAGTTTCTCTTCGAGGGCGCGCAGACGCTGGACTATCTCCCCCCCGGCACTCGTGGTCTGCGAGAGCTGCCGCTCCAGGCGCTTGAGCTCGCCCCACACCTGACCGAGGGCCTGCTCGCCACCCTGAGCATGGGCGATACGTTGCTGGGCCGTGCCAATCAGCGCCCAACGTTCCAGCCTCGCCACATTGGGGTGACGATCCATGGCGACCGGCTGGCGACTCTTGTTCTTCCCCTGAACAGATGCCTGACCGCGCAACTTGAGCTGGGCGGAGGCTTCGGCCACACCGCCCGGTCTGGTCTGCTGGATCTGCATCTTGGG
Organism: Aeromonas sp. BIGb0405; assembly: GCF_024807335.1. NCBI lineage: Bacteria > Pseudomonadati > Pseudomonadota > Gammaproteobacteria > Aeromonadales > Aeromonadaceae > Aeromonas > Aeromonas sp. BIGb0405. Next base: position 290,200 of record NZ_JANUEP010000004.1, read on the forward strand.
TCCTTATCCGGGTCAGGGAATGTAGTTGAACAGGCTCAGGCCATTGACCTTGGCAAACGCCTGCTGCTGGACCTGAAGAGCCATCAGCACATGGGCTTGCTTGGTCACCGCCTCGGCATAATCGAGGGACTCTATCTGATTGCTCACTTCCTTGCTATAGATGGTCTTCTCGGCATGGCTCTCGTCGATCTGGTCGAGCAGATTGATGCGGGCGCCTATGCCGCTCACCATCTGGCTGATCTCATCTTGCAACAGCTGACTGCGATCCAGCATGGCACCCGCCTCTGCATTGGTATCACCGGTCGAGCTCTCCAGCAGCGTCACCAGATCGTCCAGCTGTTTGAAGAAGTCCCCGCCCTGAATGAAGAGGCTATCGGCGGTGTGATTGAGGCCGACCGTCACCCCCTTGGCCACCACCACCTCCCGCACCAGGGCATCCCCCTGATAGAGGTAGTTGCCACCCGCATCCTTGACGATGGCGGTCTTGTCGACCTGACTGCCCGCAAACAGGCTGGAGCCACTCTCGTTGCGGCCATTGGCCAGATCGAGCAGACCCTCCTTGAGCACCGCCAGCTCGCTGGCAACCGCAGCCCTGTCATCGGGGGACATGCTGCCGGTGGCCGCCATCTGGGTCAGGTCTCGCAACCGCATCAGCATGTTGGTCATGGTGTCGAGCTGCTGCTCCCCTTGGGATAGCTGGCTCTTGGCATTGAAAATGTTCTTCTGGTACTGGGCCATGGCCGTCTGCTCTTTGTGCAGCCCCTGCAGGCGCACGCTGCCGATGGCGTCATCCGATGGCTGCAGGATCCGCTTGTTGCTCGCGATCTGACGATCGAGCCGCGCATAGTCACCGAAGCCCTGTTGCAGGTTGCCGAGCATGCTGAGCTGGATCTGGTTGGTACTGACACGCATGGAGAGTTCCTCAGAACATGTTCAGGAAAAAGGTGAAGAGCGGGTGCTGGTCGGCGCTGACAATCATGGACTTAGCCTCAGAACATATTCAGGAGAGAGGTGAATAGTTGATCCGAGGTGCTGATCACCTTGGCATTGGCCTGATACGCCTTGGTGTAGGCCATCACCTTGACCCCTTCCTCATCGGTATTGACGCCGCTGACACTGCTCAGCTTGAGGGAGAGTTGTTGCTCCAGGTTGGCGTTGGCATCCAGTTGGGCCTTGGCCTGGCCGCTCTGCACCGCCATCTGGCCAAGCAAACTGCCGTAGGCGTCATACTGGCCATCCTTGATGGTGATCAGCGCCTGCAGATTACGGTTGTCGCCCGGGCCCCCTCCGACCTGGGCGAAGGCGAGATCGTCCCCTTTAAAACCCGACGCCAGCTTGAGCGTGCCGGCAGGGTCCAGCGGGTCATAGACGAACAGCGGCTTGCCGGTGCCGCCATTGAGGTCTATGCCGTTCATCTGCTTGGCATTGAATTCATCGGCCAGCTTGCTGGCTATCTGGCCCAGCTCATCCCGGGTCGGACGCAGTACCTCGGCACGGTAAGCGAGCATGCCGGCCAGGGTGCCGCCACTGAGCTTGGGCACCTCGAACGTCTGGGGGCCAAAGCTCAGGGAGAGCTGGTCACCCTTGATGGTGAGGCTGCTGCTGCTCGCGCCCAGCACCAGGGGTTGTCCCTGAGGCAGGCTGAGTGCCACGGATCCATCGCTCTGGCGGTTGACCCTGACCTCCATCAGGGTGGAAAGCTCGCGGATCACCTGATCCCGACTATCTTCCAGCACCGAGGTATTCACCCCTTTCGAGGATTGATCGCCGATCTGCTTGTTGAGTTCGGCCACCTGCCCCAGGTAACTGTTGACCTGACTGACGCTGCCGTTGAGCTGATCGTCGATCTGCTTCTCCTGAGTCAGCAGGCTCTCGCTTAGCTGATTGAAACGGTTGGCAAGCGCACCGGCCGAGCTGACAATCTGACTGCGCTGGGCCGGGGTTTCCGGACTGTCCAGGGCCGCACTGAGTGAGGCAAAGAAACTGTCGAGTCCCTTGGCAATATTCATTGATTCGCTGCCAAGCAGTTGCTCGGTGGTATTGATGTATTGATGAAAGGAGTAGGCAGATCCCAGGGAGGAGCCGGCACGCCAGTGCTGGGCCACCAGATAGTCGTCGGTGATGCGGCGCACTCCGACGACTTCAACCCCCATGCCGTTATCCAGCCGACCAAAACCAGACAGGCTGCCCATCATGGCCTCCTGGCGCGAATAGCCGGTGGTATTGGCGTTGGCAATGTTCTGGGCGCTGACATTCAACGCTATCTGGGCGGCGTTGAGACCACTGAAGCCGATATTGAGCAGTGACATCTGTCAGCGTTCCTTCTGTTGGCAGGTTGGCGATAGGGATAGAAGCGGGTATGCCTTGGCATCACCCCGGTTTCTTCATCCGGGTCAGGGGTTGCTGGAAAGCCACCAGGCCCTGTTCCTGTGAAGCGACCATGGGCTCGGGATTCTTTAATGCGGGATCCAGTTGCCTGACCATCTGCTCCTTGAGCCCCAAACCACCGCGCTGCACCAGGCTCATGGCGAGCTGACTGTCATACATGTCGCGATAGAGCCCCTCGCCCTTGATCAGCTTGTCATCCTCGTCTTGCAAGGCATCGGTCGCGGCTCGCATGTGCTTGAGCACCGTCTGCAAAAAGCCAACCTCGAACTGGCCGGCGGCCGCCTCCAGGGCGGCCCGCTGATCCGGGTTGCTCTTTATCTGCTGCAACTCATTGAGATCCTGATAAAAACCAGGTTCTGATGTGATTCTAGTCATGATAGGTCCTCAGATGACCACCAGCTCGCCTTCGAGGGCTCCCGCCTCATCGAGGGCTTGCAGTATGGCCATGACATCATCCGGGGTGGCTCCCAGGGAGTTGACTGCCTTGACGATCACCTCGAGGGAGGTGCCTTCCGGCCAGACAAACATATTGTTGCGCTCCCGATCAACCTGGATCTGGGAGTTCGGTGTGGTGGTGGTCTGCCCATTGGAGAAGGCGTTGGGCTGACTCACCGTCTGGCTCTCGCCTATGGTGACAGTGAGACTACCATGGCTGACCGCCGCCTTGCGCACCTTGACCCCCTGCCCCATCACCACGGTGCCGGTCCGGCTGTTGAACACCACCCTGGGCCGCGCCTTGCCAAGGTCAATCTGGATGTCCTCGAGCAAGGCCATGAAGGAGATACGCTGGCTCTCATCCTTGGGGGCCGCCAACTGGATGCGGCCCGCGCTCACCGCCCTGGCCACCGGCCCCAACTGGGCATTGATGGCGCGCTCCACGTTGCGAGCGGTGCGGAAGTTGGGTTGATGCAGGTTGAGGGTCACTTCAGGCTTGTCGGCGAAGCTGTTGACCGCCTCCCGCTCTATGATGGCGCCATTGGGGATGATACCTGCGGTCGGGACATTGATGGTGACCGAGGAGCCGGACTGGCCTTCGGCCTTCACCCCGGCGACCACCAGATTGCCCTGGGCGACCGCATAGACTTCACCGTCAATACCCCGCAGTGGCGTCAACAGCAAGGAGCCGCCACGCAGGCTCTTGGCATCGCCGATGGAGGTGACTGTCACGTCCACCAGCTGGCCCTTGCCCGCCAGGGCAGGCAGGGTCGCCTGCACCGACACCGCGGCCACGTTCTTGAGCTTGGGATCGATATCGTCAGGCAGCTGCACACCGAACTGCTTGAGCATGTTGGCCATCGACTGACCGGTGAATTTGACCTGGCTGCGATCCCCGGTGCCGGACAGACCGACCACCAGGCCATAGCCCACCAACTGGTTGGGGCGCAGTCCCTGCACGTCCGCAATGTCGAGCAGAGCACGTTTGCTGGCCGGTGCCGCCGTCGCAAGCAGGGGCAGAACCAGGCAGAGCAGGGCAGGAAGCCACTTTTTCATAAGAGTCCTCAAAATGGCGCAAAGGCTGAGCTGAAGAAGCGGCTCAACCACCCCATCTGGTTGCTGTCTGCCAGGGCACCTCGCCCGGCATAGGTGATGCGGGCGTCGGCGATGCGCTGGGAAGAGATGCGATTGCGCTGATCGATGTCTTCGACCCGCACCATGCCGCCGAGCCGCACATACTCGTCCCCCTGGTTGAGACGGATCCACTTCTCGCCGCGGATCCCTATCACCCCATTGGGCATCACCTCTGCCACTGTGACCGTGATGGCACCGGACAGGGTGTTTTGCTGGCTGGACGTCGCGCCGCCGTCAAAATCCCGGTCAGCGCTCAGGGTCGCCCCCCAGTCGGTGCGCACCTCACCGCCGATGGACGGGGCCGGTACATTGAGACTGCTGCTCTTGCTGGTACTGGTATTGGCCTTCTTGCTGGATTGGGTTCGCTCCTCCAGCATGACGGTCAAGATGTCGCCGACCCGATAGGCGCGCCTGTCCTGAAACAGGGTGAACATATAGTTGTCGCGATAGAGGCTGCCATCCTCGCCACTGGCCGCCACGGGCAGATTGGGACGCGAGGGGGCCCACTGCTCTTCACCCGGCTCGGGGGCGCGCAGCTCATAGGTGGCGCAGCCACCGAGCAGCAACACCAGCCAGAGGCTCTGCCTGAACACGCTCATCATCACAGGGCCTGGGTCACGAACTTCAGCATCTGATCCGCCGCCGAGACCACCTTGGCATTCATCTCATAGGCGCGCTGGGTGGTGATCATGTCGACCATCTCTTCCACCACATTGACGTTGGAACTCTCCAGGGTGTACTGCTTGATGGCCCCCATGGCATCCTCGCCAGGCACCCCTTCGATCGCCTCACCGGAGGCTCCGGTGGCCCGATACAGGTTGCCGCCCAGCGCCTCCAGACCGGCCGGATTGGCGAAGTTGGTCAGGGTGATCCGGCCGAGCTCCACGTTCTCCTGCTGACCCGGCAGAGTGGCACTGACGGTGCCATCTGTGCCGATGGAGACCTTGGTGGCATTGTCCGGGATCTGGATCTGCGGCAGCATGGGCAGGCCATCGGCATTGACCAGCAACCCCTCGGCGCTGCGATGCCACTGGCCATTGCGGCTATAGGCGGTTTCACCATCCGGGCGCTCGACCCCGAAGAAACCCGCCCCGACCACCGCCATGTCCAGCTCCTGGTTGGTATTCTGGAACTGACCCGAGGTGAATACCTTCTGGGTCCCGACCACCCGAACCCCGTTCCCCATCTGGATGCCGATCGGCGCCAGATTCTGTTGATCCTGCTGGGCACCCGGTTGGCGCTGGACCTGATAGAAGAGGTCTTCGAAAGCAACCCTATCTCGCTTGAAGCCGACCGTGTTGACGTTGGCCAGGTTGTTGGAAATGCTGGCCATCTTGGCATCTTGTGCCGACAGGCCGGTCTTGCTGACCCATAATGCTGCGTGCATCGACTCTCTCCACTGCGTTCATGAGGACCCGGCCAGGGGCCGGATCCGAAATATTGCCCCTGAGGGTTAACCCTGGCCCGAGATGAGGCGGGCGCCCTGGCGGGCCTGATCGTCTGCCGTCTTCATCAACTTGACCTGCAATTCGAAGTTGCGGGTCAGTGCCATGCTGCCGATCAGCTCGTCGACCGCGTTGACGTTGCCCCCTTCCAGGAAGCCGGAGGCCATCACCACCTCTTCACTCGGCTCGGCATCGCCGCCCTGGCGCAGGCGAAACAAGCCATCCAGTCCCTTGACCAGCTCGCTGGCCGCCGGATTGACCAGCTTGAGCCGTCCCACATCGAGGCGGGCGCCCCCACCGGGAGGCGTGATGCTCAGGGAGCCATCATTGCCGAAACTGAGATCCCGATAGGCCGGCACCACCAGTTCACCGCCATCCCCCAGCACGGGGCGGCCATTGAGGCTGAGCAGGCCATCGGCATCGACTTCCAGATTGCCGGCCCGGGTATAGGCCTCTGCACCATCTGCCGTTTGCACCGTCAGAAAACCCTCACCACGCACCGCCACGTCCAGCTTGCGATCCGTCTGCATCAGGGCACCGGCTCGAAAGTCGGTGCCGGCTACCTCTTCCCGCGCCATGACGCGGCTCTGGTAACCATCCCCGCTCAGGGCGTAAGCGGAGACCCGCTCGAAGTCGGCTCGAAAACCCGCCGTGTTGAGGTTCGCCAGGTTGTTGGCCCGGATCTGCTGGGCGACCAGGGAGTGCTGGGCGCCGGACATGGCGGTGTAGATTAGCTTTTCCACGGATCAGCCTCAGAAGGAGTTGAAGAGCACCTGGGTCATCTTGTCTGCCGAGCTGATGCTCTTGGCGTTCGCCTGGTAGTTGCGCTGGGAGGTCATCAGGTTCACCAGCTCACCGGTCAAGTCCACGTTGGAGCCCTCGTAGGCGCCCGAGGTCAGCGAACCCAAGGTGCCGCTGCCCGGGGCACCGACCACTGGCTGACCGGAGGAGAAGGATTGCTGCCAGGTGGTGTTGTTGCTCTGCAGCAGACCATTGGGGTTGGCGAAATTGGCCATGACCACCTGCCCCTGCAACAGGCTCTGACCATTGGTGAAGGTGGCGTAGACGCCGCCATCCCCATCGATGCGGACCCCGGTCAGATCGCCGGAGGTGTAACCGTTGGACTGGTTGCGGCTGACGTTGAAGTCGGAGGCATACTGGCTGAACTTGCTCAGACCGATGTCCAGGGTCATGGGCTCCGCACCCTGCGGTGTCAGGGCCAGGGTCGCCTTGTCGGCACCGCTGCCCACCGCATCAAAAGAACCATCCGTATTGAACTTGAGGTTGGTGGTGGTCCCGTTGGCGACGCCATCGACCGTGTAGTGCACCTGCCAGTCGTTGCTGCCAACCTTGACGAAATACTGGGTGACATTGTGTTCGCTGCCCAGGGAGTCAAACACCTTGCTGGACTGGGAGAAGTTGTAGCCCTCCGCCTTGCTGGCATCGAACGGATTGAGCGTGGTGTCTATGTTGCTGGCATCCGCCTTCAGATTGCCCACAAACTCCAGGGAGTCGGAGGCCTTGGCGGGCAGACTGCCGGTACCCACCTGCAGATCGCCCACAACCCCCGTCTGCAACTGACCGGCGCCGTTGACGGTATAGCCTTGCAGGCGATCCCCGGTCGAGGTGGTGAGGTAGTTGTTGGCATCGCGCTGGAACATGCCGGCACGGGTGTAGGAGGTCTGGCCGTTGCCATCCTTGAGCTGGAAGAAACCATTGCCGGAGATCGCCAGATCCAGACCACGGCCGGTGCGCATCAGATCGCCGTTGCGATCGAAGTTCTGGGAGACGTTGTTCATCTCGACCCCACCCGCCTGGCCGCCACCATAGATGGCTGCAAACTCGGCACGGCTCGATTTGAAACCGGCGGTGCTGACGTTGGCCACGTTGTTGCTGATGACGCTCAATTCCTGGTTAACGGCGCGCAGGCCGCTCAGTCCGATACTAAAAGACACTGTGTCGCTCCTATGGGCTTATGCCGATTTGCCAAACTGGATGGCGCTGAACAGGGGGACTTCCCCAACGCCCGCCACCTCTAACATGATGTCGCCGGTACCGGGCAGGGTGACCCTGTCCACCGTACTGGAGACATAGTGCTTGCTCTGCACCTTGCTCCCGGCCAGGGAGGCTTTCACCTCAAAGCTGTACTCGCCGGCGGGTAATACCGGCAGGTCGTAATCGATGCCACCAGCCTTGCTCTCCCCCCAGTTGCGGGTCGCAACCAGGGTGCCATGTTGATCAAATACCTTGAGCTCGACCTGGTCGGCCGCGCCACCCAGCTCAATCTGGCCCCGTATCGCCTTCTCTGCCCCCTGCTTGAGGGAAGCAGTCGGCACCATGACATCCCGACCGATCAGATCCGTGCTCTGCAGCACCTGCTGGGTATCCATCATGGCGATGGACTTTTGCTGCAATACCTTCAACTGCTCGACCCCCTCTACCATGCTGAACTGGGCCAGCTGGGTGACGTATTGGGAGCCGTCGAGGGGATTGGTGGGATCCTGATTCTGGAGCTGGGCCACCATCATCTGCAAAAACTCGTTGCGCAGCTGCATGCCACCGCTCGCCGTGCCGTTGCCAGCGATGTTGTCATCCAGGCTCTGACTGGTGCTGCGGGCCGTGTCCAGGCTACTGACCTGAGGAAGGCTCATGATCAGACCTGCCCGAGACGCAGGAGACCCTGCTGCATGCTGGAGATACGATTGATGACCTCCACCGAGGTCTCAAAGCCGCGCGAGGCACTCATCATGTCGGCCATCTCCTCCACCGCATTGACGTTGGAGTGGTACACGAAGCCATCCTCATCGGCCAGGGGATTGGTCGGCTCCAGCCGCCGCTCAATCTGGCGATCGGATTGCACTATGCCGGCAATCTGTACCTGGGCGGCCCCCATGCCATCGGCATCCTGAACCCGCTGATACAGGGTGGAGAACACCGGCTTGATGGCACGAAAAGCCTCCTCTTCCCGTCCCGCCACGCTATCGACGTTGGCAAGGTTGGAGGCGACGGTATCGAGACGGACCGTCTGTGCCCGCATGGCACTGCCGGCGATCTCATAGATTCGATTGAACGACATGATTAACGGCCCTCGATCGCCTTGGCGATCCCGCTGAGTTTCATATTGAGGAAGGTCAGGCTGGTCTGAAAATCGGTGGCATTGTTGGCAAACTTGCTCTGCTCCACACTGAGCTCGGCGGTGTTGCCATCCATGGAGACCTGGTAAGGCATGCGGTAGAGGGGATGCTGCATATCATCCTGCAGACGCCCCCCCGCAATGGCACCGCTCTCTTCCTTGGCCGCCACTTGCTGTGCGACCCGACCCAGAATGCTCTTATAATCCACGTCCCTGGCCAGATAGCCCGGGGTATCCACATTTGCCAGATTACCTGCGAGGATACGCGCCCTATCCGTTCGCACATTCAGGGCATAGGGATGTACCCCCAGCGCACTGTCAAATGAGATACTCATGCTTCATCCTCTCGTCAGCGAAATAGTCAGACCCGTGCAGGCCATATCAAGACTCATGCCAACCATGAAAAATCACCCCGTTCGCCCTATGGCGTGGCCTCATACCCTGCCTGGCACGCATCAGGGGGAAGCTGGCTTTCCCGGCAGGAAGTGGAGCGGCCTCTTGTTGATGCTGCTGCTCGCCCTGTCTCCCGGGGTGCAAGCCCAGACGGAGACACTGGATATCACCGCCCTGGAGCAGACCCTGCGCCAACAGGCGCAACGTCAGCTCGACGATTATCTGACCCTGCAACGCTGGCAGGCCAACCGCGTCGATTATCAAGTCTGGCTCGCGCCAGCGGCGGCGCACCTGCCCCCTTGTCGACAAGCCCTCGGGTTGCAGGCTGGCGGTCTCTATCGCCAGCCCTGGGGTCGGCGCCCCTACCTCATCAGCTGCGGCGATCCCCAATGGCAACTCAGGGGCAGGGTCGATGTCAGCGTCTTCATGTCGGTCTGGGCCACGGCCCAGGAGATAGCCAAGGGGCACCCCATCCAGGTCGCCGATCTGGTTGCCAAGGAGCTGGAAGTCAGCCGCATTCAGCGCGGTTTCACCCCGGCGAGCCTCTCCTTGCTCGAGCAAAAAAGCGCTCGCAGGCTGCGCACGGGCCAGCTGATCGGTGAACTCGACCTGCAGAAACAGTGGGCGGTGCGCCAGGGGGAAGGGGTACTGATCCGGGCGGGTCAGGGCAGCTTTGCCGCCACGACACGGGGGGAGGCGCTGGAAAATGGCGCTATCGGCGAGGGTATCAGGGTACGCAACAACAGCTCGGGCAGAGAGATCCAGACCTGGGTGCTGAGCAAGGGCGAGGTGGAGACACGATTTTGAGTGTTTTGAGCGAACAGTCCATTCAAGTTATGCTGACCCCCGGTCGCTTTACTCCAGTAGACCATCAGGAAGTGAACATATGAAGATCACCCGCGCCGACCTCATCCCGACTCAACCTCTGACTCAACGCAGGCAGGATGCGGCCCCAACGCCAAACCCACCTCGCCAAAGCGGTGAGAGCCAGATCAGTGCCACTGCCCAGACCATGGCACAAGCCAGTATCGCCCTGGCCGACACCCCGGATGTCGACATGGCCAAGGTCGAGCAGATCCGTCAGGCCATAGGGGAAGGGCGTCTGAGCCTCGACATGGATGCCTTGAGCCAGGCCATATTGGAACTGCACCGTCGATGAGCCAATCCGCCAGCCCTCTGGATGCCAAACAGAGAGTCAAGCAACTGCTGCTCGGCATCCAGCGGGATCTCGGCCGCTATGGCGAGTTGCAGCAGATGCTGCAGCGCCAGCATCTGCTGCTGGCGACCCACGAAGTGGATGCCTTGACCCAGCATAATCTGCAGCAAACTGAACTGATGAAGCAGATAGAGCAACAGGCTCAGCAACGCTGCCAGCATCTGCTCGCCCTGGGCATGGCGCCCAATGAGCAGGGCATGGCCAAGCTGATCGCTCGCCTGCCCGCTCAGTTGCAACACACCATGACGGGCCAGTGGCAACAACTCGAGTCCAGCCTGCGCCAGTGCCAACAGCAGAACGATCGCAACGGTCGCCTGCTGGCGGGACAGATTGAAACCCTGCATACCCTGCTCGGTCAGCGCCAGGAGTATGGCCAGGAAGCCTGAACCTCAGGCTCTTCCCCCCCTGCGTCAACTACCCCGGGTACGATGGCGCAGGCCGCTTATCTCATCGAGCAGACGCTGCTCCTGTGACTCCCTGAGTCTCCTGTCCGCCAGTGCCCGCCGATCCAGCACCCCTTCCAATCCCTTCACGCGCCCGAACTGCTGGCGCAATTGCAACTCATGGCGATCCAGATCGAGGCGCGCCATCGCCGATTGCTGAACCTGATGGGCGTGCAAGCGGCGCAGCTGGGCATCCATCTGCTGACGATTTTGCAGCAACAGAGGGTGGAAACCCTGCCCCTGACCCAGGCTGGCGATCACCTCCTGCAATCTGAATGCCCGCAACTCCTCACGCTGAGCCAGCTCACGCAGCCGCTGACGCTCCTTGCCCATCTCGTCCAGCGCCTGCTGTTGTAAACCCAGATATGCATTGAGCACTGTCTCTCCTTAGGCCGGGCGGCCAAGCGCCTGGCGCAACCCGGCAGGGGCCTCGGCCAAGGGGGTCACTTCATGGATCCCTTGCTGCAGCAGCGCCGCGATGGCGGGGTAACGCTGCACGGCCTCATCCATCTGGGCATCCGCCCCCGCCTGATAACCGCCAAGAGGCAGCAATTCGCGCACCTGCTGATAACGCCCCCACAGCTGGCGCAGGGTGACCGCCAGGGATTGCCACTCGGCCGGTACCACCTGAGGCATGACCCGGCTGACCGAGGCACCGATGTCGATGGCCGGATAGTGGCCCTCTTCGGCCAGGCGCCGGGTCAGCACTATGTGGCCATCCAGAATGGCGCGGGCCGCATCCACCACAGGATCTTGCTGATCGTCCCCTTCCGCCAGCACCGTATAGAAGGCGCTCAGGCTGCCATTGGGATCGACACCGTTACCGGCCCGCTCCACCAGCTGGGTCAACATGCTGAACACCGAAGGCGGATAACCCCGGGTGGCGGGTGGCTCACCGATGGCCAGGGCTATCTCGCGCTGGGCCTGGGCATAACGGGTCAGGGAGTCCATCAGCAGCAACACGTCCTGGCCCTGCTCGCGAAAGTATTCGGCGAGGCGATGACAAAGCTGAGCCGCGCGCAGCCGCATCAGCGGGGATTGATCGGCCGGTGCTGCAATGACCACGGCCCGCGCCAGCCCCTCGCGGCCCAGGCTGTGTTCGATAAACTCGCGCACCTCGCGCCCTCGCTCGCCGATCAGACCGACGATGACGATCTGGGCCGTGGTGTTGCGGGTCATCATGCCAAGCAGCATGCTCTTGCCGACCCCGGAGCCTGCGAATAACCCGAGCCGCTGACCCTTGCCGACCGTGAGCAAGCCATTGATGGCACGCACCCCGACGTCGAGGGGCTCGCGCACCGGGGTACGCTGCAGGGGATTGGGGGGGGAACTGAACAAGCTGACACGCTCCCCGGCGTCTGGCAGCGGGAGGCCATCCAGAGGCTGCAACAAACCATCGAGCACGCGGCCAAGCAGGTGATCGCCGACCCGGATCGTCTCCTCACCCGAGATGGGCAACACCCTCGCCCCCGAGTAGAGGCCACTCATGGCCTGCAACGGCATCAGGTAAGAGACGTCGCGATTGAAGCCGACCACCTCCGCCAGCAGATAGCCCTCGCCTGCGGTATCCACCCGGCAGCGCTGGCCCATGACCAGCTGGCAGCCAACCACTTCCAGGGTGAGCCCCGTGACCCGCACCAGCCGGCCATAACGGCGAAAACCGGGGGCGGGCTCAAAGTCATCCAGTGCCGAACTGAGCGCCTGCTGCAAACGCTTATCCATTCAGGCTGGCATCCAGGGCGCTGTTGATCTTGTCAAGGCAGGCGTCGAGCCGCTCCGCGGTATTGACCTCAATCACAGCCGCCTGAGTCTCGAGCCTGGCATCCCCCATGGCCAGGGCCGCATCCTGCTGCAACGGCCAGCCAGCGCAGCGGGTCACGCCGAGTTCGGCCAGACGGCGCCTGTCTCCCTCATTGAGGTAGATGACCAACTCTTCAGGCTGGCTCGGCAGGCTGGCCAGCGCCTGCTCGACTTGCGTCAGCACTTGCTGGGGGTTGAGGGTGAACTCGGCCTGGATGACCCGCCGCGCCACCTGCTCAACCAACTGAGCCAACACCTGCTTTTGCTGCAACATGCGGGCCTGGCAGAGGCTATCCCACTGTTGCTGCAATTTCTCAAAAGGCACCATGGCCTGGTCGAAGGAGCCGCGTCCTTCGGCCAATCCCTGGGCAAGGCCCCGGGCCTGGCCCTGCGCCACCCCCCGACTCTCTCCCTCAATCAGGCCGCTGGTGAGTCCCTGCTGGTAACCTTCCTGATAACCCAGATCCTGGCCCTGCTCCAGCCCCTGCTGGTAACCGAACTCGAACTGCTCCTGCTCGCTCGGCTCCCCCTCTCCGACCTGGCCGAGTTGCGGGAAACGGTAGCGACGGGTCGCCCCCGGGGCCAACTTGCGCATCTTGTTAGGCATGCTCGTCTCTCATCAGTTGACCGTGGGCTCTTCGAACAGCTGGAACTCGACCTCGCCCTGCTCGACCAGTTCGCGCACCAGTTGCATGATGTCGTCCCGTGCCTGTTCCACCTTGCGCAAAGAGACGCTGCCCTGATCCTGGATCTGGGCCTCGAGGGACTGGGCCATCCGCTTGGGCATGGCACCGAGCACCACCTTGCGAAAGCTGGTCTCGGTGTTCTTCAGAGCCAGGGCCAGCAGATCGGCGGGTAACTCCTGCACCAGGCGCTGCAAGGTGTCGTCGCTCTGACGGCGCAGGGCCATGAAGTCGAACATGTTCTTCTCTATTTCGAGGGCCATGTCGCCATCGCGCTCACGCAGCAGGGAGAGCATCTGCTCCTTGTTGCCCTGATAACGATTGAGGATATCGGCAACCTGGCGCACCCCGTTGACCTTGGCGCCGGACTGATCCGCCACATAGGCCAGACAGCGATCCAGGGTGAGTCGCAGCTCATCGAGCACATGCTCGCTCACCGAGCTGAGTCCGGCGACCCGAACCAGCAGGTCATCGTGGAGCGAACCTGGCAAGGCATCGAGCACTGCCGAGGCGGTCTGGGGCGGCAGGAAGGCCAGCAAGACGGCCTGCATCTGCGGGTGTTCGTTGCGAAAGAAGCGGGCAAGCACCTCGGCAGGCACCCACTGCAGACGCTGGATATCCTGGCTCATGGCGTCGCCATACAGGCTATCGAGCAGGCTGCGGGAGAGCCGTTGGCCCAGGGCAAGATCCAGGGTCTGCTCCAGATAATCCCGGGAGGCGCTGGCGATGCCGCTCTGCTCCCGGTACTGGATGAAGAACTGCTGCAGGGTCCACTTCGCCTCGATGGAGCTGACCCCGGACAGGCCCGCCATCTTGGAGATGAGCCGTTGCACCTCGTCGCGCGACAGCTTCTGCATCACCTTGGCGGCCGCCTCTGTGCCCATGCTGAGCAACAAGATGGCCGCCTTCTCCAGGTTGTCTATGTCGATGTCCACTGCACTCTGGTTCATGTTAGCGTTGCTCATTACTGCTCACCCATGCCTTGACCACTTCGGCCACCCGGGCCGTGTCTTTGTCCACCAGCAGTTGCAGGTGTTTCAACTGCACCTCGAGTTCAGAGCCCGGCTCGGGTAGCGCATCGAGGTCCAGGGCGCTGAAGTGAGGCCCCTGCTCATCATCGGTACGGATGAGACCTTTACTGTGAGGCGCCGCCAGCGTCTCATCGGTCCGGCGCTGTAGCGGCAGGCCGAGTTCGGGTTCCCGCTCCTCCTGCTCCTCTTCGTCCGGCACGACCACTGGCTGCTGGGTACGCACCAGATGCTTGACCAGGGGACGTATCCCGAAGAACACCAGAGTCAGACCCAGCAGGCCGCCGACCAGGTAACGCAGGGAGTCCTGCCAGTACGGGGTCTCCCACCAGCTGGATTCGGGAGGGGCGACCTGCACCTCGTCGGTGAAATTGAATACCTGCAGGCTGATCTGATCGCCCCGACCGGTATCAAAGCCGACGGCCCGCTCCACCATCTGGCGGATCTGGCCAAGCTGAGCCTCATTCCAGCCCTCTTTCGGCGCAGTCTGCTCGTTGAGCAGCACCGAGACGTTCATCCGCTCGAGTCGCCCCTGCTGATAGCGGGTATGCACCACGGTGCGGCTATTTTCGTATTGGCGACTGCTCTCCTGGCGCTCGGTCCGGCTGTCGTTCTTGGGGGCCTGTTCCGCGGGTGCCGCGGCGGCACCATCGGCCGGTTCGGCCTGGGGTGCCGTCTCGGGTGGCCGATTGGACAGGGCTCCCGGGATCCCCATGGCCAGGGCATCGACCGTCTTGTCGGACTTGTTGGTCTCCTGGGTGATCACACCTTGCGGATCGAACTGCTGCTGAGTCTCTTCGACCGCATTGAAATTGACGTCTGCGGCTATCTGCACCCGGAAGTTGCCCGTGCCCAGCATGGGGTAGAGCATGTCAGTGGCACGCTGGCGTATGTATTGCTCCAGCTTGCGCACGTATTCCATCTGCTGCACGCTCTGTTTGCCAAAGCCCATCTTGTCTCCCAGCTCGCTGCTCAGCAGCTGGCCAGCCTGATCGATGATGGTCACGGCGCCCGGTTTCATGCCGGAGATGCTACCGGCCACCAGATTGGCGATGGCCTCAACCTGACCCGCTTCCATCGATTGACCCGGTTGCAGATCCACCATGACAGAGGCACTGGGCTTCTCTTCATCACGACCGACAAACAGGGTGCGCTTGGGAATAGCCAGATGGACACGGGCACTGCGCACCGCGTTGAGGGAGATAATGGTACGCGCCAGCTCCCCTTCCAGGGCGTGACGATAACGCGCCCCTTCCATGAATTCGCTGGTGCCAAGACCCGTGACCGCATCCAGCCCTTCCAGGCCAGAGGGCATGGCGGCACGGACCCCACGCGCAGCTAGCGCCATACGAATGTGAGCCAGTTGACTCTCTGGCACCAGTACCTGCCCGGAGCTTTTCTCAAGCTGGAAGGGGATCTGCTCTTTCTCCAGCATCTCCATGATATTGGCGGTGTCGTACAACTCCTGCTTGCCGTACAGGGGCACGTAGTTCTTGCTGGAGGTCCAGAGGATGACCACTATGGTCCCCGCCACGGTGGCGGCCAACAGGGCTATGGTCAGGATGGATTTATTGTCGCGAGAGAGGCTGCGCCAGTTCTTCAGCCACGCCTGTATGCGCTGCTGCATGCTGACGGCCTCCCGTGGCGAGCCGCTTACCAATTCAGTCATCAGTAACCTCAGAGCGGCATGCGCATGATGTCATCGAAACCCGTCATCAGCTTGTTGCGCACCTGCATCAGGGCGGAAAAGCTAAGACCGGCTTTCTGACTGGCCACCATGGCCCCGACCAGATCATCGCTCTGGCCCGCATCGACCGCCGTCATCAGACGGGAAGAGATGTTTTGTTGTTCGTTGACCCGATTGACCACGTCTCGCATGGCATTGCCGAAGGAGACTTCCTGACCGCCCTGGAGCTCGATGTGAGGCTCCTGGCTCGCCACCCGCTTCAGCTCCTGCATCTGCTGCAACAGAGTGGTCTGTGACGACATCATTTCAATCTTCACTGGGTTATCCCTCAATTTTGAATCTGGAGTTCAATGTCTATGCCCTGCTCACGCATCGCCGCCAGCTTGTAGCGCAATGCCCGGGTCGTCATGCCCAGGGCCTCGGCCGTGCGGGTTCGATGGCCGCTACAGCGGCGCAGGGTCTCTAATACGAACTGAAACTCGGCATGGCGGCGGGTCTCCATCAGCCCTTCAGGGGCCAACAAAGGCTCGACCAAACCGGGTTCTGCGGCCCCCGGCTCACGGGGCAGCATCAAATCGATCGCTTGAATATGCAATCCTCGCGCCATGATGAGCGAACGCTGAATGACATTGTCGAGCTCGCGCACATTGCCGGGCCAGGGATAAGCAAGCATCTGCTTGCGTGCCAGCTCGCTCAACCAATGACCCTGTCTGGGTGCATAGCGGGCGATGAAATATTCAGCCAGCGGCAGGATATCTCCCGGCCGTTCACGCAACGCAGGCCAGCTCATGGGCAGCACATCGAGGCGGTAGAAGAGATCCTCGCGAAACAGCCCTGCGGCCACCAGGGTCCGCAGATCCTTGTTGCTGGCCGCGATGATGCGTACATCCAGGTTGATCAGTTGATGGCTCCCCAGTCGCTCGACCTGGCGCTCCTGCAACACCCGCAGCAGCTTGGCTTGCAGTGCCAGGGGCAGTTCGGAGATTTCGTCCAGCAACAGGGTCCCCCCCTGCGCCTGCTCGAACTTGCCAGGCTGGGCCGACACCGCCCCGGTGAAGGCCCCCTTGGCATGGCCAAACAGGATGGACTCGATCATCGACTCGGGGATGGCGGCGCAGTTGATGGCGACAAAGGGGCCATCACAGCGGTTGGACATCTCATGGATGTACCGTGCCAGACGCTCCTTGCCGGTCCCGGATTCACCACCGATGAGAATAGTGGCCGAGGTCTTGGCGGCCCGGCGGGCCAGCTGCAATACCTGACGACTGGCACTCGACTCAGCAATCAGATCCGGGATCGGCTGGCGCAGGCGCAAGGCTCCCCGGATCGCATCCAGCATCTGCTGTCGCCCGAAGGGTTTGATTATGTAATCGATGGCGCCGGCCCCCATGGCCTCGGCCGCCAGATGCCCCTGATGCTCATTGACCAGGATGACACTGTCGGTGTCGGTCAATTTGCCCAGAAAGCCCTTGAGGTTGTCGATGGGCGTGCTCACGTCCAGCAACAGCAGATCGACCCTGTCATTGGCAAGGCTGGCGCATGCCTGCCTTGCCGAGTCGACGATAGATACCCGATATCCCGAACTCTCCAGCATGATCAGTATCTCTTCCCCGGCAGAAGAGTCTGGCTGCAGCAATAACAGATGAGGGAGCCCCCCAAGGCCTGGCGGCGTCGGGGTACATTTCAGAGAAACATCCGAAAGCATATGAACCTGAACCTGTGATTGTATTGTCGTCAATCAACAGAACTGAAATGTCAAAACCGAGGAAAGAGGTGGCCGCCGCCATGCATCTGCGTGCATGTCGGTTTGCTATAGGCGTCATTCGTGACGGTACCTATCCCTGGTAACCCCGCTATCATTGGCATTCCCGCCATTAGACCGGAGGCTTTGCGTCCTGACTTTTCAGTTCAGTTTGCCTTTTTCATGCGATATGCCCTTATGCAAAAGGACAGCCAGACAGCGGTTGTCGCAGCCTGGCAGCACGTATCAAATTATTATATTTATCAGTATGTTTTGGCGGCAAGCGTCAAAACACGGCGCATCATAACAAGTTGAGAAGACAGTTCAAGCACAGATGCGGAATAAGATTTTCCTATCTGACTGAGATCAAGGGCAATTCTCTTCACCCCAGGGTACCGACCACTTCCACCCTCAGCTCCTCCGGGATCTCGTTGTAAGAGAGTACCTTGAGCCCCTTGGCGAAGGAGGTGGCATAACGGGACAGCAAAGGTCTCAGTTGGGGCATCACCACCAAGACTGGGGCATGGCCCTGCTGCTGGAGCTGCTCCTTGACAAGGGGCATATTTTGTTGGAGCTGAGCCAGCAATTGGGGGTCAACCGGGAAACTGTCCAGCGCCACCTTGCCCTGTTGCTGAGCCTGATTCATGGCCGCCAACAGTGTCTGCTCCAGCCGTTCATCCAGCGTAAAGGTGGCCAGCAGCTCACGCTGTCCTATCACCTGACGCACTATCTGGCGCTTGAGGGCGCAGCGCACGTCCGCCGCCAGCAGCACGGGATCCTTGGTCAGCTCGCTCGCGTCGAGCAAGGTGGTCGCTATGGTGCGGATGTCGGTCAGGCTCACCTGCTCCTTGAGCAGTTGCCGGAACACCCGAAGCTGCTGCATCTGGGTCAGGGCGAGGTTGAGCTCCTCCGCCAGACGGGGAGACAGGGTCGCCAGGTATTGACCCAGCTTGCCGACTTCATCGTGGCCGAACAGGGTGTCGAGCTGTTCACGCAGCAGCTTGCTGGCATGGGTCGCTATCACGGTCGCCGAGTCCACCACCGAGTAACCCAGATTGAGTGCCTTGGCCTTGTGGTCCGGGGCTATCCAGACCGCGTTCATGCCGTAGGCGGGATCCTGGGTCAGCTCGCCGTCCAGGGCACCGTAGGTCTCGCCACTGCTGATGGCCATCAGCCGCTGGCAATCCACCTGCCCGCTCGCCATGGGCACGGAGGAGAGCCGGACTCGGTATTGATCGGGTTGCAGCTGCAGGTTGTCACGCACCCGGATCTCGGGCAGCAAGAAACCATACTGCTCGGAGAGGGTCTTTCTGATGCCCCGCACCCGCACCAGCAGCTCGGCGCCCTTATCCGCCTCGGCCAGGGGAACCAGCTTGTAACCAAGCTCGATGGCGATGGGATCGACATAGGGCAGATCCTGCCACTCCAACCCCTGATGTTCAGGCAACACCAACTGCTGACTCAGTTGCTCGGCGGCATCGAGCGCCGGATCCTGCTGCTGTCGCAGGCTCACCCGCCAGCCGGTCCAGGCCAGGACGGCGGCAAAACTGACGAAGGCCAGCATGGGCATGCCGGGCACAAGACCCAGGATCAGCATGATGGCGGCAGCCGTGTAGATGACCCTGGGCGACGCCAATAGCTGCTGGCCCACCTGATCGGACATCTCCCCCTCATCACTGACCCGGGTCACTATGATGGCGGCTGCGGTAGACATCAGCAGGGAGGGGATCTGGGCAACCAGACCGTCCCCTATGGTGAGCAGGGCATAGCGCTGGAAGGCCTCTGCCACCGGCAGGGCATGCTGAAAGATACCGATGGCGAGACCGCCAACCAGGTTGATGATGAGCACCAGCAGCCCGGCGATGGCATCCCCACGCACGAACTTGGAGGCACCATCCATGGCCCCGTAGAAGTCGGCCTCGCGGGAGATCTCTTCCCGCCGGGCCCGGGCCTGGTGTTGATCCATGATGCCGGCATTCAAGTCGGCATCTATGGCCATCTGTTTGCCCGGCATGGCGTCCAGGGTGAAGCGGGCCGACACCTCTGATATCCGTTCGCCACCCTTGGTGATGACCACGAAGTTGATGATCATCAAGATGATAAACACCACCAGGCCAACCACATAGTTGCCGCCGATGACCACCTCGCCAAACGCCTGGATGACCTTGCCCGCCGCATCATTGCCCTCATGGCCATTGAGCAGCACCACCCGGGTCGAGGCGACGTTGAGGGAGAGCCTCATCAGGGTCGCCACCAGCAGCACGGTCGGGAACACGGAGAAGTCGAGGGGACGGCGGGCCGAGACCGAGACCAGCAACACCATGATCGCCAACACTATGTTGAAGGTGAACAGGCCATCGAGCAGCCAACCCGGCAGCGGCAGTATCATCATGGCCAATATGGCCAGCAGCATCAGGGGGATGGCCGTATAGGACTTGGTCAGGGTACGCCAGTTCACAACTTACCTCTCGGGTTGACGCAATTCAGGGGGCACATGCAGGGGGGCTAGCGGGCCGGGCTGCTTGCCCCGCCCAGCCTGATAGGCCTGCAACTGCAATACATGGTTCAGGACATAAGCCACCGCGGTATAGAGACCGGCCGGGACCTCCTGATCGATTCGGGTCGAGTAGTAGATGGCTCGAGTCAGCTCAGGCAGGCTCAACACCATCTTGTCGTGCTGCTTGCCCACCTGCTTGATCCGCTCGGCCATGCTGTCGACCCCCTTGGCGATCACATAAGGGGCATTGGCGCGGGCGGGATCGTATTTGATGGCCACCGCATAGTGGCTCGGGTTCACCACTATCACATCGGCCTGGGGCACCCGCTTCTCGATGCGGGCCCTGGCCAGCATGGCTTGTACTTGACGGATCTTCGCCTTGATCTCCGGGCGACCCTCGCTGTTCTTGTGCTCATCCTTGACCTCCTGCTTGGTCATGCGCAGTTGTTTCTGCATCGACCAGCGTTGGTAAGGCACATCGAGCAGGGCGATCAGCATCTGAACGGCGCCAAGCAGGATAAAGGCCTGGGAGAGGATCCCCAGCGCCTGCTCCATCGCCATCTGGGGCGGCATTCGATTCATTTGCAACAGGGTCGGCCACTGATGCTGCAATAACAGGGCCAAGGTTGAACCAATCAGCACTATCTTGAGAATGGACTTGAGCAGCTCCATCAGGCTATGGGTGGAAAACATGCGCTTGAGCCCCTTGAGCGGATTGAGCTTCTCACCGCTGGGCATCAACTTTTTCCAGGTGAACACCATACCCCCCGGCACCATGCTGACCAGGATCAGCATCAGTGCCAGGAAACCGAACAGGGGCAGCAAGGCCATGAGCATGCTGAGCAGGGCCTCCCCGGTCCAGCTCATCATCATCTGGGGATCCCGCGCCCCCTGCCAGTCGAAACGGATGGGACGTTTCATCAATTCGGCGAAGAAACTGCCAAGGCCGGGCACCATCCACTGCATGGCGAGGCCACCGAGCAGCAGCAGACCCGCCGAGCTCATCTCCCGGGAGCGGGCAATCTGCCCCTCATCCCGAGCCTTGCGCTGTTTCTGGGTGGAGGCCTGCTCAGTTTTATCCTGAGCGCTGGTCTGACTCATTGCACACTCAATCCCTGCAACTGCTCCAGCACATGGCTGACCAGATCGAGATAACGAGCAGGCACCCCGCTGATGGAGAGCGCCATGGTCAGCAACCCCAACAACAGCGTCATGGGGAACCCCAGGGAGAAGATGTTGAGGGAGGGGGCCGTGCGGTTCATGACCCCGAAGGTGAGATTCACCATCAGCATCGCCACCACGGCAGGCAGGGTCAGGATGAGGGCGGCCCCGATACTCCAGCCAAACAGGCCGATGACCCCCTTGATATCGAGCAGGTAGAGCGAAGAGCCCGGCGGCCAGCTGCGCAGACTCTGCACCAGCACCTCCAGCACCACCAGATGGCCATTGAGGCCGAGAAACAACAGCGTGGCAAAGATGAGCATGATCTGGCTGATGATGGGCGCCGATTCACCATTGCTGGGGTCATTCATGACCGCCATACCCAGACCCATTTGCATCGACAGTATCTGGCCCGCCATGGTCATCACCATGAACAGCATCTGGACGCAGAGCCCGAATAACAGGCCGAACATCAACTGTTCCAGCGTGACCAGGATAGCCTGTGCCGAGAAGGGGTCTATCAGCGGCATGGCCTTGAGCATGGGGGCCAGCAGCAGGCTGAGCAGGAAGGCGAGCAACAGCCGGATCTGGGGCGGCACCCGGCCATCCCCGAAGAAGGGCATCACCCAGAAGGCGGCGCCGATACGAATGAAGGG
The DNA here is from genome assembly GCF_024807335.1 of Aeromonas sp. BIGb0405. Taxonomy (NCBI): domain Bacteria; kingdom Pseudomonadati; phylum Pseudomonadota; class Gammaproteobacteria; order Aeromonadales; family Aeromonadaceae; genus Aeromonas; species Aeromonas sp. BIGb0405. Next base: position 312,040 of record NZ_JANUEP010000004.1, read on the forward strand.
CCACCACCACTGTCCCAGCCAGGCCGTCAGCTCGGCCGCACTGACCGAGATCAGCGAGTTCATCCGATAAGCCCGGGGATCTTGGCAAACAGCTCATTGAAGAGGGTGGTGATCTGGGCCAAAAGCCAGTGACCAGTGAAGATCAGCGTCAACAGCGTCACGATGAAACGGGGCAGGAAGCTGAGGGTCTGTTCCTGGATCTGGGTCGCCGCCTGAAACACACTCACGATGAGTCCGACGATCAAGCCGGGCACCACCAGCACAGAGACCATGATCACCACCAGATTCACTGCGCCACCCACCAGACTGACGCTCTGCTCGGGGGTCATGGTCAGCCCCCTCCGAAGCTGGCGGCCAGGGTGCCGACCGTCATCGACCACCCATCAACCAGTACGAATACCATCAGCTTGAACGGCAACGAGATGATGAGCGGCGACAGCATCATCATCCCCATGGCCATCAAGACGCTGGCGACCACCAGATCGATCACCAGGAAGGGGATAAACAGCATGAAGCCTATCTGAAACGCGGTATTGAGCTCGCTCAGCACGAAGGCGGGCAACAAGACACCGAAGGGTATGTCCGCCTTGGTGAGGCTGGTCGACTCCCCCGAGATCCGCAGCATCTGCTCCAGATCCGGCTCCCGGGTCTGCGCCAACATGAAGCGCCGCAAGGGTTGCTCGGCACGGCTTATCCCCTCGGACAGGGTGATTTCGTCGTTGTCATAGGGCAGGAAGGCGTTTTCGTACATCTCGGTCCAGACCGGACGCATGATGACCAGCGTCAGGATCAAACTGATGCCGATCAGTACTCGGTTTGGTGGGCTCTGTTGCAGACCCAGCGCCTGGCGCAATATGGCCAGCACTATGATGATGCGGGTAAAGCTGGTCATCATCAGTAACAGGGTCGGCAACAACCCCAGCAGGGTCATGAAGAAGAGGATCTGCAACTTGATGTTGTAGTCCTCGCCCCCTTCGGCGCCAGGCGCGACCGAGAAGAGGGTCATGTCCGCACCCCAGCTGGGCAGGGCGACGAGCAAGAGCAGCGGCAGCAGGACGCGCATCAGTCGTCCATGCCACCCAGCAGCTTGGTGTCAACCACCTCGACCAGACGCAGGCCATACTTGCCATTGACCACCACCACCTCACCACGGGCCAACAGTTTGCCATTGACCCGGACATCCAGCGGCTCACCCGCCAACTTGTCCAGCTCGATGACAGCCCCCTCTTCGAGCTGCATCAGATCCCCAAGCGGCACCTCTGCACTGGCCACTTCCAGGGTTACCTTGACCGGGATCTGGCGGAAGAAGGAGAGATCCCTCGGCTTGCCGCTACCGGTCGGCGCCAGGTAATCGGCCGCACTCGGCATGCTGAGTTCGTCATCAAACAACTGATCCAGGCTGTCCAGATCCAGGGGATCATTGATGTTATGTTCGTTCATCTTGTTCTTACTCCTCTATCACTGCCGTTACCTGATACACCAGGCTGCCTTTTTGCTCGGCAATGCGTCCATTGAAACAGGGGCGGCTGCCGATCAGGGCAGGCACCAGGTCAGGCATATCCAAGGCCAGCACATCACCAACCTGCAAGGTCTCCAGATCAGCCAGGGTCATGGCCATCTGTCCCATCACCACCCGCAATTGCACCGGCAGGTGAGTCATCGCTTGTTCCAGCTCACCGCGAACAGGGCGTTGATCGGTCAGTTGCGCCTCGGTTTCGGCCTGCAGCCACCACAACCGCCACTGATGGTTATGTTCTCCCAGACTCAGGGTCGCCTGGCTGGACCAGAGCGCAGGCCCCACTGGCAGCACATCGGCAGGCACGGGGGTGAGCTGCCAGCCCAGATCGCCGAGTCCCATGCAGGAGGAGAGAATATCGACCTGGTATTGGCAGAGTCGGTGCAACAGGCGCTGCTCGGTATCACTGAGGGATTTGGCCTGACTCGGCTCCTCACCCGCTTGCAGCTGTCCTCCGAAGAAGATCACGGCGAGACGATAGATGACGGACGCTGAAATGGAGAAAAACACTCGGTAGCGCTCGTCACGCTGGGCCCTGGCTTCGAGCCAGAACTGCTGATCTTCAGGAGGGAAATGGCCGGCACTGACGAAATCCTGAAACACGAGATCGCACTCGGCGCTGTTGAACAGCTGGGCCATGCACCCGGCAGCCTGCAAGGAGAAGCTGGCCAAGTGGGCATTCATCTGCTTGAGATGACCCTGTTTGGCTCGCTCGACACCGAGCAGATCGTAGCGAGGAAGCCCCCGTCCCTGTTCGGCCGGCAGCAGCCGGGAGGGTGTTAGCGTTAGGCTGCTAGCTGACATTGCGAATTCACCTTAACCATGTTCATGCCACCCTTAACCCACATCAGGGTGACGGGGCAGGTGGAGAAAAGGGGACTAGTCGACTTGAAGCGACCAAAATGGGCGGGAACTGTATTACAAAATGAAAAAAGGTGCTATCGACCCAGGCAGGCCCATAAAGAAAAATCCCGGACCAGAAGGTACCGGGATTCTTGTGGGTAACAGAGTACCCTGAAATTAGGTCGGAGTCGGCCTGTAAGCCGGGTTCTGTTCCGGGTTGCCCCGGTGACAATCATTCCTCTAGGCCAGCAATCGCTCACTGGCTCAAGCAACCTACCCGCCCCCAACGCGGGCCGCGCCAATAGGGGCCTATTTGGTCTTGCTTCGGGTGGAGTTTACCGTGCCACGAACTGTTGCCAGACGCGCGGTGCGCTCTTACCGCACCCTTTCACCCTTACCTGATCCCTTGCGGGCCATCGGCGGTTTGCTCTCTGTTGCACTGGTCGTAGGCTCACGCCTCCCAGGCGTTACCTGGCACCCTGCCCTATGAAGCCCGGACTTTCCTCCCCTCCGCCCGTCTGCCCCGAAAGGCACAACGACGAAGCAGCGATTGTCCAGCCGACTCCGGGCGCGGATTATAGCGCTGTCTGCTGGCCGGGGTAAACCGGCAATTGTCGATAGTGGCATTTATTCACGGCTTGATGCCTCCTGTCAGAGTGACATGACCATTGGTCAGCCACCCTCAACCTTGCTGAAAGGCTCCCGTTGCCACACCCGGGCGTGGTCGTGAAAGATCAGCTGCGTCAAACCGACCAGGCTACTTATTCTTTCTGGTGGTGATCCAGTCCGTACTTGTAGAGGGCGTTCTTCTTCACCCCATGGATCTCGGCGGTCAGCGCGGCCGCCTTCTTGAGGGGCAGTTCGGCCACCAGCAGACCCAGGGTGCGGATCGCATCAAAGGGCAACTCTTCTTCCACCTTGCTGGCGCCGGCCACCACCAGCACGATTTCACCGCGGCAACGGTTTTCGTCTTCCCCTAGCCAGACCAGCATTTCGGAGGCGGGCAGACCGTGGATGGATTCAAAGGTCTTGGTCAACTCGCGGCACACCACCACCTGGCGCTCCCCCAGGATGCGAGCAATCGCTTCTACCGTGTCCTGCACCCGGCGCGGTGACTCGTAGAACACCAGGGAGCGGGTATCTTCGATGACGGCCTGCAGCCGGTCGTCACGCCCCTTGGCTTTCGCAGGCAAGAATCCCTCGAAGGCGAAACGGTCGGTGGGCAGGCCAGCAGCACTGAGCGCCGTGATGGCCGCGCACGGGCCCGGCAGCGGCACTACCTTGACCCCGGCTTCGCGACAGCGGGTGACCAGGTGATAACCGGGGTCGCTAATCAGCGGCGTGCCCGCATCCGATACCAGGGCTACACTCTTGCCTTCCTTGATTTTCGCTATCAACACCTCGGCCTTCTGCTGCTCGTTGTGATCGTGCAAAGGGAAGCAGCTCACCGAGATCTGGTAGTGTTTGAGCAGTATGCCGGTGTGGCGGGTATCCTCGGCCGCCACCAGATCGACCCGGCGCAGAATATCGAGGGCGCGCTGGGTGATATCGGCCAAATTACCGATGGGAGTGGGGACTATATAGAGGGTTGGGGTGTCACTCATGGGATCTCCGAGCATCCCGACAATTGTGTCGCCATATTGGCCCGTTTACACTATGGGTAACTTCAACACTGGTCGGGGAATGAACTTGAACCGGGTTACAAAGCAGCTAAGTGTATCACGACTCTTCGGCATCCTACTCGCAGCTATCCTGCTTGCGGGTTGCGCGTCGGAACCCAATCAACCCTCTGGACAGGCAGGAGGCCTCTCTGGCTTCGCCACACTGACCCAGAATCCGGAGGCCTATCTGGCCAAGGTGGATCCGGCCAAGCCGGATGAAGCCTTCATCTGGCAAACCTTGGCTGCGCGCAGCTATCTGGCTCAAGGCCAGCTCAACCCGGCGCAGGCCTTGCTGCAACAGCTGCAAAAACAGGCCAAGACACCACAACAGCAAGCCCAGGCGCAATTGCTAGAAGCCCATGTGCTCCTGGCCCAGGGCAATGCCAACCAGGCGTTGATCTTGCTGGAAGGCAAGCCGGCGGTGGAGCTTGATGCCGATACCCAGCGTGACTGGTATCGCCAGCGCACCGTGTTGCAGCTCGACATCAATAACAAGTTTGGTGCCGCCAAATCCCTGATCTTGCTGGAGCCCTATCTGACCAAAGAGGAGGTTGCCACCAATCACAAGCAGATCTGGTCCCTGCTGAAAAGCATGACCCCCACCACCCTGCAAGCGCTGGAAGAAGCACCGGCACCCGATGTGACCACCGGCTGGCTGCGACTGGCTGCCCTAGTCAACGAGTTTGGTGCTCAGCCGAGCCAGCTGGCTCGTCAGTTAGATGGCTGGAAGCGTGACTTCCCAAACCATCCTGCCCAGCAGGACATGCCGGCCGGTCTTGGCGACTTGGCCAGTACCACTGGCCTGGCTCCTCAGCAGATAGCCGTTTTCTTGCCACTGTCCGGCAATCTGGAGCCCCAGGGTTCGGCAATCCGCAACGGTATGCTGATGTCCTACAAGGAGAATAACGGCCAATACAGCCTGAACTTCTACGACACCCAGACCAAATCCGTTGGTGAGCTTTACCAGCAAGCCATCCAGGATGGTGCCGACATGATCATCGGTCCCTTGCTCAAGGACAGGGTCGAGGAGCTGCTCAAGCTCAACCCGACCGTGCCCGTGCTCGCCCTGAACGAGCTGGACAAACCGATCGTCAATGACAGCACCTTCTACTTCTCCCTCTCGGCCGCCGCCGATGCAAGTCAGGCTGCCAACTACTTGTTTGGCCAGGGCTATCGCAAGCCCCTGCTGATCGCCACCCAGGGCCGCATTGGCTATGGCAGCATCAAGGCGTTCGAGCAGACCTGGAGCGGTCTGAGTCAGGACAAGCCCGTGGTCGCGACCTTTACCTCCCGCAAAGAGGTGCCGGGCATGGTGAAAAATGCCTTGAGCGGTCGCTCCACCGCCCGGGCGGGCGAGGTCATGCAGCTCTCCGATGAGACGCCGCGCAGCATCGATGTCGTCTATCTGATCGCCAACAACCTCGAGACCCGCATGGTCAAACCCTATGTGGATATCTCGGTCAATCCCATGGGTAGCCTGCCGATCTTCACCGGCCCCCGCGGTTATGACAGCGGGGCCACCGAGGCAGCCTCGGAGCTCAATGGTCTGCGCATAGGCGATATGCCGTTGATGCTGGGTGAGTTCAACGAGCTGCGCGGCAAGGCCCAGCTGCTCTGGCCACAGACTCAGGGTGACCTGCTGCGCCTGTTTGCCCTGGGCTATGACGCCGTCAGCCTGAGTCCTAACCTGATGCAGATGCGCGCCGTCGGCGCCATGAAACAGCCGGGTTTGAGCGGTCAACTCAGCATTAGTCAGGATGGCGTCGTACAGCGGGAGCAGAGCTGGGCCACCTATCAGGATGGCAAGCTGCTCGATGCAACGGGTAACCCCATCGGCATGGAGCAAGCCACGCTCCCTGACACCCCGGAGTCCAGCGATGAAGAGCCGGCTCAAGCCCCTGATACAGCACTGCCTGAACCTGTTTCAGACGACAGCGACACCACAGCGCCCGGGGCAGCACTTTGAGTTAGTCGCCGCCGACTGGTTGCAGGCCAAGGGCCTGCAACTGATTGAACGCAACTATCACTGTCGCGGTGGCGAGCTGGATCTCATCATGCGCCAGGGTGATACCCTGGTGTTTGTCGAGGTTCGATATCGGGCCAATAACGACCATGGCGGTGCCGCCGCCTCGGTCACCCCGGCCAAACAGCGCAAGCTCATGCTAGCCGCCCGCCACTATTTGACGCACCATGGCATCAACGAGGCCAGCCAGGCCTGTCGATTCGATGTGCTGGCGTTCGAGGGCAACCAGCCTGACTGGATCCAGAACGCTTTTTAAGAGGATCCCATGACAGATCGCATCAAAGAAAACTACACAGAAAGCATTCAAACCAAGATCGCCGCCTCGGAGGCGCTACCGGATGCCATCCATACTGCGGCGCAGATGATCACCATCTGCCTGCTCAATGGCCACAAGGTACTCGCCTGCGGTAACGGTCCCTCCGCCGCCCTGGCGCAGCTGTTTATCAGCGAGCTGGTCAACTGCTACGAGACACAGCGCCCCTCCCTGCCTGGCATGGCACTGACCGCGGACATGGCGACCATCAGTGCCATCGCCACCGATCACGGCTTCGAAGAGGTGTATGCCAAGCAGATCCGCGCCCTGGGTCAACCCGGTGACATCCTGGTGGTCATTACCACCTCCGGCCACAGCCGCAGTCTGATCAAGGCGGCCGAAGCCGCCCTCTCCCGTGACATGACCATAGTGGTGCTGAGCGGCGGTGACGGCGGCGAGATGGCCGGTCTGCTCGGTCCAAACGATGTCGAGATCCGGGTTCCCTCTGCCCGTCGACCACGCATTTTGGAAGTCAACCTGTTGACCCTGCATTGCCTCTGTGATCTCATCGATCAGACGCTTTTCCCGCAACAAGAGGACTGACATCTTGAAAAAAACCACGCTGACCCTGACCCTGGTGGCCGGAACTCTCCTGCTGCAAGGCTGTGCGGCCGTGCTGGTCGGTGGTGCCGCCGGTACCGCATCCAGCGCCGGCGATCGCCGCACCCTGAGCACCCAGTGGGACGATCAGGCCATCGAGTTGAAAGCGTCCAACGTGCTGGCAGACAACAAGCAGCTCTCTGCGGCCAGCAAGATCAGTGTCTACAGCAATAATGGCCGCGTGCTGCTGGTCGGTCAGACACCAACCGATGCTTACAAGCAGACCGCAGGCCAGTCGGTTGGCCGCATTGAGGGCGTTCGTCACGTCTACAACGAACTGCGCCTTGGCAAACCGGTGAGCATAGGTACCCGCAGCAACGACTCCTGGATCACCTCCAAGGTGCGCACCGACATGCTGGCCGCCAAGGACTTCGACAGTGCCAAGGTCAAGGTGGTGACAGAGAACGGCGAGGTCTTCCTGATCGGTCTGGTAACCCGTAAAGAGGCGGAACAGTCGGTCGAGATTGCCCGCCACGTCAGCGGTGTGACCCGGGTCATCAAGGCGTTCGAATACGCTCAGGACTGATGCGGGTCCCGCATCCGAAATAAAAAAACGCAGCCGATTGGCTGCGTTTTTATTGATTCAACAAGGTTACTTGATGACAGTGAGACTCGGCCTGCCCGTGGGGCGCGGCGGTTCAGGCTCAGGTTGCGCCTGATCTTCCGCCTGCTCCAGCCAGAGGTCATAAGCTGGCTCGGGCGGGAACAGAGTACCAACACCGTTCTCTCTGGCATGGATGGCCACTATGGCCGCCATGGGAATATAAACCTGCTGGGACACGCCACCAAAGCGGGCGCTGAAGCTGATAGCATCATTATCCATGTGGAACTGCATCACCGCTCGCGGCGCTATGTTCAGCACTATCTGCCCATCTTGGGCAAATTGCAGCGGCACCTGCACATGGGGAATGTTGACGTTCACCACCAGGTGAGGCGTCAAGTCATTGTCCAGCAGCCAGTCAAAGAACGCCCGCAACAGATACGGGCGGCTCGGGGTCATTGTCGGTTCCATACTCATATACCGGAGCGGATCTCGCGCTCAGCTTCAGTGAGCGATGCCTGGAAGGACTCACGCTCGAACAGACGAACCATATAGGCCTTCAGCTCTTTCGCGCCACGGCCACCCAGATCGATCCCCAGGCTCGGTAAACGCCACAGCAATGGAGCCATGTAGCAGTCAACCAAACCGAACTCTTCGCTCATGAAATAGGGCATTTCACCGAAGATGGGGGCGATGGCCAGCAGATTGTCACGCAACTCGTTGCGTGCCGCCTCGACATCGGTGCCAGCCATGATCTTGTCGGCCAGACTGTACCAGTCCAGTTCGATGCGATGCATCATCAGACGGCTGTTACCACGGGCAACCGGGTAGACAGGCATCAGTGGTGGATGGGGGAAGCGCTCGTCCAGATACTCCATGATGATGCGTGAGGTATAGAGTGCAAGCTCACGATCCACCAGAGTCGGCACCGAGTTGTACGGGTTCAGCTCAGCCAGTTCATCCGGCAGGTTGCTCGGGTCAACCTGGCAGATATCTACGCTAACACCCTTCTCCGCCAGGACAATGCGCACCTGATGGCTGAACATATCGTTGGCACCGGAAAACAGCGTCATTACCGAACGCTTATTGGCAGCTACAGCCATTGAACCCTCCCGTCATTAAAAAGCAGAAACGGCAATGAAGTAACTTGGACCTCATTGCCGTGCATTATATTACTCGGATCTGGTCGCTTAGTGAACGTCGCGCCAGAATTCCTTCTTCAACAGCACAGTGAAGATGAAGAAGATCGCGATAAAGCCCAGCACCCAGAAGCCCATGCGTTCGCGCTCCAGTTTGACCGGCTCAGCCGAGTAGACCAAGAAGTTTACCAGATCCAGTACCGTCTGATCATATTCTTCGTTGGTCATTTCGCCATTGCCGTCGGATTTGATGCCAATGGTCTCCTGCACCTCTTGCCCATCGACCAGGCGGGTCTCCTGTTCCAGACGTGGAGTACCCTGCAGCGGCTCCAGCACATGGGGCATGCCCACAGAGGGGAACACCAGGTTATTCACCCCGAATGGGCGCGTCGGATCCACGTAGAAGGAGCGCAGGTAGGTGTAGATCCAGTCTGCACCACGCACCCGGGCAACCAGCGTCAAGTCCGGTGGCGGTGCACCGAACCAGCGGGCAGCATCCTTCTCGGCGATGGAGCTCTTCATCAGATCCCCCACCTTGGCACCGTTGAAGATGAGATTGTCCCGCATCAGATCCTCGGGTATATCCAAATCCTCAGCCACCCGGTTGTAACGCTGATACTGGGTGGAATGGCAGCCTGCACAGTAGTTCATGAAGGTGGTCGCGCCACGCTGCAAAGACGCCTTGTCGCTCAGATCATAATCAGCCTTGTCCAGGGCCACACCATGAGTGGCCGCCATCGCCAGTCCGGGGAGCAGAGCCAGCACAGCAAAGATTATTCGTTTCATTTGAATGTGATCCTCTCCGGCAGCGGCTTGGTATTTTCGTTCTTGCTATAGAAATAGAGCAGGACAAAGAACCCGAAATAACCAAGCGAACAGATCTGGGCAAGCAGGGTCAGTGTCGGGGTGGAGGGCAATACGCCAAGCACACCGAGAATGACGAAGCAGACCACAAACTGGGCGATGTTCAGCTTGTGCAGGATGCTGCGGTAGCGTACCGAACGCACCTTGCAGCGATCCAGCCATGGCAACAGGAAGAGCACGACGATGGAGAGGCCCATCATGATGACACCGAGCAACTTGTCCGGCACCGCACGCAAGATGGCGTAGAAAGGAGTGAAGTACCAGACAGGGGCGATATGCTCCGGGGTCTTCAGACCATTCGCCACTTCAAAGTTCGGCTTTTCGAGGAAATAACCCCACATGTCCGGCTTGAAGAAGATGATGGCGCAGAAGAAGAACAGGAACCCGGCCACACCTATCATGTCCTTGACGGTGAAGTAGGGATGGAAGGCAACGGCATCCAGCGGCCAGCCATTCTCGTCCTTGTGTGCCTTGATCTCGATCCCGTCCGGGTTGTTGGAGCCCACCTCATGCAGTGCCAAAATATGCATGGCAACCAGCAACACTATGACTAACGGCAATGCGATGACATGCAGTGCAAAGAAGCGGGTGAGTGTTGCCCCCGAGATAACGTAGTCACCCCGGATCCACAGGGTCAGATCGTCACCGATCACCGGGATGGCACCAAACAACGAGATGATGACCTGAGCGCCCCAGAAGGACATCTGCCCCCAGGGCAACAAGTACCCCATGAAGGCTTCCGCCATCAATACCAGGAAGATCAGCATGCCGAAGATCCACAGCAGCTCACGGGGTTTCTGGTAGGAACCATAGATGAGGCCACGGAACATGTGCAGATAGACCACCACGAAAAAGGCGGAGGCGCCGGTACTGTGCATGTAGCGCAGCAGCCAGCCGTAATCCACATCCCGCATGATGTATTCGACAGAGGCGAAAGCACCCTCGGCCGACGGGTTGTAGTTCATGGTCAGCCAGATGCCTGTGACTATCTGGTTAACCAGCACCAGCATGGCAAGGGACCCGAAGAAGTACCAAAAATTGAGGTTCTTCGGGGCCGGGTACTTGGCCATGTGGTCGTTGTACATGGCTGTGAGCGGAAAACGATAATCGATCCAGCCCATCAATTTGGCAAACATGGTCAGGCCTCCTTGCCATCGGCACCGACCAGGATGGTGGTGTCGTTGAGATACTGGTACGGCGGGATCACCAGATTCAATGGGGCAGGAACCCCCTGAAACACGCGACCGGCCATGTCAAACTTGGAGCCATGACAGGGGCAGAAAAAGCCAGAACTGACCCCTTCGACCTGTTCACCGAAGCTGTCCGGCAGATAAGACGGGGAGCAACCCAAATGAGTACAGATACCAACAGCCACGAAGATTTCCGGCTTGATGGATCTGTATCCATTATGGGCATAGTCAGGTTGTTGGGGCTCATCGGACTTTGGATCGCGCAACAGGTTATCGTGCGTCGGCAGGCCATCCAGGATCTGCTTGGAGCGATTGACCACCCAAACCGGTTTGCCGCGCCATTCAACGCGAATGAGTTGACCCGGCTCCAACTTGCTAATGTCGACTTCAACCGGAGCGCCAGCAGCCTTGGCCTTGGCACTCGGGTTCCATGATTTTATAAACGGCACTGCGGTAAAAGCAGCCCCTACCCCACCAACGGCGATCGTTGACCAGGTAAGAAATCTGCGGCGGCCGGTATCAACTGGCGCATTGCTCATCCAAAAACTCTCCCATGTGGACTCGGCGCATTCTTATAATGTCCCTGTTCCCCTGTGACAACAGTGGCGGAAGCAGGAGTTACAATTGTCACAGAAAAATCGAGGAAATTTTAAAGAAAAGATAACAAATTGACAAGAAAGAGAAGCGAAGGGCAAAAACAATAAAGACACAATTTTTTGTCTTTTGTGACGTGAGGTTAGCAATGGCTATCGAAACGTTACCAATAAAAAAAGCCTGGCGGCTGCCAGGCTTTTTTAACACTCGAAAGAGTGAGTACCAAAAGCGAATTAACGCTTGGAGTACTGCGGACGCTTACGAGCTTTGTGCAGACCGACTTTCTTACGCTCAACCTTACGGGCATCACGAGTAACAAAGCCTGCTTTACGCAGTTCACCGCGCAGGGTCTCATCGTACTGCATCAGAGCACGAGTGATACCGTGACGGATCGCACCAGCTTGACCGGAGATGCCACCACCGTTAACGGTGATGTACAGATCCAGTTTCTCGGTCATTTCAACCAGTTCCAGCGGCTGACGAACTACCATACGGGCAGTCGGACGACCGAAGTACTGCTCCAGGGAGCGCTGGTTGATTACGATTTTACCGCTACCCGCTTTGATAAAGACGCGAGCAGTGGAGCTTTTGCGACGGCCGGTACCGTAGTATTGATTTTCTGCCATGTTGCCAGTTCCCGATTAGATATCCAGTACTTGAGGTTGCTGAGCAGCATGAGCATGCTCGGCGCCTGCGTAAACTTTCAGTTTACGGAACATGGCACGGCCCAGAGGACCTTTCGGCAGCATGCCTTTGATAGCAGCTTCGATTACCATTTCCGGTTTACGCTTGATCAGCTTGTCGAAGCTGATTGACTTGATACCACCCGGGAAACCGGAGTGAGAATGGTAGATTTTATCGGTAAATTTCTTACCGGTAACATGCACCTTCTCAGCGTTTACAACGATGATGTAATCACCGGTGTCAACGTGCGGAGTATACTCAGCTTTGTGCTTACCACGCAGACGAGAAGCAATCTCAGTTGCGATACGACCCAGAGTTTTACCTTCTGCGTCCACAATGTACCAGTCACGTTTTACGGTTTCTGGCTTGGCAACGAAAGTTTTCATTAAGTTAAACCCAATTACCTGTTACAGACCCAATTGCTTATGGGGGCTCGCCCACAAGCAACAAACGATGGCCTACCTGTACCCCTTCGAATACAAGTAAAGCTTTAAAGTATTGCTGTCTTATCGACAGCTGTAACGTGGGCCGGGCGATTATAAGTGAAGTTGCCTTAAATATCACCTGCTAATTTCACTGCCATGACGCTAGCAAATGTCGCCCGACCCTACCTGCCGCAGATGCCCATCCGACTGGCAGGCGCGGGTATTGTGACTAAGGAAGGTGCACTCTGGCAAGGTATTCGTGCGATTGCATCTCCTGCAGTCGTGAAAGGCAGCGTTTGAACTCGAAGCTGAGCAAACCTCCGCTGTAGAGTTCCGCCATGGGGACGGCTGCCGAAATGATGAGCTTGACGTGACGCTCATAGAACTCGTCAACCATGGCAATGAAACGCCGGGCTGCATCGTCCGACCCCGCCCCCATTGGTTGTACCTCGGCCAGCAACACGGTATGAAACAGCCGTGACAGCTCGATGTAATCCCCTTGAGAGCGGGCGCTCCGACAGAGTTGATCGAAGCTGATGTAGAGCAGTCCCTCCTCGGCCCCCAGTGTCTGCAACTGACGATGATTCACTTCGATGGCCAATGGCACTGGTTGCTTCTGCCCGGTCAGTTGCTGGAAATAGCGCTCCAGGTTCGATCTTGCGTCCCCGTCGAGGGGATGGTGATAGATCTCTGCCTGCTCCAATGTCCGCAGCCGGTAATCGACTCCCCCATCGACATTGAGGATCTCGCAATGCTGTTCGATCAACGCGATGGCTGGCAGAAAGCGCGCCCGTTGCAGCCCATTGCGGTAGAGATCCTTAGGGGGAATATTGGAGGTCGCCACCAGCACGACGCCGTGGCCAAACAGCGCCTGAAACAGGGTGCCCAGCAGCATGGCATCGGTGATGTCCGAGACAAAAAACTCATCGAAACAGATGATGTCTGTCTCGCTGGCCAGCTTGCTGGCAATGAGTTCCAGTGGATCGGCCTGACCGGTCAAGCCGCTGAGTTCATCATGAACCCTGTGCATGAAACGGTGAAAATGCACCCGTAACTTACGATCCCCGGGCAGGGCCTCAAAAAAAATATCCATCAACCAGGTCTTGCCCCGGCCGACCCCACCCCACATATATAATCCCCGGACAGGCGTGACGGCTTGCGGTTTTTGCAACCAGCCCAGCCAGCCACGGGATCTGGTCGGAGTCGGGGGAGCGCACAAATCCTGATAAAGTCGCTCCAGATGTGCCACTGCCATCGCCTGGGCCGGATCGGCCTGAAAATCAGAGCGTTGCAGATCTTGCTGATATTTTTGCTGCGGGGTCATCCTGTCAAACGTCTCCAAGTCCCTGAATAGAGGACAAAAGGGTATCACGGCCCCGGGGTGCACGGTATAGTGCCACCAGGGTTGACGGCCATTCTGGGCCATCATCCACATGTTGAATTAGCTGTAACAAGGAGCATCTATGAGTCTGTTAAATGGGATCCTGCTGGCCGTTGCCGCCCTGATTATCGGCGTCCTGATTGGTCGTTTCTCGGTACGTAGCCGTGATGCCGGTCGCCTCGAGCGCGAACTCAGCACGGCCCGCAAGGACATGGAGAGTTACCAGGGCCAGATCAACACTCACTTTGCCGACAGCGCCGCCCTGATGGAGCAGCTAGCCGAGCAGTACCAGACCCTCTACCGCCACATGGCCGAACAGAGCAAATTCCTGGCCAAGGCCGAGGAACCCCTGTTCCGCGAGCAAGAAGTCGAACCGACACAAACCAAGGATGAAGAGAGCCAGGGTCTGCCTCCGCGGGACTATGCCGGTAGCGCCTCAGGCCTGCTCAAGCAATCCAGCTGACACTTTCCTGGAACTAATTCCTTGATCCGTAGTCAGATTCTTGGCAAAAGCACTGTCAATTAACTGGGAGCTGTTATTCATATGCGTAAACCTCTTTCTCTGCTCAGCGTGCTAGCCCTCAGCGTCGGTATCGCCATGTCTGCGGCCCCTGCCCAGGCGGCACTGCCCTCCCTGATGGGAAATCAGGAGATCCCGAGTCTGGCCCCCGTGCTGGAACAGGTGACTCCTGCTGTGGTCAACATCTCTGTCTCCGGCAAGAAAGTCACCAGACAGCGTCTGCCCGAGCAATTCCGTTTCTTCTTCGGCCCCAACATGCCTGATGAACAGGTCAGCGAACAGCCTTTCCAGGCGCTCGGCTCCGGGGTCATCATTGATGCCAAGAAAGGCTATGTGATCACCAATGCTCACGTGATCCACGAAGCGGACGAGATCAAGGTCAGCCTCAAGGATGGCCGCGAATTCACGGCCAAGAAGATTGGCGAAGACAAGCAGTCCGATATCGCCCTGCTGCAGATCAAGGCGGATGACCTGACGGCCATCAAGCTGGCTGACTCCGACGAACTGAGAGTCGGGGATTATGCCCTGGCCATCGGCAACCCCTTCGGCCTGGGTCAGACCGTCACCTCAGGCATCGTCTCCGCCTTGGGGCGCAGCGGCCTGAACATCGAGAACTTCGAAAACTTTATTCAGACTGACGCGGCCATCAACTCGGGCAACTCGGGTGGCGCCTTGCTCAACCTGCGTGGGGAGCTGATCGGCATCAACACCGCCATCCTGGGTCCGAATGGGGGCAACATCGGTATTGGCTTCGCCATTCCATCCAACATGGTGCGCGACCTGTCCGATCAGATCATCAAGTTCGGTGAAGTGCGCCGTGGCCAGCTGGGCATCACAGGTGCCGAGCTGACCTCGGATCTGGCCAAGACCTTCGGCTCAACCAAGCAGAATGGTGCCTTCGTCAACCAGGTCATGCCGGGCTCCTCCGCCGACAAGGCTGGCATCAAGGCCGGGGACATCATCTCCAGCATAGATGGCAAGCCCATACGTTCGTTTGGGGAACTGCGTGCCAAAATCGCAACCATGGGTGCCGGCAAACAAGTCACCCTGGGCATAGTGCGTGATGGCAAGGAGCAGAGCGTCAAGGTCACCCTGAAACAGGCCGATGACAGCGAGGTGCGTGCCAGTGCCCTGCATCCGGCTCTGGAAGGCGCCAAGCTCAGTACCACCACGGACCCCGTGGCGGGTGTTGCCGTCTCCGAGATAGATCCGCGCTCTCCGGCAGCCGCTTCCGGCCTGCAGAAGGGCGACATCATCATCGGGGTCAACCGGCTGAGAGTGAATGCCCTTGCCGACCTGACCAAGGCGTTGAAGAACAAGCCGGATGTGCTGGCCCTCAACATCCAGCGCGGCGACTCCTCGCTCTACCTGGTGATCCGCTGATCCCTTCATGAGCATGCATTAACCCCCATCACCCGCGACCCAGGTCGCGGGTGATTTTTATGCACCGTTAGTGTTATTCTCTGCTGGCAGCGAGCCGCAATGAGAATGAAATGAAAATCCCACCTCTGATCAGTTACTTGGGCAAGTCAGTCGCCTTTGGCCTCACGGTCGCGGCCCTATTGCTGTTGTTCTTCCCCAGCCTCAGAGGCGGTGCCCTGCTGCCCGACCTCATCAGTAACAATCGGGAGATGAGCTTCTCCTATGCCGCCCACCGCGCAGGTCCTGCCGTGGTCAACATCTACACCCGCAGTTTCGCTGGCAATCGTGGCGAGAAGGCCGAGCTCAGGCCTCAGGGGCTGGGTTCCGGGGTCATCATGAATCCCCGTGGCCATGTGCTGACCAACTACCATGTCATCGCCGATGCGGACCAGATCATTGTCGCGCTGCAAGATGGCCGGGTGTTCAGCGCCGAGCTGGTCGGTACCGACAAGCTCACCGATCTCGCCGTGCTCTATATCGAATCAGACAACCTGCCGGTGATCCCCCAGGATCCCGATCTGCGCCCGGACGTCGGGGACGTGGTGCTCGCCATCGGCAATCCCTATAACGTCGGCCAGACCATCACCCAGGGCATCATCAGTGCCACCGGTCGCCTCGGCCTCTCCAGCATGGGGCCCGACAGCAATGGCCGCCAGGATCTGCTGCAGACCGATGCCGCCATCAACGAGGGCAACTCGGGGGGGGCCCTGGTCAACGCCAATGGCAATCTGGTCGGTATCAACACCGCCGCCTATCACCTGAGTGGCAACCAGGAGAGCTATGGCATCAGCTTCGCCATCCCCTATCGCCTTGCCAAGCGCATCATGGACGAATTGATCAGCAATGGCCGGGTCATCCGTGGCTACCTCGGCATCTCCAGCGTCGAAATCAATCCCATCGTCGCGCGCATGATGAACCTTGGCGATCTCCGCGGCCTGGTGGTCGAAAGCCTGGACCCTGCCGGCCCTGCTGCCAAAGGGGGCATTCAGCGCGGTGACGTGCTGCTCAAGATCAACGGCGAGGCCATCAGCGGCGTCCGTGCCGCCATGGATAAAATTGTCGAGAGCCGACCCGGCGCCCAGATGAAGATCTCGGTGATCCGCGACGGCAAGCCCCTCGAACTGACGGTCACCATAGAAGAAGACCTGCGCTACCAGAACCAGCAAGGCAGCACCAGCGCAGCCAGCGCCAGCTGACACTTGCCCTGCGGCGGACGGGACTCATACCGTCCGCTCCTTCACCTCCATGCCCTCGCCGTCCTCCTTCCCTGATGTGAACAGGGTCACACTTCCTGCACCCGGCTTCGCCACGGCTTGCGCCACCGGGGTGTGAGGCGGCTCACATCCTCGGGCCCCTTGACGCCCATTCCCCGGATCCAGTTCAAGAAAACCCTCCCCTCAACGCCGATGATGGCGAATTTCCATTTGCTTGTGGAAAAAGCCTGCCTCCCTGTCCATTCCGGGGAGGCATAGGGTAAGCCCATGTCTCGTCGTCACCATCTCGTTGTCATCAGGAGAGAAGACTTTGCAAGCAAGTAGCCACAACCTCACCCCGGACAGCCCACAAATAGGGCGCAAGAGTACCGATACCCTGGCCAGAATCTATCCCCTGCTCGCCGAGCGCGGCATAGTCCCCAATGACGTCCAGCAGCAGATGCTCGCCTCCCACGTCAAGGCCATGGTGTGGCGCTCATACAGTGGTGAAGCACTGCCGGAGGTTGATCTCTCCCTGTTTGACGAGATCTCCCCCCTGTCCCTGCGACTGGCCGAACAGGTCGTCGCCTGGCTGGATAATCTGGCCTATGAAGAAGCCCATCTGTTGTCTGTCCACTTCGAAGTGGCCAAAGAAAACGAACTCAGCTCAGCTGCTCGACCAGTAACCACAGGAGATAACTAAATGTCAGCCATCAAACTCGTGATTGGAGATCGTCTCGGCAAGGGCCAGAAAGTCGGCGCCGGTGCCAGTGCGGCCGGGGCAGAGGTCACTGTCATCCCCGGTATGGCCGCGGACATGAAGCTCGGTGATGTGATGCACAAGGAGCAGGCGGATCTGGGCATCTCCTTCTGCGGCAGCGGCGGCGCTGGCGCCATCACGGCCCAGACCAAATACGGCTACAAGTGCCGCTATGGCATGCGCTCCGTCGAAGAGGGGGTCACCGCCATCAATGATGGCTGTGTGGTGCTGGGCTTTGGTTTCATGGACAAGGAAGAGCTGGGTCAGAAGCTGATTGAAGCCTTCGCCAAGAAACACGGTCGCGCCTGATGCAGCACCAGTTCACCAGCCAGGTGGTCGTGAGCGGCAAGGGGGCCACCCGGCAACAAGCCTTTGCCGCGGCCCTCAGCAAGGTGCAACAGAATCTGCTCAAGGAGACAGAGCAGGTGCTGCTGCGGGTTGAACCCCTCGCGGTCAAGGTGCTCAAGGCGGAAGAGTCGATTCGGGTCGAGAAGTTCCTGTTCTTCTTCCTGCCACGGACGCGACACGAATTTCGGGTCGAACTCGAGATCCAGGTCAGCATCAACGCGATCGATACCCGGCAGCTGGACTTCACCCGGGTGTAACGCAATTCACAAAGGATAAATTGCATGTTTCTCATCATTTTTATCAAGTCGCTGATCATCGGTGGCCTGGTAGGCGTCGGGGTCGGGGCCGGAGCGGCCCGCATGTTCCACGCGCCGACCGTACAGGGCATGGGGGCGTTTCGTACCCTGGGAGAGCTCAACTCCTGTGAAGGGGATCCTGCCTCCCACTTCTCCTTCGGCCTCGGCTTCTTCTTCAACGCCTGGGCCTCGACCGTGGCGGCCGGCGCCTTCACCCAGGACGTGGATCACCGCATCATCCCGCACTGGGCCACTGCCGTGCTGATGATCAAGAACCGGGATCTCGCCACCACCTTGCACGATCCCAAGAAGATGGCCATCGCCGGCGGCATCATTGGTGCCATCGTGGTCACCTTCCTCAACAGCACCGCCGCCGCCGTCCCCGAAGCCTTGCAGGTGACCGCCGTCAAGGTGCTGGTGCCCGCCGCCAACCTGCTGGTCAACACCATCATGCCGGTGATCTTCTGGCTGGCAGCCATAGAGGCGGGCAAGAAGTCCGGCTTCTGGGCCACCATCTTTGGGGGCCTGGCCCAGCTCATCATGGGTAACGCCGTACCGGGTCTGGTACTCGGCATCCTGATCGGTAAAGGGGTCGAAGAGAGCGGCTGGAACCACGTCACCAGGGTGATGATGACCGCCATCGTGCTGCTGTTCGTGCTGAGCGGATTCTTCCGCGGCTTCGACATGAAACTGATTGAGTCTTTCCACATGGGTATCCCCCTGTGGCTGGATAATGTCCATAACCTGCTTAGCAGCAAATAAGGGCTATCCCATGGATGAGAAACTGAGAAACAACTTCTGGTATGCCGACTGGTCCTTCCCCATCTTCGTGGGGCTGCTCTCGGCCGGTGTCTTTGCCGGTACCCACATGTACTACCTCTACGGGGTGGGAGCCTTCAACGAAGTGGCCTTCGTCTCCATGCTGCGCGCCGGCATTGATACCGGCGTCTACGGTGCTGTCGCCGCCTTTGGGGCCAGCTTCCTGTTCGCCCGCATCATCGAAGGCTCCCTGGTGGGGATACTCGATATAGGTGGCGCCATCCAGACCGGGGTTGGCTTGGGGATCCCGGCGCTGCTGATGGGCGCGGGCATCATGTACCCGGTGGAGAACTTCGGGGCGGCTCTCGCAACCGGCATGGCCGTGGGGGTCATCATCGGCGGCCTCATCATACTGGCCCGTAAATTCACAGTGAACCAGAGTGACTCCACCTACGGGGCGGATGTGATGATGGGGGCCGGCAACAGCTCAGGCCGCTTCCTGGGCCCCTTGATCATCCTCTCCGCCATCGGGGCTTCCATCCCCATCGGCCTGGGATCCCTGTTTGGTGCCCTGCTCTTCTACCTCTGGGGCAAACCCATCACGGGGGGGGCCATACTCGGCGCCATGTTGCTGGGCGCTTTCTTCCCGATCGCCATCTCCTGACCCTTCTGTTCGCCACCCGGGGGTGGCGAACAGAACCTGCGAGGCATCCTATGTACGACATCATCTTCAGACGAGCACGCCTGGCTTGCGGCGACCTGACCGATGTGGCCATCACGGCTGGCAAGATCGCCGCCCTCGGTCAGCTCGACAAGGTCCACGCCAGCCGCGAGCTGGATCTCGGTGGCAACCTCTATCTCAGCGCTGGCTGGATAGACTCCCACACCCACTGTTACCCCAGGTCCCCCATCTATCAGGATGAGCCGGACAAGGTAGGCGTCGAGTCCGGCGTCACCACCGTCATCGATGCCGGCAGCACCGGCGCCGACGACGTGGATGACTTCCAGGCCCTGACAGCCCATTGTCAGACCCGGGTTCATGCCCTGCTCAACATCTCCCGTATCGGTCTGCTGCGCCAGAATGAGCTGGCCAACCGCGCAGACATCGACCCGGCCCTGGCCCAGGCGGCCATCCGCCGTCACCCGGACTTCATCGTCGGCATCAAGGCTCGGATGAGTGGCAGCGTGGTGGGCGAAAATGGTCTGGACCCCCTGCGTATCGCCAAGCAGATCCAGCGCGACAACGGCAACTTGCCGCTCATGGTGCATGTGGGCAACACCCCGCCGGACCTGGATGAGCTGGTCGCCCTGCTCGGCGACGGGGATCTGCTGACCCACTGCTATAACGGCAAGCCCAATCGCATCCTCACCCCGGCCGGGGAACTCAGGCATTCCGTGCGCAGCGCCATGACCCGCGGCCTGCTGATGGACGTCGGCCACGGCGGTGCCAGCTTCAGTTTCGAGGTGGCGGAGCAAGCCATCCAGGCTGGCGTGCTGCCGGACACCATCAGCTCGGATATCTACTGCAAGAACCGCATCAAGGGCCCCGTCTACAGCCTGGCGCACGTCATGTCCAAATTCTTGGCCATCGGCCTGCCCCTGGAGCGGGTCATCTCCTGCGTCACCGACCGCGCCGCCGATGCCCTGCGCCTGCGCGGCAAGGGGCGCTTGACCCTGGGGGCCGATGCCGACCTGACCCTGTTCGAGCTGGCCCACCAGCCGCGCCTGTTCGCCGATACCGAGGCGCAGCACCGCAGCGGCGACCACCAGCTAATGCCTGTTGCCGCCCTGGTCGCGGGCAAACTGACTCTGACTCAACATGGGGAATCTCATCATGTCTTCCGTCTATGAAAAATATGATCTCAAACCTGTGATCAACGCCTCCGGCCGCATGACTATTCTCGGGGTCTCGACCCCGGAACAAGAAGTGGTCGAGGCGGTCAACTTCGGCCTGGATCACTACTTCGAAGTGAAGGATCTGGTCAACAAGAGCGGCGCCTATATCGCCCGCCTGCTGGATGTGGAAGACGCCGTGGTGGTCTCCTGCGCCTCCGCAGGCATCGCCCAGTCGGTGGCCGCCATGATAGTGCGCGGCGATCCCTACCGCCTGGAGCAACTGCACGCCCACCCGCATCAGGTGCCAAGCGAAATCGTGTTGGCCAAGGGCCATAACGTGAACTTCGGCGCCCCGGTCGGCACCATGATCAATCTGGGCGGCGGCAAGGTGACGGAAGCGGGCTATGCCAACGAATGCTCCCCCGCCCAACTGGCCGCCGCCATCAACCCCAATACCGCCGCCATCCTCTATATCAAGTCTCACCACTGCGTGCAGAAGAGCATGCTGTCGGTCGCAGAGGCAGTCGAGGTGGCCCAGGCTCACCAGTTGCCGCTCATCGTCGATGCGGCGGCCGAGGAGGATCTGCAGCTCTACTATCGACTCGGCGCCGATCTCGTCATCTACAGTGGCGCCAAGGCCATCGAGGGCCCGACCAGCGGCTTGGTGCTCGGCAAGCGTCAGTATGTGGAGTGGGTCAAGCAGCAGAGCAACGGCATAGGTCGCGCCATGAAGGTGGGCAAGGAGGGGATCCTCGGCCTGACCCACGCCATCGAACGCTATCTCGTCAAAGAAAAAGAGAGCGGCGCCGCCATGGTCGCCAAGATGACCCCCTTCATCGAGCGGCTCAATCAGCTACCGGGCGTCAGCGCCAAAACGGTGTGGGACAGTGCCGGACGCGACATCGCCCGCACCGACATCGCCTTCGACCACGCCAGACTCCCGATGAGTACGACCCAGCTGGTGCAGCGCCTGCAACAGGGCAACCCGGCCATCTACTGTCGCGGCTACAAGGCCAATGAAGGCCATATCGAGATAGATGTGCGCAGCGTCAGCCCTGCCCAGCTCGATCAGATCCATACCGCCATCGCCCAGTTAACCCAGGAGACCCGCTGATGTCCCTTATTCCCAACTACTACCTTGACCGTGTCTGCCTCAACGTGCTGGCCGGCTCCAGGCAAAACGCCGTCGATGTCTATGAAGCCGCCGAGGGCCATGTGCTGGTCGGCGTGCTCTCCAAGAACTACCCGGATGTGCCCTCCGCCGTCGCCGACATGAGTGAGTACGCCAAGCTTATCGACAACGCCCTCTCCATCGGCCTGGGCGCAGGGGATCCCCGCCAGTCCGCCATGGTGGCCGAGCTGGCCCGCCAGCTGCAGCCCCAACACGTCAACCAGGTGTTCACCGGGGTCGGCGCCAGCCGGGCCCTGCTCGGTCAGAGCGAGAGCCTGGTCAATGGTCTCATCTCCCCGACCGGCACCCCCGGCATGGTCAAGATCTCCACCGGCGCCCTCAGCGCGCAGCAGGCCGATGGCATAGTGCCCATCGATACCGCCATCGCCCTGCTCAAAGACATGGGCGGCAGCTCGGTCAAGTTCTTCCCCATGAATGGTCTCGCCTGCCGGGATGAGTATGTGGCGGTGGCCGAGGCGTGCGCCCGCCATGACTTCTGGCTGGAGCCCACCGGCGGCATCGACCTCGACAACTTCGAGGAGATAGTGCGCATTGCCCTGGAGGCCGGCGTCGCCAAGGTGATACCGCACATCTACAGCTCCATCATCGACCAGGCCAGTGGCGAGACCCGCCCCGAGGATGTACGCACCCTGCTCGCCACCGTCAAGGGCTTGCTGGCTTGATATCGCCATAGCCCCTGGTTAACACCCAACCCGACCCAGCTGGTCGGGTTGGGTTATTGAATGATTTGTCGATATGATCCCATCCCTCATCCCCTCATGGCCAGATCGGAGCGACCCAGACCCCTATGAAGTTTCCCACTCCCCGCCTGAACCAGTTGCTGGATGCCCTGCGCGATCAAGCCTTGCCCCAGGAGGAGCTCGCGCGCCAGCTGCAGGTCTCGACCCGCACGGTGCGCACCGATGTCTCTACCCTCAATGAGCTGATCGCCAACCACGGTGCCCACCTCATTCATCAGCGTGGTGCCGGTTATCGGCTCAAGATCTACAACCAGACGCTCTTCGATGCGCTGCTTGCCAGCCGCCAGCAGGAGGCGAGCCTGCCACGCACCAGCCGGGAGCGGGTGTTGCATCTGCAGATCATGCTGCTCAGCGCCGAGCAGGGGATCAGGCTGGAAGACCTGGCCGATACCTGGTATCTGAGCCGGGCGGCACTGCAGGGGGACATGGCCGAGGTGCGCGAGCGGTTGGCTCACTTCGGGCTGACCATAGAGAGCAAGGCTCGCCTCGGCATGCGCATCCAGGGCGAGGAGACGGCGATCCGCGCCTGCCTGACCCAGTTGCTCTATCAGGAGCTGCTCCATAACACCCAGTTGCAGAGCCTGCTGCCCACCCTCTGCCCCAGCAAGACCCTGGAGGTGCTCGGCAATCGGATCCACGAGCAGCTCAGCCACCACCAGTTGCGACTGACCGATGAGGGGCTGCAGCAGCTGACCATTTACTGCGCCGTCGCCTTGCTGCGTCTCGCCGCAGGGCATGAACTGGCCCAGTTCGATACCGAAGACTTGACCGACAGCATGTTGACGGCGGCCGAAGCCATCTTCGCGCAACTGCCCAGCCTGACCCGGCCGGGTGCAAGCGAGCTGACCTGTCTGGCCATCCAGATCCAGGCGCGGGTCATTGCCGATAACCCCCTGCTCAATCCGGTCATGGCCGCGGAGAGTGAACGGCTCGTCAGCCATCTGCTCGATTATATCCATCAGCATTTCCCCTATGACCTGCGCCACGACGCCCAGCTGCGCGGGGATCTGCTCACCCACATCAGCACCATGCTACTCCGGGTCAAATACCAGATAGGCAGTCACAACCCGCTGGCCGAGCACATCAAGCAGCACTATCCCCTCGCCTACGACATCACCCTTGCCGCCATCTCCGAGTGGATCAGGCAGACCCCTTACCGGCTCACCAACCACGAGATTGGTTACCTGGTGATCCACATAGGGGTCGGGCTGGAGCGTCACTACGACATCGGCTACGAGCGTCGCCCCCATGCCCTGCTGCTCTGCGATGCGGGCAATGCCACCTTCCGGGTACTGGAGGCCAGCATCAGACGTGAATACCCGCAACTGAGGTTCACCAGCCTGGATTCGGTACGCGACTACGAAGCCCTGGACAGGCTGGATCAGGATTTCGTGATAAGCACGGTACGGGTGAGCGAGAAGGGCATCCCAGTGGTACAGGTCAACCCTTTTCCGACCCAGTATCAGCTGGAGCAGCTCGGCAAGCTGGTGCTGATCGATCGCACCCGCCCCTACCTGCTCGACAAATACTTCAGCGAGCGCCACTTTCTTATTCTCAATGAAGCCATCAGCCAGAGTCAGCTACTGATGCGAGTCTGCGAGCAGTTGGAAGCGGAAGAGATGGTCGAGGCCGGTTTTCGCGCCTCTCTGTTCGAGCGCGAGCACATCGTCTCCACCATGCTGGGGGAAGGGATAGCCCTGCCCCACTCCCTCGGCCTGTTGGCCAAGCGCACTTGTGTCTATACGGTGCTGGCGCCACAAGGCATAGAGTGGGGCAACGGCGAGAGTGCCAGCCTCATCTTCGTGCTGGCCATCAGCAAGGGGGACTATGAGGAGGCCATGGGCCTCTACGATCTCTTCATCAGCCTGATGAACGAGAAGGCCAGCAAGAGTCTGCTGGCCTGTGAAAACTTCGCCAGTTTCAAGGCGCTGGCACGCACCGGGCCCCACTAACCAGGGGAGTGGCCGGCCCTACTCCTCGTTGAAACCCGAGGTGAACAGCGCCACCACTGCGGCCAGGGCCGCCTCTTCCTGGGGCCCTTCGGCCTGCACTTCCACCTGCTTGCCCTGGGCAGAATCCAGCATCAGCATGCCGATGACGCTATCGGCATCGGCCTCGACCCCCTCTTCGTTACGCAGCAGCACATGGGCATCGAACCCCTGTACCAGCTCGAACAGCATCATGGCCGGACGCGCATGCATGCCCAGCTTGTTCTTCACTTCTACCGAGGCGGAAACTGTCATCTGACCTCCCGTTGGGCCATCAATGTTGCGGATCGCGTTTGTCCAGGGTGCGATGGCGGATCTGCACGTTCTTGCCGAGCCCCTCAAAGGTGCGGGCCAGCTGTTCGGCGATAAACACCGACCTGTGCTGGCCACCGGTACAGCCAATGCCGACCGTGAGGTAGCTGCGGTTGTTGCGCTCCAGGGCTGGCAACCAGGTCGCCAGCATGTTCTCTATCTGCAGGGTGAACTGCATCACGTCCGGCTGACTGGCCAGGTAGCGAGCCACGGGCTCGTCCTTGCCGGTAAAGGGCTTGAGTTCGGGGATCCAGTGCGGATTGGGCAGGAAGCGGGCATCGAACACGAAGTCGGCATCCTTGGGAATGCCATATTTGAAGCCGAACGACTCGAACACCAGCACCAGTTCGTTCTCTTTCTTGCCGAGCACCCGGGTCTTGATGAGCTCGCTCAGGTCATGGATGCTGAGGCTTGTGGTGTCGATGCGCAGGTCGGCGCTGGCCGAGATAGGCGCCAGCAGATGGGTCTCTTCACGGATCGCCTCGTCCAATGAGAGGCGCTTGCGAGACAGCGGGTGCAGGCGGCGGCTCTCGCCATAGCGCTTGAGCAGGGTACTGTTCTCGGCATCGAAGAAGAAGCTGCTGTACTGCACCCTGCCATCGTTGCGCACCTGAGCAAGCAGCGTCTCTAGCCGCTCCGGATCGCTGGGCAGATTGCGCACGTCTATGCTGACCGCCAGCTTGTCGTACTGACTCTGTACCGACACGATCAGCTGGGGCAATAAATTGACCGGCAAGTTGTCGACACAGTAATAACCGAGATCTTCCAGCACCCGCAGGGCGACTGTCTTGCCCGACCCGGATCGGCCACTGACTACGATGAGCTGCATCTTGCGCCCTCCCACAACAAGGATTGATTAGAGCTGAGTGATGCCCATCAGGCGGAGATCATGATCTGGTAGAGATCATCATCGCTGCTGGCCTGGCGCAACTGGCGGCACACCGCCTTGTCACCGAGCTTGGATGCCATCAGGGAGAGGGTCTTGAGGTGCTGCTTGCACTCACTCTCCGGCACCAGCAACGCAAACAGCAGATCGACGGGCTGATTGTCGATGGAGTCAAAGGGGATGGGTTCTGCGAAGGTCATCAGGACGGCCGTCGGCGGGAACTCGTCGCCGATACGACCGTGGGGAATGGCGATCCCGGCACCTATGCCGGTGCTACCCATCTTTTCACGGGCAAGCAGACATTCAAACAGGGCCTGGCGTGAGGTTCCCAGCCGCTCGGCGGCCAGTTCGCTGATGATTTCCAGGGCGCGTTTCTTGCTGGTACAAGGGACCGCACTCTTGGTGCAGTCCCGACTCAGTATGTGTTCAAGTTGCATAGTTATTTTTGATTTAGCTTGTCTTTGTGCTTGATGATCTGTCGATCAAGTTTGTCGAGCAGGCTATCTATCGCAGCATACATATCTGCATGTTGTGAGTTGGCGAACACTTCGCCCCCGCTGACGTGTAGCTTGGCTTCGGCAATCTGGTTCAGTTTTTCTACGCTCAACACCACGTGAACATTGTTGATCTGGTCAAAGTGACGCTCGAGTCTGGCAAACTTGTTATTCACATAATCACGTAGTGCTTCGGTGATCTCTACGTGGTGTCCGGTCAAGTTAATTTGCATAACGTCTTCCTTTTGTTTTGCCTAAACCAGGCGTTTGCGCTGATTGGACGGTGGTATCAACAAGGATTCACGGTATTTGGCGATCGTGCGTCGTGCCACCATAATACCCTGTTCGGCCAACAAATCCGCGATCTTGCTATCACTTAACGGTTTCGCCGGGTTCTCCGCCGTCACCAGCTTCTTGATCAGGGCGCGAATTGCAGTCGATGAACATTCACCTCCTCCTTCGGTATTGACGTGGCTGGAGAAAAAATACTTCAGTTCGAAGATGCCGCGCGGGGTATGCATGTACTTCTGGGTAGTCACCCGGGAAATAGTCGATTCATGCATCTCCACCGCCTCGGCGATGTCGTTGAGCACCATGGGTTTCATGGCCTCTTCGCCATATTCAAAGAACCCCTGCTGCTGCTCCACGATGCAAGTGGCAACTTTCAGCAGCGTCTCATTGCGGCTCTCCAGGCTCTTGATGAACCACTTTGCATCTTGCAGATGGGAGCGAATGAACTGGGTATCCTGGCTGGTGCGCGCCTGGCGGGCCATGGCCGCATAGGTCTCGTTGACCCGAATGCGCGGTGCCGAATCCGGATTGAGCTCCACCACCCAGCGATTCTGACGCTTGATGACGGACACATCCGGGATCACATACTGGGAGTCACTTTGCACCACCCTGTTGCCGGGTCTGGGCTCGAGTTGCTGGATAAGGTCGATGACCTCCTTGAGATCCCCCTCCTTGAGGCGGGTCTTGCGCGCCAGGGTGCGATAGTCACGATTGCCCAGCAAATCCATGTGCTCGCCAATCACCTCCCGCGCCTCGGCCAGCCAGGGCAGATCGGGGCTGAACTGACCCAACTGGATCAGCAGGCACTCTTGCACCGAACGGGCGGCGATGCCCACGGGATCGAAATGCTGCACCCGCTTGAGCACGGCTTCCACCTCGTCGAGCTCTACCTCAACCTCTTCGCTGCTCACCGCCTGCCGGATATCCTCCAGGGGACTGGTCAGGTAACCGGACTCATCAATGCCATCGATGATGGCCAGGGCGATGGCGGCATCGACATCGCTAAAGGGGGTGAGTCGCATCTGCCACAGCAGGTAGTCCTGCAGGTTTTCGGTGGTTTCCCCCTGGTAGACGCTCTCTTCCCCCTCAAAGACGGGCCCCGCACTCTGGCCAGTACCGGCCGAGTAGACATCATCCCAGCTGCTGTCGACCGGCAACTCGTCAGGCATCTGTTCCTGCGCCATGGCCTCGCTGCTGTCGAGCTGACTCTCGTCTTGCTTGACCTCGGCATGGGTCTCCTGCAGCTCGGCCTCTTCTTGCTCGAGCAGGGGGTTGTTATCGAGGGCTTGCTGGATCTCCTGCTGAAGTTCCAATGAGGAGAGCTGGAGCAGACGAATCGCTTGTTGTAACTGTGGCGTCATGGTCAATTGCTGACCGAGGCGCAACTGGAGTGTCGGCTTCATCTACGTCGGGATATCCTTATATTCAGCGAGGCGGTCATCAGGCAGCAAAGGGTGATTTCCCCTTACTATAGACTGAATTGATCGCCCAAATAGACACGCTTGACCTGTTCATCGGCCAGGATCTCGGCTGGAGTGCCTTCCGCTATCATCTGGCCATGGCTGACGATATAGGCCTTCTCGCACACGTCCAGCGTCTCCCGCACGTTGTGGTCGGTGATAAGCACACCCAGGCCCCGCTCCTTGAGGTGCTGGATGATCTTCTTGATGTCGATGACGGAGATGGGATCTACCCCGGCAAAGGGCTCATCCAGCAGGATGAAGCGCGGTTCGGCGGCCAGGGCACGGGCTATCTCGACTCGGCGTCGCTCGCCACCGGACAGGCTCTGGCCCAGGTTGTCGCGAATGTGGGTGATGCTGAACTCTTCCAGCAGTTGCTCAACCTTGTCTTCACGCTCCTCCCGACTCAGCCCCTTGCGGGTCTGCATGACCCCCATGAGGTTGTCATAGACGGAGAGGCGACGAAAAATGGACGCTTCTTGCGGCAAGTAACCGATGCCATTGCGGGCACGGATATGCATGGGCTGCAGGCTGATGTCCTGCTCATCGATGGTGATAAGGCCCGCATCGCGCTGCACCAGGCCAACAATCATGTAAAAAGAGGTGGTCTTGCCCGCACCGTTCGGGCCGAGCAGACCCACGATCTGGCCAGTGCCCACTTCCAGGCTGACATCACTGACCACCATGCGCTTCTTGTAGCTCTTCTGCAGCCCTGCTGCTTTCAACACGGCCATGGTTTATTTGTCCTGCTTCTTGTCGGCGGGCTTGTCGAAGTTCTCAACCTGATCAGGCAGGAAGACCGTCTTGACGCGATTGGTCTCCCCCTTGCTCTCGGCGATCATCTTCTGCTTGACGATGTCATAGCGAATGAGGTCGCCGTTGACCTGGCTGTCCTCCTGCTTGAGTTCACCGTTGCCGGTAATGGTCACCAGGCGGTTCTTCAGCTCATAGCGGATGCTGTCACCGTGCGCATTGACCGGCTTGCCGTTATCGAGGATCTGGAAGAAGGTGGCGGGCTTGCCATAGGCGGTCATCACCTCGGCACCCTTCTCGCCGGAGCGGATCACCACGACCTTGTCGGCCTTAATCTTGATGGTGCCCTGGGTGATGATCACATCGTCACTGAAAGTGACGCGGTTATCCTGCATCTCGGCGATCTGCTTGACGGCGTCCACATACACCTTCTCGGCGAAGTCGGACTCTTTGGCGTTGACGCCGCCGCACAGCAGCAGTGCCAGGACGGCCAGATTAACGTTTTTCATTGAAATAGATGGCATGACCTTGATCCAGTAATTCGAAATATTTGCGATCCAGATGACCCTTCAGGCCCACGCCCTCGGTCTGGAACTCTTTGGCGACTATGTTGACCTGCCGATTGCTTCTCACATCCTGGGTCACCAAGTCCAGCTCCAGATAGGGTGTGTCCAGGGTGGAGATGAAGGAGGTGGGCAAGAGGCCATCGAGATGGACCTTGTCGCGCAGTATCACGTTGTCGTCCGTGTTGAGCACTCCCGTCTCGGCGGTCACCTTCCACTCTTCCTGACCCTTGTCATCAAACAGATAGACGATGGGCTTGTCGAAGGTAGCCTGCTCGAGCAGCTGAAAATACTCGGCATAGACAGACTCCAGCCGCTCGCTGCGCTTGCCTGTCTCGTCGAAGCGGGTGGTCACCAGATCCTTGGCGATGAAGTCCGGCTGATAATGTTCTGTCTTGGTCGCGGCTGGCGGCGCCAGGGTCACGTCTCCCAATTGCCAGATGGCCAAGGCAGCCAGGAAGAGCACTGCAAACAGCAAGGTCTGGCGATTGATCATGCCGACACCTCGGCCAGCTCATCGGCATGGCCCTGAGCCTGCAAGATGAGATCGCACAACTCGCGTACCGCCCCCATGCCGCCACCCAAACGGGTGACCAGATCGGCCCGGGCCGCAACCAGTGGATGAGCATCGGCAACTGCGACCCCCAGCCCACAGGCCTGCATCACCGGCAGATCTATGGTGTCATCCCCCATATAAGCGGCCTGGTTGGCCTCCAGGCCCAGTTTGGCCAATAGCGCCTCAAAGTGAGGCAGCTTGGTGTCCGCCCCCTGTACCAGATGCTTGACCCCCAGACTCGCCATCCGGTTGCTGACGATGCGCGAGTTGCGGCCGGTGATGATGGCAATCTCAACCCCCGCCTTCATCAAGGCCTTCATGCCTGCCCCGTCCCGGGTGCAGAAGGTCTTGAGCTCTTCGCCATCGTTGCCCATATAGATGAGGCCATTGGAGAGCACGCCGTCCACGTCGCACACCAGCAGGCGTATACGGGCAGCCTTCTCATACTGGGCTGCCGTCACTGGGCCATAGGGCGTTGCAATCTGTTGCATCAAATCACTCCCGCCTTGAGCAGATCGTGCATGTTGAAGGCACCGAGCGGTCGTTTGTCCGCATCAACTACCAACAAGCCATTGATTTTTTTCGTTTCCATCAGCTTTACCGCCTCGGCGGCCATCATCTCTGGTCTTACGGTAACACAGTTGGCCGTCATCACCTGCGCGATAGGCGTGCTGTGAATATCGACCCGCAGATCCAGGATGCGGCGCAGGTCACCATCGGTAAACAGGCCGGCCAACAGGCCGTCGCCATCGACCACGGCCGTCATGCCGAGCCCCTTGCTGCTGACTTCCAGCAGAGCCTGACTGATGGTGGCATCTATCCCTACCCGGGGCAACAGATCTCCGGCATGCATCAGATCGCCAACCCGCAGCAGCAGGCGCTTGCCCAAGGATCCCCCCGGATGGGAGAGCGCGAAGTCATCGGCGGTGAAGCCACGGGCTTCCAGCAGAGCCACCGCCAGAGCATCTCCCATGACTAAGGTGGCCGTGGTGCTGGAGGTAGGGGCCAATCCCAGGGGGCAGGCCTCTTGCTCGACCCTGACGCAGAGATGCACATTCGCCTCTTTGGCCATGGTCGAGGCTGGATTGCCGGTCATGCAGATGAGCGGTATGCCCCGGCGCTTGAGTACCGGCAGCAGGGCCAGGATCTCGTCGCTCTCCCCCGAGTTGGAGATGGCGATGATGAGATCCCCTGCCGAGATCATGCCAAGGTCCCCATGACTGGCTTCGCCAGGATGCAGGAAAAAGGCCGGGGTACCCGTACTGGCCAGGGTAGCGGCAATCTTGTTGCCGATGTGGCCGGACTTGCCCATGCCAGTGATGACTATCTTGCCCCCGCAGCCCAGCATCAGCTGGCAGGCACGAACAAAGGTCTCGTCCAGATACTGATGCAAGCCCTCGATGGCTTGTTTCTCTATGTCCAGCACCGCTTTGGCACTGCGACGAAAATCGAACATTTCAGACAGGTTTTCAGGCTTGATAGACATATGGGGAGAGCTCCGGGCCGAAATTAGCTGCGGGATTATAAAAAAGTCTGTCCAGATAAGCGAATCTGATGGTTTCTGGTGAGCATGATGGGGGGCGAAAGGCCGGAAACTGTCGCCGACAGAGGGGACGGGCCTGCTCAATAGTTGTGCCTTGTTGTTGCTTAGACCTAGACTAGCCCATAAAATTCGCTCTTCATTTGCACCCGATGGACAATTGTTTGAACAACGATCTGATCACCATCTCCGATCTCAGCTTCAGTCACGGCGATCGCCTGCTCTACGACAACATCAGCCTCACCATCCCCCGTGGCAAGGTGACCGCCGTGATGGGGCCAAGCGGGATCGGCAAGACCACGCTGCTGCGGCTGATAGGCGGTCAACTCAAACCCGATGCTGGCACCATACTGTTTGACGGTGAGGACGTGCCCAGCCTGTCGCGCGGCCGACTCTATACCCTGCGCAAGCGGATGAGCATGCTGT
The DNA here is from genome assembly GCF_024807335.1 of Aeromonas sp. BIGb0405. NCBI lineage: Bacteria > Pseudomonadati > Pseudomonadota > Gammaproteobacteria > Aeromonadales > Aeromonadaceae > Aeromonas > Aeromonas sp. BIGb0405. Next base: position 344,149 of record NZ_JANUEP010000004.1, read on the forward strand.
TCCAGAGTGGTGCCCTCTTCACCGGCATGACGGTGTTCGACAATGTAGCCTTCCCCCTGCGTGAGCACTCCGGCTTGCCCGAGGCGCTGATCCACACCATCGTCATGATGAAGCTGGAAGCCGTCGGTCTGCGCGGCGCGGCATCCCTGATGCCCTCCCAGCTCTCGGGGGGCATGGCCAGACGCGCGGCCCTGGCAAGGGCCATCGCCCTGGATCCGGACCTCATCATGTTCGATGAGCCCTTCGTCGGCCAGGATCCCATCACCATGGGGGTGCTGGTAAAACTTATTCGCGAGCTCAACGATGCCCTTGGCATTACCTCCGTCATCGTCACCCATGATGTCACCGAGGTGATGGGCATCGCCGATTACGCCTATATCATCGCCAATCGCAAGGTCGTGGCCCAGGGCACACCCCAGCAGTTGCGGGAGGATCGCAATCCCGAGGTCGAACAGTTCCTGCAAGGGCTGCCCGATGGTCCGGTTCCATTTCATTTCCCGGCTGGCGAACTGCTACAGGATCTATGATGTTGATAAGTCAAATAACCCAGTTGGGGCGAGCCGGGATCCAGTCTCTGACCGCCATGGGACGGGCGACCATAATGCTGTTTCACGCCCTGGCCGGTCGCCCGCAACCGCGCAAGCACTTCCCGCTGCTCATCCAGCAGCTCTATGTGGTGGGGGTGCAGTCGGTCGCCATCATCCTGGTCTCCGGCCTCTTCATCGGCATGGTGCTCTCGCTGCAGGGTTACAACGTACTGAAAGACTTCGGTGCAGAAGGCAGCCTGGGGCCGCTGGTCTCCCTCTCCCTGCTCCGTGAGCTGGGTCCTGTGGTCACGGCGCTGCTGTTCGCAGGCCGGGCCGGTTCAGCACTCACCGCCGAGATAGGTTTGATGAAGGCGACCGAGCAGCTCTCCAGCCTCGAGATGATGGCGGTAGATCCCCTGCGCCGCGTGGTCGCCCCCCGTTTCTGGGCTGGCGTCATCAGCATGCCGCTGCTGGCCTTCATGTTCAGCCTGATTGGCATCATGGGTGGCAAATTGGTCGGGGTAGACTGGCTCGGTGTCGATGAGGGCGGCTTCTGGTCCGCCATGCAGGCCGCGGTAGACTGGCAGGACGACATCATGCAGGGCGCCATCAAGAGCGTGATCTTCGCCCTGGTTGTCACCTGGATTGCGCTCTTTAACGGTTATGATGCCAAACCCACCTCGGCTGGGATAAGCCAGGCCACGACCCGCACCGTGGTCAACTCCTCCCTGGCCGTGCTCGGCCTGGATTTTATACTCACCGCAATCATGTTTGGATAAGGTAAAGATGAAGTTCAGCAAAGTAGAATTCCTGGTTGGCGCCTTCATGCTGGCCGGCATCGCGGCCATTCTGGCGTTGGCATTGCAAGTCGCCGGTTTGAGCTTTAAACCTGAGGGAGAAACCTATACCCTGCGCGCCCATTTCGATAATATCGGCGGCCTGAAAGTGCGCTCGCCGATCAAGGTGGGCGGCGTGGTAGTCGGTCGAGTCAGTGACATCAGCCTGGACAGCAAAACCCAGGTGCCCGTTGTCACCCTGGAGATGCAAAAGAGTGCCGGAGAGTTCTCCGAAACCAGCAGCCTCTCCATCCTGACCTCTGGCCTGCTCGGCGAGCAATATATCGGCCTGGCACCCGGTTTCTCCGACGAGGAGATGGGGACAGGCATGCTCAAGAATGGTGACACCATAGAAGACACCAAGTCCGCCATAGTGCTCGAGGATCTGATTGGCAAGTTCTTGTATAGCCAATCTTCCGACAGCAAAGACGACACCAAGAAGGAGTAACCATGTTGAAGAAAATGACCCTGCTGATCGGGCTGATGACCAGCATATTGTTCTCCTTGGTGGCCCAGGCCGAGAGCTATCCGAGCGACCCCTATGCTCTGGTCGATACCGCAGCCAAGCAGACGTTCGCCCGCTTGAAGGCCGATCAGGCACAAATCAAGCAGGATCCGGATCACCTGAGAGTCATCATCCGCGAAGAGCTGCTGCCCTACATCGACACCCGCTTTGCTGCCTACAAGGTGCTCGGCAACCAGATCAAAGAGACCACCCCGGCCCAGCGTGATGCCTTCGTGCAGGTGTTCACCGAATACATGGTGAGCTCCTATGCCGATGCCCTTGCCCATTTTGACAAGCAGGTGGTCAAGGTTGAACCGGGCAAGCCCGCGACCGGTAACATCACGGCGGTCAGCGTCAGCGTCAAGGAGAGCGGCAAGCCCGATCTCTTCCTCGAATTCAAGCTGCGCAAGAACAACAAGACCGGTGAGTGGAAGGCGTTTGACATGGTGGCCGAAGGTATCAGCCTGCTCTCCGCCAAGCAGAGCGAGCTCGGTGGCCTGATCCGCCAGAACGGCATAGACGCCGTGATTGCCCAGCTGCAGGCCCACAACGCCAAGCCGCTGGTACTCAAGTCATGACATTCGGTGCCGACCTGCAATCCGAGCAGGTCATCACTCTGTGGCAGAGCCGCGATCAGTGGTGGCAGCAAGACAGTCTGGACCTCAGCCAGGTCGAGCGACTCGACTCCGCCGGGCTGGCGCTGCTGGTCAAGTGGGCCAAGGCCGCACTGGCCCGGGGCGCCCAACCACAGCTGATCAATGCCACCGCCGACATCTATACTCTGGCGACCCTGTACGGGGTCGTCGCTCTTTTCCAACCCATTGCCCAACAAACCGAGGACGCATAATGCAAGTCTCTGAAATTGAAGCACTACTCCTAGAGGCATTGCCCCTGTCCGAAGTGCACGTCAAAGGGGATGGCAGTCACTACCAGGTGATCGCCGTCGGCGACATGTTCGACGGCATGAGCCGGGTCAAGAAGCAGCAGGCCATCTACGCCCCGCTGATGGACAAGATCGCCACCAACGCCATTCATGCCCTCTCCATCAAGGCCTTTACGCCTACCGAGTGGGCCCGTGAACGCAAATTTATCCTGCCCTCCTGATTTGGTATTTAAGTAACATGGACAAATTCAAGATCGATGGTCGTTGTACTCTCAACGGCGAAGTGACCATCTCCGGCGCCAAAAACGCCGCCCTGCCGATCCTGTTCGCCACCTTGTTGTGTGACGAAGAGATCCAGCTCTCCAACGTGCCTCGCCTCAAAGATGTCGGCACCACCCTCAAGCTGCTGGAGATGCTGGGTGCCAGCACCAAGGTCAACGGTAACGTGACCGTACTGACCGGTGCCGTCAACAACCACGTCGCCCCCTATGAGCTGGTCAAGACCATGCGCGCCTCCATACTGGCCCTCGGCCCCCTGGCCGCCCGCTTCGGTGCCGCAGACGTCTCCCTGCCTGGCGGTTGCGCCATTGGAGCCCGTCCGGTCAACCTGCATGTGCATGGCCTGGAGCTGATGGGTGCCAAGATCACCATCGAAGATGGTTACATCAAGGCCCGTGTCGATGGTCGCCTCAAGGGTGCCCACATACTGATGGACATGATCTCCGTCACCGGCACCGAGAACCTGATGATGGCCGCGGCCCTGGCCGATGGCCGCACCGTGATCGAGAACGCCGCCCGTGAGCCGGAAGTGGTCGATCTCGCCAACTTCCTCAACACCCTCGGCGCCAAGGTACAGGGTGCAGGCACAGATACCCTGACTATCGACGGGGTCGAGAAGCTGCACGGTGGCGCCTACAGCGTCCAGCCGGATCGCATCGAAACCGGTACCTTCCTGGTCGGTGCCGCCGTCACCGGTGGCAAAGTTGTCTGCCGCAAGACGGACCCCTCCCTGCTGGAAGCTGTGCTGGTCAAGCTGGAAGAGGCTGGCGCACTCATCGAGAAGGGCCCAGACTGGATCAGCCTCGACATGACAGGCCGCACCCTCAAGCCGGTCACCATCAAGACGGCTCCCTACCCGGCCTTCCCGACCGACATGCAGGCCCAGTTTACCGTGTTGAACGCCGTCGCCAAGGGCACCGGCATGGTCACCGAGACCATCTTCGAGAACCGTTTCATGCACGTGCCCGAGCTGGTGCGGATGGGCGCGGATATCGAGTTGCAGGGTAACGTTGCCATCTGCCGTGACACCGAGCAGCTCAAGGGTGCCCAGGTCATGGCCACCGATCTGCGCGCCTCCGCCAGCCTGGTTCTGGCTGGCTTCGTCGCCGAAGGCACCACCATAGTCGAGCGCATCTATCACATCGACCGTGGCTATGAAGACATAGAGCACAAGCTGCAAGCCCTGGGTGGTCGCATCGAGCGCATCGCCGGCTAAAACCCATGCTGGCCAATAAAAAAGGCCCCCTCGCCAGGCGAGGGGGCCTTTTTATATTGTCTTGGCTGGCAAAGACTCAGTGGCCGGCCAGCTTCATGTTCTCGATCAGCACAGAGCCGGTCTTGAGGCTGGAGCGTTCATCTTCGTCGGTACCGACTGCCACTATCTGGCGGTACATGTCATTGAGGTTGCCCGCGATGGTGATCTCCTCGACCGGGTAGGCTATCTCGCCATTCTCGACCCAGAACCCAGCCGCGCCACGGGAGTAGTCGCCATTGACGATATTGACCCCCTGCCCCATCAGCTCGGTCACCAGCAGACCCGTGCCCATCTCCTTGAGCAAGCTCTGGAAATCCTGACCCGTGTTTGACACCTGCCAGTTGTGAATGCCACCGGCGTGGCCCGTGGTGGTCAGCCCCAGCTTGCGCGCCGAGTAGGAGGTGAGCAGCCAGCTCATCAGGCTGCCATCGCGGATGATGTCGCGATCCTGGGTACGCACCCCCTCACCATCGAAGGGCGAACTGGCCAAGCCCCCCAGCAGATGGGGGAACTCCTGGATCCTGAGCCAGGCAGGCAGGATCTGTTCACCCAGTCGACCTTGCAGGAAGCTCGACTTGCGGTAGAGATTGCCGCCGCTGATGGCCATCACCAGATGCCCCCACAGACCGGCTGCGGTATCGGGGTGGAAGAGCACAGGAGCATGGCGGGTCGTTATCTTGCGGGCACCAAGGCGGGCTAGAGTACGCTCTACGGCCTCATCGGCGATGCGTTGCGGGCTCCATAGCCCGGCAAGGTCACGGCTGGAGGAGTAACCATAATCGCGCTGCATGTCGCCATCCTGCTCCCCGATCAGCATGCAGCTCAGGGAGTTACGCGAGGCCGCATAGCCCTTCACAAAACCGTGACTGTTGCCATAGACCTTGATACCGAGGTGGCTGGAGAAACCGGCACCATCGGAGTGCTTGATCCGGCTGTCGCGATTCAGGGAGAGCCGCTCGCACTCGATAGCCAATGCGATGCCACGCTGGGGATCCAGTTCTATGGGGTGACAGAGTTGCAAGTCCGGGGCATCCCAGGCGAGCAGCTCGGGATCGGCCAGGCCGGCACAATCATCGGCCGAAGTGTGGCGGGCAATCTCGATGGCCGCTTCGACGGCGGCACGAATCGCGGACTGGCTCAGATCCGTGGTCGAGGAGGATCCCTTGCAACCGTTGCGGTAGACGGCGATGCCCAGCGCCCCATCCTTGTTGAATTCGATGCTTTCCAGCTCGCAGCCGCGGGTATTGACCGACAAACCGGTCTGCTTGCTGATAGAGACCTCCGCCAAGGAGGCGCCCAGCCCTTTGGCAATCTCAAGCGCCTCGGCCACCACGGCTTCCAGTTGCGCCTGATCCTGGCGGATTTCGTCTTGCTGCGTCATAACTCAAGTCTGCGTGAAGAAAGGAAGGGGGCTAAGCATATCAGACCCCTGCGCCCAGCGGGAGAAACTGGTAACATATCGACCAAACGCGAATGACAGGATATGAAGAATAATGAGCCACTTTAACGATGAGCAAGAGTTGGATGACTGGGGCCCCAGCAAGAGCCAGTTGAAGCGTGAGGCCGAGATACTGCAGCAGATGGGTGATGATCTCGTCGATCTCAGCCACAGCGAGCTGGAACGTATCACACTGGACGAAGAGCTGGCGGAAGCCATCGAGCTGGGTCGTAAACTCAAGCCCAAGAAGGATGAGTCCTACCGCCGTCACCTGCAGTTCATCGGTAAACTGATGCGCAGTCGCGACATAGCGCCCATCACCGAAGCACTGTCGATCTTCAAGAATCGCCACTCCACCATCAATGCTCGCCTGCACCGCCTGGAGCAGTGGCGCGAGCGCTTGATCGTCGAAGGGGACGAGGCTCTCAATGAACTGATGTCCCAGTTCCATGAACTGGATCGCCAGAAGCTGCGCCAGTTGATCCGCAACGCCAAGAAAGAGCGCGAGCATAACAAGCCGCCTGCGGCATTTCGCGAGATCTACCAATATCTGCGTGGCGAGATAGAAGACCAGTTGTAAGGGAAGTGATGGACGGATATCGCTATAAAAACGGGGCCATCAGGCCCCGTTTTCGTATCTGGCATTCCCTTGTTCTCAACCCGCAACCGGCGCCAGACACTGGGTCTGGGTCCCAGGCACCAGATAAGGTGTGAGCAAGGGTGCCATGCCCTTGAGCACCTGCACTGGCAGCGCCGACGTGAAGCGGAACTTGTCTGACTGACTGCCAGGTACATAGGCGGTCAGGGTTCCGAAGTGATCATCGCCGATGAAAAACACGAAGGTAGCCGTGCGGTTACGAGCCAGGGAGCTGGTGACGTTGCCGTAGCGTCCCACGGTTTCGAGCCTGTTGTCCCCTGTCCCCGTCTTGCCACCCATGGTCAGCACTGTGCCGTCGGCCAGGGTAAAGGCGCCAGAGATGCGCCGCGCCGTGCCGCCTTCCACCACTTTGGAGAGCGCACCTCGCAGGGCTGTCGCCACCTCGGAGGGTAGCACCCGCTCACCCTGGGTATGGAGTGGCTCAAACTCGGTCTCGAACGGCGTGCCCTTGGCAAACGACAGGTGGTCGATGCGCAAGGTCGGTGCCCGGATGCCATCGTTCTGAATGATACCCATCAGCTCGGCCAGAGCCGCTGGCCGGTCGCCCGAGCTGCCCAGGGCAGTGGCCAGAGAGGGCACCAGGTGATCGAACGGATAGCCCACCTTCGCCCAGCGCTGATGAATATCGAGGAAGGCCTCCACCTCCAGCATGGTACGAACCCGGGTATCGCGGGCACTGCGATGGCGGGTCTTGAACAACCAGCTATAGACCTCCTGACGTTCGTCCCGACTCGCCAGCACCGCATCGGCGAACGTCGCCTTCTCATAGGCCTTGAGATAGGAGACCAGCCAGAGTTCGAGAGGGTGTACCCGCGCGATATAGCCCTGATCCGGTAGTGAATACTTACCTGGACCATAAGAGTCATAGAGCTGGCTGATACGCTTTTCACTCAACTGATTACGCAGCACCTTGGGCAGACGCGCATCCAGGAAGGCGGTGAAGGTCGGTAAATCCGCATCGGGGTAGAGATAGCGATGCACCGCCGCCAAACGACTCGCACTCGGTTTGAGCCCATCGAGGAAGGTATCGATCTGCTCGGTCGGGGTCTTGCCATTGTATTTACGCCAGAAGCGCAGCAAATAGGTCTGCCCCTCCTTATCGGCAAACCGGGTCAGATACTCGGTGCGGCGCGGATCCTTGTCATCCTTGAGCAGCTGATTGCGGTTACCTTCCTTGTAGAGGGTATAGCGCACCAGATCACGCATCAGACGCACGAATGGCAGGTTGAGGGACTCTCGCAGCGCGTCACGGATCGATGGATTGCGATTGTTATCGTACTTGTTGAAGTTGTTGAAGGTGTGCATGCCGCCGCCCGTGAAGAAGCCTTCATAGGGGCTGGCCGAATATTTGCGATCCAGTGCCACCTCCAGCATGGTGGACAGGCTCTTGTCCTTGGCCGAGGCCAGATAGGAGACTGCCCAGCGGCTGATGTTGTCCTGGGGGGAGAGATCCAGCTTGCGCAGGTTCTCAGCCGGCATATCCACATAGTTGTCATGCAGCTCGGCGACGATCTGCAGATAAGTCGTCAGCACCCGCAACTTGGCGGTAGATCCCAGCTCCAGCTTGCTGCCCTCGTTGATGTCGAAGGGTTGATCCGTGTTGTCAGTCTGTACCCGAACCTTGAAGCCATCCTGGGATTTCTCGAACAGGGTAAAGCTGTAACGCACATCCCCCGTCTTCTCCGGCGAGAGTAACCGCTCACCAAATAAACCGACTTTCTCGGCAAAGACGGGATCGGCCAACTGATGCAGGTAGCCAGTGATCTCTTTTTGCAGCGGCATATTGAGGCTGGTCTCGGCGGTCAAATCCATGCGATCCAGATCGTACAACTGCACCCCTAGCTGGCGGCTCAAACGAGTGCGAGCAACCTGCAACCCCTTGTTGTTATTGACCTTGGTAATAGCAGGTGACTGCAAGAAATCCCGGTATTTGATCTTGGCCTTAAGGCCAGCCGCCATCAGATCCGGGGTGATCATGCCCTCTTGCACAAAGAGACGCAGATAGCTGTCGGTGAGCGCGGACAGGGCATCACGCCCCTGAGCGAGGTAGTAGGAGGGACGACGGTGGGCGATCATCAAGGAGACCACCTGGCGCAGTGCCAACCCTTTATCGTCCAGGGAGGCATCCTGATTGCGCGCAGGATCGAGCAGGCGATTCACCTCGGCCACATCGGCACCAAACCATACCCAGAGACCATCACCCAGTCCATGCACCTCGCCATGACCAGGGGCCGCCGACAAGGGGACAGAGTTAAGGTAGGCCCAGGCGACCAGTTTGCGCGCTTCCAGGGTTTCAGGCCCCAATCGATAAGCCCTTACGCTGGCTGAAATCATCTGACGGATCTTCTCAGTCGGCGAGACGGTCAAACCATCGGGTGAGTGCCGGTATTTCTCCACCTGGGTCGCCAGGGTGCTGCCACCCGCCGACTGCCCTTCCATGTCCAGCGCCTTGCCAAGCTGGGAGACGGCCGCCTTGGTAAAGCGTGGCCAGTCGACAGCGGGATTCGCCAAAGGCTGCTCATTACTCAGCAGATCGCGGTTCTCGATGAACAGCAAAGACTGCACGACCAGAGGCGGGATCGCGGCAAAATCGGGGTAGTAATAAGTGGGATAGTGGAACGCGTAGAAAGAGTCGGCCCGGCAGTCATGCAGGGTCAGACCAGCCTGTACCTTCTCGGTGTATGGTACGAAGAAACCACGTTTGGCATAGTCGTAGAGCGCATCGGAGAAGCGTACCTGCGCGCTCACCTCATAGCCTCGCTGAAGCAAGCGCTCCTGCATCATGGGCAACAAGACATAGCCCAACCGTTTATCAAAGGGGCCGTCATCCGGGAAGATAATCTGTTTGCTCGGCCCTGGCTCGACCTGATATGTCAGCTTGGCCGCATAACGGGAAATCTCTTGTGATTGAAGCTTGGAGGTCTTCATCTCGTAAGCGATCAGCAGGCCTGCCGCTATCAGGCAGAGCAAGATAAACAGACAGAATAGCCAACGCCACCAGGAGCGACGCTTGCGCTTTTTGGGACCGCCCTCTGGCGGGACGGGAAACTCTTGAGGTGCCACTGTATCCAGATCCGTCCGTTGTAATGCGCCCATATTTGCCCACCATGGTTACGCAATTTATTGTGTTTCACTCAAGCTTAGTCTTTTCAAGTCAATGGCTTGAAAACTATTCACCGCTTCGTGCCGATGGTAACAGGCCGACCTCCAAAATGGGAGTCGATTGTCTCGTTCTAACCCGCTGTACTCATGCAAAAACACCGGCGATGTGCCGGTGTTCAATATCTCTATCCTGGATGGATTACTTCTGGGAGCTCATCGCTTTCAGCTTGGAGCTCAGCTCCTTACGCTCCTTGGAGAGCTCAGCATTCTTGATGATATGGTCATCGACTCGCTCTTCATAGTCGGTGCGCATGTTGGCGATGATGGCCTGAACTTCATCTATGCTCATGCCCGGCTTGATGTAGTCACTTAGGTTATCGAGCAACAGTACTCGCTTCTGGTTATCACGGATTTTTTTCTCGTTATCGGTGATCTCGCGTTTGAGCTTGTTCTGACGACGAGACATACGCACGTATTCCAATACATCGCTAAAAGTAGATTTATTTACTTGTTCCATATCGATACCACTGACTCAAGGTTGATAAAAGCGGGGGGCAGGTTACGCCTGATACGAAAAACCATCTGCAGAAAAGCAGGCGAACATCACATCTCTTCACTCTACCGAGTTATATGACAGATACAAGCCTATTGCGTGCTAACGCTAGATGTCCGGCCAGTAAACATATGATTTGAAAAGAGGAAGTAAGCAGAAGGTAACATGGAGGATCTATTCCTTCCGGAATTTCAAGCATGAAAAAAGCCCGCTCGTGAGAGCGGGCTTCAGGGTCTTGCTACCAGCCAAATGCGTCTGCATTTGTGGCCAATCACATCGCTGTGACCGTA
>NZ_JANUEP010000005.1:0-312000 GCF_024807335.1 Aeromonas sp. BIGb0405
GGTCACTTCACCAGACATTGAAAATCAAAAATTAATTTTGATGCTCGATGCTGTGAGTGCCCACACAGATTGCTTGATTCAAATTGTTAAAGAGCGTTGCAACGTTTCGTCGCTGCGGGAGTGGCATTCTACTCAACCGCCTTCTCGAGTCAAGCCTTATTTGGTAAGGCTTTTCCGAGGCACCGACCGGCTTGTTTGCGTTGCCGCTTGCCCTGTCGATGTGGCGCATTATAGAGAGATTGATCGCGCTGGCAAGGGGCCAACTGCAATAAAACTGTAAAAATCGGCACTTTATGAGTTATTCATAACCAACCACAGCTTTTATACAAACTTATCCACAGAAGAGGCACTTTCGGCCTATTTCCCCCCCTCCTTTCATCTATCCTGGCGCCGGTATCGTCCGGACTTGATGGCTGAAAGATGCGATGGCTTAGTCCCTGAAGGCAGCTGACAACTGCTGGACCAAGTCGGCGGCAGCCATCTCATAACAGCCCGTCATATTCTGGCCCGCCCAGAGCGGTGAGAAATCCCCCCGCTCCAGTTGCTCCGCTGCGGCGCGCAAGGGTGCCAGCGCGGAGCTGGCATGAGGAAAGGGTGGCGCCAGTTCACTGAGCGGTCCCAGCTCCCTCATCAGCCGATTGACGATTCCCCTCGCCGGACGCCCGCTGAACAAACGGGTCAGGGCCGTATGGGAGCCGCCATCCGAGCGCAAGGCCATTCGATGCAGGGGCGATGTGGTTGCCTCATGGCAACAGAGGAAGGCCGTCCCCAGTTGCACGCCACTTGCACCCAATGCCATGGCGGCGCGGATCCCCTTGGCATCGGCAATGCCCCCGGCCGCAATCACCGGTAAAGAGACCGCCTCGACTATCTGTGGCAACAGGCTGAAGGTGCCCTGCTGCAAGCTGAGATCTTCCGAGAGGAAGTGACCGCGATGGCCACCCGCCTCCAGCCCCTGAGCGATGATGGCGTCCACTCCCCTGGCCTCGAGCCAGCGCGCCTCGGCCACCGTCGTTGCACTCGCCAAGATCCGGCTCCCCTGTTCCTTGACGCGCGCCATCAGCCTTTCATCAGGCAGGCCAAAGTGAAAGCTCACCACAGGCGGGGCAAATTCGGCCAGGATCTCGGCTTGAGCCACGCCGAAGGGGGAGCGGCTGGCACTCCGGGTCACCACATCCGCTGCCAAGCCCAGCTCCTGATAGTAGGGCGCAAGCGCCTGACGCCAACGCGCTTGCTGCTGGGCATTGGCTGGCAACGGCTGATGACAGAAGAAGTTGACGTTATAAGGAGAGGTCGTAGCGGCACGGATCCTGGTCAACTCATCACGCAGCCCGGTTTCATCCAGCATGGCGGCAGGCAATGAACCCAAGCCGCCCGCCTTGATGACGGCAATGGCCAAGGCGCTGCCTTGCACCCCGGCCATGGGAGCCTGGATAAGCGGAACGCGGATACCCAGCAGTTCAGTCAGCATCATGATCTCGCCTCAATCCCTTTCATGACTCCGGATGCCATCACGACGGTGCCTCTGTTCATATCCGATGAGCCTCCCGAATGCCAACCTCCTGCCTGGCCAACGCGATGGCACCTTCTATTGCTCCTCTGGCCTGAGGGCTGTTTTGCCAGCAGCTGGATCCCAGCATGCTGGCCACCAACTGGACTATCTCCTGACTGCTGGCCTGGGCCAGTTGCTCGAAGGAACAGAAGCCCAGCTGTTCCAGGCGTGACACCACTGTCGGCCCCACCCCCTTGATGGCAAGCAGTAACGCTCTGTCTCTGGTATCAAATCCCATGCTGACTCTCCTCTCTCTTCTCTTTATACAGGGCGCCTGATCGGGCCAGGCCGCCACAGGCTCCCCACCGCTGGTTCGCTCACTGACCCGGCGGGACTAGCGGACATTGCGCAGCAGAAAATCTGGCTGGGCACAGGAGCGGCGTTCTCGCCTCACCATCTCATCCGGGCAGGTCATGGACTCGGTACCCGCCTTGTTGACGCAGATATAGATCTCCCGCAGGAAGCGGCCACCATCGGCGCAGGCAAGGGTGATGGTATCCGGGGCCAGCCACTCATTGGCACTGGCCAAGTCCGCCTTGAGCTCGAAGTTACTCTTGCGCAGCGGTTGCGCTGGGGATTGGTAATCGGCGGGGATCTGCACCTTGTTGCGCAGATCCTCGGCTAGCTGGTGAAATGCCGGCTGGCTCAGCCCGGAGCAGGTGCCGTGCTTTTGCCACTCATGGCGATAGAGGAAACGGCTGGGGTAGAGGCCGGGGAAGTCGCGCTCCACATCCCCTGCGAGGCTTTCAGTGCTGCAATCGGAGGGATAGCCCTTCAGATACTGCGGCCAGAGACCGTGCAGCACGAAGCCAAGTTTGCGGCTGCACTGCTCCCGATCCGAGGGCTTGGCGGCGCAGTGCTCCGGTGACCAGGAGAGGGTCAGGGCATAGTAGTCAAAATCACCGCTGCGGCCCTTGGCCTGCACGGAGGCGGGCAAGGCGAGCAAGGTGATGAGGGCGAGCAGGCCCACTGTTCTTGTCATGGCATCTTCCTTATCGCCTCAACACTAGCCGTCACTGTCCGGCCATGGCGATGAGGCGGACTGGGCATGGATAGCGCGATAATCCCACAAACCGCCCAGATTGACAGCCATTTGAAGCCGCTTGTCCCGACAGGGTCAGACCAGTAAGGGGTTCCGCACCCGCGGCCGCGGGGGTAAGCTCGGGGACATGTGCGCGCCGTGCTGGCGCCGCGCCCCTCAACTTCCCATAGCCAAAACAGGATACGACATGATCCGCAAAAATCCCTCCGGCCACCTGCCGGTCATCGACGAATCGGCCTATATCGACAAAACCGCCATCATTTGCGGCAAGGTGATCATCAAGGAGAATGTCTTCGTCGGGCCCTACGCGGTGATCCGCGCCGACGAGGTTGATGAACACGGCGAGATGGAGCCCATCGTCATTGGCGCCAACTCCAATATTCAGGATGGGGTGGTGATCCACTCCAAGTCCGGCGCCGCCGTCACCATCGGCGAGTTCAGCTCCATCGCCCACAGATCCATCGTCCATGGCCCCTGCGTGGTGGGCAACAAGGTGTTCATCGGTTTCAATACGGTGCTCTTTAACTGCCACATCGGCGAGGGCTGTGTGGTGCGCCACAACTCGGTGGTCGATGGTTGCGATCTGCCCCCCGGCTTCTATGTCCCCTCCACCACCCGCATCAACCAGCAGAGCGATCTGGCCGAGATCCCGCGCGTCACCGTGGACGCCACCGAATTCTCCGAAGACGTGGCCCACACCAATATCGATCTGGTCAAAGGTTACAAGGCGCTCTCCAACGAATTCTGACGCCGCCCCCTTCATGACAAAAGCCGCCCGAGGGCGGCTTTCTCATTTCTGACGATGTCTCTGCTTATATAAGCATGCCGACTCAGGCCCCTATGATGCCGCCATCGTCGCGGGTGATGCGCAGCACGGCTGAGCGAGGGATATGCTTGCCGCCATCCGGGAAGTGGGAAGGGGCCAGCTCTTCACCCGGATGCTGCACCCCGACAAACAGGGTGCGCCAGTCCGGGCTGAAGGTGAGACCGGTTATCTCGCAGGCGATGGGGCCGGTCAGGAAGCGGCGTACCTCACCGCTCGCCGGATCCGCGCACAACATCTGGTTGTTGCCCATGCCCGCGAACTTCTGCTCGTTGGAGTAGTCGCCATCGGTCTGGATCCAGAGCCGTCCCGCCTCATCAAAACCGATCCCGTCCGGGCTGTTGAACATGTTGTCTGGATTGATATTGGCGCTGCCCGCCATCAGTCCCTCTTTGTTTACCTGGGGGTTGCCCGCCAGCAGGAAGAGATCCCACTCGAAGTGCTCGCTACTGTGATCGCCACCGGCCGGACGCCAGCGAATGATCTGACCATAGGGGTTCTCGGCACGGGGGTTGGCACCATCCAGCGGCTGATTATCCTTGAGGCCCCTGTTCTTGTTATTGGTCAGGGTGCAATAGGCCTCGGCACGATGGGGATGCACCGCCACCCACTCGGGTCTGTCCATGGTAGTGGCACCGAGCCGGGTCGCCGCCTCCCGGGCGAAGATGAGCACCTCCCCCTGATCGGCGAAGCCGTTCTCCTTGGTCAAACCATGCAGACCGTGCTCCAGGGGCAGCCACTGACCCGTGCCCTTGAGCTCCCCTTCCTTGGCATCGAAGCGCGCCACATAGAGGGTGCCTTCGTCGAGCAAGTCCCGGTTCGCCGCATCATTGCCCGGCGCCACCTTGTTCTTGGAGATGAAACGATAGATGTGCTCGCCCCGCTCGTCATCGCCCAGATAGACCACGGCGCGGCCATCCTGGTTGATGGTGAAGGCGGCATTTTCATGCTTGAAGCGGCCCAGGGCCGTGCGCTTCTTCGGGGTCGAGGCGGGATCCTTGGGGTCTATCTCCACCACCCAGCCAAAGCGGTTCGGCTCCTGGGGATGTTTGGCGAGATCGAAGCGCTCGTCAAACTTGTGCCAGCCAAAGCCCGCATCCTCGGCGGCCAATCCATAGCGGGCGGCCCGTTTGTCCAGATCTGGCTTGCCCTCACTGCCGAAGTAGCCGTTGAAGTTCTCCTCGCAGGTGAGGTAGGTGCCCCATGGAGTCTGGCCGTTTGAGCAGTTGTTGAAGGTGCCGAGGGCGGTGCGCCCTTCGGGATCGGCCTGGGTCTTGAGCAGGGCATGACCCGCCGCCGGGCCGCTCAGGGTCATGGGGGTATTGGCGGTGATACGACGATTGAGCGCGCCCTTGGGATTGACTTGCCACTTGCCGTCGGTCTGAACCAGCTCGACCAGGGAGACGCCATGGGCCGCCTGGGCCTTGGCCACACCGGCAGCACTGAGCTGCTTGCCGCCATCCCTGAACAGGTATTCGTAGTTGGTGTATTCGTTGTTGACCACCAGCAGGGCGCGATCCCGGCCAAGCAGGAAGAAACTCATGCCGTCATTGTTGTCACCAAACTGACGGGCCTGGGCCTTGGCATCATTGTCCTGGCTAAAGGCGGGCGCATCGGCGAACAGCGCATCTCCCCAGGCGATCAGCACCTCGGCCTTGTAGCCGGGCGGCACCACCACGGTATCTGCCACCGAGGCGGGCACGGCCTGGAAGCCGAGCAAGGGTTGGGTCGCGGCCGCCACGGCGCGGGCAACGGGACTGGCGGCAAAGAAAGCCACCATGCTGGCGGTGCCAACGCCCTTGATAAAGCCCCTGCGGCTCAGCCCCGCCTCGATCAATCGACTGAATTCGGGCTCTTGTTCACGGGGGTGGTTGGCGCTATCAATCTCGTCAAAACGGCTCATCTGCTCTTTCCTTGTTATCTGCTCTTACGTCATTGTCCACTCACTGCGTCCGGCCAAAGGATGGCGACGTTTTATTAAACAATGATGACAAAGAGCGCCAATCTTGTCCGGCCAGCGCCACCGCCCCCTAGGCAGCCTTCACAACTTGTGCCTCAATAGGGGTGGATTGATAAGCCCCACCATCAGGGAGAGTGCAACATGGATGAGTCACAGAAAGAGCAGGCTGGTGCAGGGGAAGGAGATCTCTGCCTGCTGACCATAGGCGAACACGAGAGCTGGCTGGTGCAGGGACGGCAGGAACCCCTGCGCCTTGCCATGGGATATCGAGCCCTGGTGCCCGGCCAGACCCTGGGCCAGTTTCACCGCGAGCCGCCCAGCCCCCTCGAACTGGAGCAGGCCATCGCCTGGGTGGAGGATATCGTCATGCCGCTGGCCACCGACCTGGCCCCCTGCTCGGCCTTGCGGCTCGGTCCAAGCCCCCTCACCCCACTTTTTGGCCCCGTCACGCTGCCCCTGGCCCGCATCGAGCAGAGTTTTGCTCAGCTCGCCGCCATGGCAGAGAGGGATCCCCTGGCAGCCAGAGACTTGCCTGCCGGAAGGGAGTTTGCCGCCACCTTGCTTATCTTGCGCGAGTTCATGCACCACCTCGGCTTTATCGAGGTGAGCCTGCTCGCGGCTCAGCCGTGATGACAGGCCCTGTTTTCGCCTCAAACCTGCAGCGACCATGACAATCCAGGGCTGCGAACGGGAGCAGCCCGCCCCCTCGCTATCAGGAGAAGCACGGAGCGATCAACCGGGCATCCCTTCAACCGTCTTCTGCCAGGGGCACCGCTTCTGCTACCATCCCGGCCACGATCACTGTTCCCGTCACGGCCCTGGCCGCGATAACCCCACACTGGTGCCCTATGTCCATTGCCTCCTTTGCCGAACTGGCCCTCTCCCCCCGCCTGCAGCAGACCTTGCGCGAGCTCGGTTATGTCTCGCCGACCCCCATTCAGGCCAGCGCCATTCCCGTCATTCTGGCGGGGCGAGATCTGATGGCGGGGGCCCAGACCGGCACCGGCAAGACCGCCGCCTTCGTGCTGCCGCTGCTGGAGCAGCTGATGCAGCAGCCGCAAGCTGGCTCCTCCCGTCCCATCCGCGCCCTGGTGCTGGTGCCGACCCGCGAGCTGGCGGTGCAGGTGCACGAGAGCGTGCTGCGCTATGGCCAGAGCACAGGTCTCACCAGCGCCCTGGTCTACGGCGGTGTCAGCATTGCGGCCCAGGTGGAGGCGCTAAAGAACGGGGTGGATCTGCTGATCGCCACCCCGGGCAGGCTGCTCGATCATCTGCGCCAGGGGGCCCTGAGCCTGTCCCGGCTCGGTCATCTGGTGTTCGACGAGGCGGACAGGATGCTCGACATGGGCTTTATGGACGAGATCAAGGCGCTGCTAAAGCAGATCCCCGCCGATCGCCAGACCCTGCTGTTCTCCGCCACCTGCGATGACAACCTGTTTGCCCTGAGCCGTGTGCTGCTGCGCGACCCCGAGTTGATCGAGGTGGCGCCGCGCAACACCACGGCGGCGGAGGTGGAGCAGCGGATCTATGCGGTGGACGGCGATCGCAAGCTGGCACTGGTGGAGCACCTGCTCAAGGTGAAGGGCTGGGCGCCGGCGCTGATCTTCAGCCGCACCCGCCAAGGGGCGGACCAGCTGGCCCAGCGGCTCGGCAAGGCCGGCATCAACGCCCTCGCCTTCCATGGGGATCTCTCCCAGGGGGCGCGGGAGAAGGTGTTGCAGGAGTTCAAGGCCGGCAGCCTGCAGGCCCTGGTCGCCACCGATGTGGCCGCCCGCGGGCTGGATATCAGCGATCTCAACTATGTGATCAACCTGGAGTTTCCCCATCAGCCGGAGGATTACGTGCACCGCATCGGGCGCACCGGCCGCGCCGGCAACAAGGGGCTCGCCATCACCTTGTTCAGCCCGGAGGATGCGCCGCTCTTGGAGAAAGTCGAAGCCGTGCTCGACACCCGCTTGCCCCAGCAGTGGTTCCCGGGTTTTGAGCCCGATCTCACCCGCTTCGACCCAGAGCCCCGTCGCAGCGGCAAGGCCGCCCAGAAGCAGAAGGCCAGAAAGCAGGCGCTCGCGGGTGGCAAGGGTAAACGTTGAGCCCCCTTAACCAGACACTATGCGCCTTGGAGAGATATGACACCCCCACATGAAATGGCACTGATCCATTGCGAACAAGACTCGCCCTATTTGGCGCGGCTGGAACAGCTGTTCCAATCGGCGTGGCCAGACTTTCTGTTTTGCGATACCTACACCGACAGTGCGAACCTGCCGCCGGTGCTGGTTGCCGTCATGAATGAGGTGGTGATGGGAGGGTTGGCTTACTCTCGCTTCAAGGAGCCCCATCGCAGCGGTGAAGTCATCTGGATCAATGCCGTGTTTGTCAGTGCAGAATACCGGGGTAAAGGCCTTGCCAGCCGACTCATCAATGCCGGTGTGTCACAGGCATTGGCATCGTCACAAGACTATCTCTATGCCTATACGAATGTCCCGGCACTGTATCAATCCTTGGGTTGGTCTGAGGTTGATATTGAAAGTGAGCCAGATCATAAGGTCATGGGCATTTCACTCAAGCCCCGGCTACCCGAATAAAAAGCGTCGAGGAAAACAGCCAGGATCCGCTAGGGAACAGGTGCAACTCCCTGTGTTTATCTGCCCCAAAACGGCGGCGCAATCTTGGGTGAGCTGCACTTCCGCCGCCCGCACGCTACCGCCCCAGAAGCTAGCTACCAGTATCAAGGCCCCGGCCAACCCGTATTTGATCCACGATTTCATCGTCTTGCTCCCCTCTCACCGGCCCCTCGCCACCCCTGTGGCAAGCGGGCCCTTTTATCAGTGGGCAGAAGATAGGGGGGATTTGTGAGGAAAAAATGAGGTTGTGTGAAGCCAAGGTGAAGTCTGGGGAAATCGCGGCTGAAATTGCAGTTGGCAAAATAATATTGAACATCCAACAGATCAGAGCATATTAAAAATCCCTTACTTTCATCATCTTTGGCTCATTACCTCGCTGGAAAGCAGTCTTGTAGGACTGGCGAATATCTATCTGCACAAAATCATCTTGAGGCTAATCATATGCTGGCGACACAAGACCCTTTCGAAGAAGCGGAGAAGCTGCAACAGCGACGTGGGCATTGGATAACAGCAGGAGTGGAAACGAGGGTCTTTTGGCCCAAGCGATCACAAACGCTATCCTTCGAGGGCATACAGTTCTTGCTGCAACCTGCTGAACGTGGCGAGCACGGGGAAATTCTGCCCGCTATAGCGCTTCATACCGATGGCTTAGGCCTGACCGACCACCAGTGCAAAGCGGTAATCATGCGGCTCGCAACCGCCATAGCATGGCGTGAAGGTCAAAAAGTAGAACTTGTCATGTGGGGAGGCGGGAGCTCACCTTTCCGGTTAGGTATGTCACGGAATAATACTATTTCGAACTATTTTTCGGCTGACAACCTATGCGCTCCAAGCAGTAATGAAGCGCGCAAAGCCCTGGCTTATTACCGAGAAGGCATGTCCATCGATAACCCCTTTTACTCATTTCTTGGGTTCTATAAGGCCTTCAGTCGGTCACTGCCTAATGGGAAGGAGAGAGGGCCTTGGATCACGGCAAAACTACCTCAACTAACCGACAGGGCAGCCATCGAACGAAGGGATGAGCTGATTCAATCAGGCGAGGATATTTCGACCTATGTAGCCAACCAAGGTCGCCATGCGATCGCTCACGCCGAACGGGATGACATTGTTGACCCTGACGACCCAGCAGACCATCAGCGCATCATTCAGGACCTTCCTCTCATGCGCCATTTGGCTGAAATTGCCATGGAAGAGCGCCTTGAGGTTCCTCAGCCAGACACTTACTGGAGAGACCATCTCTATGAGCTCGCAGGTTTCAGGGAGCTTTTCAACAAAATCGAACTAGAAACACTTCGCCGCGGAGAGATGGCACCAGATGAAAATTACAAATGTCCGGATCTCTATTTCGTCCTCGCCCGTAAGCAAGGTAAATGCTCTCCGTTGGGGAAAATGAAAATCTCCGGGGGCGGGTTAATCGAAGGGGGCCTAGTTATTGATCTCGAAAGTGGGAGCCAGAACTTCTTGGTTCGAATTACGCTCGATTTCGCCAACGAACGCTTACTGTTTGATCCATTACGGGATGTGCGCTGCCGCCAAGATAGAAGCAGCCGTGCTTCAGTTCGGGAAGAGCTAGCACTCAGGGAGTTTCTCTGGTGCATGTACTGCAATGGTCGAATAGAAGTGTGGGATGAAACGGGGGAACGACGAATGGCAATGTCGCAACCTTGCATCCTTACGAATATGGAGCTGAGCCCAGCAAGTCATCAGCAGCATGTAGACGAACTGACCACGTTACTTGATCAATTCCCGTCTGACGAATCAGTTATATGATCCTTAAAGCACGAAGTCCCCAATGTGGCTTATCCTGCGATACTCTGCGTTATGTTATGTGGGCTCAGGTGCATCTGTAAATATTTGCCCATTCTTCGCGTAAGAACGCACAAGAAAAAATAGCGCCCAAAAGCGTATTGCCAGTCAGTTAAGCCTGACTGGCAAGAGACATCACGCCTCCCTCTCGCTTTGCCCCTGATACCTCGCGGACAGGGCGCTACAACAATCTACCCCAACGGCGGCGTACGCGGCGGCACCCGGCGCTTGCTGCCGGTGGACTCGAAGGCCGAGGCGACGCGCAGCAGGTTGTTGTCGTCATAAGCGCGACCGGCGAAGGTCAGCCCCACCGGCATACCGATATCGGCCATGATGCCCATGGGAACGGTGACGGTCGGCACGCCGAGATGGCGAATGGCGAGGTTGCCGTTGGCGACCCAGATGCCGTTGCTCCAGGCGATATCGGCGGAGGCCGGATTCACGTCCGCATCGGCGGGGCCGACGTCGGCGACGGTCGGGAACAACACGGCATCGAGCTTGAGCCTGTCCATCCACTCTTCCAAGTCCAGCTTGCGGGTCTGCTCCAGGCCGCGCAGGCCGTCCGGCACAGAGGCTATCTCGTCCCAGGATTTCAGGCCGCGCTTGGCCATCTTGACGTACTCGTCCATGCCCGCCGCCAGATCCCCCTCGCGGTTCGGCAATGTGCCCGGATCGTGGGGGAAGATCTTGGGGCCATCCACGTCGGCCAATTTGCTCAGCTTGGGATCGCCGTTGGCACGCAGGAAGTCGTCGAAGGCCCAGCCGGACAGCTCCCACAGCTCGTCATTGAGGAACTCTGGCGAGACGATGCCGCGATTGAACACGGTCGGTGCGCCGGGCCTGTCCCCTTCACAGTTGGAGACCAGCGGAAAGTCCACTTCAACAACGATGGCGCCAGCGGCTTCCAGCGCCTGACGGGCCTCTTCCCAGAGGGCAATCACGGATTCGCGGGTATGGATGCGCTGGCCGGTCGGGCCGCCGATGCCGGGGTTGTCGCTGGTGCCGGCCAGCTCATCCTTGTTGATAAACATGCGCGGCACCCCGAGGCGCTTGCCCTTGAGGGCATCGGGCTTGGCAGCCAGCTCCAGGTAGGAAGCCGGACGCACTTCCGAGGCCTTGGGGATCTTGACCCAGGGCTGCATGCGCCAGAGATCCCCACGGGTATCGGCATCGTCGGCGACCACCACATCCAGCACTTCCAAAAGGTCTGCCATGGTGCGGGCGTAGGGCACGACGACGTCCATGGTCGGGGTCAGGGGCCAGTTGCCACGCACCGAGATGACGCCACGTGATGGTGTGTAGGCACAGAGGCCGTTGTTGGAGGCAGGGCCACGGCCGCTCGACCAGGTCTCTTCGGCGAGACCGAAGGCGGCGAAGCTGGCGGCGGTGGCGGTGCCGGCACCGTTGGAGGAGCCGGAGGCAAAGGGCGCGGTCAGGTAGTCGGCGTTGTAGGGGCTCTCGGCACGGCCGTAGACGCCGCGCTGCATGCCGCCATTGGCCATGGGCGGCATATTGGTCTTGCCCAGGCAGATGGCACCGGCGGCGCGCAGGCGCTCCACGGTAAAGGCATCGCGCTGGGCCACCAGATCCTTGAAGGCAGGGCTGCCGGAGGCGGCGGTCAACCCCTTGACCAGATAGCTGTCCTTGGCGGTGTAGGGGATGCCGTCGAGCGGCCCCAGGGTTTCGCCACGGGCGCGGCGGGCATCGGAGGCTTTCGCCTCTTTCAGGGCATCGGGATTGGGCACCACGACGGCATTGAGGCGGGTTTGTGTCTCGGGGCCATCATAGGCGGCGATCCGGGCCAGATAGGCCTTGACCAGTTCGACCGCGCTGGTGCGGCCCGATTCGAGCGCGGCACGCAGCTCGGCAATGGAAACCTCGGTGACATCTACCATTTTGGGGATCATGTTGATCTCCTGTAAAAGGGTGACTGTTTGTCATGATGATCGCCGCATCGGCACCTGCGACCATCACATTATCAAGAGATAAAACCCCACGGCGTGGGGTTTTGAATTTCTACACTCTTCGGCCAGATTACTGACCAGATGGGATCTGCTGAGTAATACAGTGAATATTGCCACCCCCCAGCAGGATTTCCCGGGCGGGCACGCCGACCACTTTATGCTCGGGGAAGATCTCTTCCAGAATGCGCTGGGCCTCGCCGTCGGTGGCGGCATCCAGCAGCGGGTAGACGATGCTGCCGTTGGTGATGAGGAAGTTCACATAGGAACCGGCCAGACGACCTTCGGCCTCGCGCGGCACACCGCTGCCGCTCTCGACACCGGCGGACTCCTCTTCGGTGCAGTAGAGCGGGCCCGGCTGGGGCAGCTTCCACACTTTCAGCTTGCGACCCTTGGCGTCGACCGCCGCTTCCAGAACCTTGAGGGCAGCCAGGGAGCGCTCGTATTGCGGATCTGTCTGGTCGTCGGTCCAGTGCAGGGCCACTTCACCCGGGCGCACGAAGCAGCAGATGTTGTCGATGTGGCCGTCGGTTTCATCCATATAGACGCCTTCGTCCAGCCAGATAAAGCTCTTCACCCCCAGATAGTCGCGAAGCAACGCTTCGATCTGATCCTTGCTCAGGTGCGGGTTGCGGTTCTCGTTGAGCAGGCACTCGGCCGTGGTCATGCAGGTGCCTTCGCCGTCCACGTGGATGGAGCCCCCTTCCAGAATGAGCGGCGCGTCATAGCGATCCATGCCGTGCTGCTCCAGCATCCGGGCTGCCACTTCCTCATCCTGATTCCAAGGCGCGTAGAGGCCGCCCTTGAGGCCGCCCCAGGCGTTGAAGCCCCAATCCACGCCACGGCACTCGCCTGCGCGGTTGGTGACCACGGTCGGGCCGCTGTCGCGGGCCCAGCAGTCATCGCTGTTCATCTCCACCAGGGTGACGTGGGCGGGCATGATGGCGCGGGCCTGCTCCATGAACTGGGCGGGGACCCCCATAAAGACCGGGGTGGCCTGACCTATGGCATCCGCCACCTTGGCGAAGGTGGCCTGCGCGAAGCGACCGGCCTCCCGCCAGTTGTCCGGGCGGAACGGCCAGATCATCCAGACGGCCTGCTGGTGCGCCCACTCGGCGGGCATGGTGAAGCCGTCGGCGGCCGGAATGGAGTTGATGGTCTTGATGCTCATCGCAAGGCTCCTTGCATGGATTGAGGCCCCCACCTTGACCTGGGAACCCTGGAAAAATAAGAGTGGGTCGCAGTGTAAGAAGTTGCGTGCCCATCCATCAAATGAATAGGATGGATTGTCCCATAAACACGGCGAATAATCCCTCCATGAAACTGCACCAGCTCGACCTCAATCTGCTGCTCGCCCTTGACGCCCTGATGACGCAAGGCAGCGTGACCCGCGCCGCCGAGTCGCTCTTTATCAGCCAGCCCGCCATGAGCCACGCCCTCAATCGCCTGCGGGCCTTCTTTGACGATCCGCTGCTGGTGCGCACGCCTCAGGGGATGCTGCCGACGCCCCGGGCCCAGCGGCTGCATCTGGGGGTGCAGCAGGTGCTGCGGCTGCTGGAGCAGCAGCTCTGGGAAGAGGAGCTGTTCGAGCCGCGCCAGTCGAAGCGCCGCTTCGTGCTCTGCACCACGGATTACGTGGAGTGCGTGCTGATCCCGCCCCTCATCCAGCGCCTCAAAAAGCTCGCGCCCGGGGTCACCATAGAGATCCGCATACTGCGCGACACCCTGCCGGAGGCGGAGCTGGCGAGCGGCGAGATCGATCTGGTGCTGGGGTTTGACGAGTACATGCAGGTGCCGGGCTATCTGGGCAAGGAGACCTGGCTCACCGAGCCCCTGGCCGGGCTGGTGCGCGCCACCCTGGAGCTGGAGGAGGAGCGCATCACCCTCGCGCAGCTGATTGATATGCCCCACGTGTTCCACTCGCCGCTCGGCACCTCGGAGGCAAGTCTGGACCGATTCCTGAAAACCCTGGGCTTTAGCCGCACCATCTCGGTCAACAGCCAGAGCTATATGTCCGCCGCCGCCATCGTCAGCCAGAGCGATCACCTCTTGGTGCTGCCGAGCATGGTGGCCGAGCTGCTCGCCAACCACTGGCCGCTGAAAAGCCTGCCCCTGCCGGCGGACGTGCCGGATTACCACCTCAACTGCGTCTGGCACCCGGTGCATGCGCAACAACCGGCCTTGATCTGGTTGAAGGACCTGATGAAGGAACTGGTGAGCCCGGTGTAAGCCCGCTGCGTCTGGCACGCTCTCAGCGGCATGCCCAGCAACCGGCCTTGATCTGGTTGAAAGACTTGATGAAGGAACTGGTGAGCCCGGTGTAAGCCCGCTGCGTCTGGCACGCTCTCAGCGGCACGCCCAGCAACCGGCCTTGATCTGGTTGAAGGCGTTGATGAAGGAGCTGGTGAGTCCTGACTGATCCCCCTCATCCCCAGCCCTTCTCCCGCGAGGGGAGAAGGGAGCAGATCGGCGTTAAATAGAAAGAATCGGGACAGCAGACACGCCAAAGCGACAAAGCGACAAAGCGACAAAGCGACAAAGACCCAAAATGCCAAGGCTTCAATGTTTTGGCACTATGAGGCCCTTTGTGATCTTCACTTTCAAGGATTCCCCGATCGGTTCCCTCTCCCTCTGGGAGAGGGCCAGGGTGAGGGCTGCTATGACCAGCGGGTGAGCAGACTGGCGGATGGCTATACCTATATAGGTTCAAACAGCACCGCAGGTTCGTGATGAAGACCCATCCTTTCGCCAAACACCTACGTACCGAAGCGACCCTGGCCGAACAGAGGCTCTGGTTCCAGCTTCGCAATCGCCGGTTTGAGGGGCTCAAGTTCCGCCGCCAGTTCCCTGTCGGGCCCTACATAGTGGACTTCATCTGCCTGGAACAGCGGCTGGTGATCGAGGTCGATGGCTCGCAGCATAATCAGCCGGAGGGTCAACAACAGGATGAGGCCAGAACGGCCTATCTCAATGGCGAAGGGTTTCGGGTGATCAGGGTGTGGAATAACGAGGTCCTGGGGCGGATGGATGGGGTGCTGGCGTTTATCAGATTGTCATTGCCGTGACTAGATTCCCCCCCTCATCCCCAGCCCTTCTCCCGAGGGGGGAGAAGGGCTGGGGATGAGGGGGTCATTCTCAGAAACAACAGTGGCTCCCGCGGGAGCCACTGTTGTTTCCCTCTCCCTTGTCAGGCGCGCAGGGAGGCCATGATCTGGCTGACCACATCGCCGAGCAGCTCGGGCTCGGGACGACACTGACCGACGGTGACCAGACCCTGGATGCTGACCAGCAGGAAAGCGGTCAGGGTGGGGGTGGCGACCTCAGCGCCAAGCTGCCCCTTCCCTCTGGCTTGTTCGAGCACGACCGCCAAGTCCTCCTCCAACTCGCCATAGTTCGCCTTGAGGCGCAGACGCAGCTCCTCATCCTGTTCGGCAAGCTCCACCAGGGTGCGGGTGATCAGGCAGCAACCATCCAGAGTATCGCTCACCACCTGCCGCAAAAAACCCTCGATGGCCGCCAGTGGCTCACCCTGTGCAAACCGGGCTCGACGACAGGCCCGCTTGCTCTCGATGTAGTGATCCACCGCCGCCAGCAACAGGCCGCGCTTGTTGCCAAAGGCCGCGTAGAGACTGCCAGGGTGCAGACCGGTCGCCGCCACCAGATCCTGCATGGTGGTCTTGGCATACCCCTTGGATCGAAATGCTTCCATGGCATTTTGCAAGACGGTTTCGCGGTTGAACTCGGCGCTGCGCATCGGGGATCCTGTGGCTAGGGGTTGATATGGCGGCAAGTCTACCCCAGGGGCAGGGTCGGGCCAACTTATCTTGAATGCACATTCAAAAAAGACTTGCACACAAAGCAAAAAACATCTTGAATGCACGTTCAAGAATCATCTTCCCCAGGACACATCGCCATGGATACTCTGTTTCAGCCTTATCGCCTCAATGCCAGCCTGACCCTGGCCAACCGTTTCATGATGGCGCCGCTGACCCGCTGCATGGCTGGTCCCGGCCTGGTGCCAACCGAACAGATGGCTGCCTATTATGGCCGCCGCGCCGACATCGGCCTCATCATCTCCGAAGCGACCATCATTCGCCCGGACGGTCAGGGCTATCCGGACACCCCCGGCCTCTACAGCCCTGAGCAGATCGAAGGCTGGAAGAAGGTGACCGATGCCGTACACGCCAAGGGCGGCAAGATCTTCGCCCAGCTGTGGCACGTGGGCCGGGTCTCCCACTCCTTCTTCCACGGCCAGCAGCCGGTTGCCCCGTCCGCCATCGGTCTGGAAGGCACCCTGCCGCGCATGCGCGAACTGAGCTATCCGGTGCCGCGCGCCCTGACCGTGGATGAGATTGTCGAGCTGACCGAGCAGTACGCCCAGGCCGCTGCCAACGCCATGGCAGCCGGTTTCGACGGGGTCGAGATCCACGGCGCCAACGGCTACCTCATCGATCAGTTCCTGCACCATGCCAGCAATCTGCGCGATGACCAATATGGTCAGACCCCGGAGAATATGAGCCGCTTCGCCCTGGAGGTCGTGGATGCAGTCAATGCCCGCATCGGCGGCGATCGGGTTGGCCTGCGCCTCTCCCCCGGTGCCTATGCCCACATGGAGGGCGATGCCCGGGATCGCGCCGTCTTCGATTACCTGCTCGGCGAGCTGAATCAGCGCACTCTGGCCTATCTGCATCTGGGCATCTTCGATGACAGCCTCACCTTCGACTACCTGGGTGGCCGCGCCTCCGATTACCTGCGCGAGCAGTACGATGGCCATCTGGTCGGGGTCGGCAACTACAGCGCAGAAACCGCTGCCGAAGCGATCAAGGCTGACCGCTTCGATCTTATCGCCATCGGTCGTCCGCTCATCGCCAATCCGGACTATCTGGCGCGGGTGAAAAAATCCGAGCCCCTGGTGCCCTACTCCGACACCATGCTGGCCGAGTTGGTCTAAACCCCGACATGAAGCCTGGACAGGGCCCTGTTCAGACCATGCCGTCCCCTCACTATTTTTTGACCAAGGATGGGATCCGCGCCCCGGCGCGGGTTTCCAATGTTTGGGCCCTCTCAGGGCCCTTTTTTTGCCCGCCTTTCCACCTCTGCTGGCGGCTCAGCCGAGCGCCCCAACAAAAAGGTTGTTGATAACAACCTGATGGTTATATTGGTTGTCATCCACAACCAAAAGGACAGACAGAGATGGATCCCCGCCCCCTGCGCGCCCTGTCGCGCGATCTGGTTCGTGAACTCGGCATGCTCTCCCAACAGTGCGGCTCCCTGGCCCTCAGCCCCCTCGAAGCCCATCTGCTGATCGAGCTGGAGAGCGGCCCTGCCACCAATCAGCAACTGGCCGATCGGCTGCGCATTGACAAGTCCAATGCCAGTCGCCCCCTTGCCCGGCTCGTCGAGCGGGAGCTGATCGCGTGGCAGGCCCATCCCTCGGACGGGCGCAGCAAGCAGGCGACCCTCACCGCCCATGGTGCAGCTCAACTGCACGATCTGCACCGACAGATGGACGAGGCCATGAGCGATACCCTGGCCCAGCTCGCCCCCGAGGAGAGCGAGCGGCTCTGGGAGGGGTTGCGGCTCTATCGCAGCGCCCTGTCCCGTGCCCGTCGCCAGCAGGGTTATCGCATTCGCTCCATCGCTCCAAAAGACAACGCCGCCATCGCCGCCGTGGTGCGCCGCGTCTCCGCCGAATATGGCCTCACCGCCGACAAGGGTTACGGCGTGGCCGATCCCGTACTCGACGAGCTGTTCGAAACCTACCACCGGGCCACGAGTCACTACTGGGTCATTGAAGGGCCGGACGGCACCATTCTTGGCGGCGGTGGCATAGCGCCGCTGGCGGGAGAGGAAGGGGTGTGCGAGTTGCAGAAGATGTACTTCCTGCCCGACTTGCGCGGGCTGGGATTGGGGCGACGACTGGTGTTGCAGGCGTTGGAGGAAGCCAGGCAACTCGGCTACCAGCACTGTTATCTGGAGACCACGGCCAGCCTGCGTGAGGCGACCGCACTCTATGAATCCCTCGGTTTCGAGCACTTGCCGGGGCCGCTCGGCAGCACAGGTCACGACGCCTGCGAGATCTGCATGGTGAAATACCTTGGCTAGACCAGCAGGCCAGTGCGGCCACAGATTGTACTAGACAAGCAATCACCCTGGCGTCCCGAGGGACGCCAGGGATGACGGGTCTCTCTTAGCTCTCTTTGATGGCCGCCTGGTCAGCTTCCCGAGTGACCGGGGTCAGGGGGCGTTTGGCCCAGAACCCGGCGAGCAGGGAGCCGGACAGGTTATGCCAGACCGAGAACAGGGTGCCCGCCACGGCGGACGCCGGGGTGAAGAACTTCATCGCCAGCGCGGTGGCCAGTCCGGAGTTTTGCAGGCCCACCTCGAAGGCGACGGTGCGGCAGATCCGCTCATCGAAGCCCAGCAGGCGGCTGACCCAATAGCCCGCGGTGATGCCGATGCCGTTATGCAGTATCACCGCCAGCGCCACTATGGGGCCTATGGTGGCGAACTGGCCGGCATTGAGAGCGACCACTATGGCGATGATCAGCACGATGGCCGCCATGGAGATGAGGGGCAGCACGGGTTCAAGCTTTTCGGTCAGCGCCTGCAGCCAGCTATTGAGCACGACCCCGATGACGACCGGCACCAGCACTATCTTGACCAGGCTCAGCAGCATATCCAGCACGGGGACATCGACGCTCTTGCCCGCCAGCAACTGTACCAGCAGCGGGGTGATGATGACCCCTAGCAAGGTGGAGAGCGCCGTCATGGTGATGGAGAGCGCCACGTCCCCCTTGGCGAGATAGCACATCACATTGGATGAGGTGCCGCCTGCGACACTGCCCACCAGCACCATGCCCACGGTCAGTTCGGCATCGAAACCGAGCAAGAGGCTGATCAACAGCGCCGCCAGCGGCATGACGCTGAACTGCAACACCAGTCCCAGCCCGATGGCTCTCTTGTTGTTTACGACATC
Organism: Aeromonas sp. BIGb0405; assembly: GCF_024807335.1. Classification (NCBI taxonomy): domain Bacteria; kingdom Pseudomonadati; phylum Pseudomonadota; class Gammaproteobacteria; order Aeromonadales; family Aeromonadaceae; genus Aeromonas; species Aeromonas sp. BIGb0405. The sequence continues at coordinate 18,745 of NZ_JANUEP010000005.1, forward strand.
GATAAAATTCTTGGGGCTGAGGGTCAGCCCCATGGCCAGCATGATGATGGTGAGCAACGGCACTATCTGCGTCTTGAGGTCAACGAACAACGCTGGCTGCCAATAAGCCAGCAGGGAAAACAGCAAGGCCCAGAGTGGGAACAGGTTGGTAATGCGTCCAAGCATGACGATCTCCTTATGGTGATTCGAACGCGGGCAAAAAAAGAGGACCCGCGAGGGCCTTCTCTTATATCAGCTTTACCAGCAGGAGACCCGCTCGCCGTGCCATCACAGACGCATCAGGACGGGAAATAAAACCAGGCGGTCTTGATGAGGCCGGCTTCTACCTCGAACACGGCCAGGCTCTCAAGCGGCTCGGGGGAGAGGCCATGGATCCTTTCATGATCACATACCTTGTTGCCCATCACAGTCCTCGACAGCAGCTCGGCCCGCAGGGCCGGATTGTTGAAGCGATGCTCGGCATAGAAAGCCCCCAGCGCCCCCTTGCCAACGGTGGAGGGAGCCTCTGTCGGCATCCGGTACCCCTTGAACTCCTCGGCAAAGCAGGCGAGAAAGGCGGTGAGATCCCGAGCATTGTAGGCTTGAAATTGTGCCTCTACGGGCAGTTCTGCGCACATCTGTCACTCCCTGATGATGGAACAAGGTCCTTTATAGGGCGCTTTGCTCCCCCTGTCGATAGCCATGCCCGGGCATCATTCCCTGCCCCCTATCACCCTGCTGCACAGACAAAAAAAGACCCCGCCAGTGGGCGGGGTCTCTCTTATCAGCAACCCAGGGTTGCGCGGGATCAGTGCTCGCGGGTCTGGCGGAACAAGACGTCCGGGTGACGCTCCTGAGACAGACGCAGGTTGACCATGGTCGGTGCGATATAGGTGAGGTTGTCACCACCATCCAGGGCCAGGTTGACCTCGTTCTTGCGCTTGAAGTCTTCGAACTTCTTGACGTCAGTGCCTTCCACCCAGCGGGCGGTGGCGACGTTGACCGCCTCGTACAGGGCCTCGACGTTGTATTCGCTCTTCAGACGCGAGACCACCACGTCAAACTGCAGCACACCGACCGCGCCGACGATGAGATCGTTGCTGATCAGCGGACGGAACACCTGCACCGCCCCCTCTTCGGAGAGCTGTACCAGCCCCTTGAGCAGCTGTTTCTGCTTAAGCGGATCGCGCAGGCGAATGCGGCGGAACAGCTCGGGGGCGAAGTTCGGTATGCCGGTGAACTTCAGCATCTCGCCCTGGGTGAAGGTGTCACCGATCTGGATGGTGCCGTGGTTGTGAAGCCCTATGATGTCACCGGCGCAGGCTTCGATGGCCTGCTCGCGGTCACCGGCCATGAAGGTGACGGCGTCGGAGATGTTCACATCCTTGCCCAGGCGCACATGGCGCATCTTCATGCCCTTGCTGTAAGTCCCTGACACTATGCGCATGAAGGCGATGCGGTCGCGGTGCTTGGGATCCATGTTCGCCTGGATCTTGAACACGAAACCGGAGAACTTCTCCTCGGTCGCCAGCACTTCACGCTCTTCGGTCTTGCGCGGCATGGGGGACGGCGCCCAGTCGGTCAGGCCGTCCAGCATGTGGTCAACGCCGAAGTTACCCAGCGCAGTACCGAAGAAGACCGGGGTCATCTCGCCGGCGATGAAGGCGTCGTGGTCGAACTCGGGAGAGGCGCCTTGCACCAGCTCCAGTTCACCGCGCAGCTGGGCAGCCAGATCCGGGCCTATGGCGGCATCGAGCTCGGGGTTGTGCAACCCCTTCACCACCCGCTTCTCCTGGATGGTGTGACCCTGACCGGTCTGATACAGGTAGGTCTCATCCTTGTAGAGGTGATAGACCCCCTTGAAGGATTTACCGCAGCTGATGGGCCAGGTGATGGGGGCGCACATGATGTTGAGCTCGCGCTCCACCTCGTCCATGACCTCCATGGGGTCGCGCACTTCGCGGTCCATCTTGTTCATGAAGGTGAGGATGGGGGTATCGCGCAGCCGGGTGACTTCCATCAACTTGCGGGTGCGGTCTTCGACGCCCTTGGCGGCATCGATCACCATCAGGCAGCAATCCACGGCGGTAAGGGTACGGTAGGTATCTTCGGAGAAGTCCTCGTGACCCGGGGTATCGAGCAGGTTGACCAGGCAGTCGCGATAGGGGAACTGCATCACCGAGGTGGTGATGGAGATGCCACGCTGCTTCTCCATCTCCATCCAGTCGGATTTGGCATGCTGGCCCGAGCCACGGCCCTTGACGGTACCGGCGCGCTGAATGGCCTGTCCGAACAACAGGACTTTCTCGGTGATGGTGGTTTTACCCGCATCCGGGTGCGAGATGATCGCAAAAGTGCGTCTCTTGGAGACTTCACTCAGAAATTCAGCTGACATAGTTCGACGTTCTTCTATTGAGCGGCGGCCTCAAGCCACCGTGGGAAATAAGAGATTGCGACGCGCGCAACGCGAGCCAACCCGAGCAGGGCGGGTCTGATGAAAAGCGAAAGGCGTTGCGTTACATGGGTGCGAGTGTCCGGCGTCTTAGCAAAATTGCGCCACATTATACCCGCGCGAGTGAAAAATACCCAGCCCGGCATGCGCCGGATCTGCCTGCGGAGTCCATGACGGTCAGTCGGCGCGGCACACTCGATTGCGACCGCCCTGCTTGGCGCTGTACATGGCCTCGTCGGCGCGATGGATCAGCTCGCTGAGGCTCTCTCCCTCGCGCAGCTGGGCGCAGCCGATACTGACCCGGACCGGGTACTCGGCGGGCAATTCGGCTACCTGGAGTGCCGCCACCTGCTGGCGCACGCGCTCCGCCACCTCGGCGGCCTCGGCCAGCAGGGTGTCGGGCAGCAACACCAGAAACTCCTCGCCACCGTTGCGCCCCACCCTGTCCAGACTGCGCAGCGCCTCAGAGATGCAGTTCGCCACCGCGACCAATACCCGATCCCCCGCCTGATGACCCCAACCATCGTTGATCTGCTTGAAGTGATCGATGTCGATAAGCAGCAGGGAGAAGGGTTGATCCAGGCTCTTCGCCTGCTGCAGCATGGTCTGCGCCTTGGCCTGGATCTGACGTCTATTGTGGATGCCGGTCAGCTCATCCGTCATGGCGAGCCTGCGCATCTTGCGACTGCGCCTGAGTTGATAGAGCACCATGGATCCGAGCAGCAGCAGCGCCAGCACTGTCACCAGCGTCTGCCAGTAGCGCCGCTCCTGGACCTGATCCAGCAGCTGAGCCTGCAACGCCTGGTGAGTCTTGAGGTTCTCGTTCTCCACCTCCTTGCGCGCCAGGTCGAACTCGAAGCGCATCTGGATAGAGCGCTGTGCGCCGAGATCCCGCTCCAGCGCCTCCCTGATCGCCACGTAGCGTTTGAGGGACGCCAGGGCGGCGGCGGCCTCCCCCTGTTTTTCCAGGATCCGTGCCTGCACCCGGTAGATAGTGCCGAGGAAGCGCTTGTTATGCTCCTGAATGAAGATGGGTTCGGCCACCGCCAGGAAATAGAGCGCCCGGTTTAGCCGGCCGTGGGCCTCCTCGGCCAGCCCCATGACCAGTCGCCACTGGCCCAGGGTGGCGGCGTCCGTCTCCTGCTTGCGATTGAGCAAGGTCTCGGCCTGCTGCAAGTGGACCAGCGCCTCATCCACTCGCCCCAGTTTGAGCTGGCTGTGGGCAACCTCGGTCAACGCCCAGGCCTCGTCCATGCTCCACCCCTTGCCCTTGAAGTAGCTGGCCGCCCCCGTAAACAGCGCCAGCGCCTCGGCGTGGCGCCCCGTGTCCGAGTAAAGAATGCCGAGTTGAGCCCGAATGTCATTCAGGTTCTCCTCATCGCCCTGCTGCAGGTAGGCATTCTCCAGCTCCTTGAAGTATTCGAGGGCTCGATCAAACACCTCCATGCGGCGATAGGTATTGGCTATCTCCCCCAGCTGGTGCAAACGCCAGGCCTCGAGCCCGAGTCGCTCATAGAGGTCGTGGGCGACAAGCTGATCCTTGAGACCGGCGGCCAGCTGCCCTTGATAGGCCTGCATGTTGCCGCGATAGCTCAGGGCGTCCGCCATCAGCCGCTGGGCCCCCGCCGCCTCCGCCAATTTAAATGCGGCATCATAGTCGCGACGGGCATTGGTCATCTCGCCCAGCAACTGGTTATGCCAGCCCCGGCAGTTGAGCAGGGCTATCTCGGTCAGCTTATCCTGCCGTGCCCGCGCCTGTTGCAACTGCTGGCTGGCAAAGGTGATGGCGGCGCTGTAGTCGCTGGTATTCTCGGCAGGCTGGGCCCAACACTGCAGGCTCACCAGGCGGCCATAGAGGGGGTGGGTCGCATCGATCTGCCCTGACAGCCCCTGCACCCTGGCCTGAAAATCCCTGTGGGGCTGGAAGCCATTCTCCAGCTGAGTCAGCTCGCTAAGCAGGGATTCGCCCTTAGGGAGCCCATGCTCGGTATCATGAGGAATTGCCCAGACGGGCCCCATCAGCAGGGTCAGGCAGAGCAACCAGGGGGAGATATGATGTACGCCGATCACGGGCCTCCAGCGGCATTTATTTGATAAATCGAATAATTGGCCTTTCTATCATATCCTGCAACCGGTGGACTTATGGTGAAATAATCATCCATTCCCTCTATAGTCAGCGCTCTAACCGGGGCCAAGAGACGCCGTATCATCCTGAGCCCTCCCCCACGGCCTGTGCCATATGCCAGGGCATCCAGAGACAAATGGTCCCAACGTGACAGGAAAGGTCCCCCAGGATTACGAGGCGCTGCTTGTCGCCTACCGGAAACTGCAACAGGAAAACGAGCGGCTCAAGCGCATCGCCGATGACGCACGGGAGAAGCTGGACGCCGCCATGGATGGTACCGGTCTGTGCATCTGGCAAAACCATATTCCCACCGGCAAGCTCGTCATCTTCAATCGTCGCTGGGGCGCCATGCTCGGCTATCAGCCCAAGGAGATGGAGGCTCACTTCGACGTCTGGCGTGCGCACCTGCATCCGGAAGACAGGGAGCGGGTGCTGCAAGCCTTCTTCGATCACCTCAATGGCAAGACCCCTTTCTATCAGGCACTGCACCGCATGCTGGCCAAGGATGGCAAGGTGACCTGGGTGCTGGACAGGGGCCGGGTCGTGGAGCGGGATCAGGCAGGCAATCCCCTGCGGGTCATGGGTTCCCACATGGATGTCACCCACGAGAAGGAGTACGAGCAGCAGCTCGCCCTGCTCGCCCACAGGGATCCCCTCACTCACCTGCTCAACCGCGCCGCCTTGCAGCGCCAGTTTCCCGGTTCCCATCAGACCCTCTGTTTCATCGATCTGGATGACTTCAAGCAGGTTAACGACAGCCTGGGCCACAGGGCCGGTGACGAGTTGCTGGTCGAGCTGGCCCGCCGGCTCAGGAGCATCTGTCCCGAGGAGGCCATCCTCGGCCGTCTCGGGGGGGACGAGTTCATACTGCTGCTCTCCTGGTCAAGCCTGGATGCCCGCACCTTGCAGCTTGCCCAGGCTTGCCAGCAGGCCATCTCGGCCCCCGTCCCCCTCGCCAACGGCGAAGCCAGCATAGGGTTGAGCATGGGGATAGCCCAGATCCGGCCTCAGGATGACTTCAGCACGGCCCTGGCGCGGGCGGACAAGGCCATGTATCAGGTCAAGCATGGGGGAAAACGCGGCTTCCATATCGCCCATCCCAGCGGCCAGCCCCTGCTCGATCAGGAACAGGTCAACGAGCGGGCCCTCAGATAGGCAGCGGCCCCATCACCTTGACCGCACGAATGGCGAAGTGGCTATTGATGTCATTGACCATCGCCAGAGATTGCAGGCGCCGCACCCACTGCTCGTAAGCGGGCAAGTCGGGCACCACCACTTCCAGCAGATAGTCATAAGTCCCCGAGACGGTATGGCAGCTGATGAGCTCCCCCATGGCGGACACCGCCTGCTCGAACGCCTCCACCAGCGCCTCCTTGTGCTGGCTGAGCCGCACATTGACGAAGACGGTGATCCCCAGCCCCAGTTTCTCCCGCGCCAGTATGGCGCGATAGCCCTGGATATGGCCCTCGCCCTCCAGCCGCTTGAGGCGCCGGGCACAGGGTGACGCGGACAAGCCCACCTGTTGAGCCAGTTCCACCGTGCTGAGTCGGCCATCCTGTTGCAGCAGCCGCAGCAGTTGTAAATCTATCCTGTCGAGCATTTGGGTGTTTTCCATCAAAAGTCCCTTTCAAATCACCTGAAGCCACCAATATACCCCCGAAATCACCGAGAGTTTGCCCTGAAACACCCCTCGACTTGGCGGGATAATCGAGGCTCACCCCTGAAGCCTGACCATGCAAGGAGCGCCTGTGTCTCACCTTCCCCATTCCCGCCTCGGTGGCTGGGCCGCAGCCCTGGCGACAGTGCTGCTCTGGTCCGGCTTTTTTCTCTCCCTCAAGGCAGGAGCCCAGGCCAGTCTGCCTCTGCTCGGCCTTGCGCTGCTCCGTTACGGGATCCCCGCTCTGCTGCTGGCCCCCCGTTACTGGCAGGCCAGAGTCAGGTTCAAGGCCGTGCCTGCCCGCTGGCGGCTCGCCATCATGGTCGGTGCCGGGCTCCCCTTCTTCTGGCTGGGGGCCAGCGGCATGCAGCTTGCCCCCGTCAATCAGGGCAGCGCCCTCATCCCGGGTCTGGTACCACTCTGGGTCGCACTGCTGTTGTGGGGACTGGGGGAGCGCTGCGGCCCGGGGCGTCGGCTCGGACTGAGCCTGATCGCCTCGGCGCTGCTGGTGATGATACTGACCGGCGCCCCCGGGATCTGGCTCGGTCAGCTCCATTTCATCGGTGCCGCCCTGCTCTGGGCTCTGTTTACCCTGGGTGTGAAGCGCAGCGGGCTGGGCCCATTGGATGCGGCCGCCCTGGTCGCCGTGCCCTCAACCCTGGTATTGCTGCCCATGGTGATCTGGCTGGGCTGGCCAGCGGGTGGCACAGTGCAGGTCTGGATATGGCAGGGGATGATACAGGGAGCGGGGGCGGGTCTGGGGGCCGCGCTCTGCTACGGCCACGCCATCCGGGTCTTGGGGGCCGAGATCACCTCGGCGGTCGGCTCCCTCACCCCGCTGGTGGCGAGCGCCCTGGCCTGCCTGCTGCTTGGCGAGGTGTTGACCCTGCCCCATTGGCTGACCCTGGCCTTGCTGGCGATTGGTGTCATGCTGGCCAGCCGGGTGGCCAGCCCTTCAGCTCTGCTGCCAGCGGCGCAGCAAGCGACCACGCAAGCCACAGTCCAGTAGCCAGCTGTTGTCGAACACCCGCAGCAGCGCGGGTTTGGCATGGCGAGACATGGCCACTGCGTGAAAGCGCGTCTGCTGGCGGCGCCGCTCGTTCATCTGATCCAGCAGGCTGTGGGGCAGGCTCTGGGCGATGAAGTCGGAGATGACCAAGACATCCGCCTTGGCAAAGGCGGGCTCCTTGAGCTGCTCCAGCGCCTGGGCGAGACAGGGCACCAGATCGGTACCCCCATGGAAGCTCATGGAGAGGAAGCGCTCCGCCTGATCCAGGCCGGTGTCGGCGCGGATCTCCAGGGTAGCCACCTCGGTGGAGAACAGCATCAGGAAGCAGCCACGCTGCTCATCCATCGCCACCTTGAGCAGGGCGAGGAAGAGCGCCTTGGCACACTCCTCCGGGTAACCGCCCATGGAGCCCGAGGTGTCGATGCAGACGATGAAGGGGCCGCGAGACTGGGGATCCGCCCCCCCCGCCTGGGGTGTGCGCAGCAGCAGGCGCTGGCGTGGCAAGGTGCCACGGCACTGGTAGCTGAGCAGGCGCCGCTCGAGATAACGGCGATAGAACTCCAGCTCCAGCTCGGGCAAGCCAAGCATCACCGCCTCGCTGGGCAGCATCCGCATCAGATCGTTGCCCGGGTGTATGCCCACCAGATCATCCGGCACATCATCGCTCACCGCCTCCGCCAGCTCCTGTATCGGGACAGGGGGCAGGGGGCGCTCGTGGGAGTGGCGATCCTGCTCGCTGCGCCCGAGCAAGTCTGCGATCTCCCGCAACAGGGGTTCACGCTCGAGCATGCGCGCGTACTGCTTGATGAGTTCCAGGCTGCGCTTGTGCCAATGACCCTGGGCGAGATCCCAGAGGCCCCCCGCCGAGATCTGGTGTGGATCCAGGGCGTCGGCCAGGGTGCGGTTTGCCAGCAGCTGATCCTCTATCTCCTGGCGCAGCTTGTCTCGCTCCGCCTCGGCTATCTGGTGCTGCAGCTGCAACAAGGCGCCGACCAGGCTGCTGCGCCACTTCTCGACAAACAACTTTTGCAGCCCTTCACTGGGGTGCTCGCTGAGCTGGCGCACCAGGCTGCGCGCCTCACCGGCGAAGGGGCTGCTCGGCGCCAGCAGATCGAGCAGGGCCGGTAGCTGACCCACCAGCTCGGAGAGGGGCAATCCCTTGTGGCGTTGATAGAGTTGATACTCCTGCTCCAGCACCACAGGCACAGGTTTGTGTTTGATCTCCTCGTTCAGCCGCTCGCTCCAGCTCATAATGCGCCGCTTGAGCCGCTTGCCCTGGCTGGCTGGCGCGCGCCGGATAAATTCGGAGATCTTGGGTGAGGCGGCCAACAGCAGCGCCATCTCCCCAGCTATCTCCCCCTCCTCCATCAGCAGGGCCAGGTCCATCATGCCGATCTCGATCATGATGACCTCAGGATGCGGCGAGCAGGGCCCATGGCACTGGACAGGATCCTATCAGACGATGGACCGGTGACGACAAGGTGTGCGGCAACCACGGCTCAGTGCCTCTCACCAAACAGGGCGAGGCGTTCGCGCCAGCTGCGGGCATCCCCCTGCAACTGGCCCAGATCCCGGGCCAGCACGAAGAAGCTCTCTTCTACCTTCTGCAACCACTCCTGACCGAGGAATAGGTGGCTCTGCTGGCGCTCATACAGGCTGCGTTGCCGACGCAGATCCTGGCTGAGGGTCTCGAGTTGACTCAACAACTCTGTCAGCGTCTGCTGCCAGGGTTCGAGTACCACGGCAGACAGGGGCTGCTGTCCCACCAGTACCAGCGGCACGCTCTGGCGCTGCACATCCAGCACCCCCAGGCGCAGTTGATCATCGAGCACCAGCTCGTAGTGCCCCTCGGCCGGGCTGCCCAGGTGCCAGCCCACCAGCTTCTCGCCGGTGGGGTGCCAATGCGCCAATCTGTGGCGATCGAATGCCAGGGTCTCGGTGAGTCGGGTCGGATCTTCCGCGCCGAGGGCTGCGGGGTAGAGCAGATGCAAATGCACCTGCTTGCCGAAGGCGTGAGCCCCGGTCAGCGGCAGCGCAATGCCACGGGCGCGACGTCCGAACCACTGTTGGCGCTGCCTGGCCTTGTGCGCCAGACGCTGGGCCATCTCCCCTTGCAGCAGGCGGAAACGCTCCTTGAGGTCGAGCAGCTGACGGGTCAGGGCGAGCTGGCGGTAGCAGTGCAGCCGGGCAAACTCCCCCAGCATCTCCTGCAGCGCCTCGCGGGAGGCCTCGTCATGCCAGAGGCAATCCTTGAACAGCAGCAGATCCAGCGGCGCCACCTCTTCACGGCCATTGAAGAAGGCGCTGGCCTTGATGAGCCGCACCGCCTTCTTCCAGCGCCGATCCGACACATAACAGCTGTGGGCCAGCTGGCTGTCGAGCTGCTGGCGCAGCTGATAAATCAGCTCGAAGCAGCCATCGGGCAGCCGCACCTCGTCTATCTGGCCCTGCCAGGCCAGGTACTCATCGCTGCGGATCTGCACCGAGGCGGGCAAGTTCTGATGAGACTGCCCCTCGCTGGCCAGCATGGCCTGGAAGTTGCCCTTCTCCTGCACCCTGTCCAGCCAGATCCGCACCAGCATGCGATCATAGAGCGCCTCCAGGCCGCTGTCCGGCGCGGGCAACTCGTTGGACGCGGTGACCAGCAGCCGCATGGGAATGGGATGCTGACTGTCGCCGTTGCGAAACTGCCGCTCGTTGATGGCGGTGAGCAGGGTATTGAGGATGGCCGGGCCCGCCTTCCAGATCTCGTCGAGAAACACCACCTCGGCCTCGGGCAGATAGCCTGCGGTGAGGCGCAGGTACTTGCCCTCATCCTTCAGCGCCTGAATGGAGAGGGGACCAAACACCTCTTCCGGGGTGCTGAAGCGGGTCATCAGGTATTCGAAGTGACGCGCCTCATGAAAGGCGAGCTTGAGACGCCGCGCAATCAGACTCTTGGCAATACCGGGGGGCCCGAGCAAGAAGACACTCTCCCCTGACAGGGCGGCTAGCAGCCCCAGACGTAAGGCATCCTGGCGTTCGTACAATCCCTCCCCCAGGGCGGCCAGCAGCCGTGGCAAGCGCTCAGTGATGGCGTTAGCAGAGTGACTCTTCTGGGACAACAGCGACATAGGCAAATTCCGGCTCGAGATAGGGATGGGGATTCAGGTCGGCGGCGTCGGTCCATGGGAAGAGGCGCCGGGTTTCGGGCTGCATAACGGCAAAGGGTGCAGCAAACGCCGTTCGAGTGTACCCTTCCTTGAGTTTTTTTTGCCAATCCAGAGTCAATCAGATGCTAGATCCCTTACGCCAGGGCCTGCTTAGCCGCATGGGCATACCCCAGTGGCAAGTGCGCCGCCCGGCCCTGCTGGGCGCTGAGCCTGCGCCCACAGAGGACACCACCGACGCGGCCGCCCCCTCACCGCCGGGCCAACTGGTGGTCGAACCGCTGATCAACCTGCCAAGCCCCCATGCCAAGCCCCCCTTGCCGGCGGGCCGACTCTGGATAGTGGCAGACAGCCTGCCTGCCCCCACCCTGCTGGCGGATGTCTGCCTGCTGCTGGGATTCGGGACTCAGGAAGTGAGCCTGGTGCCGAGTCTGGATCCTGGCATGGCAACGCCCCTGCTCTGGCTCGAAGCGGCGGATCCCGCCTGGCCCCAGGCACTTGTCTGCCCGCTGCAACCCAGTGCGGCCCAGAAACGGGCACTCTGGCAACAGCTTCGCCAGCGCCTGAGCTGAGTCATTGCCACCCTAGCCTTGCCACCTTTTCATGGCCCAGATTGCCGCCCCCCGTTTCGGAGTCCAGATGTCCCAAGCCCAGCCCGCATTTCGCCCCCTGCTGGAGAGCGATTTTTCCCTCATCTACCCCATAGAGCAGGCCGCACACCAGGAGCCCTGGAGCCAGGCCAATCTGCTCTCCTGCTTCGGGCCCCGCTACCTCAACGGTTTGCTGCTGGTGGAGGGACGTCCCGCCGGTTTCTACATCTCGGATCTGGTGGCCGGAGACAGCTCGCTGATGAACATCTGCGTCCATCCTGACTTTCAGGGCAAGGGATTGGGGCGGGCACTGCTGAGGGAATATCTGGCCAGCAGCAAGGCGAAAAAAGCCGAGGCCTGGTTCCTCGAAGTGCGGGCTGGCAACAAGGGCGCCATCGCCCTCTACGAGAGTGAAGGCTTCGCCGAGTATTGCCGCCGCGCCGATTACTATGGCACAGGCCCGGATCGGGAAGATGCCGTGCTGATGTCGCGGCTGTTCGACTTCGGCTGACCCCTCAGCCGGGCCTGCCCCTGATCTGGCGCGAACCCCGCTCTGCTGCCACTCAGGGTGCCAGTGACACGAAGGCGGGATCGTCCAGTGCCAGGGTGGTGCGTAACACCGCATCGAAGCCCGCGACCGACAGCGGCATGAAGAAACCGCGCCGATAGGTCACTCCCGGCATCCAGATCTGCTCGATATCCACCACTATCTGTATCGGTTTGAGCGGGCCACCGCCCTGTTGCAGATAGATGCCAGGGGGCGTATTCACCTTGGGGAAGCGACGCAGTACCCGCTCACTGCCATCCCCCGCACTCGGGTTGAGGCGCACCTTGGCCAGCCCGGCCAGGGTGGATGTCAGCGCCGGATCCTGCCACAGCGCCTTGTCGAGCAATTTGCAGCGCCGGCACTTGTCTGACTCGATCACATAGAGCACCGCCATGCCGGATTCCCGGGCGAGCTGCTCGGCCCGTGCCGCCCCCTGTTCGCCCTTGAGCCAAGGGTTGCCACGAGCCAGCGCCTGTTGATTCCATGCATACCAACCCACGCCCCCGGCCACCAGCAGCAAGGCCAACAGAAGTCCTAACCATTTCCCCAGATTTTTCATTGATCTAGCCTCCCACGACCGCCTCTCCCAGTTATCGCCGATTTTGATTAATTTCGCAGCAAAATCCGCTCTCCCTGATCAGGAACAAAACAGCGCACACTTGTAAGCCGTAATCTTAGAGTTTACACTCCAGCCCGATTTTCACGCCCCTGCCGGGCGTCTCTCTGTCATTGAGGATCTACGGATGTCACAGCTTCATTTGGTTCATCTGCTTCGCGAACGCATCGCCCGTCTGGGTAATAAAGCCGCCCTGCGAGTGCAACAGGATGGCCAATGGCGTGCCATCGGCTGGCGCACCCTGGGACAGGCCATGGACTATTGCGCCCAGGCGCTGATCCGGGCCGGTCACCAGGAGTGTGACATGGTCGGTCTCTATGCCCGCAACATGCCGGAATGGACCCAGGCCGACCTCGGCATCCTGGCCGCCCGCGGGATCAGCGTGCCCATCTACCCCACCAGCACTCAGGATCAGCTGCGCTACATAGTGCGCGATGCAGGCATCCAGCTGCTGTTCGTGGGGGAGCAGCCACAGTTCGATCAGGCGCTCCACTTGCTGAAGGCTGGCGAGATCCGCCAGATTGTGGCCCTCGATGGCAGTGTCGATCTGCGCGGCTGCGAACAGGCCAGCCACTTCCAGACCTTCCTCTCCTCCGGCAACCATCAGCCCAGCGAACAGACGCTGCGCGCACGCGAACAGCACTACCGGATGGATGATCTGCTGACCCTCATCTATACCTCGGGCACCACGGGCGAGCCCAAGGGGGTCATGCTCGACTTCGCCAACATCGCCGCCTGCTTCGAGATGCATGACAGCCGCCTGGATCTGAACGAGCAGGACGTGTCCCTGTGCATGTTGCCCCTGAGCCATGTATTCGAGCGGGCCTGGAGCTACTACGTGCTCTATTGCGGCGCCGAGAACGTCTATATCCGCGATCCCCAGAAGGTGATGGAGGTGATTGGCGAGGTGAAGCCGACCGTGATGTGCGCCGTGCCGCGCCTCTACGAGAAGGCCTACGCCATGATCCAGGCCAAGGTCGCCCAGGCGCCGGCCTTGCGCCGCGCCCTGTTCGGCTGGGCCACCGGGGTCGGCAAGCAGATGGTCGCCACCCGCCAGGCGGGCAAGTCCGCCTCGCCCCTGCTCTACCTGCAGCTGGCCCTGGCCGAGCGGCTGGTGTTTCGCAAGCTGCGGGCCCGCTTCGGCGGCCGTACCCGCTTCCTGCCGGTGGCGGGCGCCCGCCTCGCCGACGATGTGAATCTCTTCTTCCAGGCCATGGGGCTCAACCTCAAGTACGGTTACGGCATGACCGAGACCACGGCCACCGTCTGCTGCTACGAGGACAGCCAGTTCAAGCTGGGATCCATCGGTACCGTCATGGACGGCATCGAGGTCAAACTCGGCGAGAACAACGAGCTGCTGGTGCGCTCCCCCACCGTGATGCGCGGCTACTACAACAAGCCGGAGGCCACGGCCGAAGTGATGACCGAGGATGGCTTCCTGCGCACCGGCGATGCGGGCGAGCTGGATGGCGAGGGCAACATCTACTTCACCGAGCGCCTCAAGGAGCTGATGAAGACCTCCAACGGCAAGTACGTGGCGCCGCAACTGGTGGAGGGCACCCTCGGCAAGGATCGCTTCATCGAGCAGATCGCCATCGTCGCCGACGCCCGCCACTTCGTCTCGGCGCTGATCGTCCCCTGCTTCGAGTCCCTGGAGGAGTACGCCCGCTCCATCAACCTGCAATATCAGTGCAAGACCGAGCTGCTGCGCCACTCCCGGGTGGTGGAGTTCTTCGAGGCGCGCATTCAGGGTCTGCAACAGGAGCTGGCCAAGTTCGAGCAGGTGAAGAAGTTCACCCTGCTGCCGAGCGCCTTCTCCATGGAGCTCGGGGAGATCACCCCCACCATGAAGCTGCGCCGCAAGATCATCGAGGCCAAGTACCAGAGCGAGATCGAGGCCATGTACAGCCACCTCTGATCTCACTGCCAATCCCCCGATATCGCCGCAGGATCACCAGGTCCTGCGGCGTTTTTCATATTGAAAGCAGTGTTTTTGTCCCGTCATTCAGCTGATGTCAGCAACAGAGTCGCACCATGGCTTCATAGCAGATGAGCCCCTCTTGCCATCCCGTCAAGTCAGGCTCGCACCACTCCCAGAGCGACTCTCTTATGAAGCTGACTTCACTCGAATTCGATGGCCAAACCCATCACTACCTGCTGTTTCATGATCAACTGCAACTGCCCCGCTGGTCCCTGGACAAGACCCAGGATACCGCCCACTTCGAACAGATCGGCAGCAGTCTGTTTCGCCGCCACGACGCCAGTCACTCCCTGTGCAAACTGGTTGCCGACAAGCATCCACGCTGGTCGCTGGCCTGGTTGTGCCGCGATCAACTCGGCAAGCGGCTGATCGGTCACATCGACGCCCTGCGTGAATGGCGCAGTAACCGGATACTGCGCCAGGTCGGTCTCAATGTGGTGCCTTGCCAGGCAGCCGGGATCGCCATCAACCCCCTCAATCCCCTCGCCTCTTTCCTGGCGGTGCAGTACCTCCAAGATGCCGTTTCGGGGGAGGATTACTTTCTCGGCGCCGACGAGGCACAGCGCCTCGCCCTGCTACGCCGACTCGCCAGGGAGATTGCCACCCTGGCCAGCCACGGTTACTGCCACCGGGATCTCCATTTTGGCAATCTGATGATTGATCCCATGGGGGAGATCATCTGGATTGATACTCATGTACGTCGCCTGCCCTCTGGCGCCAAGGCTCGTCAGCAGATCCTGGCGGCCACCCTCAAACCCGGCAAGCTGCATGGGGAAGGCTATCGCGACTATCTGTTGCAACAGATTAAGCAGTGTCCCCCTCAAGTGCCTGTGCGCCACTGACGCCCGCTCATGGCCTCCGCCCCATGAAAAAGCCGCTCATGGAGCGGCTTTTTGCTGTTTGCCTGCCACTCAGGGCAGCTTGACCAGGGGCTGCTCCCGCAGCTCTGTGGGACGACCGGCCTGGATCTTATCCACCTGGGCCAGGGCCTGCTTCACCTCTTCCCCATTGCGCAGCAGGCGATAGGTCAGATCGAAGGTCTTGGTCTCCCCCGGCTGGATCTTGGGAACCAGCCCCAGCGGGCGCTGGTACTTGGTGCTGTAGGCATAGCTGGTGCCGGGCTCTATGCCGGTCACATAGCCCTGGGCCAGGGTGTCGGTGTTCTTCCACAGGGTCAGCACAGGCAGCTGGTGCGTGTTGTAACCCACAGCCACCCCGACATTGCCCGCTTTGTTGTTGAGCACCGCCAGGGTATTGCCGTCGGCATCGCTGTAGGGCACCAGGTTGAACACCATTTCGTCGAAGCCCTTGGTCGGCCCCAGGTAGGTTTGCCAGCCCTTGAGCCCCGCCTTGGCGTAGTCATTGAACGGGGATATCTGCTTCACCGGGGTGCTGACCCGCGCCCCCTCCTCCAGGATGGGCGCCCCGAAGTTGCCGTGATAGATGATCTGGTACTCGTTCTCGTAGTCGGCGTGGTTGGTCAGCTTGTCCTGCAAGGCAAACTCCGCCTGACCGGGCACCACGCTCAGCTGGGTCCAGGTGACCAGCTCGCTCATCTTGAAGGTGCGCTCGTCCACCCGGCCCCGCACGTGGATGGCGTAGGGCGGCTCTTCGTCCACTGTCACGCTGACCACTGAGGCCGGTATGTTCTGCACCCGGCCGTGCAGGCTCTTGAGGCGGCCATCGTCGTCCACCCCGGGGTGGCCGGTCCACTCATAGCCGCAACGTACCAGCATCTCGTTGAAGCCATCGAGCCAGCCGAGACCGGCGCGGCTCTCCAGATCGATGAAGGCCGGGTTGACCACCTCCTTGACCGGGGAATCCCAGCCGAGGCGCACATCGGCCCCCTTGACCTCCTTGATCCCCATGCCACGGGTCGGCACCAGGGTTATCTTCATCACCCCGTTGTCGACGATGAGCAAGTCCACCCCCTCCTGGCGCCCGCCGTGCAGGCGCTTCTTCTCGATGGAGAAGGGTACCGGGCTCTTGATCCCCAGCTTGTCGCTGGTGATCTTCCAGTCCCCCACATCCAGCCCCTGCTGGGAATCGGTCAGCAGGAATTCGGCGGCCTGAGCAGAGCTCGCGCCCAGGGCGAGCAGCACGGCAATGGAGAGTCTCTTCAACATGGCTTTATCCTCGTGTCTCTTGTTCTTGTGAGTGGTTTTCGCGAAAGCTGAATCGTTTCAGTGATCGAAAACTAGGCGCCTGACGCGCCAGACTCAAGGGACAAAAGGGGGAAATGTGAGCCGTTTGACAATAAAGACGTCAATCCGCCTGCTGAAGTGAAGGCTGACTCACACTTCTTTTTCCCGATAACAGGGCAGCCAGGAAGACGACCCGCGGCCATGAAAAAGCCGCTCCGAGGAGCGGCTTTTTGTATCAGGAGACGATCAGGCGGGCACTGTGCGGCCGAAGTAGTCGGCCAGGAAGTCATCGAAACTCAGGCTGTCGCCCCGCTCCCGTTCCCGCTGTTTGAGCAGGGACTCCCGCGCCTCACCGGCAAAGTAAGCCTCATCCCAGTACTGCAGTTCACCGGCCAGCAACTGTTCGCGATACTGACTGGCCAAGGCGTCGCCGAAGCAGCCGTTATCCAGGTCGCTCTCCTTGAGTAGCTTGAGCAGGCGGGCCGAGTAGGTGAGTTCGGGGTTGTTGAGCTTGGCTCTGTGCGTCGCCACCGTCTCACGATAGCGATTACGGCCACAGCAACGGTCCAGCAAGGCCGCGACCTCATCCAGCTCGTCAAACAGGCTGAGTCCGTACTCCTTGAGGCCGAGGGCTGTGCCCTGCTCATCTTCAAGCTGCAGGCCGGGGCGACGCCCCTCCAGCACGACCTTGTTCATGTTGCGACGATTGCGGGCGATCTCCTCTTCCGACAGCTGGGCAGAGGGACGCAGAAGGCACCACACCAGGAAGACGTCGAAGAAACGTACCTGCTCCACGTCGATACCGAGCGGCGTGAAGGGGTTCACGTCCACGGTGCGCAATTCTATGTATTCGATACCACGCTGCTCCAGCGCATCCGACGGCTTCTCGCCGCTGCGGGGGGTACGCTTGGGGCGGATAGGCGCATACAACTCGTTTTCGAGTTGCAAGACATTGTCATTGAGCTGGCGATACTCACCGTTCACCTTGACCCCTATCTTGGCAAACTCGGGGTCATGGGTACTGATGGCCCGGCGCAGGGAGGCCACATAGGCAGGCAAGTTGTCGTGGCTGATATTGAGCATGCTCTGGGAGCTGCTGGTATAGCCGAGATCGGACAGGCGCAGGGAGGTGGCATAGGGCAGATAGAGAGTCCCCTTGCCAATCTTCTCGAACGGCAGGGTGCTGGTCCGCCCCTTGAGGAAGGATTGGCAGATGGCAGGGGAAGCGCCAAACAGGTAAGGCACCAGCCAGCCGAAGCGGTAGACGTTGCGAATAAGCCCCATGTACTTCTCGGAGATGAAGCGCTGGCTGCAACAGGGCTCCCCCGCCAGATCCTGCCATTCACACCAGAAGCTGTCCGGCATGGAGAAGTTGAAGTGGATGCCGGCGATCACCTGCATCAGGCTGCCATAGCGATTCTTGAGGCCCTGGCGATAGAGGGTCTTCATCCGGCCTATGTTGGAGCTGCCGTACTGGGCAAGCCGTATGCTCTCCTCGTCACCGACGAAGCAGGGCATGGAGAGCGGCCAGAGGCGCTCTTCGCCGATGTGCTGGCTGACATGGTGATGAATGTCGCCCAGCTGCTCCATCAGGCTCTCGATAGAGTCGGTGGCCGGGGTAATGAACTCCAGCAAGCTCTCGGAGTAGTCGGTGGTGATGTTGGCATGGGTCAGGGCCGAGCCCAGACTGTGGGGGTGATCCCCCTGGGCCAGGCCACCCTCGGGGGTGATGCGCAGGGTCTCGCGCTCCAGGCCACGCCGGATCCCTTTGAGGGCAGACAGACGTTCCGGGGTTCCCAACGCCGCCAGTAACTCGCGCAGTGACAAGCTAGATGTGGTCATATTCAAGACTCATTGTTGGCCGCCCCAGTCGGGGCGGCACTCAGGCATGCCGCACGCTTCTCTAGGGAAGTTGCAGCGGATAGATAGGAAGATGAAGCTGGCTTAAGGGTTTTTCAAGCTTTTGCTTGTCTCCCACCACCACTATTACCATCTGCTTGGGATCGAGCCAGTGGGCCGCGCTCTGCTTTAGAGTCTCTTGTGAAACCGTTTTAATCAGTTGGCTCTGGGCCTGAACGAAATCCGGTTTCAGGTCATACATGATCATCTGCAGCAGGAAGCCCGCCTTCTGGCTCAGGGTCTCATAAGAGAGCGCATCCTGCTGGGAGACGGCACTGCGCATGTAGGCCAGCTCCACCGGGGTGGGGCCGCTCCCCTGATACGCCTCCAGCTCCTTGAGGAACTGGCGAATGGCATCCACGGTGGCATCCGCCCGCACATTGGCACCGGTGGCGAAGACACCGACATCACGATTGGCGGAGAAACCCGAGCTGGCGCCATAGGTGTAACCCTTGTCTTCCCGCAGGTTGAGGTTGATCCGGCTGTTGAAATTGCCCCCCAGGTTGAAGTTCATCAGACCGGCGGTGAAGTAATCCCCCGTGGTATCAAACGCCATGGCGCGGCGACCGATGCGGATCACCGACTGGGGCGCCCCCGGCTTGTCCACCAGATAGATGCCCGGCTTGGCTTGCGCCACCTTGGGTTTGAGGTCGCCAAGGGTAGGAGCCGTGCCTTGCCATTCGGTCAGGAAGCCGAGCTGATCCTCCACCTGCTGCTGGGTGACGTCACCCACCACCACCACCTTGGCATGGCTCGAGTCGTAGTAGTGCTGATAGAAGCGCTTCACATCGCTCAGGGTCAGCTTGGCGACATCCGCGGGCAGACCCTCAGCCGGCTCCCCCAGACGGCTGCCCTTGCCATAGATCAGCTCGCGAAACGCCTGACCCGCCAGCCACTCAGGCTGCTGCTCGCTCTGCTTCATGCCTTGCAGCAACTGAGCCTTGGTGCGCTCAAAGTCTGCCTCACGCAGGCCGGGGCGCAGCCACAGCTCCTTCACCAGTGCCAGGGTCTGGGGCAGCTTGTCGGTCAGGCTGCTGATGGTGATCAGGTTGTTGTACTGGGCGCTGGAAAACTCGATGCTGGCCCCCAGCTTTTGCAACTCGTCGCTGAGCGCTGCCTCGGAGAGGCGTACCGACCCCTGCTCCATCATGGCCGCGGTCAGATTGGCCAGTCCCAGCTCCCCCTTGCTCTCGGCACTGATGCCACCGGGCAGGGCAATCATGATGGAGACGGCCGGGATCTCGTCACTCTGGCTGCCGATGATCTCGATGCCCTTGTCGAGCTTGCCATGCCAGATGGCCGGCACCTTGGCACTGACCGCATCGCTCACCCTGGGCTGCACACCGCGATCGAAACTGTCGGTCACCGGGCGCAGCGGCAGGGCCGCTTCATGCTTGTTGTAATCGGGTAGCTCACGCTTGGCCGGGGTGAAGTTGGGGGGAGCCACCTGCCACTGGCTCTTGCCTTTGGGCACCACACTCATCACCACCGCAGGCTTGCCCGCAATGAACTTGTCATAGGCCGCCTTGACCTGCTCCGGGGTCACCTTGCCAATGGCATCCAGGCTCTTGAACACGTAGTTGGGATCACCGGCCAGCACCTGGCCCATGGCCAATTGGCTGACCTTGCCCTCGACGCTATCGAGTCCCCAGATGGTGGAGGCGCGATACTTGCTGATGGCTTTCTCCAGATCCTCCGGCTTGAGGCCACGCTGGGCGAAGTCGCCGATCGCCTTGTCCACCTCAGCCTTGAGGCTCTTGAGGCTGCCATCCACCGCAGGGTTCGGATAGGCGTAGACGGTCAGGGTACAGGCCAGCTCCTCGCAATAGTGAGTGGCCCCCACTTCCAGCGCCTTGCCGGTCTTGACCAGGGATTGATAGAGCATGGAGCTGGCCGAACCGCCCAGCACATCGGCGAACATGTCCAGCGCAGGCTCCTGGGGATCCCCCAGGGCGACGGTCGGATAGCTGATGTAGAGCAGCGGCAGGTGCACCTTGTCTTCCAGGGTGATGTAGCGGGTCTCGGGCAGACTCACCGGCTCGGGGGTCGGCTCGGCAACCTCGGGCCCTCGGGGAATGGTGCCGAAGTACTGCTCAATCCAGGCCAGGGCCTGCTTGCTGTCAAAATCCCCCCCCAGAGTCAGGGTCGCATTGTTGGGGCCATACCAGCGCAGGAAGAACTGCTTGAGGTCATCCACCCCGACCCGGTCCAGATCCTCCACATAGCCGATCGGCTGCCAGGAGTAGGGGTGAGTGCGCGGGTAGAGCGCCTCGCCCATCCGCTCGCTCACCAGGCCATAGGGCTGGTTATCGACCCGCTGACCGCGCTCGTTCTTGACGGTGGCGCGCTGGATCTCGAACTTCTTCTGGCTGACCGCATCGAGCAGGAAGCCCATGCGATCCGCCTCCAGCCAGAGCACTTTCTCCAGCTGATTGGCTGGCACCGTCTCGTAGTAGTTGGTTCTGTCCTTGTTGGTGGTGCCATTCATGTCACCACCGGCCTCGTTGATGATGCGCATGTGCTCCTGATCCCCCACATGCTTGGAGCCCTGGAACATCATGTGCTCGAAGAAGTGGGCGAAGCCGGACTTGCCGACCGTTTCGCGCGATGAGCCGACGTGATAGGTCACATCCAGGTGCACCAGGGGATCCGATCTGTCCGGCGCCAGGATCACGGTCAGGCCATTGTCCAGCTTGTACATCTGGTAGGGAATGGCGAGCTGGCCCGCCGTCTTGGTCTGCTGGGATACCAGGGTTGGCGCGGCCAGAAGTGGCAGGCTGAACCCGAGCAATATGCCGAGTGGGATGAGTTTGTTCACTGTTACCTCGTAGATGAAAGGCACCGGCTAGAAGAATTGAATCGCCAGCAACAGGACCAGGCCATAACGGATTAACTTACCGAGACCGATGAGAATAAGCGAGCGCCAGAATGAGAGGCGCAGCCAGCCGGCCAACAGGCAGAGCCCGTCGCCGAGAATGGGCGTCCAGGCGAGCAGCAGACACCAATGACCATGTTGTTTGAGCCATCCAAGCGCCTTTTGTTCCCCACGTCCCTGAAAATCTTCGGGTTTTTTCTTGAAGGTCGCCAGCCAGCCGAGCCACCAGCTGGTCATGGATCCCAAGGTATTGCCGAGGGTGGCCCAGAGCAGCAAGCTGGCCGGGCTCCACTCCCCCCGGCTCGCCATGGCCCCCAGCAGCAGCTCGGAGCCACCGGGCAAGAGCGTCGCCGAGCCAAAGGCGCTCAGAAACAGCCAGCCGAGACTCATCTCCATGAGAGGGGCGCCGCCCGACCCGCAAGCCGAGCCTGATGCGCTCGGTCAGCCTGCGGCCTGTGGTTAGTCATCCACGCTCGCCGCGGGCATGCGCAGCAGCAGTTTGCCACGAGTGTGACCCGCTTCGATGGCGGTGTGGGCCAGGGCCCCGTCGGCCAGCTCGAACTCGCGATTGATGCAGATCTGCGCCTCATCGATGCGCAGCAGGGTCAGCATCTGGGCCAGCTGCTTGGGGTTGGGCTGCACCAGCATGCCGCGCACCTCGATGCCGCGCTCGCTGCCCGCCAGCTTGATCGCCTCCGCCGTGATGGTCGGCACTGTGATCAGGCGGCCGCCGCTGGCCACGCAAGCCAGCGCCGCCTTGCCACTCTCGCCACCGACCAAGTCCAGGACCAGCTCAACCTGACCGACCTGAGCAGCCCAATCGGCATCGTGGTAATCGACCAGCCGCTCGGCGCCTATGCCGTGCAGGAAACCATGGTTATCCGGGCTGGCCAGCGCGGTCACCTTGGCGCCATAGGCCCTGGCCCACTGCACCGCCAGGTGGCCGACACCGCCCGCCCCGGCCAGGATCAGTACCCGCTGCCCCTGTTTGAGCTCACCATGGTCGAACAGGCCCTGCCAGGCGGTCAAGCCTGCCAGGGGCAGGGCCGCGCCCTGTTTGAGGCTCACCTCTTCCAGCGGCACCAGCAACTCGGCCGGGGTCAGGGCAGACTCGGCGTAGGCGCCGCCCTGCAGCGGGAAGCCGATCATGCCACACACCTTGTCGCCCACCTTGAGGGTCTCTACCCCTGGGCCAAGGGCTTCCACCACACCGGCCATGTCATAGCCTGGTGTCCAGGGCAGCTTGTCCTTGTTTTCGGCGGCAGCCCACCCTAGACCGGCGCGGGTCTTGGCGTCGATGGGGTTGACCCCGGCGTAACAGATGCGCACCCGCACCTCACCCTCGGCGGGCATGCCATCCAGAGAGGGGTTTAGTCTGAGTACCGAGGGGGGGCCGAATGCGGTAATCTGTAGTTGCGTCATTGCAGATTCCATCCTTATGGTTGACGGTGAGGCGACAGGATAACAGTGAGGACACCATGGCTCGAATGTTTCTTATCCCGCTGCTGCTGGCCCTGGCCTGGTGGCTGTTTCTGCTCTACTTTCGCATCCCCATCAAGCGGGGCGCCAAGGGCTTTTACTGGATCATCGGGCTGGGTGGCGCCCTTGCCGCCTTCCTCAACCTGATGATGATACTCACCCACTAGCAAACCCCCATGCTAACCGGGCTTAACCCCCTCCCGCTGGAGCTTCGATGCCAGCTGGCACTGCCATTGACGCTGCTAACTTGCCCATCCAAGAGGCCCTGGGCGAGCCTCTCTGTCAGGGCCCAGTCTGATATTGACCCGGTTCGGATTGCCCGGTCTCTTGCAGGGCATAGTGACGGTTGCTGCCCTGGGTCAGCACCCCCTCGCGCATCAACTGCACGAAGATCTTGTCCACCTCTTCAAGGGGCAAGGAGAGCGCCTGAGCGACCGCCCGTTTACCACATTTGAGTCGCCCGCTTTGCAGACCCTGGCGTACCGCATCCAGCGGCGTGAGCTGAGGGGCTGGCTCAGATTGCCCCTCATCATGGTCATGCTGATCCATGCGCCCCCTCTCCCCTGAGACCCGGGAGACGACACACCCACTGCTGCGCTGAGCCTGCCAGTGGCGGCGAAAACGGGTCTCATCCCCAATCAGGGAGACGAAAAAGGCTCCGAACACATCGAGCAGCACAGAGAGGAAACAGACCAGCAAGAATTGCACCTGGCCTATGCTCACCCCCATCCCCTCCGCCAGACTGCTCATCAGCCCCAGCATCGAAGATTGTTCATTGAGCGGCTTGGCATCACGCTCAAGGCGCAGTTCATCCTGCTTCAATCTGAGTTGGGTATTGGCCTGCTGCAAGCCACTCACGCCACTGGAGATGCGGGCCATTTCGATGTACTTGCGCGCCGCCTCCTCATTGAGGCGGATCTGGCGCTCTATGCTGTCGATCTGCTCATCAAAGCGCGCGACCTCCCGCTCATGTTTGGCCTGAATGCCGAGCACGGTGTTGGTGGCGCTGTTGATGCCACCTATGCTGCCGCCGATGGAGATGGCCGCCAGCACGGCGTAGAACAGCAGTGACCAGAAGGCACCACCCAGCTCCCGCCGCGCCCGGCGCTCGCCATATTCGTACCAGATGTAGAATTTGCCGAGCTCAAAAATGATGGCAAGGCCGCCAAACAACCACTTCATCAAGGGGTTGTCGTCGATGGAGAGAAACAGCAACAAAGAGAAAACGATGGAGGCCAAGATGGCCAGCCCGGTAAAACCATAGACGGTGGTGAGTGCGAACCAGCCTTTGGGGTAACGTAACTGGGATGAGGGAGACGCTGAGGGCAAGGAGATGGCTGTCTGCATGATGCTGCGCTGGCGGTTGGAATATCAGACCGCCGATTATAGAGTCGCTCCGCCAAGATTGAAGGCTATCACTCTGAAATGGCAAGATATTACCGACGTTCGGACAGGGGATGACCAGTTTGGTCAGATTTTCGACCTGCATCCACTTTCCCCAGGCTCATTAGGCTGGGATCCAGCTAGCTGACACTATACTGGCACCAGTCATCAGTCATCACCACATCGAGGATCTATCATGCGACATAGTGCACTGCTGCTCACCCTGCTTGCCCTGAGCGCCACCACCCAGGCCGCACCACCCAGTAATAAAGATGGTGGCGTCAGCCTGTCGGGCGGCGCAATCAATGTCGATTTTGACACCAAGGAGTACGACTGGTGGCAACACAACTGTCTGGATATCCGCATAGGGGACAGTCGCCTCAAGACTGACTGCGGCAACATGGATGGCAAATACCGCGATCACTACAATCGCAGCGTCCACGGTGACAACAACCCGGGCCAGGGTCACAACAAATCCAAAGGTAATAATGGCAAGGGTAAGCACAATTAAGCCCCCTCATTGCCCTGCTACCAGTAGTTTTCCGAGCTGATCTGACCTGGGGTACGGCGCAGATTTTTGGTCAGGCCCTGCTCAATCAGGGAGAGCTGGGTCGCCTTGACCATCTCGGGATTGCCGCAGATCAGTACCTGGCTGCGCTCGGGGCTAAAGCCCAGTCCCACTCGCTCTTGCAGGGCGCAGCTGTCGATGGCCGCAGGAATGCGACCCACCATGGCATCCGGCCAGGGCTCACGACTGACGAAGGGCACATAGTGAAGCCGCGAGCCGAGCCGGGCTTTCAACTCGCCAATCAGCGGCTGATAGCTGAGCTCTTCCCCCTTTCTTACCCCGTGCACCAGGATCAGATTCTCGAAGCGCAGCTCGGCCTCCCCCGCAGTCAAAAGCGAAAGGAAGGGACCGATGGCGGTGCCGGTGGAGAGCAGCCAGAGATCCCGTCCCGCCGGGATCTCATCCAGGGTGAGAAAACCGGTCGCCTGGGATTGCACCAGCAGTGGATCCCCCACGGCCAGGGCGCTCAGCGCGGGGGTCAGCTCGCCACCCGGGATCTCGACCAGATAGAACTCGTGGTAGGGGGACGATGGCGGGTTAACGAAGGAGTAGGCGCGCTGAATGCGGCGCTCGCCCTGCTCGAGGGCCAGCTTGGTGAATTGTCCCGCTTGATAGGGGAGCAGCGGCGCTTCTACCCTCAGGGAAAACAGGGTATCCGTCCACTGGATACGCTCGATGACACGCCCTTCTACCCAAGCCGCCATGGAAACCTCTCTCGTTGCAACAGTCCCTTACTCTAACTCGGTGCCCCAAAATAAAAAACCCGCGCCGAGGCGCGGGTTTTCTTCTGCAAAAGCGAATCGCTATTACAGAGCAACAACCTGGATCTGTACGGTTGCCTTGACGTCAGCGTGCAGCTGAACAACAACTTCGTACTCGCCGGTGTTACGCAGAACGTTGCCCATACGGACTTCACTCTTGGCAACAGCAACGCCGGCAGCAGTGATGGCATCAGCCACGTCACGGGTACCGATGGAACCGAACAGCTTGCCTTCGTCACCAGATTTGGAGGCGATAACAACAGCAGCCAGTTCACCCAGCTTGGCAGCGCGCTCTTCAGCGGCAGCTTTACCGGCAGCCAGTTTGGCTTCCAGTTCAGCACGGCGAGCATCGAAGGTCTCGATGTTGGCCTTGGTAGCCATAACGGCTTTGCCTTGCGGGATCAGATAGTTACGGGCGTAGCCAGCTTTAACGTTGACTTGATCACCCAGACCGCCCAGTTTGGCGATTTTGTCGAGCAGGATAACTTGCATTACCTTTCCTCTATGAGAGTTGAGTTAGGCTTAAGTGCCGGACCGATTCTTACTTGTTGTGCAGATCGGTGTACGGCAGCAGAGCCAGGTAACGAGCACGCTTGATGGCGCGTGCCAGCTGACGCTGATACTTGGCGCGAGTACCGGTGATACGGCTCGGTACGATCTTGCCAGATTCAGTGACGTAGTTTTTCAGAGTAACGATATCTTTGTAGTCGATCTCGGTAACGTTCTCGGCAGTGAAGCGGCAGAACTTACGACGACGGAAATAACGTGCCATGGCCTTTATCCTCTATGTCAGTGATCTAAGAATTACTCTTCGGAAGAAGCTTCAGTCGCTTCTTCGCGGCGCTCGTCGTCACGACGTGGGAAGCGCTCTTCTTTGGCCTTGGCCATCGGAGAAACTTCAGTCACAGCGTGCTTGGTGCGCATGATCATGTTGCGGATAACGGCATCGTTGAAGCGGAAGTTGGTTTCCAGCTCATCGATAACGGCTTGCTCTGCTTCTACGTTCAGCAGAACGTAGTGGGCTTTGTGCAGCTTGTCGATCGGGTAAGCCAGTTGACGGCGGCCCCAATCTTCCAGGCGGTGAATAGTGCCGCCGGCAGTGGTGATGGCGCCAGTGTAACGCTCGATCATGCCGGGGACTTGCTCGCTCTGGTCCGGATGAACCATGAAGACGATTTCGTAATGACGCATTTTAGCTCCTTACGGATTAATTCAGCCTCCGCCCAGGTGCAGCCAGACCTCGGAGGCAAGGAACGTATGGTGTTTAGACGCTGCTTTCATAGGGCGGCGTATTGTACGAAATCGACACACCGACTGCAACTGGCCGTTGTGATTTTGATAGCCGATAGTTTCTCCTGCCGCCCCCTTCTGCCCACGCCAGGGCCACAGGCATTACTGGCCGAGTAAATAACGGCTCTTTCCTATCGATCCCATCCAAAAACCCAATTGATAATAGTTATCAGTTACAGCTATGCTAGGGCTATATCCTTATGGAGGGTGCCGTTATGCAACCCGCAGTCAGTGCCATAGTGACCCAGCGCAAACTCAGATTCAGCCTGTTGGGCCCCGCCTTTATCGCCGCCATCGGCTATATAGACCCGGGTAACTTCGCCACCAATATTCAGGCGGGCTCCACCTTCGGCTATCAACTGCTGTGGGTGGTGGTCTGGGCAAACCTGATGGCCATGCTGGTACAGACCCTCTCGGCAAAGCTCGGCATCGTCACCGGCAAGAACCTGGCCGAACACATTCGCGACCGGCTGCCCAGACCGGCGGTCTGGGCGTACTGGGTACAGGCGGAGATCATCGCCATGGCGACCGATCTCGCCGAATTCATCGGGGCGGCGGTGGGCTTCAAGCTGCTGCTTGGCGTGACCCTGATGGAGGGGGCCTGCATGACGGCGGTGATCACCTGGGGCATTCTCATGTTGCAGAGCCGCGGCCAGAAGCCCTTGGAGTATGTGGTCGGCGGCCTGCTGCTGTTCGTGGCAGCCGCCTATCTGGTCGAGCTGATGCTCTCCCGCCCCCATCTGCCCAGCCTGCTGGAAGGGGCCCTCTTCCCCGGTCTGCCCAACAGTGAGGCCATCTACCTGGCCGCCGGCATCCTGGGCGCGACAGTCATGCCCCATGTTATCTATCTGCACTCGGCGTTGACCCAGCACGGCGAAGGGCAAGGCTCGGTCGACCAGCGTCTGCACAGCACCCGGGTCGATGTGGCCATTGCCATGACCATCGCCGGTTTCGTTAACCTGGCCATGGTGGCCATGGCCGCGGCGGCCTTCCATGCCACGGGTAACCAGCACGTGGCCGAACTGGAGTCCGCCTACCAGACGCTGACCCCCTTGTTGGGTCAGGGGGCGGCCACCCTGTTTGGCCTCTCCCTGGTCGCCTCAGGCATCTCCTCCACCGTGGTGGGAACCCTGGCGGGCCAGGTGGTGATGCAAGGCTTCGTGCGCTTCACCATTCCGCTCTGGCTGCGCCGCCTCATCACCATGGCTCCGGCCTTCATCGTGATTGCCATGGGCCTCAACACCACCGAAGTCCTGGTACTGAGCCAGGTGATCCTGAGTTTTGGCATAGCCCTGGCGCTGATCCCGCTGCTGATGCTGACCGGGGAGCGTGCCCTGATGGGGGAATATCGCAATCATCCTGTCACCCAGGCGCTGGGGCGTCTCATCGTCGCCTTGGTCATTGGCCTCAACGCCTACCTGCTGGTCTCCCTGCTCTGATCTCCCCCAGGCTCATTAACCCAAGTTAATGAGCCTGGGCTCCCTTTGCGCTATCCTGCCCTTCAATCCCATTGCAGGAGTGTCCCATGCACCATACCCGCGCCAGCTTCGTGCTGGGTCATCACAACGAGCTGGCTAAGGTGATCCATTGCCAAGTCGGTGAACCGACCCTGCTGGTGACAGACCTCAGCCCCTTTCACCCCCAGAGTCATCTCTGGCCCGATCAGCCTGGGGATATGGGCAGGGTGTGCTGGGAGGGGGGTGAGGCCAAGGTGGCCCCCTGTCGCATGGGGGCTATCAGCCCTGCGGGTGAACTCTTTGTCGATCTCGATATACCCGTGAAACGGGGTGAGCCCGGTTGGGCGTTCGTGGTGGTTCACCCCTTGTCCGGTCGATATGACCTGGCAGTCGGCACCGAGATAAGCCTGCAGGTGGATAGCGAGCGACGCCTCGCCCTTAGCCTGGGTCACAGCGGCTGCCACCTGGCGGCGCTGGCTCTCAACCGGACACTCGTCCCTTACTGGCGCAAGGAGGTGAGCGAGCGCGACACCCTGGATCAGCCCGACTTTGACCGCCTCGCCATCCAGACCTCGCGGGTCGAGCCCATGGGCTCCCAAGAGCAGTACCGGATCGGCAAGAGTCTGCGCAAGAAGGGTGTCAACGGCGAGGCACTGCTGGCAGCACTCGAACAGATTGAAAGCAAGGTCAACGATCAGCTGGCGAAGTGGCTGGCGGCAGGAGGGGCTATCCGTCGCAGCCGGGCCGGCGAAGCCATCATAGACTCGCGCTATTGGCACTGTGCACTCGAGGGCCAGGAGGTGACTATCCCCTGCGGTGGTACCCATGTGACCGGTCTGGCCGAATTGGGCCAGGTGCGGGTGCAGCTCGCCCCCTGCGAGGAGGGCTTTACCCTGATCACCCGGGTCACTCCTTAAGCCAAACATCAGGCCGGTAGCATGCCGGCCTGATGTAGTCACCCATCAGCCGAGGCGGATCAACAGGATACCGCAGAGGATCACCAGCGCGGCCCACAGCCGTACCCGACCCAGTGTCTCCCCCAGCCAGCACCAGGAGAGCAGCACCGCAAACAGTACGCTGCTCTCGCGCAGCGCCGCCACCAGCCCGATGGGCGCCTGGGTCATGGCCCAGATGACGATGCCGTAGGCCAGCAGTGACAAGACGCCGCCGAGGGCGCCGGTGCGCCATGCCGCGAGACTGAGCGCACGCCAGGCGGTACGACTCTGCCAACGCATCAGCAGCGGCATCGTCAAGGCCGTCAGGGCAAACAGCCAGAGGGTATAGCGCACCGGTTCTCCGGCCGAGCGGGCACCAGCCCCATCGGAGAGGGTATAGGCGGCGGTGAACAGCGCAGTGATCAGCACGGCACGCAAGGCCGCAGGCGCCAGTCTGACACCACCGCGCCAGGCCATCAGCAACACCCCGCTGACCAGCACCAGGGCACCCGCTATCGCCATCCCACCGGGCACCTCCCCCAGCAGCAGAGCCCCGAGCAAGAGGGTCACCAGGGGGGCACTGCCACGGGCCAGGGGATAGACTTGGCCGAACTCTCCCAGCCGATAGGCACGACCGAGAAACAGGCAGTAGCCGCAATGCAGCAGGATGGAGAGTGCCAACCAGGGGTATTCGGCAGGCGCTGGCAACCCCACCAGCGGCAAAAAGGGGGCGGCAAACAGCCCGGAGCAGAGGGAGACCAGCAAGACGCTGACCCGCCCCTCGGCCTGGCGCTTGGCCAGCGCATTCCAGAGGGCATGCAGCAGCGCGGCCAGCAAGATGGCCGCAAAGAGGGTGGATGTCACGACGGCGTTCCTGTCACTATGAGCGAGGCAGGCTACCCTATTTTCGGTGCCACAACCGGGATCGGCCTCATAAGCTGCTCATATGAAAAACCGGCCAGTGGCCGGTTTTTCATTGGCAGGAACACAGAGCGCGCTAGCGCAGGCGACGCTGCCAATGGATGGCCAGCAGGATGAAACCCACGCCGACCCAGAGGTTCCAGCTCGGGATCTCGCCAAACAGCCAGACCCCCAGCAGCACCACAAACATCAGCCCGGAGTACTCGGTCGTCGCGATGCGGTTGGCCTCGACCTGCCGATAGGCATAGATGCAGCTGGCATGGTAGAGCAGTTGCATCACGCCGCTGCCCCCGATCAGCACCAGCAGACGCCAATCCACCGGCTGCCACTGATGCACCGCCAGCCCCGCCGTCAGCGGCAGCGCCAGCAGGTTGGCCCAGAACAGGGTCGCCACCACAGAGATACCCGCTGGCAGCTTGCGACCGGTGACATTGAACAGTGCCAGGGTAAAGGCCGTGACCAGCGCCCCCAGCCCGGCGAGATGGAAATCCCCCGGTTTGAGTACGAATACCACCCCAAGCAGCCCCATCCCTCCCAGCAGCCAGACCCGGGAGTTGATCTTCTCCTTGAGCAGCCAGGCCGCCAGCGGCAGGGTCAACAGGGGAGAGACATAGAAGATGGCGTTGGCCGTGGCGAGCGGCAGCTGGGTCAGGGCCAGCATCATGCCCCCGCCGCCGATCAGACAGAGATGACCGCGCAGCAGGTGCCATTTCCAGGCGCCCAGTCCCCAGGCCGCTCTCGGCACCCGCAGCATGAAAGGCAGCAACACCAGCAGGGTCAGCAGCTGGCGCAGGAACATGTATTGGAAGGGGCTGAAACCGGGGCCGATCAGCTTGACCAGCACATCGGAGAAGGCCTGGGCTAGATTGCCCAGCACCAGGGTGATGATGGCGAAGGTTTGCAGATCGAGGGCGAAGCGCTTGCGGATCAGCTCCATCGCCCCTCCCCATTCAGGACAGGGGCAGTCATAAATCGGTGAAGCAGCAAAGCTTTCGGATCTTGTTCAGTATTTATCGCAAGATTTGCCACTTTAGGATGCCTCTGCCGAATATTGTCGATTAATCATTCAAAGAATACGGACTAAGTCCGAGAGAGGCATCCGTTTTCTTTACTACCTCAAGACATAATAATTTCATTGTTATGCCAAAAAGGCATTAGAGGTCCTGAGGGTTGCGCACAAGGTCGCTCACCCTCAGGGGCGAACCATGCCGATGTGCAGTATGTCATCTTCGAGATAGGCCTCCCCCTCGGGTCGATAGCCGTGACGGCCATAGAACTCCTGCAGCTGCGCCTGGGCACCCAGGTAAATGGGCGCCTGGGGCCAGAGCCGTTCGCACTCGGCGCTTGCCGTCTCCATCAACTGATGGCCCAGACCGCCGCCACGGGCCTCAGGCGCCGTCACCACCCGCCCTATCACCGCATGGCCCGGCTTCACGACATCGGGTGCCAGCAGGCGAGCATAGGCGACCAGCTCACCGTCTTGCCACCCCAGCAGGTGCAACACATCGCCGCGCTTGTCCAGCCCATCCAGATCGAGGAAGGGGCAGGTCTGCTCCACCACGAACACCCGCGAGCGCAGTACCAGCAGATCATAGAGTTCATGTAACGAGAGGGCGTCGAAGCCCTTGAGGGTCCAATCCATAACTGACTCCTTGGGAAGAAGCCGCCAGCATAGCGTCCCGCCAGTGGCCCCGCATTAACCTTGGTTAACGGACGGCAGGGATTTTCATGCAGGGAAAGAGCGAGACACCTTAGCGAGATCGCAGTCGTTTCCGGATCCGGCTCAGGCTGATGGGGGTAATGCCGAGATAGGCCGCCACCTGATGATCCGGCAGACGGGCATCGAGGGCGGGGAAATGGGTCAGGAAGTGCTGATAACGCGCCTCCGGGGTGCCGGTCAGCAACAGCAGCTCCTTCTCCTCCTTGATGCGCAGCTGGACGGCGATCAGATGCTGGTACCAGGCGGGCCAAAGGTGGTGCTGACGCAAGCTGGCGAGGGGAAATACCCGCAGACGGCACGGCTCCAATGCCTCCACGCTGTAGCGGGCGGGCTGACCACTGAGCTGATGATGGAAATCGAGAAACTCATCCCCCTCCCAGTAGAACTCCTTGATGTATTCGCGGCCGTCATCGAGGGCGACCCGGGCTCGCAACAGCCCTTGCTCGACCCTCACGAGCAGGTCAGGGCGCTCCCCTGCCCGCCACAAACACTCTCGCGGCGCCAGATGCTGCAAACGGGCAAAAGAGAGGAGGCCATTGGCCTCCTGCTCATCGATGTGGGGATCCCAGCTAAACAGGGGTCGCTCCATGGCGTTCACTCAACCACGGCGCTGACGCACCACTTCGAACAGGCAGACACCGGTGGCCACCGAGACGTTGAGGCTGGAAACCGCCCCAGCCATGGGGATGCTGACCAGCTCGTCACAATGCTCACGAGTCAGACGACGCATGCCCTTGCCCTCGGCGCCCATCACCAGCGCCATGGGTCCGGTCAACTTGGCCTGATAGAGGTCGTGATCCGCCTCGCCGGCGGTGCCGACCAGCCAGATGCCGCGCTGCTGCAACTCGCGCAGGCTGCGGGCCAGGTTGGTGACCTGGATGAGCGGCACCACGTCGGCGGCGCCACAGGCAACCTTGCGCGCCACCGAGGTCAGGCCGGTGGCCTTGTCCCGTGGCACTATCACCGCATGCACCCCAGCCGCATCGGCGCTGCGCAGGCAGGCGCCGAGGTTGTGGGGATCCGTCACCCCGTCCAGCACCAGCAGGAAGGGCTGCGCCTTCTGCTGCTCAAGCTGGTCAAGCAGGCTGGCCAAGTCATGCTCGGCCAGCTTGGGGGCCTCGATCACCTTGGCCATGATGCCCTGGTGATTGTTGCCTTCGGCTTTATCATCGAGGGTCTTACGGTTCACGCTCTGCACCTTGAGGCCCAGGGATTCCAGCTCATCCAACAGCGGCTGCAGCCTGTCGTCGTCGCGCCCCTTGAGGGCCCACACTTCAATGAAACGCTCTGGCTCACGTTCGAGAAGGGCGGCCACGGCATGAATGCCGTATATCAGTTCACTGCTCATTTCGTACTCTTGGCCTTGTCACGCGCCTTCTTGCTCGGACGGCGGTTGTTGGGTTTGGCGGCCGTGGTCTTCAGGGGTTTGCCCTCCTGACGACGCTCATGGCGGCGATTGCTCTTGGCCTTCTCGCTCTTGATCTCGGCCTGTTTGCGCGCCATCTCCTTGGCATTCTTGCCGGTCGCCTTGAGGGGCTCCTCCACCATGGTGAAGTCGATCTTGCGATCGTCCAGATTGACGGCCATGACCTTGACCCGCACCCGATCACCCAGACGATAGCGACGGCGGAAGTTCTCGCCGATCAGCTGCTGATGCATGGGGTCGAACTGGTAGTAATCATTGTCGAGGGAGCTGATGTGCACCAGGCCGTCGATGTGGATCTCCGCCAGACGCACGAAGAAGCCAAAGCCGGTGACGCTGGCGATGACGCCGTCGAACTCGTCACCCACGTGATCCAGCATGTACTCGCACTTGAGCCAGTCGGCCACATCGCGGGTGGCATCATCGGCACGGCGCTCTGTCATGGAGCAGTGCTCGCCCATGGGATCCACTTCTGCCAGCTGATAGTGGTAACCGCCACTCGGGGTCCACTTGTTACGCTGGGCCGCCTGCTCCTTCGCCGCCTGGAACTTGATGGCGCGGTGCAGGATCAAGTCAGGATAACGGCGGATCGGCGAGGTGAAGTGAGCATAGGACTTCAATGCCAGACCGAAGTGACCTATGTTGTCGGCCTGATAGACCGCCTGGCGCATGGAGCGCAGCAACATGGTGGAGAGCAGCTCGGCATCCGGACGGCCTTCGAATTTGGCAGCCAGCTCGGCGAAATCTTTCGGCTCGGGTTCCAGACCGCCTTTGAGCTCAAGGCCCAGTTCGGCAAGGAAGCCACGGAAGTTGGTCAGACGCTCTTCACCCGGACGGTCATGCACCCGGAACAGGGCGGCAGCCTCGTTCTTCTCGATGTAGCGAGCCGCAGCCACGTTCGCCATGATCATGCACTCTTCGATGATCTTGTGCGCATCGTTGCGCACCAGCGGCACGATGCGATCTATCTTGCGCTGGGCGTTGAAGATGAAGCGGGTCTCTTCGCTCTCGAACTCCACGGCACCGCGCTGATGGCGGGCATGCTTGAGCGCCTTGTAGAGGTTGTTGAGCTCCTCGATATGCCCCACCAGAGGGTCATACTGATGGCGCAACTTGGCATCGCCATCCAGCATGGCTGCCACCTTGTTGTAGGTCAGGCGAGCGTGGGAGTTCATCACGGCTTCGTAGAACTTGTAGCCGGACATGCGGCCGCCGGAGGAGATGGTCATCTCGCACACCATGCAGAGCCTGTCTACCTGCGGGTTCAGGGAGCAGAGGCCGTTGGAGAGCACCTCAGGCAACATGGGCACCACGTACTCGGGGAAGTAGACGGAGTTGCCACGCTGATAAGCCTCGCCATCCAGGGCGGTACCTGGGCGAACATAGGAGGAGACGTCGGCAATGGCAACCCAGAGGCGCCAGCCACCACTCTTCTTGGCCTGGCAGAAAACAGCGTCATCGAAGTCGCGGGCATCTTCGCCATCTATGGTCACCAACGGCAGGGAACGCAGGTCGATGCGGCCCACTTTGGCCTCTTCCGGCACCTGCTCGCCCAGCCCTGCAATCTCCTTGGTCACTTCGTCGGGCCAAGTGTGAGGAATGCCATGGGTGCGCAGGGCTATGTCGATTTCCATGCCGGGGGCCATGTTCTCGCCCAGCACTTCCAGCACGGTACCGACCGCATTGATGCGCGCCGTGGCACGCTGAGTGACACGCACTACAACCACTTGGCTCTGGCGAGCGCCCTTGTTTTCCCCTTCAGGGATAACGATGTCCTGGCCGATGCGGCTGTCGTCCGGCACCACGAAGCCCATGCCGTTCTCGACGAAGTAACGCCCGACGATGTCAGCCTCACGCGCCTTGAGCAGACGCACGACGCGCGCCTCCTGGCGGCCCTTGCGATCGATCTCGGTCGGTTGCACCAGCACGTAATCGCCGTGCATCAGCTTTTGCATCTCGCGGTTGTTCAGGAACAGATCCGATCCACCACCTTCAGGGCGCAGAAAACCGAATCCATCTTTATGGCCGAGCACATAGCCTTTCACCAGATTCAGACGATCCGGCAGGGCATAACATTGGTTGCGGGTGAAGACCAGTTGTCCGTCACGCTCCATGGCGCGCAGACGACGGCGAAGGGCTTCCAACGGCTCTTCTTCAGTCAGCTTGAGGACTGTGGCCAGCTCTTCGCGGGACATGGGTTTTTCATGACCGCGAATAAGCTCCAGCAGCATTTCACGGCTGGCGATGGGATTCTCGTATTTCTCGGCCTCTCGTTGGAGGAAAGGATCTTTTTCAGACATAAGCAGGCCTTAGAATAAGTAATGACTCGGCTAGTATATCGGAGGGGGGAGCTAATGGCATCCACCTGCTGCCTTTTACAACATCTCTCTGTCATACTGGCCGAAATTGTGTGCCCCATAAGACATGGAACTCATGAGCAAGGATTCATTCGCGCAGTCCGCCGCCTACCTGAAGCAGGCGGTTCCTCTGATGATCAAGTATCAGATCCCCACCACGCCTGCCAACTATACCCTCTGGTACAGCTATGTGTCGGCCAGCATGCCCGAGCTGAATCACGCCATCGATCAGGCCATCAAATTGCAGGGCACCTGCTCGTTGACGACCTGCGAGCGCCTGTTCCACCAGCATCTGGCGGCTCAGGACGAACAACAGATCGAAACCATGAAGCTAAGCCTCGCGGCCATGACCAGCGAACTTGGCCATACCATGCAGGATGCACTGTCAGACACCGGCGCCTTTCAGACCATGCTGGATCGCAGCTTCGATCGACTGAGCCAGATCGAGGATGAGGGGCTCAGCCTCGACGATACCATGGGTATATTACGGGATCTGGTGCGCGAGTCTCGCGATGTGCGCATGTCGACCATGCACTTTCGCAGCCAGCTAAGCAATGCCGAGAAGGAGATCAAGGAGCTGAGGGAGATGCTCAACGAGACCCGCAAACTCGCCAATGAGGATGCGCTGACCGGCCTGCTCAACCGACGCGCCTTCGGGCTGGAACTTGAGAGCCTGATCCGCAGCCGTCATCCCTTCTCCTTGATCCTGGCCGATATCGATCGCTTCAAGAGCTTCAACGACGAATACGGCCACCTGCTTGGCGATCAGGTGCTGCGCGCCTTCAGCCAACGCATGCGCGAAGGCTGCCGGGATGGCATCACCGCTTACCGCCTCGGCGGTGAGGAGTTCGCCCTGCTGCTGCCTGGCCGCAACCTCTCCCTTAGCCGTCAGATGGCAGAGAGTCTGCGCCGTGCCATAGAGAAGATGTCGATCCTGGATCGCAAGTCTGGCAAGCGCATCGATCACATCACCTCGTCGTTCGGAGTCGGTGAGTTCAACGGCCAGGAGACGGGGGATACCCTGGTAGAACGTACCGACAAGCTGCTCTACAAGGCAAAGGAACTGGGTCGTAACCGGGTGATGCCACTGGCACTCTGACGATCTTGCCTGCTTACCCTCCACCAAAAAGAGGGGCCGCTATCAGCGGCCCCTCTCGTGTTTGTCTTACCCTATTACAGGGATTTGAGCTGCTCTTCCGGCAAGGCGAGCGCATCGTTGTGGTTTACACCCACCCCACGAGCCAGCACGTTGCGGGCAATATCCTGAGCTTCATCCAGAGAGTGCATGGCATAGGTGCCGCACTGATAGAGGTTCAACTCGGGGATCTGGGACTGATCCTGCACCTTGACCACATCCGCCATGGCCGCCAGCCAGGCTTTGCCAACCCGCGCCTCATCCGGCGCGCCTATCAGGCTCATGTAGAAGCCGGTGCGGCAACCCATGGGGGAGATATCGATGATCTCGACCCCGTCACCGTTGAGGTGATCGCGCATGAAGCCAGCAAAGAGATGTTCGAGCGTATGGATGCCACGCTCGGAGAGGATCTCCTGATTCGGCAAGCAGAAGCGCAGATCGAACACGGTAATAGTGTCTTTGCTCGGGGTCTGCATTGTCTTGGCCACCCGCACGGCAGGGGCTTCCATACGGGTATGGTCGACGGTAAAACTGTCCAATAACGGCATGTCTGAACTCCTGATTAGTTACGAAAACCAGCCCCCGCTGGAGAGCTGATCCTTGCATTGTCGATACTGGGCTCCGTAGCGCTGGGCACGGGCCTCTACCTTGCGGGAGACCTTCATCAGCCACCCCTTGCTGCGGTAGCTGCCACGGCGATAGCCACCCCAGCCTTCGTGATAATTCAGATACTGGCCGTAGGCATCCCACTTGGAGGTGCCATTGAGCTTCTGAGCCTTGTTAGTGTACCAGCCCATAAAATCGATGGCGTCGGCAAAGTCATCGCGGCTGCTCCAGCTGTTGCCGGTCTCCCGCTGATAATCATCCCAGGTATCATCTTTGACCTGGGCATAGCCATAGGCCGAACTGGCCCGTCCCGTGGGGATAAAGAGGAAATACCCCATAGGTGGCTGGGCATCATGTACGAAGGAGGACTCCTGATACATCATGGCCATCACCACCTGGACCGGCGTGCCCCAACGTTTCGACATGTCGAGGGCCGCCTCATGCCAGTCAGGCTTCTCACGAAAGATCTGACACAGATTTTCCGGCTGGGCTGGCGGCGAACTACTGCAGGCGGCGAGCCCCAACGACAGGCTCCCAAGCACGAGGCGCTTCCACATCAGATAGCGTCTTCGTTCTCTTCGCCGGTGCGGATGCGGATCACCCGTTCAACCTCACACACGAAGATCTTGCCATCCCCTATCTTGCCGGTGCGGGCCGTGTTCTGGATAGCCTCGATGCAGGCATCCAGCTCCTCGTCTTGCACGATCAGCTCAACCTTGACCTTGGGCAGGAAATCCACCATGTATTCGGCACCGCGATACAGCTCGGTATGACCCTTCTGGCGTCCGAAGCCTTTGACCTCGGAGACCGTCATGCCGTTGATGCCGATCTCGGCCAGGGCTTCCCGTACATCGTCCAGCTTAAATGGCTTGATGATGGCTTCAATCTTCTTCATGGTGACTCCTTACCAGTTCTGTTTGCCAAACCCGGATGTGATGGGGTAACGGCGATCCTTACCAAAATTACGGGGCGAGATACGTGGCCCCACCGCGGCCTGACGGCGCTTGTATTCGTTGATGTCCACCAGCCGGATCACCTTGCGCACCGTGGCTTCCTCAAAGCCCTCCGCCACCATGTCGGCGACCGAAGCATCTTGCTCCACATAGCGTTGCAAGATGGCATCGAGGATCTCATAGGGGGGCAAGCTGTCTTGATCCACTTGGTCAGGGGCCAGCTCTGCCGAAGGCGGCCTATCGATGACCCGCTGCGGGATCACATAATCGACGCTGTTGCGGTATTCGCAGAGTTGGAACACCAGCGTCTTGGGTACGTCCTTGAGCACATCAAAGCCGCCCGCCATGTCACCATACAGGGTGGCATAACCCACGGCCATCTCACTCTTGTTGCCGGTAGTCAGCACGATGCGGCGCCGCTTGTTGGAGAGCGCCATCAAGAGCACACCGCGGCAGCGCGCCTGCAGGTTCTCTTCCGTGGTATCTCGGGCGGTGCCCTCGAACAGGGGGGCAAGCTGAGTCATGAAGCCCTCGAACATGGGCTCGATGGAGATGATGTTGAATTCAACTCCCATTCGCTCGGCCTGCTCCTTGGCATCTTCCACGCTCATCTGGGCCGTATAGCGGAACGGCATCATCACTGCCTGTACCTTGTCATTGCCAATCGCATCGCCGGCGATAGCGAGGGTCAATGCCGAATCGATACCGCCGGACAGACCCAGCACGGCGCCCTGGAAGCCATTCTTGGTGATGTAATCACGTACCGCCAGCACCAAAGCCTGATAGACCTCGGCCAGGGGAGCCAGAGGCGCCGCAGGCTCGCGCTCCTTGCGGGGCTGACCATTGTCAAAATGAACCAGCGCCAGCTCCTCTGCGAAGGGAGCCAATCTGTGAGTCAGCTCCCCCTGGCCGTTGAACACCTTGGAACAGCCGTCGAACACCAGCTCATCCTGACCGCATACCTGATTGAGATAGACCAGCGGCAGGTCAGTCTGGCCGCAGCGCTCCGCCATCAGCTCGCGACGGATCCAGGGTTTGTCCTTGTCATAGGGCGAGGCATTGATGGTGAGCAGCAGCTCGGCACCCGCCGCCTTGACGGCCATGGCCGGACCCGGTTGCCACAGGTCTTCGCAGATAAGCAGGCCCAGTTGATGGCCTCGCAAGTTCACCACACAGGCCTCGTTGCCGGCGCTGAAGTAACGCTTCTCGTCAAAGACCCCGTAATTGGGCAAGTCTTGCTTGAAATAGCGGACGAGCAGTTCACCGTTATCGTACAAGGAAGCGGTATTGTAGAGTTTGCCATCCTCGCGCCAGGGATGGCCCAGCAAGATGGCACAGGAGCCCTGCCAGGCGGCAACGCGAGCCAGGGCCGCCTCGACCCGCATCATGAGATCGGCGCGCAGCAAGAGATCTTCCGGCGGATAGCCGGTCAGGGCCAGTTCGGAGCAGACCAGCAGATCGGCCCCTTGTGCTGAGGCTTGCTCGGCAGCGGCCAGAATTTTGTCACAGTTATCTTCGATGGCGCCTACCGTCAGGTTTAACTGGGCAAGCATCAGGGAGAGGGCTTTTGCCATGGCGATGATTCTTTCAACCGAAATGATGGGGAATGATAAAGAAAAGGCGCTGGCTGTGCCAGCTCAACCCTTGTACTTTGCCTGGCACTCTGGCGTGAAGCAGATAAGCTGTAGTCAATCAGCGGAGATTTCATCCATGGAAAGGCAGATAAAGGGGTTTACCTTGCTTGAACTGATGATAGCCGTCAGTCTGGGGGTCATTCTGCTCGGTATCGGTGCTCCCGCCCTGTCCAGCCTGGTAAATGAGAATACCCTCAAGTTTGAATCCCGCACGTTATTGAAGCACCTGCGCTTTGCTCGCAGCCAAGCCATTGACAATCAGTTCTCGGTCACTGCCTGCCTGGCCGATGCCAACGACAGTTGCGTCCTCGCCAACCCGACCCAGATGCTGATCTTTATTGATGATGATGCGAGCAATGCCTTCAATGGAGGAGAGCTGTTGCTCGCCAGGAGTCACCCCTTCCCGGGCACCATGACCATCGTCAATAACAGGCGTACCACACTGTTCAGCCCCGATGGTACCAGCCTGGGTACAAATGCAACCCTCAATCTCTGCGCTCAAGGCATGGCTCAGATTAATCTGGTCATTGCCCCATCAGGACGCTCCACTCAGGCTACCCAGAACAACATCTGTCCTTAACGCTACCTCAGCTGATTCGCATCCTGCAGCTTCGCTTCTTTCGACTGAAAGACCTCCCCCAAAGGCAGGCACTCCAACACCTTGTTCACAGGTTGAATGACACCATTGACCTCGTATCCCTTGCCCTTGAATTTTTCCTGTATTGCCATGGGGGACGCGTCCCCCATAGTGCCCTGTAACACCACTCGCTGGCCGCTGGCCAACTCGACATAACACTTCATATCGGCAGCCAGCGCTCCTACCGGCATGCTCAGACCAAGCGCCACCATCCAAGAGAGAAGCCTCATTGTGTTTCTCCTTCATACAGGTAGATTTTCTTGGGCGACATATCCATCTCGGCTTCTTCCGCCCCCTGGACACATTCGCCAGCTCCGGTACAGCGCTCTGGTTCGCCGCTGCCATCATCTTTCAGGATAACTTCATCGCCAGTACCACCTCCAATGATCCGAATTTTGGCGTCATCCCCTGCATGCACCACCAGATCATCGGCCACCTTGTTTTGCACTTCGACATACCTTTCTGGCGTCTTATTGCCATCCAGGTCGACCACATATTTAAATGAGGTGCCGTAGTGCATATCCACCATGTACTGACGAGCGGCCCCGATGGATTGAATGGTGCATTGCTGGAAAGACTGAACTTGTGGCAAGAAGGAAGTGAAGTAGAGTTTTCCCTGCAGAACCACACCGGCACCCATGGATTTCTCGCCCGGCTCATTGAGCCAATTTACCCACCCCTTGGCACTGGTGATCCCCGCTTTAACTGTCAGTATGCCGTCATCTGTGGTCTGTGCTGACAAGGGATCGTTCGTCACATCATAAAGATTGGAGACGAGAATGGGAGCAGGCACGGCACTAGTAGAACTTCGCACGGCCACATCATAGTCACGCAGCATAAAGTAACCATTGTGGACCGTTGACTCCGATGAGGGACGGTTACGGTCACCACTGCCGATCAACACAGCATCGAAGGGACGATCCTGATAGGAGTATCTAGGGTCTCCTCCCACAACGGTACGGGTGACCTGCTTATTGATGGTTCGCACTACGATAGGTTGAGTAAAGAAACGACGATCATCGGCCTGGACATTGTCGGACCCCAAGTTTGCCAATTTGATCACACTGAGCCGGCTGAGGGTCAACGCCGCCTGTGGGTTGTTGGCATCGGTGAATATATCCATACGCCAGATATTACCGCCGGTGTCGCCCACATAGACTCTATCTATCTTGCCATCACCGTCACTATCCAGTGTGGCAACAGAGCCAGGCATACTATCGTCCATACCTGACACCTGAAGGTTTTTAGTCGACGTCACACCAGGTGTGGCACTGAATAGCAAGTTGCCATTGGTCGAGTCCACGATATAAATCCCGCGCCCCAGGCTATCGCCACTTCCCAAGCCCAGCTCGTCCTTATTCACGTCATATCCACCTGCAAAAATCAGCACTGGATCCGTGACCCCTGGAATAAAGGCAACCTCCGGCACAGACCATGTCAACCCTAATCCGCCAAAGCCTGCTGTTTGAGCATTAATATTCCATTTCAGACTTGGCGTATCTGGTGAGGATATATCGAACGCATAATAGGCATTACCACCACTGCGCAGTCCGGTGAAAAGCCAGACAAAATCCCCCTCCGATGATTTCAGAACACCATTTCTATTGGCATCTTTTATCAAGGCCACAGGGGAAGAATCAACACCATAAATATGCTCTGCCGATTCAGCGTTGATTCGCAGGGCTTGCTGGTTTCTCATAAATTCATAAGGGATGGTCGCCCAGCTTTCATCTACTGTTCTCCCCATATCTTTAAACATGTGCAGGAAGCCGGCATTTGTACCAAACAGAATCCTTAAGTCAGGGGCATCGCTAGGATTACCGGATTGGGGGCCATAGTTCAAAACCAAAGGACGAGAGTGGAGGGGGTCACCCATAATATGGCTTCGAATAAGGGTCGATGAATCAA
The DNA here is from genome assembly GCF_024807335.1 of Aeromonas sp. BIGb0405. NCBI lineage: Bacteria > Pseudomonadati > Pseudomonadota > Gammaproteobacteria > Aeromonadales > Aeromonadaceae > Aeromonas > Aeromonas sp. BIGb0405. Next base: position 60,935 of record NZ_JANUEP010000005.1, read on the forward strand.
AATCCTCATCATCGACATCAGACCCTTTGGACCAGTTAATTAACTTATCTAACTCAGTAGTATCACTGACCTCCATAAAGCTCATCAATGCAGCTTCACTACCCGCTTGCGCTACCAGATTAGCTTTAGTGAGCGAATCCAGCCTGCCTTGTCCTTTATTGATGACATAAAGGTTTCGATTGCTCTTGGCCGCTAACATCTCCTGAGCCCCACCCTCGGCGACTTTGTTACCATCTCTTCCAGATGACCAGAAGGTTTGTGCACTATCAATAATAGTTCCATCCGCTTTAATGGCTGGCAGCCCTCTACTGTCCACCACATAGCCATCGGCAGAAAACTCCAGTTTTTTGAGATTACCACGCCATCTGGGGCCATCATCTGGTTCGAACATGGCATAGTAAATATTGTTCAGACTTCGGGTACGGTCAAAGTTATTACTGGCGATAGCCGGTGACACTAAAGATGTATTTATACGAAGGATGGCCAACAAAGATGATTTAAGTGCATCCGTTAATGCTGACGCATTGGTCGCGGGATAGTACTCACCACCACCTCTTCTCGCTGCCTCGGCCAGTAAATTCCCCGCACCGGTAATCGCCTCATCACCAAACCCAACAGTAAAGGTCGTTACTGTTTGAGTTCCGGGTGACACACTATTAACATCCTTGTGCTTCATATAACCAGCCAAAGCAGCTAAATAACTACTCCTTCTGTTATTCCCTGAACCATAAGAAACAGTAGAGCCATAAGCCGCTTTCTCGTCGGCTGTGAGTGTGTTTACCAACCCCTGAACGAAAGTATCTGAAGAGGTATCTTGGGTCGGTTCACCGTCGGTGATATAAATAACATAACCATTATTTGAACAGTTATCATAGGGTGCCTCATAGGTTCCCTCTGGATTCTCGGCAGACTTATCTCGAGTTCCTCCTTGCAAGCCATATACGACTGACTTACCACCAAAAAACTGATATGCCTCACGCAACGTTTCACACAAAGGTGTATTGGTACTAGCTGTCAATTCTTCCACTCTATCCAGCAAATCTTGCTCACCCGTTTTACCATTTGCCAAGGTTATCTCGTTCCCTAGGATATCCCGTAAAATACGGCCACCATTGTTATCACTATCATCATTTCGATTGAACACCGCCAGACCGAAATCAACACCGGGCGTGGATGATATCAGCCCACTCACCGCATCTTTGGCAATGCGCAGCCTCGATTGAATAGAAAAACCTGTGGGCCCATAATACCAGCGAATATAATTGGCAGAATAGAGTAGCACGCTAGTGTTGCTGGCGTTATCATAGTTATTTATATTTGTGGTATAAAACCAAGTTCCGCTATTATTACCTGTTTTATCAACTGGATATCCACTCCCAACGGACCAGCTCCCTGTGTAAGGATTTGCAGGGTTACTGGCAAGAACGTCCTGTTTGCAGTCGACCAAATATATACTGCTTTCCCGATAACTACTGATTGAATTCCAATCACCTCGACCACGTCCAGGCGGGGTGCCGTTGTTGACCTCGTATGTCCAAACTTGCGATTGAAAATAGCCTATGTTAGCCAATGGTGTTTTTGATGTAGCGCAAGCATTTATCTTATCGGAAAAACGCTTGGTGCTGGTTATTTCTGGCACCGAACCATCTGTCGAAAAATATATATATTTTTTACTGCTATTTGTATCTGGATCACTGGAGAGAGGGGGGTAGGTTGTCGCTGGATTATAAGACTCTTTCACCTGCTCCATGGTTTCGCTCATGCTGCCGGAATTATCAAATATCAGCAGCACCTTGGGTCTGAAGTCACCAGCTTTATTGAAGTCATAGATAAACAGTTCGGTATCATCCGCCCTGACGGTCGTTGCACACAGCACCAGACAGCTCCAGCACAATGCCACTCCAGCTTTGCGTAACCACATATCTTTGCTCCTATTTGGTGAGCAGTGGTTGCTCAACCCCGACAGTCCAATCCATTGGTCGAGCATGCTTGCCATAATTCAGCTCCGCTTGCATCTCAACATATTTACAAGCGGGGATCACATTCTGGCTGCTGGCATCGAACTTGCGCTTGCACACGGTTTCGGCGCGATCGATCAAGGCAACGGATGCCGAGACATTGCTGCTGTTTACATTGACGGCCGCACTGGCGCCCATATTAGCGATCAGAGTCGAGACATTGTTACTTCGCATGGCAGCCTCAATGACTCCCTCCAACTGATGTTCGGCCTGGCGCAAGCTGGCGGCAGAGCCCGCCATCTTGAGATCTTGGCCTGATGACTGCATGACCACCACGGCAATCAGGGTCAACGGCAGCAGGATAAAGAGTGCAACAATCAACGCCACACCACGCTGGGTTTTCATGCCCCTCCCCCTAAGATCATCGCCGGGTTACGCAAGGAGACACTCGTCTCCAACAACAGCCGACGAAAGCCATCGCCATTCCCTTGTACGCTGACGCTGCCAACCTGATAGATATTGTTATTTACATAATTGGTCGAAGCGCGCAGCGATCGCACCAGAATAAAGACTCTGGCGGCAATAACACGCCCCTCACTCCACTCTTGGTCAGTCACATTATTGGTCGCTACATATCGCTCAATAGTTCCGTCCGGTACCAAGCTATCATCGACCCCAAACAGCACACTCAGCCTCTCGATCCCTTCGGCCATGGCACCACCAATGAGAAGTGACCCACCATTTGCAGTCAGGTAGCGCTTTCTCAGCTCTGGATTACCTGTCGCTGTATTTGGGGAGAGATAGTAGACAAAATGCTGGTATTCCCATAGCTGACGCGCTGGCATGGCCGCATCACTAGGCACAGCCTCACCCCCTTTAAACATCTGGGCCGCTTGGGTGGTTGTCGCAAGGTAGAAACGGTTTCCCGTGGCAACCCCATCAGCTAGAGGGCGCCCGATCAGTCTCTTGATGCTGATCACATCTGTATTGGCCATACGTGACGCTGCAGGTATGCAGGCAAAGGCGCCACCTGTGATCACTTTACTGTTATCAACCCTAGTCACCCAGAGTGGGCGGATTGAGCCTGCACTAGCTGGCAAACTGCCGCGTCCCAACTCATCCAAGCAGTCATCTGAACCCGCAATCGCAGCACCACTGCTAAGGGTCACCCCTTGCCCAACCGTCATGGGCAGACCAGTATAATCTCCCCAGAAGCCAGCCCACTTTAGATCCTGAGTCAACAAGCGCATTGCCACCCGGCCATTTTCCTGCAGTTCACTCTGGTCAAAGGAGTCTTCGGTAGTGGATCGAGACACCACAAAGATACTCAGTCCGCCGCCCACCAGAAACACGCCAATCACCATGGCGATCAGCCACTCAATCAACGTGAATCCCCCGGACTTCATAGCGTCGTCGTCAGGACAAACTGACGCCTTTGGTTATCTGCCACATCATCCACCCCACAGTCGTCCCGAACATCGGCCACGGCACTGGCTCCATCGGACAGCGCCTCCTTGCCACGCCAGAAGATACCGACAGTGAGACTATTGTTAGCACCCCGTATTACGCAGCCTACAGGGACCTGCAAGGAAGAGGCTGCCCCCGATACCCCGGCGCCCAATAGCGACTGTTGCCAGTAAAAGAGGTCTAGGTTGCGCAAGTCGCTGCGGCTGCACGCGGCCATGGTGCCATCAGCGTTGGCGCATCCAGGCAGGGCCTGATTAGTGCTTCCGGAGATCAGGTCAACTGTTTGACCCGACCAGCTATCTTTGTTGATCCTCACCCTCTCGACCAGATCGTTGGCGAGCCAGCTGGCAATAGTGCGTTGACGGGATTCGTAACTGGAGAATTTGGCAGTGGCCTGCATGGCAACCAGCCCCAGCAGACCAAAGGAGAGCACCACGGCGGCGATCATCACTTCCAGCAGACTAAAGCCATGCTGGAGTTGCCGCCTCCTCAGAGGTGTGGTGGCTAACATTGTCTCTTACCAGCATTCATCGTTTTGATTCCCGGCCAAATTTTCTGCCTGTGTGGCTCCATCTTGATCGAGGGAAAAGATAATACAGTCGCTGTCTTGCCCCTGAGCACCTGATGCCGTCGCAAACAGAATGTAGCTATTTGCTGCGGCAGAGATCACCAGATGGTAGTAGCCGGAATCAGAAACGTCAGGCATGTTGAGAGGTCCTGCCGCCGATGCGTAGCTGTTAAAGTCCATAAAATAGGTTTCTTGCCGGTTAGCGGCATCCAACAGCATCTTTTTGGCTTCAACACGGTGGCTAGACAGCACATAGCGCTGATAAGAGGGGTAACCAATTGCACCGAGGATCGCCACTATGGCGACCACGATCATCAGTTCAATGAGAGAAAAACCTCGAAAAGACCCAATCATGACCCATCCTTGGCGATTGAATATTTCTTAGTCTAACGCCAGATTTGTCATTGCAACAAACCTGGCGTCAGTATCTTCACACTTTGTTCTTAAGCCTGATCAGGGCTAACTAAATAATTCTAAGTTCAGGGGGAACTTCGAACACCACATTCTCTTCGCGGCCCGGGTGTTCGGCTACGATTTTGCCCCCCAGCTCACGCAGCCGGGCGATGACATTCTTCACCAGTACCTCAGGCGCCGAGGCACCCGCCGTCACACCTATGGTCTTGACCCCCTCCAACCAGACTGGCTCTATCATGGTAGCGTCGTCGATCAGGTAGGCACGGGCCCCCACTTTCTCGGCCAGCTCACGCAAACGGTTGGAGTTGGAGGAGTTGCGCGAACCGACCACCAGCATGGCATCCACCAGCCCGGCCATTTCCCGTACCGCATCCTGGCGGTTCTGGGTGGCGTAGCAGATATCGTCCTTGCGCGGCCCCTGGATCTTGGGGAACTGCTTGCGCAGGGCATCGATGACATCCGAGGTCTCATCCACGCTCAGGGTGGTCTGGGTGACAAAGCAGAGATCGTCCGGGTTCTTCACCTTGAGTTTGGCTACATCGTCCGGCGTCTCCACCAGGTACATGCCGCCCTCAGGGTTTTCATACTGCCCCATGGTGCCGATCACCTCAGGATGGCCTGCGTGGCCAATCAACACGGCTTCTGAGCCCTTGCGGCTGGCACGGTGGACTTCCATGTGCACCTTGGTCACCAGCGGACAGGTGGCATCGAATACCTTGAGGGCACGGGACTTGGCCATCTCGCGCACTGTCTTGGCCACGCCATGAGCGGAGAAGATGACGATGCTGTCATCGGGCACCTCATCGAGCTCCTCGACGAACACGGCTCCCGCATCTTTCAGCTTGTTCACCACGTAGCGGTTGTGTACCACCTCGTGACGCACATAGATGGGGGCACCGAATTTTTCCAGCGCACTCTCGACGATGCTGATCGCACGATCGACACCGGCACAGAAGCCACGGGGATTAGCCAGTAGAATATCCATCAGATCACCTCACTCATGCTGAGGGCACCATCGACATCAACGCGACAAAAGCCACGGGGGTTAGCCAGTAGAATATCCACTATCCATGCACCTCTTCCACGTCATCGACGGCCAGGATCTCCACCTCGAAGGTGACGGTATGACCGGCCAGAGGGTGGTTGAAATCGACCGTGACCGACATGCCTTCCACCGCCCGCACTATGCCGGGCAGCTCGCCGCCATTGGGCTGGTCGAAGACGATGATGGCGCCGACGGTGGGCTCCACATCCGCACCGAATTTGGCTCGGTCCAGATGGTAGATGTTGTCCGGGTTGGACAAACCAAATGCCTGCTCCGGCGCCAAGGTGAAGCTCTTGGCCTCCCCTTGCCGCAGGCCCAGCAAACACTGCTCGAAGGTATCGGTCAGGCTGCCATCCCCCATCGTCAGACGGGCCGGTTTGCCGTGCAACTGAGTGCTGTCGGCGACGGAGCCATCTTCCAGCTTGATGGTGAAGTGGAACAGCACAGTGCTGTCATGGCTGATGAGCTTGCTCATACCGACTCCTTGCCGTGCTTGTTCGCCGCCTTTTCGCTTCGAAAACCTTCCAGCACTATCATGGTCGCACCGATGAAGATGAAGCTGTCGGCCAGGTTGAACGCAGGCCAGTGGGAACGCTGCCAGTAGAAATCGAGGAAATCGACTACATGGCCCAGCACCAACCGATCGAACACGTTACCAAGGGCCCCGCCGATGATGAGCGAATAGGCGATACCGCTCCAGCGCATGGTCACCGGCTGCTTGCGCAGCCAATGTATCAGCAGGCCACAGATAGCGAAGGCCAACAGGGCGAAGAACCAACGCTGCCAGCCCCCCTGCTCGGCCAGGAAGCTAAATGCCGCGCCCTTGTTGTAGACATGCACCAGATTGAAGAAGGGGGCGATCTCCACCCCCGGGTAGCCAAACGGCAGCATCTTGACCACAGCCAACTTGGTCGCCTGGTCAAGGATGAAGGCCACAACCGCCAGCCACAGCCAGCGCAGGCCACTCTTTTCATGAGTCATCTTCATCAAGCAAATTGACGAGCTTCGCCGTCACCCTCAACGTTGCTGACGCAGCGGCCACAGATCTCTTCGTGACCTGCTATGGCGCCCACGTCTTCCACATGGTGCCAGCAGCGATCGCACTTGGCGGCCGCAGACTGGGCTACATTCAGCCACAAATCGTCACGCTCGGTCGCAACGCTGCCTTCCGGCATGCTGTCTGCCAGGACTACGTTGGCCTTGGAGGTAAGCAGCACGAAACGCAGCTCGTCGCTCAGGGCATTGAGACGCTCGGCCAGAGCCGGCTTGGCGAACAGGGTCAGCTCGGCCTGCAAAGAACCGCCGATACGCTTCTCACCACGGGCGGCTTCCAGGGCCTTGTTCACCTCACCGCGCACGGTCAGGATCTCGGCCCAGAACTCATCCCCCATCTGCTCACCGGCAGCCAGGCCATAGAGGCCGTCATACCACTCTTCGGTGAACACGAACTCGGTCCGCTCACCCGGCAGCAGCGCCCAGATCTCATCGGCGGTGAAGCTCATGATGGGCGCCATCCAGCGCACCATGGCCTCGGCGATGTGATACAGCGCGCTCTGGCAGGAGCGACGGGCCAGACCATCAGCCTTGGCGGTGTATTGACGGTCCTTGATCACATCCAGATAGAAGGAGCCCATCTCGATGGAACAGAACTGCATCAGCTTCTGAGTCACCCCATGGAAGTTGTAGGACTCATACGCTTCGATGATCTCGGCTTGGACAGCCTGAGCACGGCCCACGGCCCAGCGATCCACCACCACCATGTCGGCAGGTGCCACCATGTCGGTTGCCGGGTTGAAGCCGCTGAGGTTGGCCAGCAGGAAGCGAGCTGTGTTGCGGATGCGGCGATAGGCATCGGCACTGCGCTTGAGGATCTCGTCGGAGACGGTCATCTCGCCGGTGTAGTCGGTGCTGGCTACCCACAGACGCAGTATGTCGGCACCCAGTTTGTTCATCACATCTTGCGGGCTGACCACGTTACCGATGGACTTGGACATCTTGCGACCCTGACCATCGACGGTGAAGCCGTGGGTCAGAACCTGGTTGTAGGGCGCCTTGTTATTCATGGCCACCCCTATCATCAGGGAAGACATGAACCAGCCACGGTGCTGATCCGAGCCTTCCAGATAGAGGTCGGCGGAGTGGCCGTTGAACTCGGGGCGTGCAGCGACCACAGAGGAGTGGGTCGAGCCCGAATCAAACCAGACATCCAGGGTGTCAGGCACCTTGTCGTAGTTGTCGGCGTCGGCTCCGAGCAGCTCGGCCTTGTCCAGATCCCACCAGGCCTGGATGCCTTCTTGCTCGACCCGCTTGGCAACTTCGTGCATCAGGCGCACGGACTCCGGGTGCAGCTGCTGGGTCTCTTTGTGGACGAACAGGGAGATGGGCACACCCCAGGTACGCTGACGGGAGATACACCAGTCCGGGCGATTCTCGACCATGGCCTGGATGCGGTTCTTGCCCCAGGCCGGTACCCAGCCGCTCTGACCCTGCTGCGCGATGCCATCTTGTTCGATGCGCTCAATCTCGGCCAGCGCCTGCTTGCGCAGCCCTTTCTGTTCCATGCTGATGAACCACTGGGGGGTGGCACGGAAGATGATTGGGGTCTTGTGACGCCAGCAATGCGGATAGGAGTGATTGAACATCTTGTGATGGAGCAAGGCACCATGAGTCTTGAGCACTTCGACCACTGCGGTATTGGCCTTGAACACATGCTGACCGGCGAACAGCTGGGTATCCGGCAGGTAGACGCCGTTGCTGCCAACCGGGTTAGCCACTTCCAGACCGTACTTCTGGCCGACCACGAAGTCTTCCTGACCGTGACCAGGTGCCGTGTGCACGGCGCCGGTACCGGCATCCAGGGTGACATGATCACCCAGTACTATGGGCACATCAAAGTTGTAGAACGGGTGCTTGAAGCGCAGCAGATCGAGGGCTGCGCCCTTGGCATAGCCCAGATTGTGGAACTTCTCGATACCGGCTCTGTCCATCACGTCCTTGACCAGATCGGCGGCCAGGATCAGGCGCTCCGGGTGCTCACCTTCAACCTGGACCAGGGCATAGTCCAGATCCGCATGCAGCGCGACGGCACGGTTGGCCGGTAGGGTCCAGGGGGTGGTCGTCCAGATAACGACGGCGAGCGCGCCACGACCAAAATGACCCTCGGCACAGTCGAACTTGGCCGCCACGTCAGCCTCATCGACGGCCCTGAAACGCACATCGATGGAGGGGGAGTCCTTGTCGTAATACTCCACTTCGGCTTCAGCCAGGGCGGAGCCACAGTCGGTACACCAGTGCACTGGCTTGGAGCCCTTGTGCAGGTGGCCGTTGTCGACGATCTTGGCCAGGGAGCGGATGATGTTGGCTTCGGTGCCAAAGTCCATGGTCAGGTAGGGTTTCTCCCAATCCCCCAACACGCCCAGACGGACGAAGTCGGTCTTCTGGGCCTCAATCTGGGTCTTGGCGTACTTGCGACACTCGGCGCGGAATTCGGCAGCGGAAACCTTGACGCCAGGCTTGCCAACCTTGCCTTCCACTTTCAGCTCGATGGGCAGACCATGGCAGTCCCAACCCGGCACATAGGGGGAGTCAAAACCGGACAGCCCCTTGGACTTGATGATGATGTCTTTGAGGATCTTGTTGACCGAGTGACCGATGTGAATGCTGCCGTTCGCATAGGGAGGGCCGTCATGCAGGATAAATGAAGGCTTGCCCGCTTTGGCGCGGCGAATCGCCCCGTAGAGATCCTGATCGTACCAACGCTTGAGCATACCGGGTTCGCGCTTGGCCAGATCGCCACGCATCGGGAACTCGGTTTCCGGAAGATTCAGGGTGTGTTTATAGTCGCTCATCAGTCCTGGGTTCCCTTCTTTTCTAAAAGAGTGCTGGGTAAATTGAATAACGGCAGCCCAAACCAGGCTCGGGCTGCCTGGGCATCTCGTTCGATCTGCTCTTTCAAGGCGGAGAAAGAGGCAAATTTTTGCTCTTCGCGCAGTTTGTGGCGAAGCAGCACCTTGACCTGTTGACCGTAGAGATCGCCAGAAAAATCAAATAAATGTACTTCCAATCTGGCCTGCGAGCCGCTCAACGTCGGCCTCACACCCACATTGGCGACACCGGGGAATAGATTGCCGGAACATACCACTTCCACCGCAAACACGCCACCGACCGGGCTGACCCGGCGCTTGAGGGCAAGGTTGGCCGTCGGGAAGCCGATGGTGCGCCCCAGCTTGTCACCATGAGCCACCCGGCCAGTGATAGCATAGGGACGACCGAGCATCAGTTCCACCTCGGCCATGCGCCCCGCGCTGAGGGCTTCCCGCACTAGGGTGCTGCTGACCCGCTGGCGGGCAAGCTGGAAGCTCTGGGTGCTGACCACCTCGAAACCGTGACGGCGTCCGGCTTGTTGCAGCAGTTGAAAATCCCCTTCCCGGCCCTTGCCGAAGCGAAAATCATCCCCCACCACCAGGTAGCGAACCCCCAGTTTCTCGACCAGCAGCTGCTTGATAAAGGTGTCGGCTGACTGGGCGGCAAACTCGCGGCTAAAGTGCACGCAAAGCAGGCGGTCTATGCGCAGCGCCGCCAGCGCCTCCACCTTCTCTCGCAGGCGGGAAAGGCGGGCGGGTGCGTCATCCCCTGCAAACAGCTCCAGAGGCTGAGGCTCAAACAGCATGACGCAAGCTGGCAGCCCAAGCGCCGCAGCCTTCTCCTGCAAGCGCGTCAACACAGCCTGGTGACCCTGATGGACCCCATCAAAGTTGCCAATGGTCAACACACAGCCCTGGTGACGGGGCTTGAGATTGTGAATACCGCGGATAAGCTCCATCAGTGCCTTGTGTTCTGCTGCTGTCGAAATCGCCGGATTATATATCAGGCGGCGGTCTGGATCAGCCCTCGCGGCTGGATTTCAGGTGTCGTGGCCGAATTCCGAGCACAAGCAGGCAGATCCCGTAGACGCCGCCCCCTATCAGCAGCAGCAGCGTCAGCTCCCAACTGGCCTTGGCCATGCTCCAGGCTCCCCATTGAGCGAGATCCGGTGACAGGTAGCCAAGCAGCCCCCCCATCATCAGGGTCGCCGCCAATAACTTGAGGCAGAAGAACCCAGTCTGACGGGATGGGCGATAGACGCTCTGTTGATACAAGCCTTTGAATAACAAGGCGGCATTCAGGGTCCCGGCACAGGCAGTGGCCAGCGCCAATCCCACATAGCCGAGGGGGTAGATGAAAATGAGGTTGCACACCATGTTGGTCACCATCGCCATGATGCCGATCCGCACCGGAGTCTTGGTGTCCTGGCGGGCGTAGTAACCGGGAGCCAGCACCTTGATCAACATCAGTGACAACAGACCCGTGGTAGAGGCCAGCAGACTGGCACTGGACATGGCCACCTCATGCAGACCGAACTCACCACGCATGAACAGCACCCGCAGTATGGGCTCACGGAGCATGGCAATCCCGATCATGGCGGGCAGGCCGAGCAGCATCACCATGCGCACCCCCCAATCCATGGTGCGGGAAAAATCGGCAGGATCTGAATCCACATGTTTTTTGGCCAAGGCAGGCAAGATGACGGTGCTGATGGCCACCGCAAACAGCCCGAGCGGAAATTCCAGCAGCCGATCCGAGTAGTAGAGATAACTGATGGCACCGGTGGCCAGGAAGGAAGCGAGCATGGTGTTGATCAGCAAGTTGATCTGGCTGACCGAGACGCCAAACAGCGCCGGGATCATCAGGGTACGGATCTTGACCACCCCGGGGTGATGCCAGCCCCACTTTGGCCATACCAACATGTTGATTTGGCGAAGGAAAGGATACTGGAATAGAAACTGTACCAAGCCGCCCAAGAAGACCCCGATGGCCAGGGAGAGCTCGGGCCTCTCCATCAGCGGCGCTATCCACCAGGCCGACGCTATCATGGTGATGTTGAGAAAGACGGGGGTAAAAGAGGAGACGGCGAAGCGGCCGAAGGTGTTGAGTATGGCCCCCGCCATGGCGGTAAAGGTGATAAACCAGAGGTAAGGGAAGGTTATCTTGAGCATCAAACTGGCCAGCTCGAACTTCTCGGCGGCCGGACCACCATGTAACCAGTCCCAGAACCAGCCCCAGCCAAACAGCGCCGTCAGCACACCGGAGCCCAGCACACCGAGCAGAGTCACTATGGTCACTATGCCGCCAAGGGTCCCCGCCACCGCCGCCAGCAGCTCGCGTACCTCTCGCTCATCGCCATTTTTTTTGTACTCGGTCATGACGGGGACGAACGCCTGGTTGAAAGCACCTTCGGCAAAGAGCCGCCGCAGGAAGTTGGGAATACGATTGGCAAAGAAGAAGACGTCGGCAGCCGCGCCGGCACCGAGCAGATTGGCGATAACCACATCGCGAACCAAGCCCATCACACGGGATACCAGTGTCATTGAGGACACTATCATACCGGATTTGATCAATTTCTTACTCAAGACGAGGCCTCTGGAACTGTCAGAATGGAAAGAATGCTGCTAGAATCGGCCGACAGTTTAACCGCCTCCCAACTGACACACCACCGGGGGGCGGTGTTTATTTGCACAAATCATTTGACAATATGTGGTTGAGAAGGCATATTTCCGGGCCTTTTCAATACACTCGCTAAGACAGTTTTAGGAGTTTTACCTTGGCTAATATCAAATCTGCTAAGAAGCGCGCGATTCAGTCAGAGAAACGTCGTCAACACAACGCCAGCCGTCGTTCAATGACCCGTACCTATCTGAAGAAAGTAATTGCTGCCATCGCTTCTGGCGACAAAGCTGCTGCCGTTGCTGCTTTCGCTACCGCTCAGCCGATCATGGATCGCATGGCTACCAAAGGCCTGATCCACAAGAACAAAGCTGCTCGTCACAAGAGCCGCCTGTCTGCCCAGATCAAAGCTATGGCTTAATCAGCTTCGGCTGAATAAAGCAAAAAAACCGGCCTCTGTGCCGGTTTTTTATTTATCTGTCGTGCAGTAAAGTGTGTGCAACAAACCTATCATCTCGCGCACCTCATGGCTGCGCAGCGAATAATAGACCGTCTGGGCCTCTTTTCGCGTCTCCACCAACTCATCCCGCCGCAGTACAGCCAGGTGTTGTGACAACGCAGACTGGCTCAAGCCAAGTACTTCATTCAATTCGCCCACCGACAACTCCTTGTCTAGCAGCTGACAAAGAATGAACAGCCTTCTCTCGTTGGCCAGCGCCTTGAGCAAGGCTACCGCCCTGCCTGCATTCGCCTCCATCTCCTCCAGTACCATGGCGCTCTCCTCTGACGTCAATGGCGATAATAGCTTGATTGGCCTCAATTTAAAACGACAGGGTCGCTGGCTGTATGGTGGAAAAGTTCTCCTGCCCGGCAAACAGGAAAGAGAAGTCACTCTCGCATACCCGCTTGACCGCCGGGTGCTGGATCATCCGCTCGGCAAAGATGACGTAATACTCCTCCATCAAGTCCTGGGTCTCGCCGATCAGCATGACCCCCTCCCCTTCCAGTATCTCTTCCCGGTAGATGGTGGGCGCCATAAAGATACCCTGGTTGAAGAAACCGAACGCTTTCATCAACGCCGCGTCATCGAATTCGCCCAAAATGCTGGGGGAGATGCCTTGCTGCTCGAACCACTGGGTCAATTGACGCCCCATGGCGGTACGGCGACCCGGAATGAGCAACTTGCGCTCCTCCAGACAGGCGGGAAAGGGTTTCTCAGGCAGTGGTGCCTTGCAGAAGAAGCTGACCCCACAGCCGCCGAGCCGCTTGGAGAGCAGGCCGGCATGCTGGCTGGAGTCCACAGGACAGTCGGAGAGGATCATGTCGAGCTTGTGCTCGCTCAATTGCTCGAGCAGCAACTCGTGGGTCGATTCGAAACAACGCAGATGGATGGAGCCATCATTGGGAATGACGGAGAGCAGTACCCGGCTAGCCAGGCGCTTGGAGAGCGCATCGGCGATACCGACGTCGAACAGTATCTGGCTCTCCTTGCGGTAGTTGACGATATCCAGCATCTCGTAGGAGAGGCTGAACATCTTGTCGGCATAACGAAACACCAGCTGGCCCAGCTCGGTGGCCTCCAGAGAGCGTCCCTTGCGTTTGAGCAGCTTGCCCCCCAGTCGATGCTCCAGCAGCTTGATCTGGCCTGTGACCGTCTGGGGAGTGAGGAAGAGTGCCTCCGCCGCCTGCGTGACGGAGCCCTTCTTCTGAGTCATCCAAAAATAGTAGAGGTGGTTGTAATTAAGGTGTGACATCCGATGGGGTTTCCGCGCTGCGCGGACTCCGGTAGCAGCTGAGTTCAACCGCCAGAATGTCATACATGTCGCTGACCGAGTCAACCTTGTTTGCCGCGAACTGGTTAATCAGGGTCTGTTTCAACTTGACGGCATCGGGTCGGCGCTGGTCACAGTAGCGTTTGTTGTCATGCTTGAGTCGCTCACCGACCCGGCTGCGCAGCGCTCGCTCCTGGAAGGTTTCCCCAAAGCGGGCGCGGGCCTGTTGATCGCCCATGCCCAGGGCGCCATCCACTACGCCATCGAGATAGGCAGAGCAGTCAGGCGAAACGGCATCCTGCTTGCATTGTTCCAACCCGCTGGCCCATGCCATGGTCGGCCCAAGCAGCATCAACATCACCACTATCTTCCTCATAACCCCTCCGTACTCTGATTGGCGATCCCCTTGGGCAGGGACAAGCGCAGGGCGACATAGCCCACCACGGCGGCCAGGGTAGAGCCGACCAGTATGCCCAGACGCGAGTAGCTGCCGTAATCCATGCCGCCGTGCTCGAATGCCAGGGAGGCAATGAACATCGACATGGTAAAGCCTATGCCGCACAGAATGCTGACCGCAAAGATCTGGCGGAAGTTAACCCCAGGTGGCAGCTGAGCGATGCCCAGACGCACCGACAGCCAGCTGATGGTGAATACGCCCAATGGCTTGCCCACGAACAGACCCAGCATGATGCCCATTGGCACAGGGCTCAGCAAGGTATCCAACCCTATGCCATCGAGGGAGACACCAGCATTGGCAAAGGCAAACAACGGCAAGATCAGATAAGCACTCCAGGGATGGAGCTGATGTTCCAGGTGCTTGAGCGGCGAGACATGGCGCTCCCCCTTGAGGGGGATCAGGAAACCAACCACTACCCCGGCAAGGGTCGCATGGACACCTGACTTGAGCACGGCAACCCAGAGCACCAAACCGACCAGCATGTAGAGGGAGATGCGATCCACTCCCCGGCGATTCATCCACACCAGGATCAGCGTGGCCACCAGACCCACCGCCAGCGCCGTCAGTGACAGCTGCTGGGTGTAGAAAAGGGCAATGATGATGATAACCCCCAAGTCATCCATGATGGCCAGCGCCAGCAGGAACACCTTGAGGCTGGTCGGTACCCGCTTGCCGAGCAGCGCCATGACACCGAGGGCAAAGGCGATGTCGGTAGCCGCCGGTATGGCCCAACCTGCCCGGGTCACGTCGTCCGAATAGTTGAAGAAAGAGTAAAGCAGGGCAGGCACCAACATGCCCCCCACTGCAGCAATGGCCGGGAAGGTCGCCTGCTCCCTGGAAGAGAGTGCCCCTTCCATCATCTCCCGCTTCACCTCCAGACCGACCAGCAGGAAGAAGATGGCCATGAAGCCATCGTTGATCCAGAGCAGCAGGGGCTTGTGGATATCCAGTGCAGAAATACGCACCTGAACCGGGGTGTTGAGAAAGGCTTGATAGGCATCAGCCAAACTGGAGTTGGCGAGCAAGATAGCAACCAGTGCCGCCAGGATAAGAATAATCCCCGAAGCGGACTCCAGTTTCAGAAAGCGTTTTAATACATCACTCATGGTCAAGCTATCCCCCAAAAATCCTATTGGATTCAGTCTAGACAGGGATGGGAACAATGAAAAATCGTTTCTTACAGCCTAAACCAACGGAAAAACCGAAGGCAAAATCTTAATGAGCGGCTATAAGCATATATCAAGCCACTGGGCACTAGGTCGAACCGGCACTCTATCAATGAATAGTTACCTTCATATTTGCATATTTTGCATATAAAGAAGAGATGAAAAAGGCGCCCGTAGGCGCCTGAGTATTAGATGGCGACGGGCGCCTTGATGCCAGGATGGGGATCGTATCCCAGGATCTCGAAATCCTCGAACTGGTAGTCGAAGATGGAGCCCGGCTTGCGTTTGATTGCCAGTTGCGGCAGGGCGCGAGGTTCCCGGGAGAGTTGCAGCGCAGTCTGCTCCATGTGATTGGAGTAAAGATGTACGTCGCCGCCGGTCCAGACGAAGTCGCCTACCGCAAGATCGCACTGCTGGGCCATCATGTGGGTCAACAGGGCATAGCTGGCAATATTGAACGGCAGACCCAGGAACACATCACAGCTGCGCTGGTAGAGCTGGCAGGAGAGCTTGCCGTCCGCCACATAGAACTGGAAGAAGGCGTGACAGGGGGCGAGCGCCATCTTGTCCAGCTCACCCACGTTCCAGGCCGAAACGATGATGCGGCGAGAGTCCGGGTTGTGCTTGATGTCATCGATGGCCTTCTGGATCTGATCGACCACGGTGCCATCGGCCGCCGGCCAGGATCGCCACTGAGCACCATAGACAGGGCCCAGATCGCCATGCTCATCGGCCCACTCATCCCAGATGCTGACGCCATGTTCCTTGAGATAGGCAGTATTGGTATCGCCATTGAGGAACCAGAGCAGCTCGTGAATGATGGAGCGCAGGTGGCACTTCTTAGTCGTGACCAAAGGGAAACCCTCGGCCAGATTGAAGCGCATCTGATGACCGAACAGAGACACAGTCCCCGTACCGGTACGATCAGATTTGACCGTGCCCTCATCCAGAATTTTCTGCATCAGGTCTAGATAGGCCCTCATTTGGCCTCCTTGGGGGCATTACCAAACAGGCGAGGCTGCTTGTAAGCGGCCCAGACCATGAGGGCACCGGCCAGTATCATGGGGGTAGAGAGGATCTGTCCCATGCTGATCTCCTGGAAATAGAGACCAAGCTGGGCATCCGGCTGGCGGACAAACTCCACCAGGAAGCGGAACAGACCGTAGCAGAACAGGAAGAGGCCCGAGATGGCACCACGGGGCGGCTGCTTGCGCCAGAACAGATTGAGGATGATGAACAGCACCACCCCTTCCAGGGCAAACTGGTAGAGCTGGGATGGGTGGCGCGGCTCGGGGCCAGCCTCCGGGAAGATGATGGCCCAGGGCACATCGGTGACCCGGCCCCACAGCTCGCCGTTCAAGAAGTTGCCGATGCGGCCAACGCCCAGTCCGAACGGGATCAGCGGCGCCACAAAATCTGCCACCGTGAAGAAGTGACGCTTGGTCTTGTGGGCAAACCAGACCATGGCGGTGATGACACCAATCAGGCCACCGTGGAACGACATACCGCCGGTCCAGATCTTGAACAGATAGAGGGGATCGGCCAGGAAGAGGTCGAAATTATAGAAGAGTACGTAACCGACTCGTCCCCCCAGGATCACCCCGAGGAAACCGTAGAACAGCAGATCCGAGACCTCATCACGAGTCCAGCCACTGTTGGGACTGTCGGCGCGGCGGCCAGCCAGCCACATGGCGAAGGCAAAACCGAACAGGTACATGAGGCCATACCAGCGTACCGACAACGGCCCCAGGCTGAATGCGACGGGATCAATCTGTGAGAAAACCCAATATCCATCGTGCTGCATAAGCGTCTCTGTCAAACGAAAAGCCGCATTTTGCGATGAATCTCGCAGGGGGACAAGGTTTGATGTTAATCAGTTAAGGCTTATGACCGGCTCGCAGCAGACCACCCAGGCCCTGTTCTTCCAGATAGCGGGCGAACAGACCGCGCAGCACATGGGGGTTGTCATGTTTGAGCCCCTCGGCCAACAGGCTGCTCAGCTCGCTCAGCCTTGATTGGCGCAACACATACTTGATGCGGGCTATGTTGTGGGTGTTCATGCTGAAGCGGCGATAGCCCATGGCCAGCAGCAGCAGCACGCCGACCGGATCCCCAGCCAGCTCGCCGCAGACCGACACCGGCTTCTTGTATTGATGGGACGCATCGACCAGCAGTTGCAGGGCCCGGATCACCGCCGGGTGGAAGGCGTCATAGATGTTGGCCACCCGGGCATTGTTGCGATCTACCGCCAGCAGATACTGAGTCAGATCGTTGCTGCCCACGGACCAGAAGTCGATGAGGGGGGCCATCTCCGGCAGGATGTAAAGGGCGGAAGGCACCTCTATCATGGCGCCAAGGCTGGGATAATTGATGGTGGCGCCGCGGGTGGCCGCCTCTTCCGAGACTTCCCGCCAGGCCTGATCAAGCAGACGACGGGAGGCTTTTATCTCCCCCACGCTACTGATCATCGGCAGCATGATGGTGAGGTTGTCCAAGCCTTCGCTGGCGCGCAGCATCGCCTTGAGCTGCACCAGGAAGAGCTCAGGGTGATCCAGGGTGAGCCGGATCCCCCGCCAGCCGAGGAAGGGGTTCTCCTCAACGATGGGGAAGTAAGGCAGGGGTTTATCGCCGCCGACATCCAGGGTGCGCATGCAGACGGGACGGTCGCGATAGGTTTCGAGAATGCCGCGATATCGCGCCGTCTGCTCCATCTCCGAGGGGAAACTGTCTTGCAGCATGAAGGGGATCTCGGTGCGATAGAGTCCCACCCCGTCGGCCAGCTGATTGAGGGATATCTCGGTGTCGGCGCTGAGGCCGGCGTTGAGCAGCAAGGAGACCTTGACGCCATCCGCCGTCTCGGACGGCAGGCTATCGACGCTGCGCACCAGGGTATCGAGGGCCCGCTCCTCATCGAGCAACTGGCGATATTCGGTCAGCAGCAGGGCGCTGGGTTCGATGAAGAGATCGCCGCTGTAGCCGTCCAGAATGAGCGGACGACCGCCAATGTCACCGAGGGGCAGCTCGACCCCCATGATGGCGGTAATGCCCATGGCCCGTGCCAATATGGCGGCGTGGGAGTTGGTTCCCCCCTTGAGCGACACCACCCCGCTCAGAAACTCTCGCGGGATCTCGGCCAATATGGTGGCGGTCACCTCATCAGCCACCAGGATAACGGGTTCACCTATGGTGAAATGTTCGGGTTCATTCTGCACCAGACGGCTGATGAGCCGCTGGGCTATGTCCTTCACATCGGTGGAGCGCTCCCGCAGATAGGGATCTTTCATGCTCCGGAACTGATCGATCAGCCGATCGCTGACCAGCTTGACCGCCGAGACCGCAGTCCAGTGCTCCTTGCTGACCTTATGACGGATCGGCTTGATGTAGCTGGGATCATCGAGCAGATGCAGATAGATGTCGAAAATGGCGACCGAATCCTGGCTGTAGCTCTCGCGAAAGCGCAGCGCCAGACTCTCCAGATCGTGACGCACCTCTTCGACCGCCTCATCGAGACGGACCAACTGAGCCTGGTGATCCTCATCCTTGCGTGGATTGATGGTGTTGAGCGCCTTGCGCGGGCGCCAGACCCAGGCCTTGGCGATAGCAATGCCACTGGCGCCAGCGATGCCGCGCAGTGGTTTGCTCCAGTCGGTTTTCTGCAACCAGCCCTTGGTCTGGGCATGGGCGATCCGTGCCGCCAGTTGGGCGGCCAGCGTCACGAGGAAGGACTCCTCGCTCTCATCAAACAGCCGGCTCTCTTTTTGCTGCACAACCAGGATGCCCACCACTTGGCGCTGATGCATGATGGGAGCGCCGAGGAAGGAGCGAAATGCCTCCTCGGCCACATCGGGCAGAAACTTGAAACTAGGGTGGGAGGGGGCATCGGCCAGGTTGATCAGCTCTTCGCGCTGACCCACCAAACCGACGATACCCTGTTCGAACGGCAGCGTGGTCTTGCCTACCGCAGCCTGTGCCAGGCCGTCAGTGGCCGCCAGCCGGTAGCAGCGAGCCTCGGGTTCGGAGACGTAAACAGAACAGCAGGATACCTGCATGGCGAGCCGGGTCTGGCCCACCAATGCTTCCAGTGCCTGTTCGAGGGTGTTGGCCTGGGCCATGCTCTCGACGATACGCCTCAATTCCGTCAGCAAATACTCTGCTCCTTAGCGAGAACGGTGGCGCCGTCCTTCCTTCTTGTTACTCACCTGCTGCACCACTGGCATAGCCAGCGGAGCAAACTCCTTCATCACCCTGCGATACACCTCCCGTTTAAAGGAGACGACCTGCCGCACCGGATACCAGAAACTGACCCAGCGCCAGTCATCAAACTCAGGATGACCATAACAGCCAAATTGAATGTGCGACTCGCAACCAGCATTCAACTGCAGCAGAAACCATTTCTGTTTTTGGCCAACACAGACCGGTGAACTGTCCCAACGGACAAGACGTTTGGGTAAGCGATATTTGAGCCAGTTACGGCTGATAGCCAGTATGGTCACATCCTCGGGCTTGAGGCCAATCTCCTCATACAATTCCCGAAACATGGCCTGCTCTGGTGTCTCACCCTCATCCACTCCCCCCTGGGGAAACTGCCAGGAGTGCTGTCCATAGCGCTTAGCCCACAGAACTTGTCCTTCGCGGTTACAGATCACGATGCCGACATTGGGACGAAACCCGTCACCATCTATCACGTGACCACCTTATAAAGGCTGAATCTATAAGGAGATTGTTCCACATTCACCCCTTGGCAGCAAACGGCGGTTACATCCCGCAAATCATGAATAACTTTCAATTTCAACCCAAGTTATAAACAAACTCAGGGTTCCTCATCCAGGAGTTGCTCACGCTAACTGTGTATAACACTGTGAGCAAACGGGTATACCCCCACATACTAGCAAACGAGATCCCGAACGAACAGTCATATCCACCTTGGAACAGTTAAGAATAACTTCTTTAAATACATATAAATAACCATAAACAACTGGATCAAGATCCATGACTTTATCGCCTCAGGATCCCGGATCCAGATTGTGAACAAGTCTGGGTGCTCAAAGATCCATCAAGAGGAAATTATCCACAAGGCCTGAGCTCTTTCTCATCAGGATCCCGGCTGAAAAAGCGGTCAGATCACATTTTTTTTCTCCCAAAGTGGGAACTGATCCCCATGGGGATCAGTTATCCAAGTTTTCTGTGGATAACTATGTGTAACAAGCAGGGCAAACCCTTGGACAAGTTCAAGGCCTGAGGATCCTGATAACAACAAAGCCAGATTTCCTCATCAAAATCATTTAAAATCATGGTGATAAGTAGCAGCGTCCCATTAAGAGTCCCCCACTTTTCCCGTTCAGCCCACTGCTGATAAAATCAGCAGATCCAGATCTGGGGCGCGGATCCCAACCCTTTCAACCACAGGAGAAGCTATGCCTATGCCCATGCCACCCCAGTCAGAGCAGGAGCTGCTGACCCGTGCTCATGCCATCGCCGGGTTCACCCTGGCCCAACTGGCAGCTGAGGCCGGCATCAAGGTGCCCCGGGATCTGCGTCGGGACAAGGGCTGGGTAGGTCAACTCATCGAGTGGCAGTTGGGCGCCAGTGCTGGCAGCAGACCGGAGCAGGATTTCCCCGAACTGGGCATAGAGCTCAAGACAATACCGGTGGATCCCAGAGGCAAGCCGCTGGAAACGACCTTCGTCTGCGTGGCGCCGCTGGTTGGCATCAGTGGCCAGCACTGGGAGGCATCGAATGTGCGCAACAAGCTCTCCCGGGTGCTCTGGATCCCGGTCGAAGGCAGTCGCGATATCCCGATAGGAGAGCGCCGGGTTGGCATGCCGTTGTTGTGGATCCCCAGTGCCGAGGAGGATGCCTTGCTGCGCCAGGACTGGGAGGAGCTGATGGACATGATAGTGCTGGGAGAGGTCGAACAGATCAGCGCCCGTCACGGCCAAGTGATGCAACTGCGCCCCAAGGCCGCCAACAACAAGGCACTGACCCGCGCCATTGGTAGAGCTGGCCAGCCGATCATGACCCTGCCCAGGGGCTTCTATCTCAAGATCCCCTTCACCCACGCCCTGCTGATGCGCCATTTCGCCTTGCCCGAATGAGACTTTATCTATCGTCTTGTCATGAATTGGTATAAAAATAACCAGCCTGGTTTCTTCATAGCCAATGACAAGGAGGCGTCATGCCTATCAACAAGCAGTTCCTCAAGTCCCGTCCGGAAGTCAAGGTCACCTTCGAAGTGGAGAAAGCCGCCGCAGAGGGGGCTGAGCAGGTGTTACTGCTGGGGGAGTTCAACCAGTGGCAACCGATCGAGCTCAAGCGCATGAAAAGCGGCGAGTTCAAGGCGACCCTCAATCTGCCCACCGATGGCCCCAGCCACTTCGAGTACTGTTATCAGCTGGTTCACTCCGATGGAGAGAGCCGCTACGACAACGACTGGGCGGCGGATGCCTATGTGCCAGGCCCGTTCGGGCGTGACAACTCGGTGGTGCGAGTCAGCGCCTAGGCCGCACCCCAGCAACAAAAAAGGCTCGCCATTGGCGAGCCTTTTCACTATCCGTCGATAAATCGACACCAATTCGAATCGAATTAGTTGAGCTTCTCTTTGATACGAGCAGCTTTGCCGGACAGGTTGCGCAGGTAGTACAGTTTGGCGCGGCGAACATCACCACGACGCTTCAGTTCTACACTGTGGATCAGCGGAGAGTGAGTCTGGAATACACGCTCAACACCTTCGCCGTTGGAGATCTTGCGAACGGTGAAAGCAGAGTGCAGACCGCGGTTACGCTTGGCAATAACGATGCCTTCGAAAGCCTGCAGACGCTCTTTGCCACCTTCTTTAACACGCACTTGAACACGTACGGTATCGCCCTGGGCAAAAGCCGGGATGTCGCTACGCAGTTGCTCTTGTTCAAGCTGCTGAATAATCTTGCTCATTGTCTTTCCTTACCTAGGATAAACTGAAAACTCTACTAAACGTTGTCACGCACTTCGCGGACATACTCGGCAAGAAGTGACTCTTGCTCGTCAGTCAGAGCTAGGTTGTTAATAAGTTCCGGCCTACGTTGCCAGGTTCGTCCGAGCGATTGCTTGAGCCGCCAGCGTCGAATCACTTCGTGATTGCCGCTTGTCAGCGCCTCCGGCACCGCCAATCCATCCAACACCTCTGGCCGAGTGTAGTGGGGATGATCCAGCAAGCCATCCGTAAAAGAGTCCTGCTCGGCACTGGCCTGATCCCCCAATACCCCTGGAACCAGACGCGAAACCGCATCGATCAGGGTCATGGCAGGCAACTCGCCACCACTTAGCACGTAATCGCCGATAGACCACTCTTCGTCGACTTCGGTTTGTATCACGCGCTCATCGACACCTTCGTATCGACCTGCGATCAGAATAAGCTTCTGATCCCTTGCCAGCTCGGTTACGCCCGCTTGAGTCAGCTTGCGTCCCTGAGGGGAGAGATAGATGACTTTCGCCCCGTCTCCCGCCGCTTGCTTGGCCGCATGAATCGCATCACGCAGCGGCTGAACCATCATTAACATGCCGGGCCCACCACCATAAGGACGATCATCGACCGTACGGTGTTTGTCGTGGGTAAAGTCCCGGGGGTTCCAGCACTCAATCTGCAGCAGGCCACTCTTGACGGCCCGACCCGTTACCCCGTGTTCGGTAATGGCTCGGAACATTTCCGGGAAGAGGCTAATCACCCCAATCCACATAAGAAACCTCCGATACTCTGTTACCGCGGGAAACTAGAAACCAGGATCCCAATCAACTTCGATTGTGCGAGCAGTCAGGTCAATATGCTTGACCACCTGCTCTTCCAGGAACGGAATCAACCGCTCCTTTGCGCCAAAGGCATCTTTTACATTGGCCTCAACCACCAACACATCGTTGGAGCCGGTTTCCATCAATTCGGTCACCTTGCCAAGGTCATATCCTGTGGTGGTCTTTACTGCACAACCTATGAGGTCGCGCCAGTAGAACTCACCATCGGGCAGACTCGGCAACTGATCGGCGGGTACGCCAATCTCGACATTGGTCAATGCCAGGGCATCCTCGCGCACATCGATACCATCGAGTTTGCAGATCAGACCCTTGTTGTGACGCTTCCAGGCCGAAACCTTGATTTCACGCCACACCCCGTTCTGATTGATCAGCCAGGGTTTGTAATCGAAAATCGCTTCGGCAACATCGGTGAAGGAGTTCACTTTCAGCCAGCCCTTGATGCCGTAGACGGTACCCAGGGTGCCCAGAACTATAGGTTTATCCACCTTAACTCCCTACCGTTTGACTGATTAAGCAGCTTTAGCAGCGTCTTTGATCAGCTTGGCAACACGGTCAGAAACAGTGGCACCAGTACCAACCCAATGCTCGATACGAGCCAGGTCCAGATTCAGCTTGTCAGCGGAACCAGAAGCAACCGGGTTGAAGAAACCAACACGCTCGATGAAACGACCGTCACGAGCGTTACGGCTGTCAGCAACTACTACCTGGTAAAACGGACGCTTTTTCGCGCCACCACGTTGTAAACGAATGGTTACCATATCGTCCTCATTAACATCTAATGAACAGGGCCCGCAAACACGCGAACCCTAGCTTAAAATAAGCCGCGTAATACTACTTGAATTCATGCTAATTGCAACTGAACCAGCCAATTTTTGCGCAGCTTGCAGACAAAAGAGGCTCCCTCGAGAGGAGCCTCTTGCAACAGAGGGGATGATACCGATTAGAAGGGGCCGCGGCCACCGCCACCGAAGCCCGGCGGCAGCATGTTCTTCATCTGGCCCATCATCTTGCGCATGCCGCCCTTGCCGGACATCTTCTTCATCATGCGCTGCATCTCGGTGAACTGCTTGAGCAGCTTGTTCACGTCCTGCACCTGCATGCCAGAGCCTGCGGCGATGCGGCGCTTGCGGGATCCCTTGATGAGATCGGGATGAGCTCGCTCCTTCGGGGTCATGGAGCTGATGATGGCCTCCATGCGAATGGTGAGCTTGTCATCCATCTGATCTTTCACGTTGTCCGGCAGACCAGACATGCCCGGCAGCTTGTCGAGCATGCCCATCATGCCGCCCATGTTGCGCATCTGGGCCAGCTGCTCGCGAAAGTCCTCCAGATCGAAGCCCTTGCCACTCTTGACCTTGCTGGCCAGCTTGGCCGCTTTCTCTTTGTCGACGGTGCGTTCCACCTCCTCGATGAGGGAGAGCACATCGCCCATGCCAAGAATGCGCGACGCCAGACGATCGGGGTGGAAGGGCTCGAGCGCGTCGATCTTCTCCCCCATGCCGATGAACTTGACCGGCTTGCCGGTGATGTGACGCACGGACAGCGCGGCACCACCACGGGCATCGCCATCGGCCTTGGTGAGGATGACGCCGGTCAGCGGCAGCGCCTCATTGAACGCCTTGGCCGTATTGGCGGCATCCTGACCGGTCATGGCATCGACCACGAACAGGGTCTCAACCGGCTTGATGCTGGCATGGAGATCCCGGATCTCGTCCATCATGGCGCCGTCGACGTGCAGGCGACCGGCGGTATCCACGATCACCACGTCATAGAATTTTTTGCGGGCCTGATCGATGGCGGCAGTGGCAATGGCCAGCGGCTTCTGGGTCGCGTCGCTCGGGAAGAAGTCGACGCCGACGTCCCCGGCCAGGGTCTCCAACTGCTTGATGGCGGCGGGGCGATAGACGTCCGCACTGACCACCAGTACCTTTTTCTTGCTGCGCTCTTTCAGGAGCTTGGCGAGCTTGGCCACTGTCGTGGTTTTACCGGCGCCCTGCAGACCGGCCATCAATATGATGGCTGGCGGCTGGGCAGCCAGGTTGAGCTGCTCGTTGGCCTCGCCCATGACGGAGACTAACTCCCCATGCACTATCTTGATGAAGGCTTGGCCCGGGCTCAGGGACTTGGCCACTTCCTGGCCAACGGCTCTCTCTTTGACCCGCGCCACGAAATCGCGCACCACGGGCAGCGCCACGTCCGCTTCGAGCAGCGCCATGCGCACCTCGCGCAGAGTCTCTTTGATGTTCTCTTCGGTCAGTCGCCCACGGCCACTGACGTTGCGCAGGGTGCGCGAGAGTCGTTCTGTCAAATTCTCAAACATGACGCTTTCCGGTTCTTGGCATGGTAAATGGCGGCATTATACCTCAGCCATTGCCTGAGGACGATTATTCGCCGCAGCGACTGCGACGACCTGCTCCCTATATATGGGCAGATTGCCGATTGCACAACTGGCGAGCACCTCACCCGCAGGGTATACTGCCTCTCTTGTTCACCTAACTGCTTGTTCAACAACGACCTGGTTATGATCGTGATCTCTGTTCTGGCCCTGGCGTTTTACCTGCTGGCCATCATCGCCTCTCTGCATCTGTTGCTGAGCGCCAAGCCTGCGGGGCAGCACAAGCTGTTCGCCTGCGTGGCGTTCGCCCTGCTCGCCCACGGCATCACCCTGGGTGCCGAGGTGACTCAGACCAACTCGGGCCAGAATCTCAGCATGTTGAACGTGGCCTCGCTGGTGAGCCTCATCATCAGTACCTTCATGACCTGCGCCGCTCGCCGCTTCAACGGCTGGATCCTGCTGCCCGTAGTCTATGGTTTTTCCGCGCTGCTGCTCACGGCAAGCGCCCTGATCCCGAGTCGCTACATCACCCATCTGGAAGCCCATCCCCAGTTGCTGCTGCACATCGGCCTGGCGCTGATGGCCTATTCGGTGCTGATGATAGCCTGCCTGTTTGCCTTGCAGCTGGCCTGCCTCGACCGCCAGCTCAAGTCCCGCAAGCTCAGCCAGCTGCCGGCCATGCCGCCACTGATGACGGTGGAGAAACGGCTGTTCCAGCTCATCTCCGCCGGTCTGTTCCTGCTCACCCTCTCCATCGCCTCCGGCCTCTTCTTCCTGGAAGACATGTTCGCCCAGGGCAAGTCCCACAAGGCAGTGCTCTCCATTCTGGCCTGGTGCGTCTATGCGTTTCTGCTCTGGGGTCATCATACCCGTGGCTGGCGCGGCCGCCGGGTCATCAGTCTGAGCCTGATAGGTTCAGCGATACTGACCCTCGCCTATTTTGGCAGCCGCTTCGTCAAAGAAGTTCTGCTCAACTGAATCACTCATAAACCAGCACCTGTTAGGAGCCCTTTTTGGACAGCATATCAACGAGCACGTTATTGATTGTTCTCGTTATTCTGATCTTACTATCCGCGTTTTTCTCGAGTTCCGAAACCGGCCTGATGTCGATCAACCGTTACAAGTTGCGCCATCTGGCACAGACCAAGCACAAGGCTGCCCGTCGGGTAGAGCGCTTGCTGGCGCGTCCGGATCGCCTCATCGGCCTCATTCTCATCGGCAACAACCTGGTCAACATCCTGGCATCGGCCATCGCCACCATCGTCTGTATCCGGCTATTTGGTGACTTCGGGGTAGCCATTGCCACGTTCGGCCTGACCATAGTGGTGCTGATCTTCGGCGAAGTGACGCCCAAGACCCTGGCGGCCATGTACCCGGAGAAGATTGCTTATCCGGCGTCCTGGATCCTCAAGGGGCTGATGGTGCCCCTCTACCCCTTCGTCTGGCTGATCAATGGCATCACCAGCAGCCTGCTCAAGCTGCTCAAGATTGCTCCCAAGCAGCGCGACTCCCTCAACACGGAGGAGCTGCGCACCATAGTCAACGAGGCGGGCAGCATGATCCCCCAACGTCACCAGGACATGCTGCTCAGCATCCTGGATCTCGACAAGATGACGGTGGAGAACATCATGGTGCCGCGCAACGAGATCTATGCCATCGATATCAATGACGACTGGAAAACCATACTCCGTCAGCTGGTGCACTGCGCCCACACCAAGATCCTGCTCTACCGGGGCAGCATAGATGATGCGGTCGGTTTCCTGCATGCCCGCGATGCCCTGCGCCTCATCGCCAAGGATCAGTTCAACAAATCGAGCCTGCTGCGGGCGGTCAAGGAGATCTATTTCATCCCGGAGGGGACTCCTCTCAATGTCCAGCTTGCCAAGTTCCAGCGCAACAAGGAGCGGATCGGCCTCATCGTCGACGAATATGGCGACATTCAGGGATTGATCACCCTGGACGACATACTCGAGGAGATTGTCGGTGACTTCACCACCTCCATGACGCCCACGCCGAGTGACGAAGTCCACCCTCAGCCAGACGGCTCCTTCCTGGTCGAGGGCTCGGTCAGCATCCGCGAGCTCAACAAGGAGATGAACTGGCACCTGCCGACCGACGGCCCCCGCACCCTCAACGGCGTCATCCTGGAGTATCTCGAAGAGATCCCCCAGCCCAACATCAGCATACGGCTGGCGGGTTATCCCATCGAGATCCTCGAGGTAGAGCAGAACATGGTCACCATGGCGCGCATCATGCCGCAGTTCTACCGCAGCACCGCATCGGACGAGGATGACGACGACTGATGCCAGCCGCGCCCTGACTGCCAAAATGAAGAAGGGCTGCCCGCGGGCAGCCCTTCTTCATTTTGGAGAGCAACTCAGAAGTCGTTATCGTCGGCGGGGATGTTGAGGGTCGGGATCAACTGGCCGAACACCTGCTCCAACTCGTCGCGGTTGGCCAGCAAGTCCTGCAGGCTATAGCCATCCATCACGGCCAAGAAAGCATTCATGGCATCCTTCAACGCTCCCTTGAGCAGGCAAACCGAGATGATATGGCAGACGGGCGAATGACAGTCGATGCCATCCAGGTTCCCTTCCAGCTCGCGGATCACTTGACCGATGTTGATGGTATCGGGGGCACAGGCCAGCCGTATGCCGCCATGCTTGCCCCGCTGGGATTGCAGATAACCCAGTTTCACCAGCTGATTGACCACCTTCACCATGTGGTTGCGGGAGACGCCATACAAGGCAGATACCTTGGCGACACTCGACAACTCACCCTCCGGCAGCGTTGCCAGATAGAGCAAGGCTCTTAATCCAAAATCCGTATAACTTGTCAGTCTCATAATGCCTGTTTAGCGCAAAGCGAAAGAGGGAGGGTTGATCCTCATCAAATAAACATCTAGGATGCCACTTATAAAATGACATTCTGAATGCTCAATTAGAGAGGTCCTATGTTAGATCAAGCCACCATCGCCGTCATCAAAAGCACCATTCCCCTGCTCGAATCGGCCGGGCCTGCCCTGACCGAGCACTTTTACCAGCGCATGTTTCGCGATAACCCCGAACTCAAGGATGTATTCAACCTGGCTCATCAGCGCAGTGGCGGCCAACCGCTGGCACTGTTCAATGCCGTGGCGGCCTATGCCCGAAACATCGACAACCTGGGTGCCCTCGCTGGCGCCGTGGAACGCATTGCTCACAAACACACGGGTTTCCTGATCCAGCCAGCACAATATCACATTGTGGGTAGTCATCTGCTGGCCACCCTCAAAGAATTGGGCGGTGAAGCGGTCACCGAGGAGATACTGACCGCCTGGGGCAAGGCTTACGGGGTGCTGGCCAATATCTTCATCGGCCGGGAGAGCGAGATCTACCAGGAGAAGGCCGAGCAGCCCGGTGGCTGGCAAGGGGGCCGCCCCTTCGTCATCACACACAAGCAAGCCGAGAGCGACACCATCACCTCCTTTGTCCTGACGCCTGTCGATGGGCTGCCCGTCCTCGACTTCCAGCCAGGTCAATACCTCAGCCTCAAGCTGGCGCACCCTGACCTGAGCTATCAGGAGATCCGCCAATATTCTCTCTCCGATGCGCCCAACGGGCACAGTTACCGCATCAGCGTCAAACGCGAGTCCCGGGGACAAGTCTCCAATCTGCTCCATGACAAGCTGCAGCAAGGGGATCGATTGGAGGTGATGCCGCCGGCGGGGGACTTCGTACTGACGGCCAGGCCCGATCAGGCCGTGGTACTCATCTCGGCCGGTGTGGGCCAGACTCCCATGCTCAGCATGCTCAATCAGCTGCTGGCGATGGGCCATGGCGCCGACATCCGCTGGCTCCACGCCTGCGAGCAGGGCGCGCTGCATGGCTTCAAACAGGATATTCACACCAAGTCTCGCCAACATGAGCGACTGCTCAGCCGGGTCTGGTATCGCGCCCCGACCGAGCAGGATCAACAGGGGGAGGACTATGACTTCACCGGCACCATGGTATTGGCGCAGGTGCAGGAGTTGTTGCCCGTTGACGCTCATTACTACTGCTGTGGCCCCCTGCCCTTCATGGCCAGTATCAAGCAGCAGTTGCTGGCCCTCGGGGTGAGTGGCGAGCGCCTTCATTACGAAGTATTTGGCCCTCATCAAGATCTATAACAACCGGCTATCCATACCAATGAAGGGGAAACAGCCTGCACGGCACGGCGGCTGACCTCCCCATAACAAGAGGGCCCCTGCTGCAAACAGGGGCCCTCTTCTCATCACTGGGAAAAAGGCGTCAACCCATGGCCTTGGCCCGCGCCACGGCATTGGCGGGCATGCGACCGGCAAGACGCGACAGCAGGCTGGCCGCCCGACCATGGAGCGCCTTGTCGCCAATCACGGCCCCGTGCAGCAAATGGTAGGCTTCTTCATAATCGAGAGGGCTGCCGAGTCCCGCCAGCAACATTTCGACCCACTCCAACTGCGCCTTGAGCAGACCCTGGCTCGCCGCCTCCCGCATCAGGGTCTCGGCACGCAGCAGATCCTTCTGCACCAATATCCCCTTCCAGTAGTAGCGGCCCAGTTGTTCCAGCGCGGGCGCCAGGCCTTGATCCGCCGCAGCCCACAGGTACTTGACCCCCTGCTCGGCATCGGGCTTCACGCACACGCCCCAGGCCAGCATGTCCCCCCACAGAAACTGGTAGGAGGGGATCTTCATCACATTGGCCCGCGCCTCTATGTCCTGAGTCAACTGGCACCTGTCCTGCTTGACCTGTTTGAGGTGACGGCCCTGTTCAATCCAGTCGAGCAGCTCGTCCTGACGATAGAGGGGGACAACCTGCAGGGGTGCCACCGAGACCGGGGGCAGCTGGACCGCAGGATCCACCACTTCGACCAGGGTAGCGGGCGCCGCCGACACCTGGCCTGCGGGTGTCGGCCACTGGGGCAGGCCCGCACCGGGCAGAGCGGATGGCGTGGCAGCCTTGGCCTGGGTGGCCGGCAACCCTGGGTTGGATGCCGCGGCGATCTCGGCAGACTGCACCGCCCCCTTGACTGGTTCAGGCACCGGCGCAGGTACAGATGCGGCCGCCAACATGGGATCGGCCACACCGGTGTCAATGGGTTCTGCATCAGCCTGAGCGGCCAGCAAACACGTAAAGATAATGAGGGGGAAGAGGTTCATCATGGGTTCTCCTGCTGCTCTCCTGTATCGGCCACAGGAGCAATCCCTTAAGTCAGGATGAAATCCGGATGGAAAATGGCCGCAGCCAGGATGACAAAAGGGGAGCCTGAGCTCCCCTTTTCAACCGTCATGCGTCTTACTTGACGAAGTCGACACCCAGCTGGATGTCGGCTTTCAGGGTGGCCAGCATGCCATCCATCGCTTCCTGCTCGAAGGCACTCAGCTTGCCGTAGTCCAGTATGGTCTCGACGCCGTGCTTGCCCAGCAGTATGGGTTGTGCGAAGAAGCTGGCGTGCTCGCCATTGCCTTCCACGTAGGCGCACTCGATGACGTTGGCTTCGCCCTGCAGACCCTTGATGAGGGAGAGGCCGAAGCGGCAAGCCGCCTGACCCATGGAGAGGGTCGCTGAACCGCCACCGGCTTTGGCTTCAACCACTTCGGTACCGGCATTCTGGATGCGCTTGGTCATGGCAGCCACTTCCTCGGCAGAGAAGTTGGCACCCTCAATCTGGGATAGCAGCGGCAAGATGGTCACGCCGCTGTGGCCGCCAATGACGTTGACGCGTACTTTATCAACGTTCAGCCCCTTGGCCTCGGCCACGAAGGTCTCGGCACGGATCACGTCCAGGGTGGTGATCCCGAACAGGCGACGCTTGTCATAGACACCGGCTTTCTTCAACACTTCGGCGGCGATGGCGACCGTGGTGTTGACCGGGTTGGTGATGATGCCGATCAGCGCCTGCGGGCAGGATGCGGCACACTTCTCGACCAGGTTCTTGACGATACCGGCGTTGATGTTGAACAGATCGGAGCGATCCATGCCGGGCTTGCGCGCCACACCGGCGGAGATCAGCACGACATCGGCGCCAACCAGAGCCGGGCTCGGGTCTTCGCCACAAAATCCTTTTACTTTCACGTCAGTCGGGATGTGGCTCAGATCGACGGCAACACCCGGGGTCACGGGGGCAATGTCATACAGGCTCAATTCGGAACCAGCAGGCAGGCGATTCTTCAGCAACAGGGCAAGGGCTTGGCCTATCCCACCGGCGGCACCCAGAACGGCAACTTTCATGATCAACTCCATGTTTAAGCAGGTTTAAGGTTGTTTCTTGTTGTGCGCCCAACCTTAAAGGATCCCCCCCTAAAAAACAATCTGATAACAGTTGCGATAACAGGTTCTGTGAGCTACGGAACAGCCAGCGCCGAAAGCGGGGGGGAAATGTGAAAAGTGGAAGGAGAAGCACAGATTTTCTGTGTTTCTCCTTCCATCAGAGGGTCAATATCTGGTGTTTAGCCTTGGAAAGCCAGGGCTCGGCGCTCGCACCAGCGAAAGCCAATTGTTAACAAACCATTCATGCAGAGGTAGAGGGCCCCCGCCACGGTAAACACCGCCAGGGTGTCATAGGTCTGGGCATTGAGACGCTGGGCCAGCCCCATGATATCCATGATGGTGATGGTGCTGGCAAGGGAGCTCCCCTTGAGGACCAGGATCACCTCGTTGGAGTAGGCAGGAACCAGGCGACGGGCGGCGTGACGCACCTTCATCCACAGGGTTTGGCCCGGCGTGAAACCCAGGGCACGACAGGCTTCCACCTCCCCCGCCGGAATCGCCTCCAACGCCCCCTTGAACAGGCGGGTCGAATAGGCGGCCGTATTGAAGCCAAGGGCCAACACGGCGCAGAACCAGGGTTGCTTGAGCAGGGGCCAGAGTGGCCCGCTCTTGAGCCACTCGAACTGGCCGGGCCCGTAATAGATAAGGAAAATCTGGATCAGCAGAGGGGTACCGGTGAACACCAGCACCCACAGTTGCACCAGCTGAGTCGCCAGCGGGATACGGCGCTCCAACACCCAGGTCATCAGGGCCGCCATGGCCACCCCGAGCAGCAGGCTCAGGGCGGTCAGCTGCAAGGTGGTACCAAGTCCACCGAGCAGAGTCATCAGATAGTCTTGCATCCCTAACCTCCGTAGCGCCGGCTATAACGGGACGCCTGCTTGAGCCCGAATTCACTGACCAGGCTGATCGCCAAATAGATGAGGGCCGCCGTGGCGTACCAGGTGAAGGGCTGGTAGGT
The DNA here is from genome assembly GCF_024807335.1 of Aeromonas sp. BIGb0405. Taxonomy (NCBI): domain Bacteria; kingdom Pseudomonadati; phylum Pseudomonadota; class Gammaproteobacteria; order Aeromonadales; family Aeromonadaceae; genus Aeromonas; species Aeromonas sp. BIGb0405. The sequence goes on from NZ_JANUEP010000005.1 coordinate 93,610, forward strand.
ACTGGCCGACGCCATCTGTGCCTGACGCATCATCTCGTTCACCCCGATGAGGGAGACCAGGGCGGTATCCTTGAGCAGCACCAGCCACTGATTGCCCAGCCCGGGCAGGGCGTGACGCCATGCCTGAGGCAGCACGATGCGAAAGAAGGTCCGCCCCCGTCCCAATCCCAGCGCCTCGGCGGCCTGCCGCTGACCGATCGGCACCGCATTGAGGGCGCCGCGCAGGGTCTGGCAGGCATAGCTGGCAAACAACAAAGAGAGTGCCAGCACACCACAAGCGAAGGGGCTGAACTCCACATACTCTCCGGTGATGAGGAACAGCACCTGGGTCGAGCCAAAGTAGATGAACAGCACCACCAGCAGCTCGGGCAGGCCGCGGATCAGGGTGGTGAGGGTGGCAACGGGCCAGCCGAGCCAGGGCTTGCCGCTGAGTTCAGCCACGCTGAATGCCAGCGCCAGCACCATACCCCCAACCAGAGAGGCCAGGGCCAGCCCCAGGGTCATCCAGGTTGCGTCGAGCAGCAGACTCAGCATGGCTTACTGCGCGAAGTACTTGTCAAAGATCTGCTGATAGGTGCCATTGGCCTTGATCTCGGCCAGCCCCTTGTTCAGCTGAGCCAGCAGCTCTTTATTGCCTTTGGCCACGGCGATGCCAAAACCCGTGCCGAAGTACTTGGCATCGGTCACAGGCTTGCCCATCACCACATACTCTTTGTGCTGTTTGAGCCAATCGGCGGCCACGGCGGTATCGGCAAAGACGGCATCGGTACGACCGTTCATCATGTCGAGGAAGGCGCTCTGATAGCTGGCGTAAGGCACGGTGAGCAGGCCCTTGCTGACCCAGTTATCCACCAGATAGGACTGATGGGAACTGCCGTTCTGGACGCCGACCGTCTTGTCGACCAGCTCTTCCGGGCCCTTGAAGGCATCCTTCTTGGCCACGAATACGGCGGAGTTCTCGTAATAAATGTCGGAGAAATCGACCTGGGCGGCACGCTCCGGGGTCACGTCCATGGCGGCGATGGCGGCATCGAAGCGATGGAACTTGAGGCTGGGGATCAGGCTGTCAAACGCCTGGTTATGGAAGCTGCACTCCAGCTTGGCCTGCGCGCAGATGGCGCGGGCCAAGTCGATGTCGAAGCCCTGAAACTCGTTCTTGTCATCCAGATACTCGAACGGGGCATACGTTGCCTCGGTGACAAATTTGATCTCTTTGGCCACAACGGTCGTGCTCAGCAGTCCCATGGCCACGGCCAGCAATATGCTCTTTTTCATGTGATTGTCCTTGTCAAAATGAAGGGATTCAGTGATTCAGAAACTCGGCAAAACGACGGGTTCGGGGTGAGGTGAAGATCTCGGCGGAGCCGGATTCCACAATCTGACCCCGCTCCAGGTAGATCACCTGGCTGGCCACCTTGCGGGCGAAATCGACCTCGTGGGTCACCACCACCTGGGTGATCCCGGTCTTTGCGAGACCACGAATGATCTGGGCGACCTCCTTGGTTATCTCGGGATCCAGCGCCGCCGTCGGCTCATCAAACAGCAGGACCTCGGGGTCCATCATCAGGGTACGGGCGATGGCCACACGCTGCTGCTGACCACCGGAGAGCCGGGCCGGCCAGGCGTCACGCTTGTCGGCGAGCTGCAACTGGGCCAGCAGGTAGCCGGCCTTGTCGATGGCCGCCTGCTTGCCCATGCCGAGCACCTTGATGGGCGCCTCGATGAGGTTTTCCAGCACGGTGAGATGGGGCCAGAGGTTGTATTGCTGGAACACCATGCCGACTTTGCGACGCAGCGCCTGGGCTTCGCGGGCAAAGTCCCCCTTGGAGAGGGCCGACGGGAAAGAAAATTCACTCTTGCCGATGCGCAAAGTACCGGCATCCGGGGTATCGAGCAGGTTGAGCATGCGCAGCAACGAGCTCTTGCCCGCACCGCTTGGGCCCAGCAATACCAAGGTCTCGCCGGGATTGGTGCAAAAGGAGACCTGTTGCAGAACCTGCTGTTTGTGCCAGGACTTGTCGATAGCGTTTAATTCAATACCCATACAACCCGATTGAATAAGTTTTCAAAATTTCGTCCTGATTTTAATCTCAACATGGGTATATGCAAGCTAAACTTGCATCGATATGCAGTACAAACCGCAGTTCCTTGCCAAAAAAGGCATATGAATGCAAAATGGCCATGCTGAACAGCTGCCGCCTGCGTACCACAGGCCGCCACCCTCCCTCATTCGTGAGTCCAAGATGAAGCATAACGACAAGCAAGAAAAACTGGCGAAGGCCTTTAAAGCCTTGCTGAAAGAAGAAAGATTTGGCTCCCAGGCAGAGATAGTCACGGCCCTGCAAGAGATGGGTTTTGAAAACATCAACCAGTCCAAGGTATCGCGCATGCTGAGCCGTTTCGGCGCCGTTCGCACCCGCAATGCCAAGATGGAGATGGTCTACTGCCTGCCGGTCGAACTCGGCGTGCCCACCACCTCCAGCCCCCTCAAGAATCTGGTACTGGATGTCGACCACAACGGCGCTCTGGTGGTCATCCACACCAGCCCCGGTGCCGCCCAGCTGATCGCCCGCCTGCTCGACTCCCTCGGCAAGGCCGAAGGGATCCTCGGCACCATCGCCGGGGATGACACCATCTTCATCACCCCGACCAGCGATACCGATATCGAAGAGCTATACCTCTCCGCCCTCGAGCTGTTCGAACAGACCCCTTAATCGCTCTGGCTCCGCTACGGCTGGGCTCCCTGAACGAACAATGGAACGAAAAATCCCGGCCTCGGCCGGGATTTTTGTTCATGCCTTGCCGGGATGCTCCTCGATGGGCTTATTGTCCCTGGCCCTGCAGGAACTCGACCGAGGGAGCGAAGAAGGCAGCCCCGGTCACAGCGCGGGTGAAGCGCAGCAGGTGATCGAAGTGGCCACCCTCGCCCTTGTACATGCTGGCCAGCATGGCATTGAAGTGCAGCGGGGTGCGGCAACAGGAGATGAAGTAGAGCCCCTGCTCACGCATGGTGCCCCAGGGCATGCTCTGGCGCAGTATCTCCATGGACTCCCCCTTGGGGGTCTTGAGATTGACCCTCTTTATATGAGCCGTGAGCGGCTTGGCGGCAGACTCATACTCCAGGTTGTCGACCTTGGTGCGGCCTATGATGTCCTCTTGCTCTTTGAGTGACAGCCGCTCCCAGTCGCTCATGGCATGTAGCCAGCGCTGCACATGGACATAAGAGCCACCCGCAAACTCGCCACCGGCCAGCAGCGCCACTTCTCCCCTGTGTTCATCCTGAGGATTCTCGGTGCCATCGACGAAACCGGTCAAGTCACGGCAATCCTGATTGCGGAAACCCCGCACCTCTTCCACCAGCTCAACCTGGCCACCCAGCAGCGCCATCAGCCGTTGACCGGCATGATGCAGCACATCGACCCGGTCGGCGCGCAGTTGCACGAAGAGATCGAAGGGGGTGTGGGGCGCCTGCTGGCCATTGGCCTCCTGGGCAAGGAAACTGCGAAACTGGGGAGGGCGCGCCATGGGATAGAGACCATCCCAGGTTTCGGATCCCACCGCCAGCAGACCAGAGAAGCCGGCGTCCGGAAAGTCGGCGGTGACGGATTGCCACAGCGTTGGCACCTTGGCGAGGCGGCGAACCAATTCGGCACTGTCACCGACCCGGTTGAACATCAGATAGAGGGCATGCAGATTAGGCTCTGCGCAGATCCCGGTTTGGGCATTCATTCATCTCTCCCATGTGTGAGCATTGGTCGATCATAAAGTCGCCTGATTATAAAGCAATGGCCGATGGGATCCTTGATGTGACCCGGCACCTTGGCTCATCAGAGCGCGAACAGTACCAGAGGGTGTGGCGCCACCTGCACCCTGGCCTGCGCGGGGATCAGGGGTTCGCTGATACTGGCCTCCAGTGTCAACTCGCCACAGGCCAGCTGCACCCGGCAGTGATGGCCGAGAAACTGCTGATCCACCACCCTGAGCGGCCCCTCTTCATCCCCAATAAGCTGCAGCTGCTGGGGTCTGAGCATGAGTTGACGCCGCTCTCCCTGGGCCAGACCATGGGGCTCGCTACCGCGGATCAGGCCAATGGCGGTCTGTACGCTATCGGCATCCACCACCTCGGCGGCCAGGTAGTTGACGCCACCGAGGAACTCGGCCACGAAGGGATTCTGCGGGCGACGATAGAGCTGCTCCGGCTCGCCCACCTGCTCGATGTGACCGGCACGAAACAGCGCCAGCCGATCGGCGAAGGCAAACGCCTCCTCCTTGCTGTGACTGACAAAAACGGCCCCTATCCCCTGCCCCTTGAGCAAGGCACGGATCTCCAGGATCAACTTCATCCTCACCTGGGTATCAATGTTGGAGAAGGGCTCGTCGAGCAGCATGAGACGCGGCTTGCACACCAGCGCCCGGGCGATGGCGACACGCTGTTGCTGGCCGCCGGAGAGTTGATGAGGGTAGCGTTCCCCCAGCCCTTGCAGGTTCACCAGCTGGAGCGACTCCTCCACGGTCTGGCGGCGCTCGCTGCGCGCTTGCCTTCCCAGGCCGAAGCCGATGTTCTCGGCCACGGTCAGATGGGGAAAGAGGGCGTAATCCTGAAAGATCATGCCAATGTTGCGCGCCTCGGGAGGAACGCTCACCCCGGGGCCCTCCAGCAGATGCTCCCCGAGCCGGATCTCGCCCTCTGCCAGGGGCAGCAGGCCGGCGATGGCCTTGAGCAGCGTGGTCTTGCCGCAGCCACTGGCCCCCAGCAAGCAAACTATCTCGTTGTCAGCCACTGACAAGGAGAGCTGCTCCAACACGTTATGACCGTTATAACGGCAGCTCACTTTCTCTATTTGCAAGCAAGACACGACTCAAATCCTCTTGTGTGAGAGTGGCCAGGGCACCTCATTCAAATTGGCTCAATGGCCCTGGCTATCCAGGCTGCGGTTGACCCAGATGAGCGGCAGCAAGCCCACCAGTACGATGACGATGGCGCCAAGCGCCCCGCGCTCCAGCATCTCGTCCGAGACGAACTGATAGACATGGGTCGCCAGGGTCTCGAAGTTGAACGGCCGCAGCAGCAAGGCGGCGGGCAGCTCCTTCATGGATTCGATAAAGACCAGCATGGCGCCGGCGAACAGGCCCCGTCGCACCAAGGGCAAATGCACCCGTCTGAGCATACCGCCCGCTCCCTGCCCCAGGGAGCGGGCCGCCATGTCGAGACTGGGGGAGACCTTGCCGAGGCTGCTCTCCACCGAACCGATGGCAATGGCGACGAAACGCACCAGATAGCCGAACACGATGGCGGTGAGCGTGCCGGTCAGCAGCAGGCCTGGCCCCTGAAGCCCAAGCCACTCGGCCAGATCGTTGATGCCAAAATCCAGGGCCGTGAGTGGCACCAGCACACCGATGGCCAGCACTGTCCCCGGCATGGCATAGCCCAGGGCGGCAAGACGCAGGGGGATCAGACTCTTGACCCCACCATCGAGACGGCGGAAGAAACCGAGCAGCAGGGCCACCCCCATGGCAAGCAGCGCCGTCAGGGCCGAGATGAGCAGACTGTTGCCGGCGAAGCGCACAAACTCCGGAGTCCATGACAGTGCAAAATAGCGCACCCCATAGTCGAGCAGTATGGCGAATGGCAAGGCAAAACCGGCCAGTACCAGGCCCCAGCACCAGAGCCCGGCCAACCAGCGCAGCCCTCCCTTGAGCGGGTAGCGCAGCGGCGGCTCATGGCCCATGGATTTCTGGAAGACCTGCTGACGACTCCGGGAGCGGCGCTCAAAGGCGATCAGCAAGACAACCGCCAGCAGCATCAGGCAGGAGAGCTTGGCCGCCGTGGCCAGGCTGCCATAGCCGAGCCAGGTATCATACACGGCGGTGGTCAGGGTATTGATGGCAAAGAAATGCACGGTCGCAAAGTCAGCCAGGGTCTCCATGGCCACCAGGGAGACGGCCACCATGATGGCGGGTCTGGCCAAAGGCAGACTGATGCGGCGAAAACTCTGCCAGGGCGAACTGCCGAGCAGCCGACTGGAGTGGATCAGGCTGACCGACTGCTCCAGGAAGGAGGCTCGCGCCAGCAGATAGACATAGGGGAACAACACCAGGGCCAACACCCAGGCAGCCCCGCCGAGGGAGCGGATAGCCGGGAACCAGTAGTCGCCAGGCCCCTGCCAGTCGAACAGGGTGCGTAGCCCCGCCTGCACCGGACCGGAGTAATCAAACAAGTCCGTATAGACGTAGGCAACGATGTAGGAAGGCATGGCCATGGGCAGCATCAGCGCCCACTGCAAGGCCCGGCGACCCGGCACCTGGCACATGGCGACCAGCCAGGCGGTCGGTACCCCGAACAGCAGGCTGAGCGAGACGACGCCCAGCACCAGCAGCAGGGTATTGACGAGGTAGGTGGAGAGAACGGTATCGGCCAGATGGACGAACAGATCCCCATCCGCCGAGAGCGCAGAAAACAGCAGTGCCAGAACGGGCAAAACCAGCAGCAGGGCACAGGCCCAGCCGCTGGCTATCCAACCAAATTTTTTCATGAGTCCACAAAAATGGATGGGGCCCCTGGCCCCATCTGATTACAGATCGAACTTGACTTCGTCGAGCAGCTGCAGCGCATCCTTACGGTGCTTGGCATAGTCGCTGACCGGCAGGGCATCGACCTTGAAGCTGCCCCAGGATTTGACCATGGCGGACGGCTCAACACCCGGCTTGACCGGATACTCGGCATTCACCTCGGCATACATGTGCTGAGCCTGATCACCGGAGAGGAACTCCATCAACTGCTGCGCTTGCACCTTGTTTTTGGCGTACTTGGTCATGGCCACACCGCTCACGTTGACGTGGGCGCCACGATTGGTCTGATTCGGGAAGTTGATCTCGACCGCCTCAGCCCAGGCCTTCTGCTCCGGATCCTTGAGCATGGCGCCCAGGTAGTAGCTGTTGCCCAGGGAGACATCACAGATGCCATCCTTGATCGCCTTGACCTGATCCCGATCGTTACCCTGAGGCGTGCGCGCCAAGTTGGCCTTGACCCCTTCCAGCCAGGTCTTGGTATCCGCCATGCCGTGATGAACGATCATGGAGGAGATCAGGGCGACATTGTACTCATGCTTGCCGCTGCGGGTACAAATTTTGCCTTTGAATTCTGGCTTGACCAGATCTTCGTAGCTGATCTCGGCAAGTTTGCCCAGACGCTCTTTGCTGGAGTAGATGGCCCGCACGCGAGTGGTCAGGGCAAACCAGCGATTATCCGGGTCGCGGTAGGCGGCCGGGATATTCTCCTGCAGCAGCTTGCTGTCTACCGGTTGCACCAGATCCTTGTCGACCAGATCGGTCAAACGGCTGATGTCCACGGTCAGCATCAGATCCGCCGGGGAGAGTTTGCCTTCACGCTCCAGGCGCTCGTTGAGCCCCTCTTTGGCAAAGACCACATTGACCTTGATCCCTGACTCCTTTTCGAACTGCTGGATGATGGGCTTGATCAGCTCATCCTGACGGTTCGAATAGACATTTACTTCCTGTGCAGCCATGGCGGCGGGAGCAGAAATGGCCGTCAATGCCAGCGCCAATAGTGTCTTCTTGATCATGGAGTCAATTCCTTGGGATGAACGCGAATAGTGAGAATTATTGTTGTTTGCATTCTGCCTGAGGAAATTGCCATATCGCAAGCCGATTACCGCATCCGCATCACAAATTTACTCAACGATAAATAAAAGGGCCGGATGGAATCCCATCCGGCCCTTTCAGCTGAGTTAACCGTCAATTAATGGCTGCTTTTCACCGTCACAAACTCCGGATAAGCATCCACACCACACTCGTGCAGATCGACACCCATCATCTCTTCCTCTTCGCTGACCCGGATCCCCAGGGTCGCCTTGAGCAGGAGCCATACCACCAGAGATGCGAGGAACACCCAACCGAAGATGACAGCCGCACCGAGCAACTGAGCGCCAAAGGTGGTTGCTTCATTGCTGAAGGGTACGACCATCAGGCCGAAGAAACCGCAGACGCCGTGCACCGACAAGGCGCCGACCGGATCATCAATCTTCAGCTTGTCGAAGCTGACGATGGCATAAACCACCAGGCCACCGGCCAGGACACCGATCAGGCTGGCAAAGAGCGGGCTGGGTGAGGCAGGGTCGGCCGTGATGGCGACCAGACCGGCCAGCGCACCGTTCAATACCATGGTCAGGTCAGCCTTGCCCCAAGTCAGCTTGGTCACCAGCAGGGCGCCCAGGGCGCCGGTGGCGGCAGCGGCGTTGGTGTTGACGAACACCTTACCGATGGCACTGGCGTTGGCCGCATCGGACAACATCAATTGCGAACCACCGTTGAAGCCGAACCAACCCATCCAGAGGATCAGGGTGCCCAGGGTCGCCAACGGCAGGTTGGAGCCGGGGATGGGGTAGATCTCGCCATTCTTGCCATATTTGCCACGACGCGCCCCCAGTACCAGTACGGCGGCCAGGGCGGCGGCGGCACCCGCGAGGTGCACGATGCCAGAGCCGGCAAAGTCGGAGAAACCAGCCTCTTTCAAAAAGCCGCCACCCCAGGTCCAGTAACCCTCAACCGGGTAGATGACCCCAGTCATCACCACGCAGAACAGCAAGAAAGACCAGAGTTTCATCCGCTCGGCCACGGCGCCGGAGACGATGGAGGTCGCCGTTGCCACGAACACCACCTGGAAGAAGAAATCAGACTCGAGCGAGTGACTTGCCCCCTCGGCCTGAGTACCGAGCAAGGTGCCAACACTCGGCAGCCAACCACCGGCACCGTTGTCGACGTACATGATGTTGTAACCGATCAGCAGGTACATCACGCAGGCGATGGTATAGAGCAGGACGTTCTTGGTCAGTATCTCCGTGGTGTTCTTGGCGCGCACCAGGCCCGCTTCCAACATGGCGAAACCGGCGGTCATCCACATGACCAGGACCCCGGACATCAACAGATAAAAGGTATCCAGCGCAAAACGCAGCTCACTGACACTCTTGGCTAACTCTTCCATGACAATCTCCTAACAGCTTCCCTAATTCCAATGACTCACAGCGCTTCGTCGTCTGTCTCGCCGGTGCGGATCCGCACCGCCTGCTGCAGCTCATAGACGAAAATCTTGCCATCCCCAATCTTGCCGGTGTAGGCCGCCTTGCAGATCGCCTCGATCACGCTCTCCACGTTGTCGCTGATGGTGGCAATCTCCAGCTTGACCTTGGGCAGGAAGTCGACCTGATACTCGGCGCCACGGTATAATTCGGTATGTCCCTTCTGACGGCCGAACCCTTTGACCTCGGAGACGGTCAATCCCTCGACGCCGAGATTGGCAATGGCTTCACGCACATCGTCCAACTTGAAGGGCTTGATAATCGCAGTAATCAATTTCATCTGGTTGCTCCCAATCCATGGTGTGTCGATATAGTGCAATCAATTCTTGTGCCAAGAATTTTTATTGTTATATTTCAATAAGATAAAATAAACATGGCCTAACCCCTCTCCGCAGACTCTCCAAGGGGGAGCAGAGCGCCCCACGATGAGGCACCATCCTTAAACAAGGTTAAAAAATGCACCAAATTGGTTCAGTCACTCCATGCTAGTCATCTCGGAACACGTCACCCTGCCCTGGCATGAGTTGCAGTTTCAGGCGATGCGCGCCCAGGGCGCCGGGGGGCAACACGTCAACAAGACAGACTCGGCGGTCTGGTTGCGCTTCGATTACCGAGGCTCCCCCAGCCTGCCAGAACTCTATAAAGAGGGGCTGGACAGGCTCAGTGACAGCCGGGTACATGACGGCTTCATCCTGATCCGGGTCGAGACCCATCGCAGCCAGGACATGAACCGCAAGGAGGCCATGAGCCGACTGGTGGAACTGCTGACCAAGGCCGCCTGGCGACCCAAGGCCCGCCGAGCCACCAAGCCGACCAAGGGCTCCCAGCGCCGCCGAGTCGAAGCCAAGAAGCGCAAGGGCGACATCAAATCCGGACGAGGCAAGATAGCCCTGGATTGACACCGGCTGGCTGAGTGAGGAGTGATCTCCCTTCCAAAAGAGAGGGCTTTGCGGCGAAAAGATGAACATCAGATGAAGGCCACTCTCAGAAGTGCTTCAGAAGAGCGGGGGCATGATGAGTGCGTACCTGGATGGACATCACCCATGCACGTGCACCCATGTGACACTTCCAATCTGTTTTCTCGCGCCTCTTCCCTGGGGCGCTTTTTTTGTGCCCTCTTCCCTGGCTAACCCGCCTCATGACATGGGCAACATCCGGGAACAAAAAGGCCCGCCGAGGCGGGCCATGACCGGAAGGTGCTAACTTCGGGGGTCAATCAGATAGCGAGGAACAGACCTGCCAGGGCGGCGCTCATCAGGTTGGCGAGCACCCCGGCCAGTATGGCCCGCATGCCGTAGCGAGAGATGAACGCCTTGCGCTCCGGCACCATGGATCCCAGGCCGCCGATCAGGATCGCCATGGAAGAGATGTTGGCGAAACCGCACAGGGCGAAGGTGACGATGGCCTTGCTCGACGGGTCCAGGGTCTGATCCTGCACCAGCGCGATGAACGCCACGAATTCGTTGATGACGACCTTGGTGCCAATCAGAGCGCCAGCAGCCTGAGCCTGATCCCAGGGCACACCGATGAGCCAGGAGACAGGGGCAAACAGCCAGCCCAGGATCAACTGGAAGCTCAGCTCCCAACCCAGCAAGCCACCGGCCCAGCCAAGCAAGCCGTTGAGCAGGGCTATCACACCGACGAAGGCCAGCAGCGTGGCCCCCACGGCGACCGCAATATTCAGACCTGACATGGCGCCATCGGCGGCGGCTTCAATCACGTTGGTCGCACGAGGGATCTCCACATCCTGATGATGATCCTGTTCATCCGCTGCCGGCGGCACCAATATCTTGGCCATGGCCAGACCGGCCGGGGCAGACATGAAGGCCGCCGCGATCAGGTACTTGAGCTCCACTCCCAGGCTGGCATACCCCACCAGGGTGCCGCCCGCCACGGAAGCGAGGCCACCGCTCATCACCGCGAAGAATTGCGAGTCGGACATCTTGGCAAGGTAAGGTTTGACCACCAGCGGAGCCTCGACCATGCCGACGAAGATATTGGCGGTGGCTGAGAGGCTCTCGGCCCGGCCAGTGCCGAGCAGCTTTTGCAGACCGCCGCCGAGCAGGGCGATGATCCTGGTCATCAAGCCGATGTGATAGAGGATGGCGATCAGCGCCGAGAAGAAGATGATGACCGGCAGCACATTGAAGGCAAAGATGAAGCCGAGTTTGAACTTGGCCAGGTCCCCAAACAGGAAGGCGATCCCCTCCTGGCCGTAACCGATGACGCTGCTCACGCTGTCACTGACGGCATTCAATACCCGCTGACCGGCGGGAAGCCAGAGCACCAAGGCGGCGAATACGATCTGCAGGGTGAGGGCGCCGCCCACTGTTCTCAGTGGGATACGACGGCGATTGTCAGAGCAGAGGGTGGCGAGCGCCAGTATGCAGAGCATGCCGAGCAGGGCTATCATGGGGACTCCATCGGGGGGATTTCAGATGGGCGCGGATTCTGCACCCCTCCCCTGATGACTGCAAGCTGGCAAGGTTATCAGTCTGTTACCAACCACCTCTGCGCCAACCACCCGGATCCAAGCACTTGATTCCCCTCGTCTTATTTCGCTCCCACCCACAACTGTTTACTCATGGAAACAATCATTCCTCCAGGCCGGACAATGCTTGTCCCAACCAGGGCGCCAGACGCTGTTGCCAATAGGGTGGCGTACCGAATCCCTCTTTGAGGAAATCGATGAAGAGGCGGATCTTGGGATCCAGATGTTCTCGGCGGGCATACACGGCATGGACCGCCATCTTCTGGCTCGGACGCCACTCGGGCAGCAGCGGGATCAGGGCGCCGGATTGCAGCTCCTTGTCGAGCAGATAGTTGGCGATATAGGCCACCCCCAGCCCGGCCAGCGCGGCGTCGCGTACCGCCTCCGCCAGATCGACCCTGTAGTTGCCCGCCACCTGCACGCTCTGGCGCTCCTTCTCCTTGCGAAAGTGCCACTCCTGATAGCGCCGCTCCCGGCTCTGATAGGTGATGCAATTGTGGTCTAGCAGATCTCGCGGCGTGAGCGGCGTGCCGTGGCCGAGCAGGTAATCGGGGGAGGCCGCCAACACGAAGCCGATATCGGCCAGGCGCTGGCCTATCAGCCCCTGGGGCTTGTCTTCATAGGTGGTGATCCAGAGATCCAGTCCCTCATCCACCAGATTGGTTCGGTGATCGAACAGGGAAACTTCCAGCTCCAACTCGGGATAGCGCTGCTGGAAGGCCTTGAGGCGGGGGATCACATGCAATCGGCCAAACGACTGACCCACCCCTAGATGCAGTACGCCACTCACCTTGCCGCGCCTGTCCGCCACCATGGACTCCGCTTCCTGCGCCTGGGCCACCAGGGCGCGGCAGTGGCGGGCATACTCCTGCCCCAATTCGGTCAGGGCGAAACGGCGGGTGGTGCGCTGCACCAGTTGGGCACCGAGATCGGCCTCAAGCTGGGCCAGCTGCTTGCTGATGTGGGACTTGGAGACGCCGAGCCGCCGGGCGGCGGCCGAGATGCCCTGTTCGCGGACCAGGGCATCGAAGATCAACATTTGCGGGAGTCGGTGCAGCACGATATGACCTGAACAAGGGAGCGGGGCACCATTATTCCAGAGCTGCCGCTCAGGGGGTAGCGGCGAGTGCCTGCCGTAGCTGCGCGAGCAGAGGATCCTCATCCGGGCGCTGACGCGATCCATAACTCGCCAACAGCTGGCCATCCCGCCCGATCAGATACTTGTGAAAATTCCAGGCTGGCGCCTCGTTGGCCGCCAGCGCCAGTCCCTTGAACAGAGTGATAGCCTGATCGCCACGCACCGAGACCCGGTTGAACATGGGGAAAGTGACCCCATAGTCCCGCTGGCAAACTGCGGCCGTCTCCCCCTCCTCCCCCGCTTCTTGCTGGAAATCATTGGAAGGGAAGCCGAGGATCAGCAACCCCTGGTCACGATACTCTTGGTTGAGTGCCTCCAACCCCTTGAACTGTTTGGTGTAACCGCAATAGGAGGCGGTATTGACCACCAGCACCACCTTGCCTTGGGTGAGCTGGCACAGGTTGTGGCGCTGGGTGCTGTTGAGCTCGCGCTGCTCCCCGGAAAAATAGTCGGGGCAGCCAGCCAGGGCAGAGTGACCCCAGAGCAGCAATATGAGTGCGATTCCCTTCATGCTCTTCTCCTTTTTTCATCTGACCCCGGGCTGCTCACCAAGAGCGGGCCAGTGGTTATGGTCAGCCTCTGAACTCTCTACGCTGCAGGCGGGGCTTTGGCTCAATCCACCCATGACTCAGCGTAGTGCCATGCCGGTCAGCCAGCCGTGCCCCCCGAAGATCAGTACGACTGTGGCCACCAGGCCCAGACCCAGGCTAGTCAGCGTCCCCTGCCAGCTTGCCTCGGGACGCGCCACCCTGCCCCAGTCACGGATCGATATCCAGACGATGCTGACCAGCGCCCAGAGCCCCAGGCCGCCAAACAGGATCAGAGAGCGGGCCTCGGCATTGACCAGCAGGTGAGCGCCACTCCAGATCAGGACACCGAGCAGCTGGGGATGGCGCAGCCAGCGCCGGAAATGGTTCGCCCCCAGGCCCGAGCAGAGCAGGATCATCGCCAGGGGCATCAGCCCCTGTACGGCCGCCGGCCCCCAGGAGGGCGGGAAGTAGAGCGGCATCGGGTAGAGGCTGCGCCAACCGGCCACGATGCAGCCGATAGCGACCAGCAGCAGCAGGGAAAACATCCCCTTATAACGACTCTCCCCCAAACGCGCCCTGAGCCGAACCCTGTGGGCCTGGGCAAAGCAGGGGTAGAGATGCACCAGGGCGAACAGCAGCACTCCCAGCATCAGCAATAGCATGGCGACCTCCTTGAATGTCTGGGAACACTATGACGCAAACGGGCCTGATGACCTATAGAAACAGCCGTCGGCTCCGTGGGGGATTGAGAAGGAAAAGGGCGGATAAAAAGATGCCGGCCAGGGGCCGGCATTGAAAATGTGCCGCATCCGAGGATGCTGCAACGGGATCAGAGCTTCAGTTGGTAAAGAGCCGCCACGTTACGGGAGGTCAGCATCAGATTGGTACTGGCGGTTTCCAGCGCCTCCGGCAGCGACATGGCCCGGTTGACCACGGCGAAGACGGCATCTATGCCATGTTCGTGGACCACGCCACAGTCATCGGTCAGGCAACCGGCGATGCCGATCACCGGCTTGCCAAACTGCTTGGCGCAGCGCGCCACCCCCATGGGGGTCTTGCCATGTATGGTCTGGCTGTCGATGCGACCCTCGCCGGTGATGACGAGATCCGCATCTTGCAGCACGCTGGCCAGATCCAGGGCCTCTATGACGATCTGGATGCCCGGCTTGAGCTCGGCGCCCAGCAGACCCACCAGCGCGGCGCCCATGCCACCGGCGGCACCTGCCCCCGGGATATCCTTCACCTGGCAACCCAGGGCCGCCTCGATGCAATCCGCGTAGTGGCTCAGGTTATTGTCCAGTTGCACCACCATCTCGTAGTTGGCGCCCTTCTGGGGACCAAACACGGCCGAGGCCCCCTTGGGACCGCAGAGCGGGTTGTTCACATCGCAGGCCACCTCTATGGTGAGATCCGCCAAACGCGCATCCAGCCCACTCAAGTCGATCGTCGCCAGCTCGGCGAGGGCGGCGCCCCCGAAGCCAATGGCGCTGCCGTCTGCCTTGAGCAGTTTGCCGCCCAGCGCCTGGATCATGCCAGCGCCGCCATCATTGGTGGCGCTGCCCCCTATGCCGAGGATGAGGTGAGTCACCCCCAGATCCAGGGCGGCCAGGATCAACTCACCGGTACCGACGCTGGAGGTCAGCAGGGGGTTGCGCTGCTCGGGCGCCACCAGATGCAGGCCGGAAGCGGCTGCCATCTCGATGACGGCGCGCTTGCCATCCCCCAGCAGGCCGAGGAATCCCTCGACCTTGTTACCGAGCGGGGCCGTCACTTCGGCGGTCACTATGCGACCGTCGGTGGCATCGACCAGGGAACGCACCGTGCCCTCGCCACCATCGGCCATGGGCAACTTGACATAGGTCGCATCGGGCAACACCTGTTTGAAACCCGCCTCGATGGCGTCGGCCACTTCCATGGCACTCAGGCTTTCCTTGAAGGAGTCAGGGGCAATTACAATTTTCATATCAATTCCTTAGGCAACACCAAGTACGCCAAACATCAGGGTAGAGACAACTGCAATGGTCAAACCGACTGCCGTTTCGTAAGGGATAAGCTTCAAGCGCTCGCTGATGCCCATGTGGACGCTGCCGCCCGTTGCATGGAAGAAGGAGCCATGGGGCATGTGGTCGAACACTGTGGCACCGGCGTGGATCATGGCGGCACCCGCCAAGCCACTGATGCCGAGTTCGAGCAGGGTCGAACTGAAGACGTTGGAGGCGACCACAGTCCCGGCGGTGGTCGAGGCGGTCGCCAGGGACATCAGGGCACCGGAGATGGGGGCCAGCAGGTAGGAGGGCAGACCCGAGGCAGTCAGGCCGCTGATCAGTACATCCTTCAGCCCCGAGTTGGCGATGATGCCTGCCAGGGTACCCGTACCGAGCAGCATGATGGCCACAGGTGCCATGCGGGCCAGACCCGAGACGGCAAACTGGTTCACCTTGCTGAATTTACCCATCATCAGGGCGCCGACCAGGCCACCCAGGGGCAGGGCGATGAGGGGATCCACCACTATGCCAGCCACGGGACGCAGGGCCAGCAGCAGTATGGCCACCAGGGGCGCACTGATGGCGGCGGCAAAGCCGGGCAGAGCAGCCTTGTCGACGCTGACCACTTCCTCGGCGGTGACCTTGGTACCCTTGTTGTTCAGACGCTTGGCCAGCCAGTAGGCCATGACCAGACCGAAGATACCGGGGATGATGCCAGCCGCCATGACGGAGGTCAGGGGCAGATGGAAGGCGTCCGCCGCCGCGATGGCGTTGGGATTGGGGGACATGACGTTACCTGCCTTGCCACCGCCTATCATGGCGAGCAGTATCGCTGGCTTGGAGAGGTCGGCGCGCTGGGCAATGGCCAGCGCGATAGGCGCCACTGTGATGACGGCGACGTCCACGAAGACGCCGACCGCGGTCAGGATCAGGGTCGCCAGGGCCAGGGCCAGCAGGGCCCGGGTCTCTCCCAGTTTCTTGATGATGGTCTCGGCGATGGTGGTGGCCGCCCCCGATTCAATCAGGACGCCAGCCAGCACACCGGCGGCCAGGATGCGCATCACCGCTGTGGTGATCCCCTGGGCGCCGCCTATCATCAGGGCAACGGTCTGGGTCAGGTCGGCGCCGCCGATCAGACCCCCCGCCAGGGCTCCCACTATCATGCCGTAGGCGGGCGGGACCCTCTTCAGGATGAGAAAGATGGCGATGGCGAGCGCCGCTAGGGCGCCGATGGCGGTAACTGGGATCATGACAGGCACCTTTTTATGTGTGGGGTTCAGGTGTCGTCATTATCGGGAAATCAACCGGAAATACTTTGTAAAAAAAGACAAAGACAACGGTTTTACATTGGTCTTATTTGTACATTACGACAAATTCACTCTCCGAGACTGAAACCGAGATAGAGTAAAAACTTATCATCTAACTTGTTGATATTTAAACCTGTTATCTGCTCGATCCGGGTCAGCCGATAGCGCAGGGTATTAGGATGAATGAACAACAATTCCGCCGTACGATGCAGATCACAATCCTGCAAGAAATATTGGCGCAGCGTCTTGTACAGGACTCCCTTGCTGTCCTGTTTCGCCAGGGCGCGCAGGGGTGCCAGCAGCTGAGTCGCCTGCCAGGAGTCCGCCAGACTACCGAGCAGTACCGGCAGGCGGTAATCCTCGAAGAAGTAGACCTGCTTGCGCGGCGCCTGCCGGCGACCCCGGCGCAGGGTATCCCGGGCAGTCTGGTAGGAGAGCACCAGACCCTCGATGCCAGGGAAGTAATCCCCCACCCCGATGCGCACCTTGAAGTCCGGGATCCGCGCCAGTAGCTGCTTGATGCGGGTCCGCTCCTGACTCGATTGCCAGACCCCATCGTTCAGTTGAGCGGGCTTGAGCACCACTATCTCGTCCAGACCATTGATGGCCACCAGGTTGTCCCGCTCCGGGTATTCGAGCAGCTGCACCAGCTCCCGTAGCCGGGCAGGATCGGCCTCTTCCAGGCTCAACACGGCCACCACCCTGGGCTTGGCCAGGTCCAGCGCGAGAAAATGGGCCGCCTGTTGCAACTGATCCACCCGCCCCTCCCCCCGAATGAGTTGCAGCACCAGCTCCTCCTTGTGGCGCTTGTCCCACTGCAGCTGCTCGGTGAGGGCGGCCTGTTCGAGGATCAGCTCAGCCGTCATCCGCACCAGCTCGGCATAAGCACGAACGATGTCCGGGTCACCGGAGATACCGATGACACCGATGAGCGCCCCCTGATAGGCGATGGGCAGGTTGATGCCAGGCCTCACCCCCTTGAGCTGCTGGGCGGTCGCCTCGCTGATCTCCACCACCCTGTTGTCGGTCAGGGCCAGCACGGCCCCTTCGTGGCGCTGATGCAGACGCTCCGGGTTACCGGAGGCAATGATCAAGCCCTGTTCGTCCATGACGTTGACGGAAAAAGAGAGAATTTTCATGGCCCGGGTCACGATCTGGCGGGCGAGCTGCTCATTCAATTGCACGGTAGGCTCCTGTGGATGGCTCCCCCGGAAGGATGGTCTGGCTGCATCCATTGTCACATCATCAAGACAAGCGAGGGGGGGATCGCTAGAATAGGCCACTTTACTCGATGTGAGCCTCGAGGTGGTGTCCCAATTCGGGCACCTGTCTGGTCTCCATCCGAGCGCCAAGCTGACGAGAACCTCTTTTATGGACTATGAATTTCGACGCGATCCCTTCGGTGGCTATCGCGCCCGCTTCTCCATGGGCCATGAGGCCATAGGCCAGTGGCTGATCGACGAAGTGGGCAAGGATGAAGAGAAGCTCGACGAGCTCTTCGGCGTCATCGACCAGCTCTCCAATCGCACCCTGATGGAGTACAAGATGCTGGGCGGCGACTACTCGCTGCTGCTGACGATAGAGGAAGCCGAGGTCAAGGCCAATGTCCTCAACATAGCGCTGGATGAGGATCTCGACGACCTGGCCTACTACGATGATGAACAGCTGGCCATGTGCGGGCTGGAAGATTTTGCCCAGGTGCTCAGCTCCTGGCGCGCCTTTATCCGTAACGAGGATATGGGCTGAACAAACCGATCAAGGGCGAGCGTGCCCTTCGTAACCCAACAGGATTGACTATGTCTATTTACGATTTTGATGACGAATTGCCGGAAGAAGAAGATCAGGAAGAGAGTGGCAAGAAGCCTGCCGCTCCTGCCAAGAAGAAGGGCAAGCAGGTCATGAACACCCAGGTGAACCTGAGCCCCCGTGATGCCAGCCGCCTCAATGGCATGCATATCGAAGCCATCTCCACCCTGGACGATGTCAGCCTGCCGAAGAACGTCATCTTCAAGGCGGGCCTCATCGCCCTGGGCGAGCTGGCGCCGACCAAGCGGGCCGATATCATAGCCCGTGTGATTGCCGAGTCCGGCCGCTAAGCCGCGCCCTGCCTTCACCCATAAAAAGACCGGCTCAGGCCGGTTTTTTTATGGGTAGCCGTGCCCCCTGTCTCTCCCCCTGTAACCAAAACCCCTCTGCCCCGGTCTGTGTTATTGATTGCCAGGACCACCAGAGGAGTTCCCCATGCCCGGTATTTCCCCCTGTTTTGCCCTGATATTGTGCACCCTCTCGGCCACCGCCGGTGCCGCCAGCCTGATCGTTGAGAACGGCCTGCCCTCTCCCCTTATTGGCTGGCCCGAAAAATCGTTTCAGGGGCACACCCGCTACAGCGACGTCGAGGAAGCAGGGAGCATAGTGCTGCGGGCCGAGGCCGATGGCAGTGCCTCCGGCAAGTTTCTGGATCACACCATCGATCTGAACAAGACCCCTATTCTGAGCTGGCGCTGGAAGGTGGCCACCGTCGCCGACGGGAATGCTGACGAGCGCAGCAAGGCGGGGGATGACTACCCGGCTCGCCTCTATCTGGTGGTCAAACGCGGCCTGTTCGGCCTCTCCAGCAAGGCCATCAACTATGTGTGGTCTGCCCATCAGCCCCTGGGCAGTCATTGGCCCAATGCCTTCACCGAGCAAGCCATCATGCTGAGCGTGGAGAGCGGCCCGGCTCATGCGGGGCAATGGGTCAGCTACCGCCGTGATGTCCGCGCCGACCTCGCCCGTCTGCTGGGGGAGCCGATCGACCAGATAGACTCCATCGCCATCATGACAGACAGCGACAACGGGGGCGGCCTGGCCCGAGCCTGGTACGGAGACATCCGCTTCTCGGCCAGATAGGCAGGCCAGCTCGGACGAGCGCCACGCCATTCACCCCATCTTTACCATCCGTTTGCCACCCGGATGCAGAAGGAGTCATTGTTGTCTTCCCTCTCCATCCCTTGCTATGCTCTGCGCCCTTTTAGTGCGCCGGAGCCCGGATTTGTCTCTCCCTATCGATATGCTTGTCTGGGCCCTGCTGGCTGCCAGCACAGGGCTCACCCTGGCCCGGCGGTGGCACGCGAGCGCTCTGCTGCTCGTACTTTGTCTGTTGGCCGCCCTGCTGATGGGGCGACTCAGCCCCCTCGCCCTCAGTCTGGTCGTGATGGGACTCGCCCTGGCGGGCAACCTGCATCGTCTGCCCGCCTCCTGTCGCCCCGCCGCCCGGGGGCTGGTGCTGCTCTGGGCATTGGCACTCATGCTCCACCAGCTCCCCGGCTTCGACAATTTGAAGATGCTGGACAAGGTGCAGGCGGGGCCGGCCAGCGTCCCCTTTAGCCTCTATCTGAATCTGGACAAGCCCCTGGCCCTGTTCGGCCTGCTGCTCGCCTGGCGAGATCTGCTGGGGCCGGGGGGCCTGATACGCTGGCGGCCGCTGCTCCTGCTCACCCTTCCCCTCGCGGGCTTGCTATTGGTGGCCTGGGGAGTGGGCGCCCTCAAACCCGAGGTAGGCCTGCCCAGCTGGTGGTGGCTGTTTGCCCTCAATAATCTGCTGCTCACTTGCGTCTCGGAAGAGGCGCTGTTTCGCGGCTGCCTGCAACAGCGG
Source organism: Aeromonas sp. BIGb0405 (assembly GCF_024807335.1). Classification (NCBI taxonomy): domain Bacteria; kingdom Pseudomonadati; phylum Pseudomonadota; class Gammaproteobacteria; order Aeromonadales; family Aeromonadaceae; genus Aeromonas; species Aeromonas sp. BIGb0405. Next base: position 113,790 of record NZ_JANUEP010000005.1, read on the forward strand.
CTGAGTGAGCGCTTCACCCCCTTGACGGGCTTGCTGATCGCAAGCGGGCTCTTTGGCATGGCCCATCTGGCTGGCGGCCCGCTGCTGGTCGGCTTCGCCGCCCTGGCCGGGCTCTGCTATGGCTTGGCGTTTAACTGGAGTGGTCGCCTGAGCATCGCCATCGCAGTCCACTTTCTGTTCAACTTCGCCCACCTGGCCCTCTTTACCTACCCCCTGGCCAGTCGCTAAGCCATGAAAAAAGGGCCCCAACCGGCCCTATTCACCCCCTCCACTCCCTCAGGCCAGCGGGTAGCTGGCCGCCAGACCATTTTCACAATGCCAGTTGGCCCACAGCTTGCCATCGCTGCCCATCTGCAGGGTGGCGAAGTTGCGAGTGCGCAGGTAGACGGGGGCGCCGAACGGCTTGATAAGCTCGGTGCGGATCAGCCGACTCTCGTCGAGGTACTCGGGGTCGTCATTGGTCATGGCGAGGATCCCCATCCACTGGAACTGGGTCGGACAGGGATGCACTATGCCGGAGGAGACCAGTTGATGCACATTCATCACCCCCTTGCCCACCCGCCTGTCCTGGATGACCCCGAGACAACCCACGTGCACATCCCCGGACAGGATCAGGGTTCTGGAAGCCCCCTTGTCGGCCTTGCGCCGCTGCTGGGCGTTGTCCAGCAGTCGCATGATGAGGCGGGCCCGCTCCCCCTCGTGGGCCTTGGCGCGCCAGTGATCCTTGAGATCGTCGGTCAGTTCCTCCTCCCAGGGGGTGGCATCCAGCGCCGCCTCGGTGAAGGAGAAGTCCCGATAGACCACCGGCACCCCCGCCATCACCAGCAGGTGCCCCTCGCTGCAGGCGGCCAGGGCGCTATTGACCTGATCCCACTGCCCCCGGCTCATCACCTGGGTTTGAGTGCGGGTTGCCCTGTTGTCCAGCGCCAGGATCTGATAGCCCCTAAAGGTCAGACGCCAGGAGTGGTGACTCAGGGCCGCCGGATCCAGCAAGGAGCCATTGGCGCCGGAGCGCAGCTGGAACAGCCGGAAATACTTGGCGGCGGCGGCATAGATGGCGCGATAGACCTCGCAGCCCTGCAAGTCGGCGGGGTAGCTGCCCCAGCCATCGAAGATGTCGTGATCGTCCCACATCATGGCGCTCGGCACCCGGGCCAGCATGCGCGCCACCTCGGGGCGGCCCCACTGCTTGCAGTAGAGCTCGCAATAGAAGCGGTCGAGCTGCTCCTCCATGGTGCGGGTCGCCTTGCGTTTGACCTTCTCGGCCAGGTTCAGCTCGTTCCAGGCTTTCAGGGTCGGCACCTGGGTCCAGAGAGAGTCGGCATAGACCTGATCGCCGCCCATCAGCAGCAGGGAGAAGGGGTGCGCCTGATGTTCGGCGGCAAGCTTGTCCCACATGGCGTAGGGCTGGGGGGTGGAGGTGAGCAGCTTGAAGTCGGAGAAACCGTTGCAGGAGGCATAGCCAATCAGCACCTGATCTTTCAGGCCCGGCAGATGAAACTGCCATTGGCTGGCCCCGGCCAGATCCTGGGCGGGCACCCCATCCAGCAGGATCTCGTAGCCTATGGTGCTGGTCTTGGCCTTGGCGGGGGCCGACCAGAGCGCTCGCCAGAAGCCGCCTTTGGGAGTATCCGCCTGCTTGCTGGCGGCCAGCAGCTTGCCATTGACCCTGACGTCAGCCCCCTTGCACTCCGCCCCCGCCAGAAAACAGATGCTGTATTGTGTGTCGGATTCGAGCCCCAGCAAGGGGCCCATTACCAAAGTCGTCATCGCTTATCCCTCCATGATTTCACCCATGCAGCATAGCGAAACAGACCCCTTTTCATACTGACCAGCTGGGCCGCCCCACCTCAGACGGCGAAGGGGGCGCTCACGCCTTGCCCTTGAACTGCTTGACGCTACGTTTGTTGGCGGTGCGCCGATTCGCCTGCTTATCGCGGGGGGCGCGCTTGCCCTCCCCGCTCGCGGGCTGGTCGGTGACCGGGAAGCCTTCAAGCTCGGCCAGCGCCAGCTCACGACCGGTCAGGGTGCGGATGGCGGCGAGGGTCTCGGTCTCGCCGTGACAGACCAGGGAGATGGCGAGCCCCTTGCGCCCGGCGCGGGCGGTGCGGCCGATGCGATGCACATAGACGGGGGCGCTGGCGGGCAGGTCCAGGTTGATCACCACCGGCAGCGCCTCCACATGGATGCCGCGCGCCATCAGATCCGTGGCCACCAGCACCCGCACCTTGCCCGCCTTGAAATCGGCAAGCGCCTGCTCGCGCGCCCCTTGCTCCTTCTCCCCATGCAGGGCCGCCACAGCTATACCCGCCTTGGCGAGCTTTCTGGCCACGGCGTCGGCATCATCCCGCGCGCTGATAAACACCAGCACCTGAGGCCAATCCTGCTCTTTCAGCAAGCCGATCAGCGCCGGCACCTTGCCGCTCTTGTTGACCAGATAGAGCCGCTCCTCGATATCCTCCACCAGGCCGTTGCGCGGGTTCGCCTCGATGCGTACCGGCTCGCGCAGCAGACCGCTCGCCAGGCTCTCCAGCTCGGTTGGCAAGGTGGCGGAGAACAGCAGATTCTGACGCTCGGCGGGCATGGCATTCAGCAACCACTGGATATCGGGCCAGAAACCCATCTCCAGCAGGCGATCCGCCTCATCCAGCACCAGACATTGCAGGCTGCTCAATCCCAGCAGCCGCTGGGCCAGCAAGTCCCGCAGCCGCCCCGGGGTCGCCACCAGCAGTTGGGGCCCCAGGGCCAGCTCGGCCTGTTGCTGCTCCTGGGCCACCCCGCCACACAGGGTCAGGAGACGCAGCCCCAACGCCTCGGCACCGCCCTGCAACGCGGCGCTCACCTGGCTCGCCAGCTCCCGGGTCGGCACCAGCACCAGCCCCTGTACCCGGTCGCAGGTCGAGTCCAGCCCCTGCAACAGCGGCAGGCCGAATGCCAGGGTCTTGCCGCTGCCGGTCTGGGCCAGGGCCAGCAGATCTTGTCCCGCCAATGCCAGCGGAATGGCTAGTTGCTGGATGCGGGTCGGGGTGTGCAGTTCGGCAGGCAAGGCGGCCAGCAGGGCGGGATCGAGGTGGAGTTCGTCAAAGGTCATGGGGCTACGCGGCAGGAAGAAGTGGGAGGCGAAGTCTAGCCAGAGTGACCCCATAAGTAAAAGGATGGTGCCGACTCCGGCGCCGCCAGGGATCCTGGGGGCTGGATAACGACACGGGGACGAACTCCCCGCGCCAGAAATAAAAACGGCCTGCGCCTGTGTTGAAACAGGGCAGGCCGTCGGGCAATCAGTGTGCTTACGAGATTACAGCACGGCCAGGGCGGCGGCGTAGTTCGGCTCGTCGGCGACTTCGGCTACCAGCTCGCTGTGCAGCACCTTGTTCTGCTCGTCCAGCACCACGATGGCACGGGCAGCCAGGCCCACCAGCGGACCGGAGGAGAAGGCCACGCCGTAGTCTTGCAGGAAGGAGACACCACGCAGGGTGGAGAGGTTGACGACCTTGTCCAGGCCTTCGGCGCCGCAGAAGCGAGCCTGGGCGAACGGCAGATCGGCGGAGATGCACAGCACCACGGCGTTGTTCAGGGAGCTGGCCTGCTCGTTGAACTTGCGCACGGAGGTGGCGCAGGTCGGGGTATCGACGCTCGGGAAGATGTTCAGGATCTTGCGCTGACCGGCGAAGGTCGCCAGGGTCGCATCGGACAGATCGCCAGCAACCAGGGAGAAGGGCTTGGCCTGCTCACCGGCAGCGGGGAATTGGCCGGAAACGGAGACTGGGTTGCCTTGCAGGGTGACGGTATTGCTCATTTTTTGAGTCCTTGATGATTGAGGGGGGATCCAGGGTCCCAGTATAGGCCCAGCGGCGGGGGACAAACACCCGCCAACCACAGGGATATAAATCTGGGTAGGCCAACCACCCCTCCGCCGATAAAAGGGGAAAAGGGGCTTGACCTTGGACTTAACACCAAGGTTTACACTGGGCTCAGACATAAGGGATCCCGCAGGGGCGGGATCCACTCAAGAGGGACTCATCATGAGCAAATCCTGCTGCAGCCATTCCCATGCCGCCCCCATCAAGGCCATCGGCAAGGCTGCACCCCATCAACACGAACACGGGCACGACAGCCACTGCTGCGACAATGCGGCCCCGGTCAGCTGCAGCGCCAGTACGCCCTCCCATGCCCATCAGGAGCAGGAGGTAAACGAATCACCGGGGGATGAAGAGCCCCCTAGAGGAAGTTGCCAGAGTCAGGGTTGCTGTGACTCGCAGCCAGCTCATGACCATAGCGACCATGCTGGTCATGATCATCAGTCGGTCGCCGACAGCCCCGAGCCCCTGGCTTCGCCGACTCAGAACAGCCGTCGCCATAGCTGGCAGGTGCTGGGGATGGACTGCCCCAGCTGCGCCCGCAAGATAGAGACCGCCGTCAGCCGGGTCGAGGGCGTGCAGCAAGCCCGGGTGCTGTTTGCCACCGAGAAGCTGGTGGTGGATCTCGCCCCCGGCCTCTCCCCCGACCCCGTCACCGCCGCCGTGCGGCAAGCTGGCTTCCGACTCAAGGGTGAGGCCAGAGCCAAGGTCGCCGCCGGCCAGCCGCGTGGCCCTCTGCTGACAGCATTGGGCAACTTGTTCAGCAAATATGGGCAACCCCTCTCCCTGGTCGCCCTGATGTTGGTGGCGGCCCTGCTGCCCCAGGCCGTGGGTCAGCCACTGTTCATCCTGGCCACCCTATGGGGGCTCTGGCCCGTCGCCCGCAAGGCCTGGGCATTGACCAGGAGCGGCTCTCCCTTCGCCATCGAGACCCTGATGACGGTGGCGGCGCTCGGCGCCCTCTTCCTCGGCGAGACCGCCGAGGCGGCCATGGTACTGCTGCTGTTCATGCTGGGGGAACACCTGGAGGCCTATGCCGCCGGTCGTGCCCGCGCCGGGGTCACCGCCCTGATGGCGCTGGTACCCGATCAGGCGCTGCGCATTCGTACCACCGCAGAAGGTGAAATACGGGAAGAGGTGGCCGCCGACGCGCTGCGTCCCGGTGACATCATCGAAATCGCCCCCGGCGCCCGCCTGCCCGCCGATGCCCGCCTGCTCGACCCCCTCGGCGCCTTTGACGAGAGCGCCCTGACCGGTGAATCCATTCCGATAGAGCGCCGCCAGGGGGACAAGGTGCCCGCCGGCAGTCTGGCGGCGGATCGGGTGCTGCGCCTCGAGGTAGTCTCAGAGCCCGGCAACAACGCCATCGACCGCATCTTGCACCTCATCGAGGAGGCCGAGAGCCAGCGCGCCCCTATCGAGCGTTTCATCGACCGCTTCAGCCGCTGGTACACCCCGGCCATGATGCTGGTCGCCCTGCTGGTGGTGATAGTGCCGCCCCTCGCCTTCGGCCAGAGCTGGGACGAGTGGATCTACCGCGGGTTGGCGCTGCTGCTCATCGGCTGCCCCTGCGCCCTGGTGATCTCCACCCCGGCGGCGGTCACCTCGGCCCTGGCGGCGGCGACCCGGCAAGGGGCGCTGATCAAGGGGGGCGCGGCACTGGAGCGACTGGCCCATGTCGATACCATCGCCTTCGACAAGACTGGCACCCTGACCCTGGGCAAGCCCCGGCTGACCGAGCTTGTCAGCCTCAATGGCCAAGCCGAGACAGAGTTGCTGGCCCTGGCCGCCGCCATCGAGCAGGGCTCCCATCACCCCCTGGCCCGCGCCGTGGTGGCTGCCGCCAGCGAGCAGGGGCTGACCCTGGCCAACGCCCAGGATCTGCGCGCCCTCCCCGGCATGGGGGTGGAGGGGCACATCGACGGCGCCCTCTGGCAGCTGCTGGCCCCGAGCCGGATCCCCGATCTCAGCGAGGCCATCAGCCAGCAGATCACCCGCCTGGAGGCGCAAGGCAAGACGGTGGTCGTCCTCAGTCAGTCAGATGCAGTGCCGGTTGCCCTGCTGGCGCTGCGGGACCAGATCCGACCAGACGCCGCGGCGGCTCTGCGTGAGCTGAGGGAGCTTGGGCTGCAAAGCATCATGCTGACCGGGGACAACCCGCGCGCCGCCGAGGCCATCGCCACCGAGCTCGCCATGGAGTGGCGCGCCAGCCTGTTGCCCGAGGGCAAGGTGGAGGAGATCGCCAAGCTGGCCGAGCACCGCAAGGTGGCCATGATCGGGGATGGGATCAACGACGCCCCCGCCATGAAGCGGGCCAGCATCGGCATCGCCATGGGGGGCGGCACCGACGTGGCGCTGGAGACCGCCGATGCGGCCCTGACCCACAACCAGCTCGGCGGCCTCGCCGCCATGATCCGGCTGTCGCGCTCGGCGCTCGCCAACATCCACCAGAACATCGCCCTGGCGCTGGGGCTCAAGGCCATCTTCCTGGTCACCAGCCTGCTCGGCATCACCGGGCTCTGGATAGCGGTGCTGGCCGATACCGGCGCCACCGCCCTGGTCACCGCCAACGCCCTGCGCCTGCTGCGCAAGCGCTAAGCAGCAATATCACCGGCCACGGCACTGCCCCGCAGATGCCGGACATGAAAAAGCCAGCCCGAGGGCTGGCTTTTATTTTCTGAGGTGGCAGGGCGCTACCGCCCTGCCCCCAGCTCATGGCACCTTGGCCTACCCCTTCTTGCCCAGCGGCAGACCCGCCCCCTGGGCACCGGCTTGCGGTTTGACGAAGACGGCGGCGGACCAGGCCCCCAGGGTGAGCTGACCGCTGCCAGCAGCCGCGCCATTGGCGATGCTGTTGCTACCGCGATGCTTGCCACTCAACACCATGCCGGACAGATCGATGGGTTGATCCTTGCCGTCACGCAAATCGCCGATGCTCTGGCTGGTGTTGGTGGCGTTGATCATCACCACCAGACCGTCGATGGCAGGATCGAGATCCGCCCCGGCACCCGCACCGTCATCCACCGACATCACGATGAGACCGGGGATCTGATCCGGCCCTGTGTTGCGAAAATCGACCCGCTTGATCACCTCGGCCCCGCTGCCAAGACGCAGCAGACGGGAGGATTGACGCAGCTCGGCCAGCTCCTGGTAGAAGCTCACCATCTGCTGCATCTCGGCCGAGCCCTGCGTGGCGTGCTGGCCGAGCACCTGCTCGATCAGCGCGTAGTTGGCCTCGTCCTTGTCCTTGCGCGGCAAGCCCTTGTCGAAGTTGTTGTCGCCCAGGGTGTAATCGACTCGGTTGTACCAGTCACCGGAGTCGTAGCTGTCGCGCTCCATGGACTTGGAACGCAACAGTTCGCTGCCAGCGTGGGTGAAGGGAATGCCCTGCCCCAGCATAGCGGTCGCCAGCGACACCCCCTGCATCCGTACCAGATCGGCACCTTGTGGCGCCTTGTAGACCAGGTTGTCGAACAGGGATTGGTTGTCATGCTTGGAGACGTAGTTCTGAACTTCGGTCGGATCCTGGGCATAACCCGCAGCCTGACCGTTGTAGTCGATCTCCGCCCCCTTCTTCACCACGCCATCCTTGTCGGTCAGCACGAACTCCTTGAGGTTGCCCGCCATGCCCAGACGCACCAGATCGGACTGATGCAGGGCGGTGGCAAGCTCAACCCCGTCCAGCTCGTTGGCAGCCACGAAGGCGCCATTGCCGAAGCCCTGGGCTTTGCGAATGCCTTCACCGCCGTCGAACGGGCTGCCGCCGCGCACCGCGTCCCGCAACCGGTCGGAGAAGGAGCCGATACCGGTCCCGGCCAGGTGTTGCTGGGTGGCCTGCACGAAGCGCTTGTCGTTCTCCACCTCGCCGAAGTTCCAGCCCTCGCCGTAGAAGTACATCTCGGGGTTGACCTTCTTCACCTCCGCCAGGGCCTGCACCATCTGATCCTTGGGATGGTGACCCATCAGGTCGAAGCGGAAGGCATCGATCTTGTAGTCCCGCGCCCAGGTCACCAGAGAGTCGTCGATCAGCTTGGCGAACATGGCGTGTTCCGGCGCCGTGTTGGAGCAGCAGGTGGAATTCTCCACCGAGCCGGTCTCGGGATTGAGGCGCTGGTAGTACCAGGGCACTATCTTGTCGAGCACGGATTTCGAGCCCAGCCCCGCCTCGTTGGTGTGGTTGTAGACCACGTCCATCACCACGTTCATGCCGATGTTCTGCTTGATGGCCTGCACCATCTCGCGGAACTCCTTGATCCGGGTCGAGCCCTCGGCGTTGGTGGCGTAGGAGCCTTCCGGGGTGGTGTAGTGGTAGGGGTCATAACCCCAGTTGAAGGAGTCCACCCCGCGCAGATAACCGTAAAGCTCCTGCACTACAGGATTCTCCTTGCTGTCGCTCATCTGCAGATCGCCAAGCACCGCCGCTATGGTCTGGCCGCCGCCGCAGTGGCTGGCAAACCTGGAGTTTTGCACCTCAGGGTTGACCTGACACAGCTTGCTGAAGTCATCCTGGAGGTTGGCGACCTTGGCCGGATCTTCGTCAATGGTGGCGATGTCGAACACCGGCAGCAGGTGCAGGTGGCTGACGCCGCTCTTGGCCAGGGACTTGAGGTGGGTGACGGGGACGCTGTCGCTGTCGGTCAGGCCGAGGAACTTGCCGCGGTGCTCGGCCGGAGTGGAGTCGTCGTTGCCGGTCAAGTCCCGGACATGGGCCTCATAGATGACGATGTCGGCCGGATTGGCCTGGCTGTGGGGGGCCTTCAGGCTATCCCAACCCACGGGTTTGAGGGCCGGATCGTCGAGATCCACCACCTGACTGAACTCGGAGTTCATGGCCAGGCTCAGGGAGTAGGGGTCGGTCACCTGATAGGATTCCAGCTTGCGGCTGACCGGATGATAGACCTCGATGGCATAGCGGTAGAACTTGCCTACCAGCTCGCTGCCACCCTGCAGGCTCCAGCTGCCGCTCGCCTCATCCAGCGTCATGGCGCGTTCGCCCAGAGGCTGGTGCTGCTCATCGAACAGCGCCAGCTTGACCGACTTGGCGGTCGGCGCCCAGAGCCGGAAGCTGACGTTGCCACCCTCAACCACGGCGCCGTAGGCCAGCTTGGTGGCGGCCTCGGCATAGACAGCATCCAGGGCGCCAGCGCTCTGTACCAGGGTCGCCGCTTGCAAGATCCCCTCCTGGTCGGTACCAATTGCCACCAACTCCCCCTTGAGCAAGGGTTTGAGGTCCTTACCGGCAGGCAAAGCGAACGCGGCGGCGTCCTTGAGGTGCGGATACTTGGCCTGCTGCGAGGCCGAGAGGCTGGTCGGGGTCAGCTTGAGGTAGGGGAAGTCAAACACCCCCTCGCCATTGGCGGTGATGGTGCCTGACTCTGTGTAGTAGAGACGCACATGGGGTTTGTCCTTGCCCCCTTGCCAGATCAGGGTATTGCCATCGATCAGATGGGCACTGGCCCCCGCCACCCCGAAGGCGGCGTTGAACGCCTCGGCCCGGCTGCCATAGACATCCCCCTTGCCTGCCAGGATGGCGACGGTGCGATCCGGGTGATCCTGGAAGATCACCTTCATGTCGCTGCCCGTCAGGTTGCCGAGGGAACCATCCCGGGCGATAAAGTTGATGCAGCCTTCCAGCTTGTCGAGGGGCACCACCCAGGCCGGGCCGACGCTGTCGGCACTGGCTGGCGTCTTGCTCCCATCATCCCAGCTCGCATTCAGGCCGCTGGCGGCGGTGGCGCTGCAGGCATCGTTGTTCCACAGGTGCAGGCTGTAACTGGCGAAGGGGCCATCCACCCCGCGCGCCGCGGCAGACTGGGTGTCTACCAGGGCGATCACCGCCTCATTCGGTCCCGCTACCAGCAACTCCTTGGGAGGATCCATCTTGGGCAGCCGGGCGACCGGATCGGTGCCACTACCACTGTCGTTATCGGAGCCGCTGCCATTGCAGCCGGACAATAGGGTCAACAGTGAGGCTGTTACCAGCGCCACCTTGGTCTTTTTCATATCCATGTTTTTTATTATTCCCGCTGTGTGAGTCCCGACGGTCGAGACGTTCAGGCCCGGTCAGTGCCGAGCAGAACCATATTAATCAGCGGCCTGGGATGCAAACGTGAGCGGTTTTGCATAAAAGTCATACACTTTCAACAAGATAACGTTTTCATAACAGAAGTTGGATCGGGCTCACAGACCCGGGGACTATTTAGCCTCACAACTGGGACAAGGCGACAAGATTCAGAAAAAACCAAATTAGGATCAAATAGATAGAGAGGGTATGTCATATGACAAGGATCGAGGAGCACGCCAGGCAGCTGGACAGGGAATATCAGGCCCTCAACCAGCTGTTTAACCAATTCTGCCAGCTGGCGGGGGCCCTGGCGGAGCAGTATCACTTCTTCAGCTGGCCCGATTATGAAGAGACACCACCCCTGTGCCGAGCCTTCACCCTGCTGGGAGAGCCCCGCGAGTTGCGGCTGCGCTGCCAGCCCACCAAGCACCCTGCCCTCGACGGCCTGCTCCAGATCCTGGATGAGACCGGCACAGTCCATGCCAGCCTGAGTTTTCGCGCCGATGGTCAGCTGCAACTGGAATCGGGCCACTTGCTGGACGATCCACCCAAGCTGTTCCTCAAGCTGCTGCTGGGCGCCGTCTGGCAGCACAGCGCCGTCGAGGAACACCATCCTCACCCCTAAGAGGGATCGCCAGGCAACGATGGACATCCCCTGCTCGCCGCTGCACAAGGGGCTGATGAGCCCCCTCCCCCATGAGATCGCCCAAGAGCAAGAGGAGAGCACCGCCCCAACCTGGAGCATCAGGCCTGTGCTATCTCGATGGTGAGATGCACCAGCTCCTCGTGGATGGCGAGTTGCTCGCGGATCTGCCGGGCCGGCACCGGATCCGCCATGGCCAGTGACAGCACCCCGGCATATTGCCCCTGACCGACTCGCCAGACGTGCAGATCGCGGATCTCGGCGCCGGGCAGGGTGGCGATAAGCTCGCGGATCTCCGCCACCACGGGGGCATCCATCTCGGCATCCAGCAGTACCAGCCCGGTGTCGCGCAGCAGGCCCTTTGCCCAGACGGCCACCAGCACGGCGCCCACAATGCCCATCAGAGGATCCAACCAGTCGGCGCCCCACAGCATGCCCCCCACCAGCGCGAAGATGGCCAGCACCGAAGTCGCCGCATCCGCCAGCACGTGCAGGTAAGCGGCACGCAGGTTCAGATCCTGATGGCCGTGATGATGGCCGTGATGATGATCCTGATGATGATCGTGATGATGATCGTGATGATCGTGATGATCGTGATGATCGTGATGATCGTGATGATCGTGGCCATGGTGACGGTCATGATGGCCGTGGTGATGATCCTCCTTGAGCAACCAGGCACAGGCCAGGTTCACCAACAGACCGAGCAAGGCGATGGCGATCGCCTGTTGGTAGTGAATGGGGCTGGGATCCAGCAGCCGAGCCACCGACTCGAATAGCATCAAGCCCGCCACTCCCACCAGCAGCAGGGCACTGGTAAAGCCCCCCAGCACTTCGATCTTCCAGGTGCCGAAGCTGAAACGATAATCCCGGGCATAATGGCGGGCGGCACGATAGGCCAGCACCGAGAGACCGAGTGCCAGCGCATGGGAGCTCATGTGCCAGCCATCGGCCAGCAGCGCCATGGAGTTGTAGAACCAGCCACCGCTGATCTCCGCCACCATCATGATGAGAGTCAGCAGCACGGCCCAGCGGGTCTTCTGTTCGGCCAGGGGATTACCCTGATGTAAGACGGGTTGATGGCAGTGATGGGTAGCGACGGATGACATGGATTTCTCCTGCGGGCTTTGATGCAATATACTATACCCCAGTATAGTTTTTTCGATCATCAGGATTTTCCATGTCACACACCATTCACGACAAGAAGAAGCTGCTGGCCCGGGTCAGACGCATCAAGGGGCAGACAGGTGCGCTGGAGAGCGCCCTGGAGCAGGGGACCGACTGCACTGCCATCTTGCAGCAGATTGCCGCCATCCGCGGCGCCGTCAACGGCCTGATGCTGGAGGTACTGGAGGGCCATATGCGCGAACACCTCGGCGCCGAAGAGGCTACCCCGGCCGAGCGGCTGGAGGATCTGGATCAGGTGGTGCGGGTACTGCGTTCCTATCTGAAATAACGAGCCTCTCCCTGGGATACGGCCAACTTGGCAGCAGCATGATTAACCGCCGGTTTCAGGCTTGAGCCCTCGTCCGCTTTACGCCATGATGGCTGCCGATCATTGATCTCCGAATTCTGGATGCAACTTCGCAAGGATCCCCCATGTTTGAACACGTCGATGCCTACGCTGGCGACCCCATACTGACCCTGGTCGAGACCTTTCACAAAGACACCCGCGAGCAGAAGGTGAACCTGGGGATCGGCCTCTATTACGACGAGCAGGGCCGCATTCCGCTGCTGGCTTCCGTGCAGCAGGCCGAAGCCCAGCGGGCCGCCGCGCCGGCGCCGCGCCCCTATCAGCCAATGGAGGGTGCCGCCAACTACCGCAGCGCCGTACAGCATCTGCTGTTTGGCGCCGAACACGCCGCCGTCAAGGCGGGTCGTATCGCCACCATCCAGACCATAGGTGGTTCGGGCGCGCTGAAGATCGGCGCCGATCTGCTCAAGCGCTATTTCCCTGCCTCAGAGGTGTGGGTCAGCAATCCGACCTGGGACAACCACAAGGCGATGTTCGAGGGAGCCGGCATCAAGGTGCACGACTACCCCTACTATGACGAAACCAGTGGCGGTCTGAACTTCGGCGCCATGATCGACTGTCTGAGCGCGCTGCCCGCCAGGAGCATAGTGCTGCTGCACCCTTGCTGTCATAACCCGACCGGCGTGGACCTCTCCCGCGCCCAATGGGATCAGGTGATCGCCCTCGTCGTGGATAAAGGGCTGATTCCCTTTATGGACATCGCCTATCAGGGTTTCGGTGACGGTCTGGAGGAAGATGCCTACGCCATCCGCGCCATGCTGAACGCAGGCGTCAGCTTCTTCGTCAGCAACTCGTTTTCCAAGAACCTCTCCTTCTACGGCGAGCGCTGTGGCGGCCTGTCCGTCATCTGCAAAGATGCGGAAGAGGCGAGTCGGGTACTGGGTCAGATGAAGGCGACCGTGCGTCGCAACTACTCCAGCCCGCCCACTCACGGCGGTCAAATCACCGCGGCGGTGATGAATCAGCCTGAGCTGCGCGCCCTCTGGCTCGATGAGGTGACCGAGATGCGCACCCGCATCAAGGCCATGCGCCAGAAGCTGTTCGAGGTGCTCAGCGCCAAACTGCCTGGCCGGGATCTCAGCTACTTCATCAGCCAGCGCGGCATGTTCAGCTATACCGGCCTGACCCCAAGCCAGGTCGATCGCCTGCGCGAGGAGTTCGCCGTCTATCTGGTGCGCTCGGGCCGCATGTGCGTGGCGGGGCTCAATAGCCGCAATGTGGAATACGTAGCCGACGCCTTCGCCGCCGTGCTCAAGGATTAAGAGCCCGCGTATTCATTGCCGCTGAAAATCCTCACGAAAGAGCCCCGCCATGGCGGGGCTCTTTCTATGGATGGCGGCCTCCGCGCTCACCGCTCAGGGCAGCATCGCCCACAAGGCATGAGCGCCCCCCAGCCAGCGCAGCAGGAAGAAGCCGCCCATGCCGATCACCACCACTGCCAGCGTCGGCAGCCGCAGCAGGGTCAGCAACGTCACCAGCACGGCGGCCAGCAGGTAATCCAGATCCCAGCTCAGCCCCGCCGCAGGCTCGTAGCTGAACACTATGGGCAACCAGATGGCCGTCAGCACCGACTGGGCGGAGAAGCTGAGGAAGGTGCCCATCTCTTCCCCCGGCTGATAGCGAGTCAGGCGGGAGAAAAAGGCAAAACGGTTGAAGAAGGTGATCATGGCCAGCAGGCCTATCATGAGCCAGCTCATCTCCGGCGCCCTCCCCATTGCCGCGCGGAATCCGGGGTTGAAGGTACAGAAACGCGGATCGCTGCCCCCTTTATCACGTTGTGCATCGTCAATCCCTCGCCCGTTGCAACAGATAGCCCACCAGCATGCCCGCCAGGGAGGAGATGATGATGTACACCTCGGCAAACCAGTGCTTGGTGATGACGGCCAGACCGCCGCTGACCAGGGTGGCGGCCACCATGGGCACACTCTTCATGGCCGGGATCGTCATGGCAATAAAGGTGGCGGCGATGGCAAAGTCGAGGCCGAGTTGTTCCAACCCCTGAATGTACTGGCCAGCGGCGATGCCGACCAGGGTCGCCAGGTTCCAGAACAGGTAGAAGACCACCCCGGCCACCAGGGCATAGGCGGGATTGAATACCCCCTGACGCTCCCTGTCTTTGAGGGCCACCGCAAACATCTCATCGGTGAGGAAGAAGGCGAGCCCGGCACGCCAGCGCAGCGGCAGCCCTATCACCTCGCGCCTGAAGGTAAAGCCATACAGGAAGTGCTGGGAGGTGATGACGAAGGTAGAGCCCAGGATAGGCAACAGAGGGGTTCCCGCCCCGATCAGGGTGCTGGCAGAGAGCTGGGCCGCCCCGGCGAATACCAGCAGTGACATCAGCTGTGCCTGCAGGGGGCTCAGCCCCACCTGCAGCGCCAGGGCGCCGCAGAGGATCCCCCAGGGCACCACGGACACCGAGAGCGGCAATATATCCAGACTGGCCCGCACCAGGAGCGGGCGGGAGAAGCGAGAGGCGCTGGCTGCGTGCTGCGCGGAATTGACGGCCATATCTGCATTCCACTGCATAAAAAGGAGCAAGCAAACTACCACAGTCAAGGGATGAACTCTAACCCGGCTGGCGTCATTCAAGCCATTGATACGCCACCCGGCTTAGCCCCTGGCAGCACAGCTGGTTAAGGCTGCTCGCGCACTGCGTTCACGGCGGTGACATATTCGCAAACACCCGGGCGCCATGGCAGATATCTAGGCCGCCAGCGATGGCGGTATAACGTCGCTTGATGCTGCTCCTATGAATAGGTGCGCCTGCCAGCGTTCATCAATCCGTCACCTTTGTGCACCATAAACAAGCGAGCACGCGCCCCGTGGCCATCTTTACAAACTCGTAAATAGCTTCTTTATTAATATTATGTAAAACAATATATTGATATTTAACGACCTTTTTCATCCATTACCCGAAAAAAGACAAGTGGTTAAGCCTGGGGACAGGTAAATAATTAAAGAATGCCCTCCTAAAAATTACCGATACTTGATGACCTAACCTCACTTCCATCATGAGAGCCTGATATGCAACAAGATACTAACCCCGAACTGGAACGCCGCTTGTTTAACAAGCTGCTGGATGTGCTTATCAAGGCTGGTCTGATCCTGGCGCTGGTCATCACCTGCTACGGTATTTTTTCCCCCTTCCTGACCCTGATGTTATGGGCCCTGATCCTGGCAGTCACCCTCTACCCCTTCCACCAGAAGCTGGCGGCGCGACTGGGTAACCGCCAGGGGCGGGCAGCCACCCTGCTGGTGCTGTGCGGCATAGTCCTGATCGTGGGGCCAACGGCGGTACTGACCAGCTCCCTGGCCGATACCATCACGGGTTTCGTCCATGACATGAAGGCCAACAGCCTGGTGATCCCCATGCCCGCTGAATCCGTGGGCACCTGGCCCATCGTCGGCAAAAAGGTCTACGCCGTCTGGCATCAGGCTGCGACCGATCTGCCCGCCTTTATTCAGAGCATGCAGCCCAAGATAGGTAACCTGGCCAAGACAGCCCTCGGCATGGTGGCCAGCATGGGCACCGGCATGCTCCAGTTTATCCTCTCCTTCGCGGTCGCTGGCATCATCATGGCCTACGGCTTGCCGGGTCAACGGAGCGCGCGCGCCATCTCGGCCCGCATCATGGGTGAGCATCGTGGTGACGAATTCGCCACCCTCTGCACCGCGACCATACGCGCCGTGGCACAAGGGGTCATCGGGGTCGCCTTCATCCAGGCCATCTTGCTCGGTCTCTCGGTCGCCATCGCCGGTATTCCAGCCCCTGGCGTGATTGCGCTGATTGCGCTGATCCTGGGCATTGCCCAGATCCCGGCCGCCGTCATCTTCATTCCCTGCGTCATTTATATCTGGAGCAGCGGCGACTACGCGACTGCCCCAGCCGTCGCCTACACCGTGCTGCTGGTGATCTCAGGTCTGGCCGACAACGTGCTCAAGCCTCTGCTGCTCGGTCGCGGCGTCGATGCGCCCATGCCGATCATTCTGTTGGGCGCCCTGGGTGGCATGGTGTCAAGCGGCATACTCGGCATGTTCGTCGGGGCTGCCCTGCTCGCCATCGGCTACCAGATCTTCATGACCTGGGTAGCAGGAGATCATCTCACTCCGCTGAGCAGCAACACCCAGGAGACAGAGCAGCAAGATGCCCCCTGAACCATCGTCAGCCAACACAGATAGCATCAGTTACCGCAGGGCGCCCTTAGGGGTCGCCCTGTTCGGTAGTCTATTGCTGAGTGCTTGTACCACCCTCGGGCCCGACTATGTCAGGCCCGAGGGTGGTCCCGTTAGCCAGTGGCAGGGAGGATCCCTCGGCCAGACCCAGGCCCAAAAATCAGCCGTAGCGCTTGATGAGTGGTGGACCCAGCTTCAGGATCCCGTGCTCAATAGCCTGGTACAGGAGGCCCTGACCAAGAACCCTAATGTGCGGATCGCAGGCCTGCGCATTCTGGAAGCCAGGGCACAACTTGGCATCGCCGATGCCAGTCGTTATCCCCAGCTGCAACAGGTGAGCGGCAGCGCCCTGCAGACAGGGCAGGTGCGGGACGGACCCGACAGTCACTTCATGAGCTATGGCCTGGGTGCCAATCTCGGCTGGGAGATCGACTTCTGGGGTAAATTCCAGCGCAGCATAGAAGCGGCCGACGCCAGCTACTTCTCGACCCTCGCGCAATATGATGATGTGCAGGTGTTGATGGCGGCCCAGGTAGCCAGCCTCTATGTCAACATTCGCACCCTGGAGTCGCGCCTGCAGATCTCCCGGGACAACGCCCAGTTGCAAAAGCGCAGCCTGGAGATCACCGAGAAGCTGTTCAAGAGCGGCAACAGCGATGAGCTGGACGTACAGCAGGCCAAAACCCAATACCTGAGTACGCTCTCCGGTATTCCCTCCCTTGAGGCCAGTCTGCGTCAGGGGCAAAACGCCCTGAGCACCCTGCTGGCCCGCGCCCCCGGTCCCCTGCCGGAGATGAGTGCCGACATTGGCATCATCCCTCATGCCAAGTTGACTCTGGCTGCTGACTTGCCAGCGGATCTTATCCGCCGCAGACCGGATGTGCGCAGTGCCGAGCGGCTGATGGCGGCACAATCCGCCCTGATAGGCGTGAGCGAGGCGGAGCTCTACCCCTCCCTCACCCTGCTCGGTTCGGTCGGCCTGTCGGCCACCTCCTTGTCAAGCAGCAGCTCTACCCTGGACTGGGGCATAGGTCCCAGTCTCAAGTGGAATGTGTTTGACCATGGCCTGCTCAGCAATGCGGTGCTGGTGCAAGATGCCCGCTTCCAGCAGCTCAAGGAGAGCTACCAGAATACCCTGCTCGGCGCCGCGCGCGAGATCGACGATGCCGCCATAGGGTTTGCCAAGAATGAAGAGCAGATAGCGCTGCTTGAGCAGACCGAGCAGGCTGCCCGCCGCTCCCTCGACATCGCCAACATCCGTTACCGGGAAGGCATGGCGGACTTCCAGCGGGTGCTCGACTCCCAGCGGGCCCTGTTCAGCCAGCAAGAGCGTCTGGTCAGCAGCCGCGGCAATGTGATGCTCAGCCTGATCTCCCTCTACAAGGCAATGGGGGGGGGTTGGCAGCAAGGGCGAAATAGTCCACTGCTCGATGCACAGAGCCAGCAAGAGATGCAATCGCGCAGTGATTGGGGTCCATTGTTGACCGATCCGCTGCCCACTGCCGATGCCCCCTAACAAGATGACGAGAAGACCATGAGCCAAGATACCCCCATGCCCCCCGCCAATCCGCCAGCGTCGCCGCCCAGCCCTCAGCCGGGCAAGGGGAGCCGTATCGGCACCTTGCTGCTGCTTGCCCTGATCGCCATCAGCCTGCTGTGGTACTTCACCGCCGATCGCCTGACCCCTTATAGCTCCCAGGCCAGGGTGCAGGCCTTCGTGGTACCCATCGCCGCTCAGGTCTCGGGTCAGGTGCAGCAGGTACTGGTACAGAACAACCAGGATGTCGCGCTGGGTCAGCCGCTGTTCGAGATAGATCCCAGCCAGTATCAGATTGCCCTGCAGAGGGCCAAATCCGACTACGATTCGGTGTCGCGCTCGGTCAATGCGGCGGGGGCCGGTGTCATTGCCGCCGAAGCCTCCTTGCAGGCCGCCAAGGCCAATCGTCTCAAGGCCGAGCAGGACGCCAATCGCCAGGAGCGGCTCTATGCCGAGGATCCCGGAGCCATCTCGGTACGTCGCCTCGAAGTAGCCCGCGCCACTCGGGTGCAGGCCCAGAGTCAGGTCAAGGCCGCCGAAGCCAGCCTGATCCAGGCCAAGGAAGCCGCCGGCAACAGTGGCGACAACAACTCCCAGCTCATCAGCGCTCGCTCCGCCATCGAAAAAGCAGAGCTGGATCTCAGTCACACCCGGGTACTGGCCCCCTCCCGAGGCCTGGTCACCGACCTGCGCACCGATGCCGGTCAGTTCACCTCGGCCGGCACCCCGGCCATGACGCTCATCGCCATCCATGACGTCTGGATCAGCGCCGACATGACGGAGAACAACCTGGGTAATCTGGCTCCCGGCAATGAGGTAGCCATAGTGCTGGACGTCATGCCGGGCCGGGTATTCAAGGGCAAGATCCGCAGTCTGGGCAACGGAGTCAGTTCGGGTTCGCAGAGTGCGGCTGGCAGTCTGCCCACGGTGGAAAACAACCGTGACTGGCTACGCCAGGCTCAGCGTTTCCCGGTCGCCATCGAGTTTGAAAAAGATGAGCTCAAGGATATTCAAGGGATCCGGGTCGGCGGCCAGGCCGAAGTGCTGGTATACAGCGGCGACAACTGGCTGATGAATGGCCTGGGGGTATGCTTCATCAAGTTGATGAGCCTGCTCTCCTACCTCTATTGAGCGGCGAGCGAATGCGATACGGAGCGACACCCTGATGCACAGGGCCGACAAAGCAGTACTGCGACTCACGTTGGGCATGGGCCTCAGTGTCATGGTGACCTACGGCCTGGCCCTGCCTCAGCCTCACTTGAGTTGTCTGGTGGTGATACTGCTGCTGTGCAAACCGGGCCCTCCTCTCCCCCTGCTCAAGGGGTTGCTGATGGGAGGGGTGCTCATGGTGCTGATGGCCAGCGGCGTGCTGATGGTTCCCCTGCTTGAACACTATGGGGTCAGCGCCCTGCTGCTGATTGCCCTGATACTGTTTGGCCTCTTCTTCCTCGGCCTCAAGAGTGGCAACCCCTTGCTGACGCTACTGGTCATCACCTTCACCCTGATCCCGGTAGCCGGGGTGGCGGATCAGGCCCTCGCCTTCATGGTGATCCAGGCGCTGGCAACCGGGGTCATGCTGGGGGCCTTCATCGGCACCGTCTCTCACAATCTGTTTCCCGATGAACCGAGCCAGGGTGCCAAGCCTGGCTACCTCAGCCCGGAGAACGCAGGCTGGGTCGCACTGCGGGCCGTCATCATAGTGCTGCCGGTCCTGGTGTTGGCGCTGCAAGACCCCTCCCACTATCTGGCGGCCATCATGAAGACGGTCGCCCTTAGCCAGCAGGCCTGTACCACCAATGCCCGCAATGCAGGCAAGGAGCTGATAGGCTCGACCCTGGTCGGCGCCCTGGTCGCCGCCATTGCCTGGTCCGGGCTCGCACTCTGGCCCAATCTGTGGATGCTGATGCTATGGATCATGGCCACCAGCCTCTGGCTCGGCGTGCGACTATTCAGGATAAAAATGAGCCGGGTTGCCCCCTCCTTCTGGAGCAACGCCTTGATGACCATGATGATACTGCTGGGCCCGGCCATTCAGGACAGCGCCAACGGCAAGGATGTACTGCAGGCATCCCTGTTCAGACTGGGCCTTTTCCTGCTCGTCGCCTGCTACGCCTGGGGAGCGGTCTGGGTACTTGAGCGCTGGCGCGCGAGCAGGCTATCCCCGCAGACACTCAACCACGAGACAATGCCATGATCTTGATGAACCTGCTGGTGGGCTTGCCCACCATGCTCATTTGCCTCTCGTTGCAAGCCACAGTGACCTTCTGGGCCGTGCGCTTCTATATCAACCAGGTTCACAACAACACCACTCCGGGTTGGCTGGGGCGTGGTGTCGGCCCCCTGCTGGTTGTCATGGTGTTGCTGATGCTGGGTAATTTCATCCAGATCACGCTCTGGGGCACCTTGTTCCTGACCCTGGGGGAATTTACCCAGCTCTATGACGCCATCTACCACTCCGGGGTCAACTTCACCTCTCTCGGCTATGGCGACATAGTGATGAGTCATCACTGGAAGATGCTGGGCCCGCTCGAAGCCGCCAATGGCGTGCTGATGTTTGGCATGACGGGGGCCGCGCTGATGGCCGTGCTGCAGGCGTTGATAAAGGCCCAGATAAGAGACAAGCTCAAACTGGATTGAGACGACCAGCACCCCAATAAAAACGGCAGGCCAATGGCCTGCCGTTTTTATTCATCCAGCCCCTCAGGGGTTGATGATAATGGGGGTGCCCGGTTCGATGGCGCTCCACACCTCATCCATGTCCTTGTTGAGCATGGCGATGCAACCATTGGTCCAGTTGGACGGCTGCAAGCTGGAGCCATTGCCGTTGCGCTGGCCGTGGATCATGATCATGCCACCCGGCCTGACGCCCAGCTCGTTGGCCGTCTTGATATCGTCCAGACTCGGGTAGTTGATGTGGATGGCACGATAGAAGTTCGAGTCACTCTTCTTGTAATCCAGGGTATAGCGCCCCTCGGGGGTACGCTGATCCCCTTCTCGCTGCTTGTGTCCCCTGGGGGCTGGTCCCAGGGCTATCCAGTAGCGTTTCAACTCCTTGCCATCCTTCATCAGGCTCAGGCTATAGGAGGACTTGTTCACGACGACCATGTCGGCATTCATGCCCATACTGGCAAAGCTCAACGCGGGCCACAGGCCCAGCACACATAATATTACGGCTCTCATTCCATCCCTCGACGAGCCTCTGTTGCGGGCTCTTGACAGTACATCATCTGAATACCAGCGCTGGCTGGCGTGCGTCATCATATTGGATCGCCATCAATACTCAATATACCCAGAGAAACATATCAGGCGCCATGATGAGTCCATTTCGCGCGTCAGATTGGAAACCATAATCAAATCAGATGAGTAGCCAGGAGATACCGCCAGTGGGTCCGGCGACCTACCCGCAGATGGATACAAGGCCGACCGGAGGAGCAAGGGTGCCAGTGGCCTGTGCACCTGAAGGTGTGCGGAGGATCCCAAGGGCGGGCATGGGCAGAGGAAGAGTCTGACAATACGGATGCATTGGTCGATCGGGTCAGATAAGAAACATGCACTTTGTTCCCTCCTTGGCGGCTGACCCCAGATGAAAGCGCTGTGCCCCCGAGGGACACAGCACTTTGGCTCAATCAAACACACCGTGACTGGCAATCCCTCGACCAGCAAGCCCTGAGGCAGCTTTTCATCCAGTGACAAGGCGACCTTGAGTGTCGCCTTCTCCCCCTCGAACGGGGCGGCCAGTTGAGCCGGCAACTTGTCGGCCAGCTCTACCGGTCTGGCAACCCTGGCTGCCAAACGCTCTCCGCTTGGCAACTTGACGATCGCCTTGTGGCCCGTCTCCATCGAGGAGAGACTGGGTAACACGATCCACCGCGCCTCCCAGCAGCGCAATCTGGCCGGGTTGTTCACTCATGATCATCATTGGGAAATACCCTCTTTACATTCGCTGGCATATTAGAGACCAAGTCCATAAACGGAACGACCTGTTGGCTGTCACCATCAAGGCCAGGGCAATACCGCTGGTATGGGTATTACCCTGCCCGGTGCAGCATCGGCAGGATTGTCAACGTTCTCGACAGATAGCATGAAACAGGCGGACGCACTGGAAGGGTTGAGAGCTAACGCCATTTTCATGTGCGGCTCAGCCATCTCGAGGACAAGAGATCTGAAGCTTTCCGAACCCGATTCACATCGGGGGTGGCGAGGTGGCCGATTTAGAGTCTGGCTGGGAATTAGTCAATGGGACGGGGCAATCCCCCTGCCATGACCCCGGATAGAGAGAGGGGGTTTATTTTCAGGATGAAGAAATTGCCCCTCGCCACAATACACTGCCATGGCTGGGGATATTGGAGTTGCCCTCTCAAAAATCATCCCATTGAACAAAAAATTTGTTATAACAATTAACAGCTTACAGAAAAAAAGCATTGCGACAGGAATAGCCGCAATGCCGATGTCAGCGCATGTCATCAAGGCCGGGCAGGTAGCGCAATGAGAAGAACCAGCGCTGGCTGCCGCAGCGAGTGGGGGCCGCCCAGAGTGCCCGTTGCTGTTGTTCAGGCAAAGGCGCGGCCTGAAAGGTACCGCTCTCACCTTGCTGGACAAACAGCTCATGAACCAGACCCGCCACTCGCCCCTCACAGGGTTCGAGGGCACTCAGGTAGAGCCCTCGCTCTGCGGGGCTCAAGACCCCGGTACCACTGCCATCCTGTACCATCAGATCCACCCCCTGGTCTGCCAGGCGAGTCAGCAGTTCCCGATAAGCTTGCGGACTCATCTTGCCCGTAAAGAAGCTGCTGATATAAACGGGGGCTGTGCTTAGTTCGCGCAACCCCTTGACCGAGCGAGCCAGATGCTGAGCCAGCAACTGCTGGCGCTGGGGGTCGCGCCAATTGAGATCATCCAACTCGGCCGGCAGATACCAGCCGGCGATGCGATCCTTGCCAAGGCGCTCTTGCCACACCTTGGCCAGGGCCAGATTGTGGCTCTCCTGCTGCCCGAGATAACCCGTGAGCAGACCGCCACTCTGATCCTGACGCTGGAAGAACTCAGGGTCCGAGTAGAGCCCCAGGATCAGGGTTAAACCTGCTGCCTGGGCACGCTGTAGCCGGGCCGCCAACCAGTCGCTCTGTTCAGGCTGCTCGAAGGCATCACCATAGCGGGTCCACTGCACCACCAGGGTATCGAAGCCATGCTGTTTCACCTTGGCCACTATCTGATCCCAACGGGCTTCGCTCAGAGCGGCATCCCGCAGCTGGGGCTGATAGAAAATGCCCTGGCTGGCCTGGGCTGGCAACACCATCCACATCAGGAGCAGCGTCATACCCTTTATCAATTGCCTCATTACCACCTCACTCCCATGGTCATCATCAGGGTGCCCTTGTCATACTCCTCGCCGGTCTCCAACTCTTTCAGGTCTTGATCACTCTTCAACCGCCGTTGGTACTCAAGCCCCAGACTCAGCTTGTGGGGCCAGGCGTCATATGTCGTCTCCCCAAACCAGTGATTCCAGCGCACGCCGACCCCGCCCATCAGCAGCTTGTAGTCATCAGAGCCCGAGGAGAACTCCTGGATACTGCCATCGTCATCTTTGACATAATCCTTGTCGGGACTCTTGTCATTCCAATACAGGCGCCCTTGCAGGTGAGCGTAAGGCTCGATGGTATCCCCCCACCGGATCTTGTGGTGATAGCTGAGCCGGTAGTCGGCCACCAGACTCGTCTGTTGTGAGCGCAGATAGCGGGCCCCATCCAGATAGAGATTCTGGGCCCACCAGCCGCTCTCCCCCAGATGCCATTCGTCGCTGTATTGACCCTCGTTGAGGAAGGAGGCACTGGCCCGGAGCAGGGTGTCATGCTCGCCCCCCTGGCTACGGTTGAGCGGCAGCAACTCTTCGGCCGCCAGGAAGAGGGTCTGGTCACCCAGCGGCTTCCAGCGCAGGCCCACCCCCAGAGTGGGATCCCGGAAGTCGAGCGGATTACTATTGCTCTCCTCTACATAGGTAGCATTCTCCCCGCCATCCTCATCGGGGTGGTAGAGCCGCTGACTCTGGCTGCTGCCATAGAGACGGCCATAAACGGAAAGGGTCTTGCCATTGCGAATGGGCTCCTCGCCGAGCCGGTACTCCACCTCGGTCTGGGCATAGCTCTGGGCCACGCTGTTGGCGCCAATGCCGCTCACCGTGCCCTGACCGTTCCCCGTCCAGGCATCGAAACTCATGGTCCAGCGCCGGCCCAGATCCTCGTGCAACCGCCTCAGGTCATACCGCAGTTGCGCCGATTGCTCGCCGTCGATCGCCTTGGCCGCATAGTCCCGCGCCTTCTGGTTATGAGCCAGCGACTGGTTGATGTAGGTCAGCTGCTCGGCCAGTTCGGTGTCTCCCGGCCGGTAGAGCGGCTCCAGCCAGTCACTGGCTGCCTGCCGCTCATCGTTGTTGAACAAGGCATAGCCATAGGCGAGCTGGTATTCCCTGTTGTCTGGTTCGAGTCGATTGGCCGCCCGCAACGCATCACGGGCCTGGGGCCTGTGGCCGAGCCGCTGCTGATGTTGGGCCAGCTCGGCATAGTCTTGCGCCGCGGGCGCCAGGGCGATGGCTCGACCCAGGCTGGCAATGGCTTGCTCATCTTGCTGGGTACGGGCCAGGGCGCGCCAGTAATCGGCATCCTGGGGCAAACCAGCCTGCTGGTACTGGTTCAGCCATTGCCGTGCCTGAGGCAGATCCCCGGCCTCCAGCGCCGAGCGAATGGCGGCCATCTGCTCCTGCTCATCCCGGGCCAGTGTCACTTGCTGCCAAGCCTGCAGCGCCGCATCAAAGTGGCGGTTTTCATAGGCTTGATAGGCAAGCTGACGCCTGTCCTGGGGCAAACCGAAGCTGGCCGCCCGGGCGAAAGCATATTCGGCCAGCCCTGGTTTACTCTGGCGATAACAACTGCCGAGGGCACGCCAGCTGTCGGCATCATAATCAGCGCTGAGATCCCCCAGCACCCGCACCACCCCATCGCACTGACCCGACTGGGCGAGCAGAGTCGCTTGCAGGCTGCGCAAGGCCGGGGTCGGCAGCGGGTCTGACAGGCGTGCGGGCAGTGCAGGCGCCCCAGCCTGCCCCTGCAGCAGGGTCAGGCGCCTGATCAGGGTCTCTCGCCCGGCCTGGCTGGCGCCCCTATAGGGCCAGTAATCGATGAGCAGGGCACGACTCGCCGCCAGTTGCCCCCTCTGTTGCAGCTGGTAGCTCACCCGCTCCAGGGCGGCCATGGGCTGGCGCGACTCACGCACCAGTTTGCGCCCATCTCGCGCCAATTTATCCCACTGCCGCTGATGCAGGGCCAGCTCAAATTCAAGTTCGGAGCTGGCTTGCCCTGGCGACTTGGCGAGCAGATGTTCCATCTCCTGCCAACGCCCCTCACGTCGCAGGACCGGCAGCATCAAGCCGATATAAAAATCCTGATTTTCAGTAAATTGCAGAGTCTGATCGCTCTTGAGGGTGCCGTTGTTGGCGGCCAACTGCAGCCATTCACGCTCCTGGGCTGCACGCGCAAAATTCGGCGTGCGGGCCTGCTGATAATGGATCAGCGCCTCTTTATTGCCCCCCTTGCCAAGGGCCAGGGCGATGGCAAGGTCGAGTTCGCCATCCTGTATGGGCAGCCGGCGACGCAGGGCGACGGCCTGCTCTACCTTCCCCTCGGTCAGCAGCATGGTGACCCACTGCTTCTGCTCACCCTGACCCAGCTTGCCTGCCCGATCGAGCCAGGCAAACTGCTCTGCGGCCAGAGGCCACTCTTGCTCCCCCAAGGCGCGTTGCAACAAGTCATGACGCAGACTCAACCCCTGGGGACTGTTGGCCAGTTCCGCCTCTTGCAGCGCAGCCGCCAATCCGTTCAAGTCATCGCCGAGCAAGGATCGCTCGGCACGGGCCACCTTGCATTCGAGCAGGCCACAGGCCGGATCCAGTGGATCCTTGCGCTGCAACCCCTCGGCGAAGGCGAGCAACTCGCTATCTTGCGGGGTGATGGCCAGCTGCTGCGCTATCACTGCCGCGGCTTGTTTATCCTGACCAAATTTCTCGTAGGCTCGCGCCAGGTAGAGGGCAATCACGGGATTCTTGGGCTGCAGCTTGCGGGCTTGCTCGAACTCGGCGATAGCACTGTCACGATGGCCCCGCGCCAGGGCAGAGAAGCCCTTCTGCAGATGGGGATAGAGCACGAAGCGCTGATAGCTGCTGACATCGGGCCCCAGTTCGTAGTCGACCTGGGCCGCCAAGGCCCCCTGACCCAGCAAGATGCCACATAAGGCAAAGACAACAGGGCGCATCAGACAACTTCCTTCTGGTAGTGGCACAGTAACTGATCGTCGATGCCAGCCTCTCGCAGCAGCTCAGCCAGATCGTGCTGATACACCTGTTGCAAGGCCTGAGCCTGGCTCAACACCGACTCACTGATCACCTCTTGTTCGACCAGGAAATGGGCCAGGGTAGCCTCACTGCGCTCATGCCGCAGCAACAGAGAGCGCAGCGCAGCCTCATCGATGTGACCGAGGGAGATAAGGATCTCGGGCAGCATGACCTGGCTCGCCAGATAGCGGGTCCAGATTTCGCCAAGCTGAGCGTCGTCAAGCAAGCCATCGGCCAGCACTTTTTGCAGCAACCGCTTAGGATCCTGACGCTGGCCACGCACATACCAGCGCCGCAGCCCCACCGTCACCTCACCCTTGCAGGCGATCACATAGGAAACCGGAGACTTGAGCTTGCGGGACAGGGCGCCGAGGGAAACCGGGTCGAGATAGGTCTCGCAGGCGAGGATCAAGACACCGTGCTCGATGCGCAGCGGCAAGACACTGTAGTGCACAGCAACGTTGGGGGAGACCTTCTGCAGCAAGCTTTTGGGCAGGGCATAGGCATCCACATGCTCCCAGGCCACCCCGCTCTGCTCGGCAACCCCGGCCGCCAGCTGCTCGCTGTCGATCCAGCCTTGATGTACCAGGCTGCTGCCCAGACGCAGGCCGGGTTCGCGGTTCAACAGCGCCTGTTCCAGCTGGGCTCGGCTCAAGACCCCCTGGCTCACCAGTATCTGACCCAGGGGACGACGGGCGCGGTTCTCCTCTCCCAGGCTTGGGAAATCATGGGTGGTCTTGTCCCAGGCCACCCGGCGTGGGTCCCCCTGGGCGATAATCTGGGAGAGGGCACGCCAGTTCGCCATGAAGTTGATGATGTTGCCCCAAAACAGCCGGGGTAAGGACATCAGCCCCTGCATCAATCCGTAGTAACGGGTCACGAAGATCAGGCGCTGCAACATGCGATTCAGCATCAGGAACATATTGATCCAGAGCAGGGTCACCAGCCAGCTGCCGCCCTCGAAGATCGAGAGGAAATAATAGGGATCGGGCGCCAGCCACTGATACAGGATCAGCGCCAGCAGTTGCAGCAGGATCAGGCTGGCGGAGAAGCTGAGGAAGTTGGTCAGCGCCCCCTTGCGATCCCGCCACAGGAAGTAGTTGAGCCGCCAGTTGCTGCTCCACTTGTGGGTTTTGAACCCCTGATAGACGATGCCGATGATCCAGCGAGACTTCTGGCGCACCGCCGTCTGGAAGGTATCGGGAAAATATTCGCGCACGCAGATGACATTGGTGTCCCGCTCGTGCATCCCGAATCGCCACCGCTGATTCGGGGTGCTCCTGGCTTCCCGGATCACCGGGAAGCGGACGAACACCTCCTCCATTCCCTTCTCCTTGAGGCGAAAGCCGATGTCATAATCTTCGGTCAGGCTCTGCACATCGAAGGCGATACCGTCACCATCTTCCAGCAGGGCTATGATGGCGCGGCGGCTGAAGCAGGTGCCGACCCCCGCGCTCGGCACCTGCCCCGAGACGGCCTCACGCACCGGCACATCCTTGCTGTGCAGTTCCGCGAACTCGTCCAGATAGTGGAGGCTGGTGAAGTTGTACCAGGGACGCTCGAAGGGGTAGACGGGGATCTGGATCAGATCCTTGCGCTCCACCAGATAATTGAACAGCCGCAACTCCATGTCGGAGATGACATCCTCGGCATCGTGCAGGATAAAACCGGCAAACGACAGGTTGGCCTTGCGCTCAAACTGGAAGATGGCATCGAGCACATTGTTGAGGCAATCCGCCTTGCTGGTCGGGCCGGGACGAGCACAGACCACCTTGTGCACGTTGGGGAAGCGGGCACAGACCTCATCCACGTCCTTCTGGGTATCGGGATCATTGGGATAGGTGCCGACGAAAATCTGGTAATTTTCGTAATCAAAGCGCGTCGCGGCCAGCTCAGCCATCTGGCCAATGACGCCGGTTTCGTGCCAGGCAGGCACCATGATGGCCAGCGGCTGCTCCTCCCGCTCGTAGAGTGCCTGATACTCCAGTCGATCGTGGCGACGATAGACAGTCAAGCGGCGCCAGCTGGTGCGCAGCCAGTAGATGATGTCGATGAAGAGATCATCCACCCCGCTTATCAACATGGCGACAGCCACCACTATGGCAATCAGTTTCAGAGCATAGAGATAGGTGGCAATGCCATCAACCAACCAAAATTCCGGCATCATCATTACCCCAGCAAGACGTCAGCCATGATGGCGACGATACGTGCACAGGCCTGACCATCCCCAAACGGATTCGCCATGGCACGGGGGGCAAAATCCCCGGCCTGCCACAACTCGGTCACCCGCTTGACGATCCGCTCCTCGTCCGTGCCCATCAGCTCGGCATAACCCGACTCCACGGCCTCGGGCCGCTCGGTCTCTTCGCGCAATACCAGCAAGGGGACCCCGAAGGTGGGCGCCTCTTCCTGCAAGCCGCCAGAATCCGTCATCACCAGCCAGGCATCGGCAATGGCCTGCTGCATGGCCAGGTAATCGAGCGGCTCGGTCAGGGTGACATTGGGCAAGTGCCCGAGCAGGGGATAGACCACCTGCTTGATGACGGGATTGAGGTGCACGGGGAAGAGCACTTGCATCTCGGGATTGGCTTGGGCGAGACGCGCGATGGCACGGCAAATCCCGGCCACTTCATCACCCCAGTTTTCTCGCCTGTGCACCGTGACCAGCAGATGGCCGGGCTGAGGTTTGTGCCGGTTCAGGCCATGACGCTCTGCGGCCCACAGCTGGGCATCGATGACGGTGTTGCCGGTCACATGTACCCGCTCTGCCGGAACTTGCTCGGCCAACAGGCAGGCGCTGGCCCCCTCGGTCGGAGCCAGGTGCAGACTAGCGATGCGGCCAATCATCTGACGTAGCCCCTCTTCAGGGAAAGGCCTGTCGAGGCGGTAGGTGCGCAGTCCCGCCTCCACGTGGGCCACGGGAACCTGATGGTAGAAGCCGGTCAAGGCGCCGAGGAAGGCGCTCTCGGTATCCCCTTGTACTATCACCATGTCCCATTGCGCTTGCGCCATCAGGGCCTCAAGCTGACCACGGCAGCCTTGGCTGAATTCGAACAGGCTGGCCCCCTGGCGGGTCAAGCTCCAATCCGGCGTGATATCAAAGCAATCGAGGAGCTGAGTCGCCATGCTGTCGTGCTGGCCGGTGTGCACCCAGCGCACATCGGCCCAGGGTGCCTGCTTGAGCCCATGATAGAGGGGGGCCATCTTGATTATTTCCGGGCGAGTACCCGATACCATCATGATCTTTTTCATCGCAACGAACTCCGTTCATAGACTGACATCACAGCAGGAGTCTAGACGACCAACATGTCATTGGTTCGCACTCACTGCCGGATAATATCAATAGATTACAAGTCTCTAGGGAGGGTCAGCAAGTCAATGGGGCTTACTCATCCGACGGATGCTCGCCCGATAGATATCCAGATGCCATGAGTCAGGCGGGTACTTGTCTCTACAACAGCACCCTGTTCGCACGACCCTTGCGGAGTCGGCCATCATCATGAATGGATATGGAACGAGATATAGCGGCAGATCGTCGAACCCTCGTCACAGGCAGCCCAGCCATCTCGAGAGGGAGATCTGTGACTTTCCGAGCCCGGTTCACACCGAGGGTGGCGTTAATATGCTCTGTTTCTGAACAGAAAAAATCTACATTTAAAATGTAAAAAATCCAACAGACAGAATATAAACCGTACATTTAGTTTATTTTTGAATTTAATTCTAATTTTTAGCTATCGCCCAATACCTGTCATCACAAACGTCCTGTTTTGTTCAATGAGAAGCAATTGTGAAAATTCAGTTTACCTGTTGAAACTGAACCGGGACTGACTCAGGCCAGGTAAGCCTGGATAAAAATAGCCCAAATGACCCCAATCCCACATGATAGCCCCCATAAAAAGAGCCCCTTTCGGGGCTCTTTTAGCGGTTTCGCGATCACCTAAAGTGAGACGGGTTGCCCCTATCAAGCCGAGTCGGCCGCGGCACTCTGACTCTCGGTTTCCCGGCCACGGATCCAGGCAGCAAAATCGGTCAGCATCCGGGTTTCGGACTGGCTGTTATCCGCCACCAGTTTGTCCCCATGCACCACACGAATATGGGCATTGAGGGGGGCGCCTTCCCCGGCCGGTTGCCGCTCGCGGGCCGCGGCCATGCAAGCCTGGGCCTGCTGCCAGGCCTGGGCCACATCCAGATTGCAGGCATCGGCCAGGGGTCTGGCGCTAAAGCCCTCGCCGGTCAGGCTCTGCAAGGTCTGATCATGGCTCATGCCATTGCCCGGCCCCCAGTAGTGAGCGGCGAGATCCGGGCCTATACGCGGATTGTCGGTCAGATAACCGTCGCGTTTGAGGAAATAACTGCGGGTCTGCTCCACCGCCATCAGCGCCAGCAGATAACCATGATAGGCACAGGCCGACTCCTGATTGAGCAGATGGGGAATGGCGAGCAAGGGACGGGGACTCTCGACCCCCAGGATCTGCCGCTCCCATTGGCGAGCCAGGGTCAACACGGCCTCCGGGCTGCGCGCGTCATCCTCCATGGCATAGAGATCCCGCTCGAAATAGGCGACCAGGGCTATCTGGCGCTCGTTGAAGGCCCGAAACGGCTGGCGCGCCGCAATCATCTCCTCAATCAGCGCATCCGGGATGGCACGGCCTTGCTCATCCTTGGCATAGCGTTTCAGCCAGTCCGCATCCTCGAGCAGGCTGTCGCAGAACATGGATTGAGTCTCGGCATACGCCATGGAAGTGGGCGGGAACTCCTGGGAGAAGCAGGGGGCATTGCCGGTCACATTGGCAAAATGAGCCGCATGGCCACCTTCATGGAACAGGGTGTTGAGCCCGCTCCAGCCGCTGCCGACCTGACCCGGGTTGGCCAGGCTGGTGAAGTTGACCACGGCGGGCACCCACTGCCCCTCCTGCCAGAAGCTCGGCACCGGACCATGGCAAAAACCATTCTCGTACTTGCCGGGTCTGTCCAGCAGATCCAGGGTCAGCACCGCATCTCGGTATTGAATGCCGAGACGGCGGAAGCTCTGCACCCAGTCTTGCAAGGCGCGGGAGAAGGGCACATAGGGATCGAGCTGACGGGTCACGTCACCACTGACCGAGAAGCGCAGATTATGGGGCAGCAGCGCGGCCTCCCCCTTGGCCTGTTCAAGCTCGACCAGGCTCTGGCGGGTACGCGCCTCGGTGCGGGCGATGAAGTCATCCAGGATGACGAACAGCTGCTCTGGGCTCATCTGCTCGTTCTTGCGCACCTTGTATTCGAAATAGTCGCGATAACCCATGGTGCGGGCAAAGCGATTGCGCAATTGAACGATCTCCAGGAAGCCCGAGTCCAGGGCCCACTGCTCCAGGGTATGGAAGAGTGCCACGGCGCTGGCTCGCACCGCCTCGATCGGGCTCGCGACCAGGGAGGCGCTGGCGGCGGGCAAGCTGCCGGGAACTGTCCGGCCCTGCTCATCCAGCAGCTCGAGTTTGAGCTCCTTGCGACGGGCAAAGAGCGCGGCCTCGGCGGCCACCAGCTCGTCCATCAGGGCAGCGGCGGCCGGATCCTCGATGACGTTGCACTCGAAGAAGGCGAGCCACCCCGACAAGCCGCGCTTGAGACTCGTCTCCTCGGCCTGGCCCAGCATCTCCCTGAGCTCGGGCAACCGGGCCGGATTGGCACAGAACCCCTTGTAGGCCTGCTCGGCTGCGGTGAAGCCCGCCTGATCATCGCTGGTGCCCATATAAGTCGACCAGAACAGATCCTCCTTGCGCCTGTGCAGCGCCAGATAGTCCTGATTCAACCGGTTGAAGTAATTCCTGGCAATGGAATTCATAAGTTCCCTCTTGTTGTTATAGGGCCAATCCAGGTTGACCCCGTTGCTATGTGCGCTGGGATGCGCAGCTCCACGCTAGCAGAAGCCAACCCCTCTGTCAGCGCCCACCATCACCTCTGAACAGTGACTGTGATGTCACACCATGCGCGGCTATGGCCAGCATCCCTTCTGCCGCTGGCAAGCCACCCGTTGTCGCAAAAAGGTGGCTGGCAGCTCAGTTCAGTCCCTTTTTTGAAATTAATGTTAATTTTTTGTTCAAAATTAGCCATGATAAGTCGTCGAGTGAAACCGACACCCAGACACAGTCATTTGGCAAACCGGTCGAAAGGCCAGGACGCAAAGCCTCCGGTCCCGGGATCAAGCACGGGATAGCGGGGTTGCAGCAGGTGTTCGGGGGCTCCCCGCCAAGCTGACTGCCCAGACAGACTCAACACAAGGAATCTATGGCAGTGAATCAACCACTTCATCGTCTTGCCGTCATCACCGCCCTGTTGGCCAGTGGTGGCGCCCTTGCCCACGGCTACATCAGCAGCCCGGAAGCCCGCAACACCCTTTGCAAGAACGGAGGCAACATAGGCTGCGGCGCCATCCAGTGGGAACCCCAGAGCCTGGAAGCGCCGTCCGGCTTCCCGAACGGCGGGCCCGCCGATGGCGACATAGCCTCGGCTGGCCATGCCCAGTTCGCCGAGTTGAATGCCCAGACCAGCGATCGCTGGACCAAGCGCACAGTGAGTGCCGGTGCCATCGATATCAGCTGGACCTTTACCGCCAACCACGTCACCCGCAACTGGCGCTACTACCTCACCAGGCAAGATTGGGATCCCAATCAGCCCATCAGCCGCAGTAGCTTCGATCTGACCCCCTTCTGTGTCATCGACGGCGGCATGGTACAACCCCCCAAGCAGATGACCCACAGCTGTACCCTGCCAGCTCGCACCGGCTATCAGCTGATCTTGGGGGTCTGGGAGGTGGGGGATACCCCCAACAGCTTCTACAACCTGATCGATGCCCGCTTCCAGGATGGCGAGCTGCCGCCGCTGGCCTGGAGCCAGAGCGGTACCATCTACCCCTCGGTGGACCTCAAGGCCGGAGACAGAGCCATGACCCGGGTGTTCGATGCCAACGGCGAGCGCCCCGAGTTGCAGACTGTGCTCACCGTAGCCAGTGACGAGCAGGGGCTCAAAAATAACTGGGCCCAGGCGCTGGCCAGCAAGATAAACGCCGAGCAGAGCGAGATCCGTGCCGGCCAACCGGGTAGCGGTGACAGCTTCAACCCCGTCTATGGCCAGAACCCCGTCTACCTGAAGGCAGGCAGTGGCCTGGCCCGGGTCGAGATCCAGCTTGAGCAGCAACCTGCCCCCGTGGCCGACAGCCTGGTGGTGAGTGGTCTCGCCGATAGCTACCCGCTCGATGGCGGCAACCTCAAGCTCGACTTCACCCTGGCAGTGCAGGGGGACTTGAGTGTAACGGCCACCCTCTATGACCATGGCGGCGCCGCCAAGGGTCAGGTCAAGACCGACATCAAGGACGCCAGCCAGAGCCTGAGCCTGGCCCTGACCGGTCTCAGCGCCGGTCATCACCAGCTGGTGCTCGCAGGCACCCCCAAAGGAGGCGGCGCCCTGTTGCAACAGACCCATGACCTGATGCTTCAGGATCCTGTCAGTGGCGACTACCAGTATGTTTTCCCGGCCTCTCTCTCCTCTTACAAGGGGGGGGTCAAGGTGCTGCAGCCCAAAGATGGCAAGATTTACCAATGCAAACCCTTCCCCGCCGAAGGTTGGTGCAGCCAGTGGAGCAGCAACGCCACTCACTATGAGCCTGGGGTAGGCAGCCATTGGCAGGAGGCCTGGTTGTTGGTGCAGTGATGGCCTGATACGAGCATGAAGAAGGGGAGCCATGGCTCCCCTTCTTCATGAGGTGACTGGCGCCACCGATAACCTGAGCGCTCAGATCTGATAATCGATGAGCGGCTCACCATGGAGCGCCCGGGCCTGGATGTCGGCCAGCGCCAGCTCGGGGTTGCAGAGCTGGATGAACTGCCAGGCGAAGTTGTGTTGGAACTGCCCCTGCTTGAGGCCAATCCAGGCGGTGTGAGGGGCGAACAACCGGCTGCCGTCGAGCTGGTGGAGCCCCAGATCGCGCTGAGGATCGAACGCCATGTCCGCCAGGATGCCCACCCCCATCTCCAACTCCACATAGGTCTTGATGACGTCCGAATCCTGGGCGGTCAACAGGATCTGGGGCGAGATCCCCGCAGCGGCAAAGGCCTCATCGACCCTGGCCCGTCCGGTCAAACCCGCCTGATAGGTGATGATGGGCCACTGGGCCAGGGCCCCCAGACTCAGCTCGGCCTCCTCGCTGAGGGGGTGCCCCCTTGGTACCACTATGTTGTGATGCCAGCGGTAGTAAGGAAAAGCCACCACCCCTTCGCTGCGATCGAGCTGCTCGCTGCTGATGCCGATATCCACTTCACCGGTTTGCAGCAGCCGCACTATCTCCTCCGGCCCCCCCTGACGCAGCTCCAGC
This sequence comes from Aeromonas sp. BIGb0405, assembly GCF_024807335.1. Classification (NCBI taxonomy): domain Bacteria; kingdom Pseudomonadati; phylum Pseudomonadota; class Gammaproteobacteria; order Aeromonadales; family Aeromonadaceae; genus Aeromonas; species Aeromonas sp. BIGb0405. Next base: position 148,322 of record NZ_JANUEP010000005.1, read on the forward strand.
TGCACCTCGGGGAAGCGCTCACGGAACGCCTTTACCACCTTGGGCAGGGCGTAACGCGCCTGAGTATGGGTGGTCGCCACCAGCAGCCGCCCCGACTCGCGGTTGGCGAAGGCGCTGGCCAGCTTGCGGATATTGCCCGCATCATTGAGGATGCGCTCGGCGATCACCAATAGCTCCTTGCCCGGCTCCGTCATGCCAAGCAACCGCTTGCCGTAGCGCACGAACAGGGCGATGCCGAGTTCCTCCTCCAGCTCGCGGATATGGCGACTGACCCCGGACTGAGAGGTGAACAGGGCGTTCGCCACCTCGGTCAGGTTGTAGTCGCGCCGAGCCGCCTCCCTGATGATCCGTAACTGCTGAAAATTCACCCTCGCCTCCTCCATGCCAAGGGTTGCCCCTTATCCGTGATGAAACCGTTACGGTTCCCATGTTTGTGTTTGCCTTGCCCAACCTGGAGGGACGCCACATTCAGGAGTCAGCCATCGCTCCCTCAGATCTGATAATCCGGGTAGAGCTGAGCCTGTCTGGCCACCAGCCGCACCGTCTGCCCGGCGCTGAATTGGCTAGCCTCGGCACGGCTCAATTCGGCTTCGGGCTTCGAAACAGCGCCCCATTTGCGATGCCAAGGTCAGATCTGATAATCCGGGTAGAGCTGAGCCTGTCTAGCCACCAGCCGCACCGTCTGACCGGCCCTGAAGTGGCTGGCCTCGGCACGGCTCAACTCGGCTTCGACACAGCGCCCCATTTGCGATGCCAAGGTCAGATCTGATAATCCGGGTAGAGCTGGGCCTGTCTGGCCACTAACCGAACTCGCTGACCGGCACTGAAGTGGCTGGCCTCGGCACGGCTCAATTCGGCTTCGAATAGTGCCCCATTTGTCTCCCCGCCGCCACGCAGTTCGACCCGGATGCGCGGCCCCATCGGCAGCAATCGGCTGATGGTGGCCTCCACCCCGCCCTGGGTTTCGAGGGGATGCAGTTCCAATTCGTGGGGACGCACATAGGCGATGGCCGCACTGCCCTGACTGAGATCGGCACGGCCACCGGCAAGCAACTGCTCGCCGACCCCAAACCCCTGAGCCGCCACCCGGCCATGAAACAGATTCACGCTGCCGAGGAAACTGTGCACGAACGCACTGGCTGGCTTGTCATAGACCTCGGACGGGGTGCCTATCTGCTCCACCTTGCCGGCATTCATCAGCACCACCCGATCCGCCACTTCCAGCGCTTCCTCCTGATCGTGAGTGACAAACAGGCTGGTGACGTGCAACTCGTTGTGCAACTCCCGCAGCCAGCGACGCAACTCCTTGCGCACCTGGGCATCGAGGGCGCCGAAGGGCTCGTCAAGCAGTAACACCTTGGGTTGCACCGCCAGGGCGCGCGCCAGGGCAACTCGCTGGCGCTGACCACCGGAGAGTTGCGTCGGATGTCTATCCGCCACATGGCTGAGCTGTACCAGATCTAGCAGCTCCCTGACCCGGGCACGGATGACCGGCTCGCCGGGGCGCTCGGCTCTGGGCTTCACCCTCAAGCCGAAGGCCACGTTCTCGAACACCGTCATATGGCGAAACAGGGCGTAGTGCTGGAACACAAAACCCACATTGCGCTCACGCACATGGAGGGCGCCTGCGTCCTCGCCCCGGATCACTATGCGGCCCGAATCCGCCTGCTCCAAGCCGGCGATGATGCGCAGCAAGGTGGTCTTGCCACAGCCGGAGGGGCCGAGCAGCGCCACCAGTTCACCATCCTTGAAGTCGAGGTTGATGTCACTGAGCGCCGCATATTGGTTGAAGCTCTTGGTTAACTGTTGCACCTGTATGCTCATGACGGCCTCTTACGACGCGCTATGGGATGATGGAGTCCGGCTACGCAGCCGGTTCAGCAGGGTTTCCCCCACCAGGGTGAAGATGCCAAACAGGGCGAGCAGGCTGGCCACCGCGAAGGCGGCACCGGTCTGATACTCGTTGTAGAGGATCTCGATATGGAGCGGCAGGGTGTTGGTCTGGCCGCGAATGTGACCCGAAACCACTGAGACGGCGCCAAACTCCCCCACGGCCCGGGCGGTACAGAGCAGGACGCCATACATCAGGCTCCAGCGAATGCCCGGCAGGGTGACGCGCCAGAACATCTGCAGGCCGCTTGCCCCCAGCATGATGGCGGCTTCCTCCTCTTCCGGGCCTCGCGCCTCCATCTGCGGCAACAGCTCGCGCACCACGAAGGGCACAGTGATGAAGGTGGTCGCCAATATGATGCCGGGGGTGGCGAAGATGACCTTGATGTCATGTTCGCTCAGCCAGTCGCCAAACCAGCCCCGGCTGCCAAACAGCAGCACCAGCATCAGGCCCGCTATCACCGGCGACACCGAGAAGGGCAAGTCGATGAGGGTGATGAGCCACTGGCGCCCCGGGAAGCGAAAGCGTGCGATGGCCCAGGCCGCAGCCAGGCCGAACAGCACATTGAGCGGCACCGAGCACAGGGTCACCAGCGCGGTGAGTCCCAAGGAGCTCAAGGCGTCGGGATCACTGATCGCCTGCCAGAAGAAGGCCAACCCCGGGCGCAGCGCCTGGATAAAGATGGTGGCCAGGGGCAACAGCAGCAGGACGCTGAACCAGCCCAGTCCCAGGCTTATGAGCAGCCACTTGACCCAGCGCGGATCCCGGGTGGGTGACTGGGACGGGTCGGCGACCATGGGGGCATGGGTGGTCGCATTCACTGCGATGGCGGATGAGTTCATGCTCGGCTTCCTCCTATGCGGGCCCAGCTCCAGGCTTGCAGCTGGTTAATCAGCAACAGCATGACGAAAGAGATGAGCAGCATGACCAGGGCGATGGCGCTGGCCCCTGCATAGTCGTACTCCTCCAGGTGACTCATGATCATCAAGGGGGCTATCTCGGAGACCATGGGCAGGTTGCCGGCGATGAAGATGACGGAGCCGTATTCGCCGACCCCACGGGCAAAGGCCAGGGCAAAGCCGGTGATCAGCGCCGGGACCAGGGTCGGCAGCAGCACCCGCAGGAAGGTCTGCCAGCGGTCGGCCCCCAGACTGGCCGCGGCCTCCTCCTGCTCTGCTTCGGCCTCGCGCAGCACGGGTTGCAGGGTGCGCACCACGAAGGGCAGGCCAATGAAGGTCAGGGCTATCACCACCCCGGCCGGGTTGTAGGCGAGGGTGATATCGAGGGGGGCCAGGAGCTGGCCTATCCAGCCGTTGGGCGCGAAGATGGCGCACAGGGCGATGCCGGAGACGGCCGTCGGCATGGCGAAGGGCAGGTCGATCAGGGCATCCACCAGACGGCGACCCGGGAAGCGGTAGCGCACCAGTACCCAGGCCAGGATCAGGCCAAAGAGCGTGTTGAGCAGGGCCGCGACCAAGGCGGCAACGAAGCTCAATCTGAAGGAGGCGAGCACCCGGGGGGAACTGATCACCTGCCAGAACTCAGCGGCGCTCATATGGTTGACCGCAAACAGCAGCAGCGCGGCGATGGGCAAGAGGACCAGTAGGCCCAGATAGAGCAGGCTGAACCCCAGGGTGGTGCCCAGACCGGGCAGGACGGAGTAAGAACTAAAACGCATAACGAGTCCGTTTGTTATAAGTCGCTTTCGATAAGACGATTCTGCGCACTCCAGACCCCACAACAAACTGCCAATAACGGCTTTGCTAAGCACTTTTTTGGCTAAGCGACCCCCGTCCATAAAAAAGACCCGCATCGTCCAGATGCGGGTCAGAAAGGAGCTTGCCAAGCACTATCAAAAATCGCCTGCCAGCGGGCTATCCATGCCCACCGCTTTATCTCTCCTCTGCCGATAGCAACGACCACCACCATGATCAACGCCCTTCAAAAGGGGGGATCCCGGCTCTCAAACCGTGTCGGCGACCAGCTCGGCCCGGCGATAGAGCTCGCCGAGCAGTTGCAGACCGCAAGCCCACTCCCCATGCCCGGATTGGGCATTGAGATGACCCGCCTCACCGGCATCATGGAGGGGAAGCTGCCACTGTTGACGCCAATATTTTGCTCGCTCGAAGCTCATCCAGGGGTCGCTGCGGCTCGCTACCAGCTGGGCGCAGACCCCGAGGGGCCCGGCCAGCAACTCATCTGCAATCCCGAAGCAGGCGGGATCGGCGGGCGCGACCAGGAAGAGCGAGGCGACCTTGTCCGGTTGCAACTGGCTGGCGCGGATAGCCGCCAGGGCGCCGAAGGAGTGAGCCACCAGATGGGCCTTGCCGCGCCGACTCCTGAGCTTGCCCGCCAGCTTGGCACTCCACACCGTCAGATCCGGTTTATCCCAGGGCAGCCCCACCATGCGTTGCCAGTGGGGAAAGTCGTGATGCCAGCGGCTCTGCCAGTGATCCGGGCCGCTGTCGTGCAGGCCGGGAACCAGTAGGATCTTGTTCATCATGTCGCTCCTCTGCTTGCTCGCCCCAGGGTATCAAGGCACCAGCGGCTGCTGCTCAGCGGCCCGGCTGGTAGATCTGGTCGAACAGCCCGCCCTGGGCAAAGTGTCTCTTCTGCGCCTTCTCCCAATCCCCTTCCAGCTCCTTGACGGTGAACAGGGTCAACTGGGGGAACTGGGCCGCCGTCTCCTGCTGAACCTTCGGCTGGCTTGGGCGGTAGTGATACTTGGCGATGAGGCGCTGCCCTTCGTCGGAATAGAGGTACTCGAGATACGCCTTGGCCACCGCCTCTGTGCCATGTTTCCTGGCGACCTTGTCGACCACGGCCACCGGCGGTTCGGCCAGGATGGAGACCGACGGCACCACCAGCTCGAACTTGTCGCCGTTACCGGGCTGATCCAGCACCAGCAGCGCCTCGTTCTCCCAGGCGAGCAGCACATCCCCCAGCCCCCGCTCCGTGAAGCTGGTGGTGGCGCCCCGGGCACCGGAATCGAGCACCTTGACGTTCTTGAACAGCTCGCCGACGAACTGCTTGGCCCCCTCCTCGCTCCCCGTGCTCTTCAGGGCATAACCCCAGGCGGCGAGGTAGTTCCAGCGCGCCCCTCCCGAGGTCTTGGGATTGGGGGTCACTATGCCGACATCGGGGCGAACCAGATCGTCCCAGTCCTTGATCTGCTTGGGATTGCCCTTGCGCACCAGGAAGACGATGGTGGAGGTGTAAGGCGCGGCGTTATTGGCCAGCCGACTCTGCCAGTCGGTGGCAATCAACCCCTCCTTGGCAATGGCATTGACGTCGTAGGCCAGGGCCAGGGAGACCACATCGGCCTCCAGCCCCTCCGTCACGGCGCGGGCCTGCTTGCCGGATCCGCCATGAGACTGGCTCACCACCACCTGGTCCCCGGTCTTGGCCAGCCACTGCTTGGCGAAGGCGGCGTTGTACTCATGGAACAGCTCCCGGGTCGGATCGTAGGAGACGTTGAGCAGCCGGATCTCGGCGGCCTGGGCCTGACTCAGGGTCAGCAAAGAGAAGAGGGTGAAGGCGGTCTTGGTTAATGTCATGGCGATACTCCTTTATCTGGGATGTATTCAGCATGCCCATGATTTGTTATGCCCAGAACCAAGAAATTACGCTTTGCTTATCTCATTTACTCATATCAAGTCCGCTCCCTCGCCCTCTCTCCGGACTCTGTGAGACAGCGCCCAGGCCCCGGCATCAGCTTGTGCCATCCTCAGCACAGGGCGATGGCACAAGCGGCCATGAGGGTCAGACGATCAGGAGGAGAACCCCATGTGGATCGAGGCGGAACCCGTCTACGGCGCTCTGGTGTCACTGGCCATAGGGCTCATCATAGGACTGGAGCGCGGCTGGCAGGTGCGCCAGCTGGGGGACAACCAGCGCATCGCCGGGATGCGGACCTATGGTCTCATCGGCCTGCTCGGCGGCGTCTGCGCCCTGCTGCTGCCGACCCTGGGATCCTGGTTGGCCCTGCTCGGCCTGCTGGCTGTGGCGGCTGGCTGCGGCCTCTCGGTCTGGCTGGCCCAGCGCTGGCAGGGGGAATTTGGCCTCACCAGTTCGGTGGCCATGGTGCTCACCTACCTGCTGGGGCTGATGTCTGTGCTGCAAAGCCCGAGCGAGGCGGTGGCCTGCGCCGTGCTGGCGGCGCTCTTGATGGGGCTCAAGGGCCAGATCCAGCAGGGCATGCTGTTTCTGAGCGAGACGGAATTTCACGCCACCCTGCGCTTCCTGCTCATCTCTCTGGTGCTGCTGCCGGTGCTGCCCGACGTCGAGATGGGCCCCCTCAACGCCTTCAACCCCTTCAAGATCTGGCTGATGGTGGTGGTGATCGCCGGCATCTCCTTCTCTGGCCACTTCGCGGTGCGCCTGCTCGGCACCCGCGCCGGCCTGGTGCTCACCAGCATGCTGGCGGGGCTCGCCTCCTCCACCGCCCTCACCCTGCAGTTTGCCCGCCTCAACAAGGAGCAGCCCGGGCTGGAGCGGCTGCTGGCCACCGGCATACTGCTGGCGGGCGCCACCATGTGGTTGCGACTGCTGGTGCTGGTGCTGCTCATTCACAACGAGCTGGCCATGCGCCTGACCCTCCCCCTGCTGCTGCTGGCGGCCATCGTCTATGGCTTCGCCTTCTGGTTCTGGCGCCAGCGCGAGGAAATGACCGACAACCCGGTGCAGCCCGAAACCCGCAATCCGCTGGATCTCGCCACCGCCATCAAGTTCGGCCTGCTGCTGGCGCTGATCGGCTTCATGGCCACACTGCTGCAGAGCAAGGTGGGCAACTCCGGGGTCTATCTGCTGGCGCTGGTCTCCGGCATCACGGACGTGGACGCCATCACCTTGTCTCTCTCCCAGCTCGCCCACAAGGAGCTGGCGCTGGAGGTGGCGGCCCGGGCCATTCTGCTGGCCGGGCTGGTCAACTCCCTGGTGAAGGGGCTGCTGGCCCTGGTGATCGGCGGCCGCCGGCTGGGGCTGAGGGTGATGCTGCCCTACCTCCTCTCAGTGCTGCTGATCCTGCCCCTGCTCTGGCTGGGCTGACCTGGTCATCAGGGATCCCCTGACGCCGCACTGCCCGTCACGTATACTGGCGCCTCTTGGCACATGAGAGGAGGTGAGCATGGCAAGCGACTGGGACAAGGTACTGGCGGGCGGCGCCCTGAACAGCCAGAGCGAGGAGATAGCGAACGACCGCATTCGCGGCCAGGCCCTGCTGGCGAGACTCAACGCCACACCGGCGGGGGATCACCAGGGGCGCCAGCGCCTGTGCGCCGAGCTGTTCGGCCACTGCCCCGACTCCTGCTGGATAAGCTCCCCCTTCATCTGCGAATTTGGCCGCAACATCCATCTGGGGGAGAAGACCTTCTTCAACTTCAACGTCACCATACTGGACGTGGGCGAGGTGCACATCGGCAGCCATGTGCTGCTGGCCCCCAACGTGCAGATCTACACCGCCACCCACAGCATGGACTATCTGGAGCGCCGCAACTGGACCGCCTACAACAAGCCGGTGCGCATCGGCGATGACTGCTGGATTGGCGGCGGCGCCATCATCTGCCCCGGCGTCACCATAGGGCCGCGCTCCATCATAGGCGCAGGCGCCGTGGTGACCCGCGACATACCAGCGGACTCACTGGCGGTGGGCAACCCGGCCCGGGTGATCCGCACCCTCAGCCCGGACGAGCCCCGGGATCCGGCGCTGCTGTCATGATGGGGCTGGCCCTGATCCCGCTTGGCTGGGCCAGCTGGCTTGGCGTGCAGAGCGGCCTCTGGTGGCCCCTTGGCCTGATAGTGCTGATGAGCCTGCTGACCCTGGCCGCCTACGCCTGGGACAAGCGCCAGGCGGTGCGCGGCGGCTGGCGCATCCCGGAATCCCGCCTGCACCTGCTGGAGCTGCTCGGCGGCTGGCCCGGCGCCCTGGTGGCCCGCCACTGGCTGCGCCACAAGACCCAGAAGGGGAGCTACCGGCTCCGATTCTGGGCCATCGTCTGGGGCCAGTTGTTCTTGCTCGGGCTCTGGCTCAGCCGCCCCTTCTGGCTAGCCTGACCCATCACTTGCACCAAAAAGAGAGGGCCCCACCAGCGGTGGGGCCCTCTCTTTTTTTCAGACCTTTCCATGGGGCGGATCACACCGCCAATCCCCGCCATCCCGGCCTTGAGATGGCCTGAGCGACGAGCACACTGGCCCCGGCGTACATCACTCTGATCCTGAGGCGCTTACACCGCCAGCGCCGCCGACATCTCGGTCTTGATGTTGTCGGATCGGGTGCCGAAGATGGCCTGCAGGTTGTTGCCCACCACCAGTACGTCGATGGCGCCAAGGGCCTTGATGCGGGCAATATCGGCCAGCTTGATGTCATGCAGAGTGACCCTTAGCCGGGTGATGCAGGCATCCAGGTGCTCTATGTTTGCCGCCCCCCCCATGGCCTCGACCAGATCCAGCGCCAACTCGTCTTGCTCCTTGATGTCCACCGCCTGCAGCGGCTGGCTCTCCCGCCCCGGGGTCTTGAGGTTGAACTTCAGGATGAAGAAGCGGAACAGGAAGAAGTAGAGCAGCGCCCAGAGCGGCCCGATGATCAGGAACCACCAGGTGTTGTGGGTCTGGGGCAGATTCAGGTAGAGGAAGAACTGCAGTGCGCCATGGGCAAAGTCGGTGCTGTGCACTATACCCAGGTAGTTGGTCAGTGCGAAGGCGACCCCGGTCAGCAGGGTGTGAACCACATAGAGCATCGGCGCCACGAACAGGAAGGCGAACTCCACCGGCTCGGTGATCCCGGTCAGCCAGGAGGTGAAGGCCGCCGACAGCATCAGGCCGCCCACCAGCTTGCGTTTCTCGGGCTTGGCGCAGCTATAGATGGCCAGGGCCGCGGCAGGCAGGGCCCACATGGAGTACATGTAGCCACCGGCCAGACCACCGGCATTGGGATCCCCCTTGAAGAAGCGCACCAGCTCCCCCGTTACCACTTCCTCGGTCTGCGGGTTGGTCCAGCTGCCCAGCTCGTTGAAGAAGAAGGCGTTCCAGATGTGGTGCAAACCGGTCGGGATCAGGGCGCGCTCGACCAGACCATAGATGCCGAAGGTGATCGATTTGTTCAAGGTGCCCAGGTAGGCGGTGAACTCGAAGATGGCGGAGCCAACCACGGGCCAGATGAAGCCAAGCATGACCCCGAGGAAGATGCCGCTAAAGCCGGTAATGATGGGCACGAAGCGCTTGCCGGCGAAGAAGCCCAGGTATTCGGGCAGCTTCAAGGTGTGGAAGCGGTTGAAGAAATAGGCCGCCAGGGATCCCATCAAGATGCTGCCGAGGATCCCCATGTTGAGGGTGGGAATGCTCATCACCTCTGTGTTGGTCTCAAGGCCGCGCAACACCACCGTCTTGCCGAGGGCCGCGTTCATGGTGATGAAGCCCACCACGGCGGCCAGGGCGGCCGTGCCGTCATTGTTGCGGGCAAGGCCGATGGCGATGCCGATCAGAAACAGCAGCGGCATGTTGCCGAAGATCCAGTCCCCCGACACCATCAGCACGCTCCAGAAGGACTCCGGCAGGAAGAGGTGCCCCTGGGCACCAAAGTTGCCTATGCCCAGCATCAGGCCGGCGGCGGGCAGGGTCGCCACGGGTAGCATCAGACTGCGGCCGACCCGCTGCGCCTGGGAGAAAAACGATCCGGACATGGCTCAATTCCTTTTTGATGGTTGTCCGGAAGATGTTACCGGGTCGGCGCGGCCCGCGAGTATCAATAGGCTATCGGATTGTAATGAAACGGTTACAAAGCCGACATGTTCACCCCTTGGCGGAGGCCGTGCGTGCCACGGCGCCGAGGCGGCGGATCACCCCCTCCCTGTCGAGATCGGGCTGATTGAAGAAGCGATAGAGCTCGCTCTCGACCGCCTTCTGATAGAGGGGATGCAACGCCATGGAATCCGCCACGCTCGGCATCAGATTGCCGGCGGCCTCGGCCCTGTCGTAGTCGATGCGCGACAACTGGGCACAGGGATTGAAATCGGCCAAGGAGAGATCCCGGCGCACCGGGATCGAGCCCTTGGCGCGGTTGAAGGCGAGCTGGAAATCCGGGCTGGCCAGCGCCCTGGCAATCCCGAGATGGTCTTTGGGCAGGTTGGCGTTGAACATCACGAAGCTGTCCATGTTGTAGACATAGAGCCCCTGGGTGCCAGGTGCCGGCAGGCACTGGATCTGCTCGGGCACGGCCACACCTCGGGCCAGCAGATCTCCCAGAACCCAGTCCCCCATCAACTGGAAGGCGGCCTTGCCCTCGGCAAGATCGGCGGTGGCCTGATCCCAGCTCTGCTGGCTCAGGGTCGGCAACACCAGCTCGCTCAACTCGCGAAAGCGGTCCAGGATCTGGCGACTGGTATCACTGCCGAGCGCCACCGGGTCCAGCTCGACGAAGGCCTTCTGGTAATACTCCTTGCCCCCCATCCCCAGCGCCAGGCTCTCGAACAGCAGGGCCACCTGCCAGGGGTCGTTGCCGAGCGCCAGCGGTTTGATGCCCTTGGCCTTGAGGGCCCGCAGCGCATCGAGAAAGCCGGGCCAGTCGGTGGGCGGCGCAATGTCGAGCCGGGCCAGCAGGGCGCGGTTGACCCACATCCAGTTGAGGCGATGCACGTTGACCGGTATCCCCATGTAGTGGCCCTTTATCTTGTTTACTTGGGGAGCGACCCCCAGCAGTTGCTGATCCCAGTGCTGTTCGACTGCCACCTCATCCTGGGGCTGGATGAAACCGAGCAGGGTCCAGGAGGCGATGGCCTGCCCCTCAAGCTGGGCCAGGGCCGGGGGATTGCCCGCGATGGCTCTGGCCTGCAGCACATCCATGGCGCTGTTGCCTCCGCCGCCAAGGATGGCGGCATTCTTGAGCTCCACTCCGGCCCCTTGCAACTGGGTCGTCACCACGGCGAAGGCAGCCTGCTCCCCCGGGGAAGTCCACCAGTGCAACATCTCCACCTCGCCGGCCAGGGCGTCATGGAGCGGCAGGGCCAGCAACCAGGCCAGGGCCCGCAGGGAATTAGTCAAGGTTGAGCTCCAGTACCAGGGTCAGACCATGGGGTTGATGATTGTGAAGATGAATGTCGCCGCCGTGGATGCGGGCGAGGGTGAGCTGCCGGGCAGGGCCCGCAGGGAATCAGTCAAGATTGAGCTCCAGTACCAGGGTCAGACCATGGGGTTGATGATTGTGAAGATGAATGTCGCCGCCGTGGATGCGGGCGATGGTGAGCTGCCGGGCAGGGCCCGCAGGGAATCAGTCAAGGTTGAGCTCCAGTACCAGGGTCAGACCATGGGGTTGATGATTGTGAAGATGAATGTCGCCACCGTGGATGCGGGCGATGGTGAGCTGCCGGGCAGGGCCCGCAGGGAATTAGTCAAGGTTGAGCTCCAGTACCAGGGTCAAACCATGGGGTTGATGATTGTGAAGATGAATGTCGCCGCCGTGGATGCGGGCGATGTGGCGGGCTATGGTGAGGCCGAGCCCGCTGCCGGGCAGGGCCCGGGTCGAGGCCACCCTGAAGTAGGGATCAAACACCCGCTCCATCAGCGCCGGACTGATGCCCGGCCCTTGGTCACTGAATGCGATCCTCACCTTGTCCCCCTGGCGCGCCACCTGCACCGAAAGGCGCTCTCCATACTTGATGCCGTTGTCTATGATGTTTTGCAGGCAGCGCTTGATGGCCAGCGGCTTGCCGACCAGCATCAGGCTGGAGGGCCCTTGCAGCGTCATCCTCAGCTCATCGTGGTTATGGAGCTCGCCACAGCGGCGCAGCATGCCCATCAGATCCAGCGCCTCTATCTCCTCGTGGATATGGGTCTCTTTCATGCACTGCAAGGCACCCTTCACCATCAGCTCCATCTCGTCCAGATGGGCTGCGAACTTGTCCCGCACCTCGGCATCATCCAGCATCTCGGTACGCAGCTTGAGGCAGGCCAGCGGGGTTTTTAGATCATGGGACATGGCGCTGAACAGCAGATCACGCTCATGCAGGTGGCTGCTGATGCGCCGCTGCATCTTGTTGAAGGCGTGGATGGCGGCGCGGGTCTCGCTGCTCCCCTCCTCCTGCACCTCGGGCACCTCCCGCTTGCTGTCGAGCAGGGTGGCGGCCCGCGCCAGGTTGCGGATGGGCCTTATCTCCTTGCGCACCACCCACCAGGTGGCGATCAGTATGATGAGCGCCGAGCCCAGCATGAAGCCGAGCTGATTCAGGGTGAAGAAGCGGGGATCAAGGCTGTCATAAGGGGCGGGCAGCGCAGCCGCCAGATAGAACCAGGCGGTGGGCGACACGGCGATCTGTATCACCAGAATGGGCGGATTGAGCTCCCCCAGTGCCAGGCTGTAGTGGGCCCAGTTCAGGGGCAAGTCGTCGATGGGGAGCTCGGTGTTGAACACCCGCAGATCGGCGCGATTGGTAAACTCGACCCGGGTGGTCACCTCGCTGCCCAGCTCCTGCTGCAGCACGCGCCGCACCTCGGTCACCATGTGCTCGCGGCGGGACGAACCCGAGATGGGGGTCACCGGCAGCGGGTGATTGTTGAGGGAGACGAAGAAGCGGGTGCCCCCCATGTTGCGCAGCTGCTCCAGCACCAGATGGCGGTAATCCTGGGGCAGCTTGCGAAAGAAGGCGATGGTGGAGGAGGCGCTCAGGGCCATGCTGCGCACAGTGCTGATCAAGCCCTGCTCCTGAGCCTGATTGCTGTGGCGATACCAGAAATAACCGGCGCACAGCTCGGCGGCCAGGATGACGCACAGCAGGAACAGGCTGGTGCGGCTGGCCAGGGAGCGGGGCCCCCAGCCACGGCTAGGCCTCATAGACGGTCTCGGTCGCCAGCATGTAGCCCTTGTTGCGCACCGTCATGATCAGGGTGCGATCCTTGTCATCCAGGGCCTGGCGCAGCCGGGAGACCTGTACGTCTATGCCCCGCTCGAACGGGTCGCTCTCCCTCCCCCAGATCTCATGGGAGATGAGATCCCGGCTGAGCAGCTCATTGGGGTGGCGAATGAAGAGGCCGAGCAGGGTGTAGTCGGCCCCCGATAGCTGACGCGGCGCCTCTCCCGCACGGGAGAGCTGACGGGTCACGCTGTCCAGGGTCCAGGGGCCGAAGCTGATGCGCCGGGCAGTCGCCGCCTGCTGGGTGAGACGGCTGCGCCGCAGCAGCGCCTTGATCCGGGCCAGCAGCTCCCGGGGATTGAAACTCTTGGTGAGGTAATCATCCGCCCCTATCTCGAGCCCGGCGATACGATCGGCATCCTCGGTCACGGCGGTCAGCATCATGATGGGCACGTTGGAGAGGCGGCGCAGCTGAGAGCAGAGGGTGAAGCCGTCATCCCCGGGCAGCATCACGTCCAGGATCACCAGATCCGGCATGCCCTGGCGCACCTGCTGCCACATGGCCTCGCCATCACAGGCGGTGCGTACCTCGAAACCGGCGCGGCCCAGATATTCGGTGAGGGTATCGGTCAGCGCCTGGCTGTCATCGACGATGAGAATGACTTTACTGTCCATGGCATTATCAATCTGGCTACGAAGATCGGCCTAACTTACCAGCACTGGCGCGCCAGGGTCGAGGCAATTGGCAGGCTTTTTGTAACCAAACTCTTACAAATCAGCCAAGATGGGATCCCCCGCTGGGCAAGACGGGGCGGGGCTGTCAAAATGGCCGGACTAACCCCGACCGGGGTCCTGCTGCCAGGGAGGCAAACATGAGTCTGTGGACCGCCATCGTCCTTATTGTTCTGATCAGCATGCTGTTCGGCTATCTCGGCAAGCGCGCCCGCTACCAGCTGGGGGATGCCCGCATCACGGATCGCCTCGGCAAGCAGGACATGCTCATCGCCGAGCTGCGGGAGCGGATCGCCAACCTGGAGGCCATCGTCATCGAGGAAGAGAAGCGCCGGCCATTCAGAGATCTCTGAGCCGGGCACCCAGTCTCCGTTATCCAGAGAGGAAACAATGAACATTCGACGATTCAACATCGGGGATGAAGCCGCGTTATTTAAGGTTTTTTTATCGGCAGTGCATGAAGTTGCATCGGCAGAGTACACAGCGGAGCAGATTCAAGCATGGGCACCCGAGGATATTTCCCAGACGCTGTGGGCTGACCATATCAGGACATTACGCCCCTTTGTCGCTGACATTGATGGTGACATCGCCGGGTATGCTGACGTTCAACCCAATGGCTATATCGACCACTTTTTCGTGGCTGGCTCTCATGCACGACAAGGGGTCGGCACCCGCTTGATGATGCGCCTTCATGAAGAGGCCAGGTTATTGGGTATCGACGAACTGACAGCCGATGTGAGCAAGTCGGCGGAACCCTTCTTCGCACTGCATGGCTTTCATGTGGAGGAGCGAAGGTATCCCGTCCGCCGCGGCGTCATGATCCCCAATGCATTGATGCGCAAGGTATTGTAGTCCAGGCAGCCAGCCCCATGGCTGGTCTCGAAATGGACGCTATGGCGCCAGCCGCTTGGCCAATGATGCTCTGAACGGACGCACCATCAACAACGGCAACCCATGGGTTGCCGTTTTGCTATCTATCCACATAGCGGAATGTATCGCTATCGCGGCGAGAGTGGTGACTCTTGCATCGCCTCCGCCAGCGCCGTCTGGCCCTTGGCCTGCAAAGCATCGACGGCCCCCAGCCGGTCGCCCTCCTCCTTGTTCTGACTCAGCTTGAACTTGCCCACCAGCTGGCTGACCTCGATCTCTATGCCCACCACGGCCTGTACCATGGCTTCGATATAGTCTCTCGGCGCGTCCGCCATCTTCCAGGGAGCGGGCTCGGCAGCCTCCTGGGTGCGGGTCAGGCCCGCCAGCAGGCGGCGCACGAAGCGGGCATCGTCCCGCACCCGAATGCGACCATGGGCGTGCACCACCGCATAGTTCCAGGTGGGCACCTGCTGATGATGTGCCTGCTTGCTCGGATACCAGCTGGGGGAGATGTAGCCCTCGGCGGCCCTGAAGATCACCAGAACCTCCTGCCCTTCCTTCACCTCCTGCCAGAGCGGGTTGTTGCGCGCCACATGGGCGCGCAGGATCCCATGTTCCCCCTCCCCGGCATCGAACTCGAACGGCAGGTGGTTGGCATCCAGCCCTGCCGGGCCATGAACCACCAGAGCCGCCAAGGGATGGGCCTGCATCAGCTCGTGGATCACTTGGCTGTTGGGGGCTTCGAAGTGAGGGGGTAGATACATGACAACTCCTTGAATGATGACAGGCCTGAATGCCATTCAGACGAAAAACCTTATCCTCTCCCACATCGGCACGGTGGGCCAGGCAGGATCGTGGATCAGTGTCCATGTTCGGCGCCCGACTGACACGCCGGTGAACAATAGAAAACGGCAACCCCGAGGTTGCCGTCTTGTGCGCATTGGAATCAAACCGCAGCGGTTCGGTTAACCGGCGCGCTTGGCCAGCCAAGCCTCGGCGGCGGTGAGGGCCGCATCCACCAGCTCGCGGGCGACGCCACCTTTGGCGACCCGCTTGGCCAGGGTCGCCTCCAGCTCCAGGTTCGGATACACATCTTCGCCTACGACAGGGCTGAAGCGCTGGAACTCAGGCAAAGAGAGCTCTTCCAGCGGCTTCTTCACCTGGATCGCGTAGACCACAGTTTCGCCGACTATATGGTGCGCTTCACGGAACGGAATCCCCTTGGCCACCAGATAGTCCGCCAGTTCGGTGGCGTTGGCGTAGCCGCCCTGGGCTGCCGCCTTGGTGCGCTCGCCATTCACTTTCAGATCGATCAGCACCAGGGCCGCCATGTCGAGGCAGTCGTGCCAGGTGTCGAGGGCGTCGAACAGCCCTTCCTTGTCTTCCTGCATGTCCTTGTTGTAGGCCAGCGGCAGCGCCTTGAGGCTCATCAGCATGCCCATCTGGGCGCCGACCACCCGGCCAGTCTTGCCACGGATGAGCTCCAGCGCGTCCGGGTTCTTCTTCTGGGGCATCAGGGAGGAGCCCGAGGTGACCGCATCGGAGAGCTCGACGAAGCCCGCCTCGCCGGTGTTGTAGAAGATCAGGTCTTCGGCGAAGCGCGACAGGTGCGCCATGGAGAGGGACGCCACGTGCATCAGCTCCACCACATGATCCCTGTCGGAGACCGAGTCCAGGCTGTTGCGGGTCGCACCGCTAAAGCCCATGTCCAGCGCCAGCGCCTCACGGTCGATGGCATAGGCGGTGCCCGCCAGGGCGCCGCAGCCGAGCGGACTGGTGTCGAGCCGTTTCAGGGCATCCTGCAGACGGGAATGGTCCCGCTCCAGCATCTCCACATAGGCCAGCGCCCAGTGGGCGAAGGTGACCGGCTGGGCCCGCTGCAAATGGGTGTAACCGGGCAGCACGGCAGCCTGGTTGGCGCGCGCCGAATCAACCAGCCCCTGTTGCAGGGCAGTGATGGAGCCGAGCAGCAGCTCGCCCTGGGCCTTGCACCAGAGTTTCAGGTCGGTGGCGACCTGATCGTTGCGCGAGCGGCCGGTGTGCAGCTTCTTGCCGAGATCGCCGACGGCGGCGATGAGCTGGCTCTCGACCCAGGAGTGGATATCTTCGGCATCCGAACTCAGGATCTGCTGGGGATCCTGCTGCACCGAGGCGAGCAGCACCTCCATCGCCTGTTGCAGTTTGCCCTGCTCATCGGCGGTCAACACGCCCACCTTGACCAGCGCTTTGGCCCAGGCCATGGAGCCCTGAATATCCTGCTCCGCCAAGCGGTAATCGAAGCGCAAGGAGTCATTGAACTGCTTGAACCTGCTATCTGCCCCCTGACTGAAGCGTCCACCCCAAAGTGCCATACTGCTCTCCTTGAATCTGTTATCGGTGGCGCCACTTGCGCCCGCCGCTCGTTATCTCGATGAAGGGTTATCTCATAAAAAGGGGCGCGCTGGCGCCCCATTCGTCACGCTTGAGGGTCGGTCTGCCGACTCTCCCACCCCGATGGCTAAGGGCTGACCCTTAGCCATCACGGCGTCTTGATAAATGAGGGGGCCAGGCCCCCTCGCTTATCTGGTCATGAAGGTGACGATCAACCGTGGGTATGGTCGCCGCCCACCGCCAGATTCTGCTCTTTCAGGGCACGAATGCGGCTGGCCAGGGTGTAGAGGCGGATAAAGCCTTCGGCATGGCTCTGGTCGTACACCTCGTCGGCGCCGAAGGTGGCGAAATCTTCGGAGTAGAGGCTGTTGGCGGAACGCTTCTGGGTCGCGCTCACCTGGCCCTTGTACATCTTCAGCACCACTTCACCGTCCAGATCCTCGGCGATGGCATTGGCAGAGGCCAGTACCGCCTTGCACAGCGGGGTAAACCAGCGGCCGTCATAGACCAGATGGGAGAACTCGGCGCCGAGCTTCTCACGCCAGGAGCGGGTCGGCTTGTCCAGCACCAGCTCTTCGATGGCACGCAGGGCCGCCATCATGACGGTGCCGCCCGGGGTCTCGTAGCAACCACGGGACTTCATGCCCACAAGACGGTTCTCGGTGATGTCGATACGACCGACGCCGTGCTTGCCTGCGCGCTCGTTCAGGGTCACCAGCACCTGGTAGGGGCTCAGGGCCTGGTCATCGACCGCGACGATTTCACCCTGCTTGACGGTCAGCTTGACGTATTCCGGCTCGTTCGGTGCCTGCTCCGGGGAGACGGTCCACTGCCAGACGGCGTCGGACGGCTCGTTCCAGGTGCTCTCCAGCTCGCCACCCTCGGTGGAGATGTGCCAGGCGTTGGCATCGCGGCTGTAGAGCTTCTTCAGGGTCGCCTTGCAAGGGATGTTGCGCGCTTCCAGATAGGCAAGCAGCTCTTCCCGGGAACGCATGTCCCAGATGCGCCAGGGGGCGATCACTTTGAGCTGGGGTGCCAGGGAAGCCACGGCCCCTTCGAAACGCACCTGATCGTTGCCCTTGCCGGTGCAACCGTGGGCGATGGCATCGGCCCCTTCGGCCTTGGCCACTTCCACCATGGCCTTGGCGATCACCGGACGGGCCATGGAGGTGCCCAGCAGGTAAGTGCCTTCGTAGATGGCGCCCGTCTTCAGGGTCGGATAGACGTACTCCTTGACGAACTCTTCCTTCAGGTCATAGACGATGCACTTGGTGGCACCGGAAGCCAGGGCCTTCTCTTCCACCCCTTCCAGATCATCTTCACCCTGACCGACATCGGCCACGAAGGCGATGATCTCGGCGTTGTAGTGCTCTTTGAGCCAGGGAATGATGGCCGAGGTATCCAGTCCGCCCGAGTAAGCCAGTACTATCTTGTTGATTCCGCTCATTTACTTCTCTCCATGATCAATCTTGAAAACATTAAAAACAGGGTCGGTCGCTCAGTTGTGGCCCATCAGGGTCAGCAAGATGGCGTTCTGGATATGCATCCGATTTTCTGCCTCGTCCAAAATGAGGGAGGCGGGGCCATCCATCACTTCCGAGGTGATCTCCAGCTCCCGATGGGCCGGTTGGCAGTGCAGCACATGCGCGATGCCGGTCCGGTCGAGCAGGGCCTGGTTGATCTGATAAGGCATGAAGATCTCTTTTACCTGCTCCATTGGGGTGTTGTCACCCATGGAGACCCAGGTATCGGTGTAGACAACATCGAAGCCCTCGATGTCGGCCACGTCGTCACTGATGTGAATGTGCGCGCCAGATTGAGCCGCCAGCGCCTCGGCCTGCTTGAAGATCTGGGTATCGGGACCATGGCCTTTCGGGCAGATCAGGGTCACGTCCGTGCCGAGCGTCGCCCCCAGCAGCATCAGGGAGTGACTGACGTTGTTGCCATCGCCGAGGTAGGCGAGCTTGACCTTGGACAGGTCGTCATAGTGCTCGGCGATGGTCATGAAATCCGCCAGCCCCTGACAAGGGTGGTAGAGGTTGCACAGGCTGTTGACCACGGGCACGGTCGCGTACTTCTGCAGATCGACCAGGGTCTGATGATCGAATACCCGGGCGACGATGGCATCACACCAACGGGACAGGTTGGCAGCGAAATCCTGCACGGATTCGCGCTTGCCGAGCGCCCCGTTCTGCTGATCCAGATAGACGCTGTGGCCACCCAGCTTGGCGATGCCGATGTCGAAGGTGACCCGGGTGCGCAGGGATGGCTTCTCGAACAGGGTCACCACTGCCTTGCCCGCCAGGGCCTGACGGTACTTTTTCGGGTCTGCCTTGACCTGTTTGCCCAGGGCAATCAGGGCCAGGATCTGGGCCTTGTCGAGGTCGCTGTCTTTGAGCAGGTGTTGCATCGAATCGTCCTTTTGTCGCGCTTAGAGGGTAACCTGGGTGCCGATGGCGGCGCCGCCGAGCAGCTTGAGCAGCTGATCCGGGTAGCGCCAGCTGGCGACGCAGACCGGCTGGCCCAGGGTCTCGGCGGCGTGCAACGCGGCCTTCACCTTGACGGCCATGCCATCGGTGATGACACCCTTCTCCATCAGATCCTGAGCGGTGGCCTTGTCCAGCTGGGGAACCAGCTTGCCCTTGCCATCCAGGATGCCGCTCACGTCCGACAGCATCACCAGATCCGCGCCGAGCGCCTCGGCAATGGCGGTGGCCGCCTGGTCTGCATTGACGTTCATCAGCTGACCCTCGCTGGTGATGCCGATGGAGCTGATGACCGGCAGGAACTGCTGGGAGAGGATCCCTTGCACCAGGGCCGGGTTGCCCGGTGAGCAGTCGCCGACCGCGCCGAGATCCGGGTCCAGCTGCACCACCTGGCACAGACCGCCATCGGCCAGACACAGACCCACAGCCGGGATGCCACAGGCGATGGCCTTGGCCATCATCTGCTTGTTGGCGGTACCGGCCAGGGCGCCTGCGATAAAGGGGATCTGGTCAAAGGGGGTCACCCGCAGGCCGTTCTTCTTGCTGGAGGTGAGTCCCAGCCCTTTGAGCAGGTCATCGACCAGGCAGCCACCGCCGTGCACCAGCACCAGCGGCCTGTGCTGCTCATCCAGGAAGCTCTTCAGGGTCGCGAACAGGGCGGTCAGGGCCTCATCATTCTCGATCAGCGCCCCACCCAATTTGATGACTAATGTCGGTTTGTCCATCTTCTCGATCCTTCCTTAAATCAGGCCGGTGGCCGGTTTAAAACCAAATTTGATGTTCACGCACTGGATGGCCTGGGAGGCCGCGCCCTTGAGCAGGTTGTCGATGGCGGACACCACCACCAGCATGTTGCCCTGCTGCTGCCAGGCCAGATCGCAATAAGGGGTGCTCGCCACGCCACGGATGGAAGGCATCTGGCCGGTGAGACGCACCAGCGGCTTGCCTTCGTAGGCGGCGAGGTAGGCTCTGTCCACCTGCTCCGGGGTCACCCCTTCGGCCAGTTGCACATAGATGGTGGCCAGGATGCCGCGCACATAGTTGCCAAGGTGGGGCTGGAACAGCACGCCCTTGCCGAGGTGATGGCTGATCTCCGGCTGATGCCTGTGGCTGAAGGTGCCATAAGGGCTCAGGCTCACTTCGCAGAAGCTGGTGTTGACCGATGCCTTGCGGCCCGCGCCGGAGACACCGGACACCGCATTGATGATGGGTTGCCAATCCGCCTTGATGAGGCCCGCCTGCTGCAATGGCTTGAGGGCACAGAGGGAGGCGGTCGGGTAGCAACCGGGTACGGCAATGAGCTGGGCGGCGGCGATGGCGTCGCTGTTCCACTCGGCCAGACCGTAGGCCGCCTGAGCGAGCCACTGTTCATTGGCGTGGGTGAAGCCGTAGTAATCCTGATAGAACTGCTGATCCCGCACCCGGAAGGCGCCGGAGAGATCGAATACCGGCAGCCCCTTGGCCAGGAACTTGGGCGCCAATTCGGCACTCACCTCGTGGGCGGTGGCCAGCAGCACCAGATCGGCCTGGGTCAGGATCCGGGTCATGCCATCCTCATCCAGGGGCAGCAGCGGCTGATCCAGCTCGCCGACCCACTGGGGATGAAGAGAGGAGAAACGCTTGTGGGCATCCTGGCTGCCGGCGGAGACATAGAGGCCGAACAGCTTGAGGTCAGGGTGGTTCTGCACCAGGGCGGCCAGCTCTGCTCCCGCGTAGCCACTGGCACCGACGATAACGGTGTTAAGCATTGATCAATTCCAAAATATGAGGTCTGGGTTCACAGCATGATGCTGCATAAGGATTAAGAGGCCGTGAATCGCCTCTCCATTCTTGCGTAGCAAGGGTGCAACGAGCGGGTCAGCTCATGCGGAGGCAATTCAGGCGGGGTTGCGTCGTCGGTGATAGATCAGGTGACAGAACATTGACTTTCCCTTACAACTAGAGCCTTATCGGTGAGCGCAAGAACAGAATATTCATTCACTCAGTTTGCATTTGTATTTTCTAACAGAAACCTTCCGAGGGTGCAAGGAGGAGCTAGTGGCCAATCAGGATTTTTTTTCACTTTATAAGAATATTATTGCAATACCCTCTATCAGCAGCACGGATCCCAAGTGGGATCAGAGCAACGAAGGAGTGATCCGGTTGCTGGCCGACTGGTTCGGCCAACTCGGGTTTCGCTGTGAGGTGACGCCACTGGCGGAGCTGCCCGGCAAGTTCAATCTGGTCGCCACCTATGGTCAGGGAGAAGGCGGTCTGCTGCTGGCAGGCCATACCGATACGGTGCCGTTTGACCAGGGTGCTTGGCGCAAGGATCCCTTCAAGGTGACCGAAGAGGGCAATCGCCTCTATGGTCTGGGCACCATCGACATGAAGGGCTTCTTCGCCTTTATCGTCGAGGCGCTCAAGGAGATCGATCTCAAGACCCTCAACAAGCCCCTCCGCATCCTGGCCACCGCCGACGAGGAGACCACCATGGCAGGGGCTCGCGCCATCGCTGCGGCCGCCGAGCTCAAACCCGACTATGCGGTGATAGGCGAACCCACCGGCCTGGTGCCCGTGGTCGCCCACAAGGGCCATATGTCGGAAGCCATCCGCATCACGGGCAAGAGCGGTCACAGCTCGGATCCCGCCAACGGCATCAACGCCATGGAGATCATGCATCAGGCCATGGGTCAGGTATTGGCGCTGCAACGCAGCCTCAAGGATAAGTATGCAGATCACCGCTTCAAAGTACCGCAACCTACCCTGAATCTGGGGTACATCCAGGGGGGCGATAGCCCGAATCGCATCTGCGGTTGTTGCGAGTTGCACATCGACATGCGCCCCACTCCCCAGGTCGGTCCCGACGAGCTGCTGGGCTTGCTCAAAGAGGCGCTCGCCCCCATCGAAATCCACCAGCCGGGCTGCCTGCACCTGCAACACCTGCACGAACCCATCCCTGCCTACGCCTGCGACGATGCCTCCTTGCTGGTGCGCGAAGCCGAGTTGGCGAGCGGCAAGCGCGCCGAATCGGTCAACTACTGCACCGAGGCGCCCTTCATCCAGCAGCTCGGCTGTCAGACCATAGTGATGGGCCCTGGTCACATCGCCCAGGCACACCAGCCGGACGAGTACCTGGATCTCTCCTTCGTCGAGCCCACCAAGGCGGTGCTGCAACATCTGGTCCGCCGCTTCTGCGTCTAGCCCTGACCGGCACCCATGGCAAAGTGTGCATGGCAGCCAGGCATCCTTGCTGATGCGGCTAGCGATTCATTCGCAACAGGTGCAACCGAGCGCAGGGAGGCGCAACCGGATATGTAGGAAAGTTACATGACAACGAGGGGGACGAAAGGAGTCGGCCATGCCAGGGAACTATCGAAAATACATGTTCTTAATTGGCTTGTTATTTGACCTTGCGCAGACAATCTGGGTAGATTGTCCCCCTAAGATGACGGAGCATATGTTGTAATCGCACAACAATAAGTGGGGCAGCCCCATGCCGAGGAGCGGCGGCCGGGCACCAACAAAAATAAGGATGTGGAATGAACGATACTTACGCAGCACTACGCGCCAACGTAGGCATGTTGGGCCAGTTGCTGGGCAAATCCATCAAGGACCATCAGGGCCAAGCCTTCCTCGACAAGATCGAGACCATTCGCCAACTGGCCAAGTCCTCTCGCAAGGGTAATGAAGCAGACCGTGAGCGGTTGCTCGACATCCTGCGCAATCTCTCGGACGACGAGTTGCTGCCCGTGGCACGCGCCTTCAGCCAATTCCTCAATCTGGCCAACGTGGCCGAACAGTTCCACACCATCTCCCGCCATTGCGAAGAGCATATTTGTACCCCGGATCCCCTGGAGGAGATGTTCGCCAAGCTCAAGGCGTCCAACCTCTCCCAGGAAGCCATCATCCAGGCCGTGCGCGAGCTGGATATCGACCTGGTGCTGACCGCTCACCCGACCGAGGTGACCCGTCGTACCCTGATCCACAAGCATGTGCAGCTCAACGACTGCCTGGAAGCCCTTGAGCTCTCCGATCTGTTGCCCCGCGAGCGGGACAAGATCCAGAGCCGCATCGAACAGCTGGTCAATCAGGCCTGGCACACCAACGAGATCCGGGTGCAGCGTCCGACCCCGGTCGATGAAGCCAAATGGGGCTTCGCCGTGGTGGAAAACAGCCTCTGGCCCGCCATCCCCGAATTCATGCGCAACCTGGACGAACGGCTGCAGCAGCACCTGGGGGTGCGCCTGCCCCTGGACGCCGCCCCGGTCAAGTTCACCTCCTGGATGGGGGGTGACCGTGACGGCAACCCCTTCGTCACCGCCAAGGTGACCGCCGAGGTACTGGAACTGGGCCGCTGGATGGCGGTGAGCCTGTTCTACAAAGACATCAAGGAGCTCACCTCTGAGCTCTCCATGTCTGACTGCACCCAGGCCGTGCGCGAGCGCGTGGGCGACAGCGCCGAACCCTACCGTGCCCTGATCCGTGAGCTGCGTGAGCAGTTGCGCGAGACCCAGGAGTTCCTCACCGCCAAGGTGCAGGATCAGGCGAGCGAGAGCCGGGATCTGGTCAAGACCACGGCCCAGCTGCGCGAGCCCCTGGAGCTCTGCTACCACTCCCTGCACGCCTGCGGCATGGGCAACATCGCCGACGGCATGCTGCTGGACGTGCTGCGCAAGCTGGCCTGTTTCGGCATCCATCTGGTCAAGCTCGATATCCGTCAGGATGGCGAGCGTCACGGTCAGGTCTTCTCCGAACTGACCCGTTATCTGGGCATGGGCGACTACGCCGAGTGGAGCGAGGACGACAAGCAGGCCTTCCTGCTCAATGAACTCAACTCGCGCCGCCCCCTGCTGCCCGTCGACTGGGAGCCGAGCGCAGAGACCAAGGAGACCATCGACACCTGCAAGGTGATCGCCGCCCATGATCCGGACGCCTTCGGCATCTACATCATCTCCATGGCCGGTGCCCCCTCGGACGTACTGGCGGTGCAACTCTTGCTCAAGGAAGCGGGTTGCAAGTTCCGCATGCCGGTTGCCCCCCTGTTCGAAACCCAGGAAGACCTGATGGCAGGCACCCAGGTGATGGATCGCCTGCTGTCGGTTGACTGGTATCGCGGTTACATCCAGGGTCGCCAGTACGTGATGATCGGCTACTCGGACTCTGCGAAAGATGCGGGCATGATGGCCGCCGGTTGGGCCCAGTACGCCGCCATGGAATCCCTGGTGGCCCTGGCCGAAACCAACAAGGTACGGCTCACCCTGTTCCATGGCCGTGGCGGTACCGTCGGTCGCGGTGGCGCCCCCGCCCATCAGGCTATCTTGTCTCAACCGCCAGGATCCCTGCGCGGCGGCCTGCGGGTCACCGAACAGGGCGAGATGATCCGCTTCAAGTTCGGCCTGCCGAAAGTCGCCATCAACAGCCTGAACCTCTACACCAGCGCCGTGCTGGAGGGCAACCTGCTGCCGCCGCCCAAGCCCAAAGAGAGCTGGCGCACCGTGATTGAACAGGTGGCCGAGGCCTCCTGCGAACACTACCGCAGCATAGTGCGCGGCCACCCGGACTTCGTGCCCTACTTCCGCGCCGCCACCCCCGAGATGGAGCTCGGCAAGCTGCCGCTCGGTTCCCGCCCCGCCAAGCGCAAGCCCAATGGCGGCGTCGAGAGCCTGCGCGCCATTCCCTGGATCTTCGCCTGGACCCAGAACCGCTTGATGCTGCCGGCCTGGCTCGGTGCCCATGAGGGCCTGAAGCAAGCCATCGACAGCGGTCACCAGTCCGTGCTGGAAGAGATGAGCCGTCAATGGCCCTTCTTCCGCACTCGCCTCGAGATGCTGGAGATGGTGTTCCTCAAGGCCGATACCTGGTTGGCGGAGTACTATGACACCCGTCTGGTACCCGAAAGCCTCTGGCCGCTGGGCAAGCAGCTGCGCGCCGAACTGGAAGCGGCCGCCGAACTGGTGCTGGCTCTGCGTCCCCAGGGAGACTTGCTCGACGATCAACCCTGGATCAAGGAGTCCATCAAGCTGCGCAACCCCTACACGGATCCCCTCAACGTGTTGCAAGCCGAGCTGCTCAACCGCTCGCGCAGCAACCCGGGATCCCTGCACGAGGAGATCGATCAGGCGCTGATGGTCACCATCGCCGGTATCGCCGCCGGTATGCGCAATACCGGTTGATAGACGGGGCTATCAAGCTCCCCGCAATGACAAAGGGCGCCACAGTGGCGCCCTTTTTATTTCCACGAATTGTCTCGCCTGATGCAGCCTCTCCTCTGGATGCATGTTGTCGTAGGAACATTGGTCGTTAGGCGTTGCCGTGCAATCGTAGGGTCGATTAGCCGTCAGGCGTAATCGTCCGTTCCGCGGGTTGGAATGGAATGGCACGGCGTCGCCGTGCAGGACACGAGGCCGCTGGCCTCGACTGGGTTTCGCCCGCCCTTAGAGCCGGGGCGAGTGACTTCTTGAAGGCCCAAGAAGCGCGTAGGGTGCAATAAGCGCAGCGCATTGCACCGCAAAAAAGATGAGGCTGCTGGCCTCGACAGGATTTCGCTGGCCTCGGCGAATCAGAGGGGGATCAATACCGTCCCCCTCCAGGAAACGACGAAAGCTGCGGAGCCTTGCATAGCCACTCGTCTGGGAGCAGACTGTTTGACCTTGCCAAGGCTCGAGGAAATCTGATGACCCCCGCTATCAACTTGCTGAAAAAGCTAAAGATCCCCCATAAGCTCTATCCCTACGAGTGCGAGGCCCACGACGATTTTGGCAAGCATGCCGCGACTCAACTTGGCCTGCCCGAAGCGCAAGTGTTCAAGACCCTGATCGCCCATCACGACAAGCAGGCGGTGGTGGCTATAGTGCCCTCATCGGGCCTGTGCAGCCTCAAGCAGCTCGCCAAGGCGGCGGGCCTCAAGAAGGTGGAGATGATGAAGCCTGCGGAGGCCGAGAAGCTGACCGGTTATAAGGTGGGGGGCATCAGCCCGCTGGCCCAGAAGAAGCTGTTGCCCACAGTGCTCGATGACTCCGCCCTGCAGTTTGATGAGATCCTGGTGAGCGGCGGCAAGCGCGGCCTCTCGGTCGGGGTGGCGCCCCGAGACATGCTTCGCCTTCTGAAATGGCTAGCCGCGCCCATAGGTGAACACTAAGGGACGAGCACCATGATGAGGTCGCAGAGGTGATAGCAAAGAGGCCCCGACATCCGGGGCCTCTTTGGTTTTATCGGGTGTTGCCAGCCAGGACGCCAACCGACGCTCAGGGCATTTTATCTGCCTGAGCGCGGCAGGCCGCCGTCAAGTCGGAGAGCCGCAGCCGCTGGCGCCCCTGCCCATCGAAGTTGTCATCGGCCAGCCAACCCTCGAAACTGGCCGCCAGTGCGGGCCACTCGCTGTCGATCACCGAGAACCAGGCGGTATCGCGGGAACGGCCCTTGTCGACCCTGGCCTGGCGGAAGGTGCCCTCGTAACTGAACCCGAGCCGCAGCGCCGCCTGGCGGGAGGGCAGGTTGAGCTCGTTGCACTTCCACTCGTAGCGACGATAGCCCAGGGCAAAGGCCCGCCCCATCATCAGTGCCATGGCGGCGGTCGAGAGGCGGGTGCGCTGCATGGCGGGGGAGAAGTGCAGCCAGCCCACTTCTATGCTGCCAGCGGCAGGATCGATACGCAGGTAGCTGGCGAGCCCCAGCGCCTTGCCGCTCGGCTCATCGACAATGACATAGAACTGGGGATCGACCTTGGCAGCGCACTGCTGCAACCAGGCCAGCATGGCCGACTCGTCCGCGAAGGGGCCGCTGGTGAGGTAGGTCCACATGGCCCCATCATCGGCACTGAACGCCTGCCACAGCGGGCCGCCGTGCAGCCCGGGGTCAAGGGGCTCCAACCGGCAGCCCCAGCCACTCATCAGCTGATGAGGGGGAAACTCGGCCCCCGTCCAATCCGGCACCACAGCGCCCAGGGGTTGATTGAATTCGTTAGTGATATGAGAGGTAACGTTGTTAGCAGCCACAGGCTATCCCTCCTTCTTGCAAGACACCGGCCTCGCTGCCGGTGGCGACGGCGAAACCGTCCTGACGCCACCAATGCAGGCCGCCGATCAGCTCCTTGACCTGAAAACCCAGCGCGGCCAGCTTATGGGCCCCCTGGGTCGAGCCGTTGCAGCCGATGCCATCGCAGTAGCAGACATAGACCTTGTCTCGCGCCAGCCCGGCCGTGGTGACCGGGCTCATGGTGCGATGGGGAAAAGAGACGGCCCCCGGAATATGGCCCTCGGCATAATGTTCAGGGGAGCGGGTGTCGATGACGACGATGCGCCCCTCCTCACCCGCCTCTGCGTTTAACAGATCGGCGGCGAGATCGGCCGGGTCGGTGCGAAATTTCAGCTGGGCCTCGAAGAAGGCGCTGGCCTCCTGCGGGCTGGCCACTCCCGTGCTCAATACATGACTCATACCGGCTCCTGATATAGCGCGACTTCTGTGGTGATCTCGGTTCTCACCGAGTTGGCGATAAAGCACTGCTCGTGGGCCTGATGGTGCAGCCGCTCCAGTTCGACCAGGCTCGGCTGGCGCTCACCAGCAAACAGTACCCGGGGGCGCAGGGTGACCCTGGTGATCGACTGGCGGCCCCGCTCGTCCGGCTCCATGACCCCGACCGCCTTATCGCGGTAGTCTTCCACCAGATAGCGCGCCTTGGCCGCCAGCCAGAGGAAGGTCAGCATGTGACAACTGGAGAGCGAGGCGACGAAGGCCTCCTCCGGATCGACATGCTCCGCCACCGAAAAGGGCAAGGGCACCACATGGGGGGAGGAGGAGGCGGGCACCCTGATGCCGCCGTCAAACTCCCACTCATGGGCCCGACTGTAACGCTGGTCGACGAAGGGCTCGCCAGCCCCCCGTTGCCAGCTGATGAGGGCACTGAACTCTGACATCCCGACTCCTTGTGGTGGTTACACTCCATTCTCTGACCCTCAATGTAGCGCCATAATGGCCTTGCCACGCCGACCAATTTTGCCAATATAAGCAGACCAATTTTGATGGGCTGACAGCCCTGTCCGGAGACTGCCATGACCGCCCTGCCCACCCTGTTTGCCGACCAGCAACAGAACGATCTGCCGCTGCATGAGCAGCTGGTGCGCACCCTGCGGGAAGCCATCCTGGCCGGTCACCTGCCCCAGCACAGTCGGCTGCCCGCCAGCCGCATGCTGGCGCGGGATCTCGGCATCTCCCGCAGTACGGTGGAGCTGGCCTATGGCCGACTGGAGGCCGAGGGCTATCTGGTGCGCAAGGTGGGGGCCGGCAGCTTCGTCGCCCTGGCGGCGGTGCGGCCCACTCCAAGGCCGCCCCAGTCGGCGGCCGGACTATCCCGTCGCGGTCAGGAGATGGCGGCAGGCGGTGCCTGTCACGATGCCCCCGAGGTCGGCGTCTCCTTTGCCTCCAGCCAGCCGGATCCGCGCATCTTTCCCCAGGCGCTCTGGGGCCGCTTGATGCAACAGCAGTGGCGCCAGCGCGCCAGCCAGTGGATGAACTACGGGGATCCGCAAGGCTTAGGGGAGCTGCGCGCCGCCATCAGCAGCTATCTGGTGCAGTCGCGCGGGGTGCAGTGCGAGCCGGAGCAGATCCTGATCCTCACCAGCTCCCAGCAGGGGATCTTGCTGGCAACCCAGCTGCTCATCGACGCCGGCGACACCGTCTGGGTCGAAGATCCCGGTTATCCGGGAGCCAGAACCGCACTGGAGAGCGCCGGCGCCCGCATTCACCCGGTGCCGGTGGACGAAGAGGGCCTCGACCCGGCGGGGGAACATCCGCAGCCCAGGCTCATCTACTGCACCCCGGCCCATCAGTATCCCCTCGGCGTACCCATGAGCCTGCCACGGCGGATGGCATTGCTGGCCGAGGCCGAGCGGCACGGCGCCTGGATTTTGGAAGACGATTACGATGGGGAGTATCAGTATGATCAGCGCCCGCTGCCCGCCTTGCAGGGACTCGACAGCCAGGGGCGGGTCATCTATGTGGGCACCTTCAGCAAGGTGCTGTTTGGCTCGTTGCGCCTCGCCTATCTGGTGCTGCCGCGCCCGCTGATGGAGGCCTTCAGCCGGGCCCGCGCCGCCTTCGATGGCCACAGCAACCAGTTGCAGCAGGCGGTCACCGCGGACTTTATCCGGGCCGGCCACTTCGCCACCCACCTGCGCCAGAGCCGCCTGCTCTACCAGAGTCGCCGGGATCTGCTGCTGAGCGAACTGGCCGAACACTGCCCCCAACTGACCCCTATCCACAGTGGCGCCGGCCTGCAGTGCGCCGTGCTGCTGCCCCCGGGCGGCGAGGCCCGCTGGACCCAGGCTGCCAATGCCCTGGGGCTGGGGCTGCGCCCCTTGCGTCAGTTCTATCTGGGGGAGCCCAGGCTGGAGGGCTGGCTGCTCGGCTTTGGCTGCCTCGACAATCAGACCCTGCGCCAACTCTGCCGACGACTCGGGGCCCTGATGCGCACTGCGTCATATGGATTGATGGACACAGCAGATCGGGACAAGTCCTGATGGATAGCGGCGTAGAAAGCGAAGTGGCCGAGCAAGAGAGCCTCAACCCTGCGGATCCAACACCCAGCCTTAGCCTGCCTGGAACTCACGGCAGAGCGCCAGCCAGGCTTCGGCACTGCGTGACAGATAGCGGCCCTGGGGCCAGATCACCCCGAGTTGCCAGCTCAGCTCCGGCAACAGGGGTCTGAGCAGCAGACCCTCCGGGTTCAGGCGACGGCAGACGGGCTCTGGCAGGAAGGCGACCCCCATGCCACTGCGCACCATGGCGGTGAGAAAGTCCCACTGACTGCTGCGGGCCGCCACCTGAGGGCTGAACCCTGCATCCAGACAGGCCTGCTCGATGCGATCGCTCAGGGTGAAAGCCTGGGTATAGAGCAGCAGCGGCTCGTCGCGCAGATCCGAGAAACGGACGCAGGCCCGCTCGCGCCAGCGCGGCTCGGCTGGCAGCACCACCTGGATCGGATAGCTGGCCAGTACCAGGGCGTTGAGTGCCCCCGTCTCCCGGGTCGGCAACATGGTGATGGCCAAGTCCAGCTCCCCCTCCAGCACCGCCTGTTCGATACGACGCCCGCCATATTCCACGATGGAGAGCTCTATGGCCGGGTAACGCTGGCGATAGGTACGGATCAAATCGGCATAGACATGCCCCACCATGGGGGGCATGCCCAGCGCCAGGCGCCCCCCCTTGAGACTCTGCAGATCCGCCAGTTCGGTCTCGAGCTGCTGCATCTGCGTCAATATCTCCTGGGCACGGGCGAACAGCACCTGGCCGCTGTCGGTCAGGGTGAAGCGGCGCCCCTCCCGGTTGAGCAGCGGCTGACCGAGCTCCTCTTCCAGGCTGCGGATCATCTTGCTGATGGTGGGCTGAGTGACGAACAGCTTCTCGGAGGCGCGGGTGAAGCTCTGCTCCCGCACCAGTTCGACGAAGTAACGCAAGGCACGGATATCCATGATTCCTCCTCCAGGGGCAAGGTCGTATCATGCCAATTTGGCATGAATTTTATAATTTAAATTCATTTTTTGCAGGTTTAGTCCGGCGGTAGACTGAAAGCCTTCTTACCGAATGGCCCTCTCTCATGGCTCTGCCCCTCTGGTTTATCACCCCCTTGCAGGTCGCCCTGCTGGCCGCCATCTGGTGGCTCGCCGATGCGGCAGTGCGCCTCTTTCATCTGCCTTTGCCCGCCAATCTCACCGGCATGCTGGTCCTGCTCGCCCTGATCCTGACCGGCATCGTCAAGACCCGCTGGTTTAGCGCAGGCTCGCGCTGGCTACTGGCCGAGATGCTGCTGTTCTTCGTGCCCGCCGTGGTGGCCGTGGTCAACTATCAGGATCTGCTGCTGCATCAGGGGCTGCGCATCCTGCTGGTGATAAGCCTCAGCACTGTGCTGGTGCTCGGCACCACGGCTCTGGTGGTCGACAGGGTCTACCGGCTCGAGCTCAAACTGGCTCGCAGGCAGCGCCGTCATGACTAACCAGACCCTGAGCCTGCTCTGCCTGGCCCTCACTCTGCTGTTCTATTACCTCAGCAAATGGCTCTATGGCCGCAAACGCATACTGCCGCTGATGCCCCTGCTGCTGGCCCCTGCTCTCCTGATCGCCCTGGTGCTGTCGTGCCACATCCCCTATGAGACCTATATGGCCGACAGTCACTGGCTGCTCTGGCTGCTGGGCCCGGCCACGATCGCCTTCGCCATCCCCGTGTATGAGAACAAGGCCCTGATGCGCAAACACTGGCTGTCCCTCTCCATCGGGGTTCTGGCCTCAGTGGTGATGGCGGTGGGCAGCTCAGTGCTGCTGGCTCGCTGGCTCGGGCTCTCGGATCTGCTGCAACGCAGCCTCGCCATGCGCTCCATCACCACCCCCTTCGCCGTCGAGGCGAGCAAGAGCGTAGGGGGTCAGAGCGACCTGACCGCGCTGTTCGTGGTACTGACCGGGGTGATAGGCATGGCGGTGGGGGATGGGGTGCTGCGCCGTCTCGCCATCCGCAGCAAGCTCGGCAAGGGGGCGGGTTTTGGCGCATCGGCCCACGGGGCAGGCACCGCCAAGGCCTATCAGCTGGGCAACGAGGAGGGAGTGGTGGCCAGCATGGTGATGATGATTGCGGGCATGGTCACCGTGCTGCTCGCTCCCCTGCTCGGCCAGCTGCTGTGGTGAGTCAGGCCAGCCGGTTAGCGCCATGCAAAGAGGCGCCCGAAGGCGCCTCTTTGGTGGTCAGTTGGCTGGTTGCAAGGGATCAGCTCGCCACCATCACCTTACAGGCTGACGCAGCGCTGTCGGAGATCTCACTGAGGTGTGGCTGCTGCCAGTTCACCGTTCACCGTTCACCGTTCACCGTTCACCGTTCACCGTCATAGGCTTACAGCTCGGCGCAGATCTGCCAGAGATCGTACTGGATGGCGCCGGCGGTCACTTCCCGCCCCGCCCCCGGCCCCTGAATGACCAGGGGGTTGCTGCGGTAGCTGTCGCTCTCGATGGCGAACACATTGTCGCAAGGGAGCAGATTGGCGAAGGGGTGGTGCGGCGCCAGGGCCTCCAGTCCGACGCGCGCCTTGCCGCCTCGTTCGAAACGGGCCACGAAACGCAGCACCTTGCCGACCCGATGCGCCCCCTCGAACGCCGCCTGCAGCGGGCCGTCCAGCTCGCCCAGCCTGTTCATGAACTCCTCGACCGACAGCTTGCGCAGGGCCGCTGGCACCAGATTTTCCAGCTCGATATCGGCAGAATCCAGCTCGAAGCCCGCTTCCCGCGCCAGAATGAGCAGCTTGCGACGCACATCCTGGCCGGAGAGATCCTCGCGCGGATCCGGCTCGGTCAACCCCTGCTGCCAGGCGTCGTCCACCAGCTCGGAGAAGGGACGACTGCCGTCATATTGCTGGAACAGCCAGCTCAGGGTGCCGGAGAAGATGCCGGACACGCCCTGGATGCGATCCCCGCTCTGGCGCAGCATCTGGATGCTGGACTGGATGGGCAGCCCGGCACCGACGGTGGCGTTGTAGCGCCATTGCACCTGATGATCCCGACAGCTCTGCTTGATGCGCTGATAGAACTCGCTCTCGGCGGCACCGGCGAACTTGTTGGCGGCGATGATGTGGCAGCCGAGCTGGGCAAAGTCGGGATAGTAGCGACTCACCGTCTCGCTGGCGGTCAGATCCAGGGCGATCAGACTGTCGAAACTGTGCTGTTCGAGCTGATTTAGCAGCTCTGGCCAGATGAGCGGGCTGGGCTCGAAGTGTTGCTGCACCTTGACGGGATCCAGCCCCTCCTCGTCCAGCAGCCCCCCCTGGGAGTTGAACACCCCATAGAGGGTGAGCGCCACGTTCAGTTCGCGCTCGAGACGAGCCTGCTCGCGGCCATAGAGGTTAAGCCACTGGCTGCCGATGTTGCCCTTGCCAAACAGCACCAGGCCGACCCGGGTCGGGCGGCTGAACAGGGCGCTGTGCAGGGCTATCATCAGCGGCTCCAGCACCACCTGACGCAGCACGGCCACCAGGCTCAGGCCATCTTTGGCGACCTGCACGAACTCCTGGGGCTGATCCGAGAGCAGTTGATAGAAGCGATGACACTGCTCGGCGTTGTCCGTCACCCCGGCTCCCACCAGGGCGACCAGGCTGTAACCCTCTTTCTGGATAAGGCCGGTGAAGCCCCCCTGCAGCTGGAAGTCCCGCAGCAGGTCGTAGGCGCCGACCGCCACTTCCAGGGTATAGGCGAGGCGCAGCACCCGCCTGTCCGGCTGACGTTGCAGGGTCAGCGGGCTGAGACGATGACGGTCCAGATGGGCCTCTATGGTCTTGACCGCCTGCTCGAAATCACCCTGAGGCAACACCTTGAGCTCGATCAGCGCAATCTGATCCACCGAGTTGACGATGCGGGCACCGTTGCTGCGCGGCGCGCGGCGCAAGATATGGGTGCAGCCCTCGTCGGGGTTGTAGCTGCAACGCAGGGTGAGCCGCTGGCGGCTGTCCGCCACCGGTTGCAGGGTACGCGAATGCAGCACGGAGGATCCCAGGCGAGCCAGTTCGTTGGCCTCGGCCAGACTGAGCCGCTCCAGCAGGCGCGCCTCCTTGACCCGGCGCGGATCCGCGCTGTAAACCCCGGCCACGTCGCTCCAGATGGTGGTGGAGTCGCCATCGGCCAGCAGGGCCAGCAGGCTGGCACTGTAGTCGGAACCATTGCGGCCAAGCAGCAGGGAGCGCCCCTCCATGTCGGCGGCGATAAAACCTGTCACCACGATGCGACCCGCATGCTCGGCGAGCCGCGCCTTGAGCAGCTCACGGGAGAGCACCTCGTCCACCTTGACCAGGGCGCCATCCTCTGCACGCAGGAAGCTGCGGGCATCGAGCCAGATGGCGGGTTCGCCACGGCTGCTGAGCAAGGCGGCCAGGAGGCGCGCCGACCAGACTTCCCCGAAGGCGAGCAGGCCGTTGCGCTCGAAGCGATCGAACTGCCCCTCCAGGATCAGGCCCAGACTGCTGATATCGCCGTTGAGCTGAGCGGTCAGGCTCTGGTGCAAATCCCCTTCCAGCAGGCCGTCGATCAACCCTTGCTGATAGGCACGCAGGGCGTTGAGCGCCTCACCGGCCGCCTCGTCCCCCGCCTCGGCCAGCTCCACCAGCTGGATCAGCCGGTTGGTGGTCTTGCCCGCGGCCGAGACCACGATCAGTTCGCTGCCGTTGCCCTGTTGCTCGACGATGGCCGCGACCCGGCGATAACAGACGGGATCCGCCAGGCTGCTGCCACCGAACTTGTGTACTTGCCGATGCTTAACGTTGACCGTCACCTCGGCCTCCTTGACCATTTCACTCATCTTGGTGCTATCCGTTGTGGCTTGGCCACCGAGGACGGCGGCTTGACTGCTCTGACTCATTGCGCGGCCACCTGCCCGGCGACCGCCAGGGCCTGGGCCAGATCCGCGACCAGATCCTCGCCGTGTTCTATGCCGACCGAGATCCGCAGTAATTGGGGACTGATCCCC
This sequence comes from Aeromonas sp. BIGb0405, assembly GCF_024807335.1. Lineage (NCBI taxonomy): Bacteria > Pseudomonadati > Pseudomonadota > Gammaproteobacteria > Aeromonadales > Aeromonadaceae > Aeromonas > Aeromonas sp. BIGb0405. The sequence continues at coordinate 182,977 of NZ_JANUEP010000005.1, forward strand.
GCCGCCTGCTGCGCCTCGGCGCTCATGGCCCTGTGGGTCATGCTGGCCGGGTGGGCCACCAGGCTCTCCACCCCCCCTAAAGACTCGGCCACCGAGAAGTGGTTGAGGGCGCCGAGGAAGGCGCGCAGACCCGCCTCGTCGCAATCGAGCTCGAAGCTCAGCATGGCACCGAAGCCGGACTGCTGGCGCAGCGCTATCTCGTGGCCGGGGTGAGTCGGCAGACTGGGGTGATAAATGGTTTTCACCAGGGGCTGGGTCTGCAGGAAGGCCAGAATGCTCTGGGTATTCTCCTGATGGGTGCGCAGACGGGGCCCCAGGGTACGCAGGCCGCGCAGGGTCAAATAGGAATCGAAGGCGCCACTGGTCAGCCCCAGGCAGTTGGCCCACCACAGCAGGCTATCGGCCAGCGCCTGCTCCTTGGCGATGGCCACCCCCCCCACCACGTCCGAGTGACCATTGATGTACTTGGTGGTGGAGTGCACCACCAGATCGGCGCCGAGGGCCAGGGGCTGTTGCAGCAGCGGAGAGAGGAAGGTGTTATCGACCGCGACCAGAGCGCCCACGGCATGGGAGGCATCACAGATGGCGGCCACATCCACTACCCGCAACAGCGGGTTGGAGGGGGTCTCGACCCAGACCAGCTTGGGCCCCTCGGCCAGGGCGGCGGCCAGGGCCTGCTCATTCCCCTGATCGACGAACTTGACCCTGTAGTTGCCCTTTGCGGCCAGGAATTCAAACAGGCGCCAGGTACCGCCGTAGCAATCATGGGGGGCAATCAGCAGATCCCCCACCTGCAACAGGGCCTGGGTCACCAAATGGATGGCCCCCATGCCGGTGCCGGTCACCACGGCGCCCGCTCCCCCTTCCAGGGCCGCCAGCGCGTCCGCCAGATTGCCACGGGTCGGGTTGCCGGAGCGGGCATAATCGTATTGACGGGGCACGCCGAAGTCGGCAAAGGTGTAGTTGCTGGAGAGATAGATGGGCGGCACTACGGCACCATGCTGAGTATCTGTCTCTATGCCGGTGCGTACCGTCAGGGTTGCCTTATGGGTCATCTCTCTCTCCTCATCCTTGTGCGAGTCCATCCTCGCCATTGCACAAGACATTACGCCACCCCAATAAAGCCGTCAACACTTCTAGACGTCTAAATGGCTTTGCTGTTGGATTGCCATTGATTTCCTTAAGGGTTAAAATCCGCGCTCAAGGCCAAATGAGAACAGGTGAATCATGGGTACAGAGTGGAACGGCGACTACGTCAGCCCTTATGCGGAACACGGTAAGAAGAGTGAACAGGTCAAGAAGATTACCGTCTCGATCCCGCTCAAGGTGTTGAAAGTGTTGACCGATGAGCGCACCCGTCGCCAGGTGAACAACCTGCGCCATGCGACAAACAGCGAACTGCTCTGCGAGGCCTTTCTCCATGCGTTCACCGGCCAGCCACTGCCCGGCGACGACGATTTGCGCAAGGATCACCCGGACAGCGTTCCGGCTGAAGCCCGAGCCATCATGGAAGCGCTCGGCAAAGAGATTGAAGATTACGACGCCGAGTGAGTTTTCACTCAATGGCTCAACAAAAACGCGGCTCTCAGGCCGCGTTTTTGTTGTCTGAATATCGAAGCCCGCGGCTCTCCGTCATGGCAGCGCTCGGCAAAGAGATTGAAGATTACGACGCCGAGTGAGTTTCCACTCAACGGCTCACGAAAACGCGGCTCTCAGGCCGCGTTTTTGTTGTCTGGATATCGAAGCCCGCGGCTCTCAGTCATGGCAGCGCTCGGCAAAGAGATTGAAGATTACGACGCCGAGTGAGTTTTCACTCAACGGCTCACAAAAACGCGGCTATCAGGCCGCGTTTTTTTATTGTCAGGCGCTGGCGACAACCATAAAAAAGCGCCTCATCCTGAGGCGCAAACAGTAGGTGAAAGCTTGAAATTACAAGGCCCGGCTACGGTTGATCACGGTCAGCGAGACCCCTAGCAGCACCAGATCCTTGAGCAGGAAGAAATCGACTATCGGCATGCCATCCACCCAACGCCAGGCGCCGGGCAGGGTAAAGATAAAGCTCAACGTCATCAGGAAGATGATGCAGGCGCCCAAACCGCCGTAAACACCCGCCAGGCGATAGCGCAGGGAGAGCAGCAGGGCCAGGGCGACCACCAACTCGGCGATCCCCACCAGATTGGAGACCCCCTGCACCGACCAGATGCCATAGAGCCAGCTCATCAGTGGATGGCTCGCTACCAGCGGCCTTATCGCCTCCGCCTCGGTGGGAGTGAACTTGAATATCCCGAGCCAGACGAGGATGAGCAGCACCCCCGCCAATCCCACCAGATAACCGCTCTCTTCCCGGGTCACGGGCTTGGCCCGTGCCAACCAGCCGTCCCTCATGGCTGCACCTCAACCAGGGGGAAGTCGATCTCGGTACCCGCCACATGGTTGCTGTAGTTGGTGAAGGTGTTGAGGGCGACCTGTCCCAACACTTCGATGAGCAGTTCATCGTCCACCCCGGCGGCTCTGGCCGCGGTCAGCTGGCCGTCATCGATGACGCCCCGCTGACGAACCAGCTGGATTGCCAGCGAGATCAGCCCCTGATCCAGCGGATCCTCGGCCTTACCCAGACGGGCTTGGCGGATCTGCGCCGGGGAAAAACCGGCCTTGTTGGCGCCCAGCACATGAGCGCTCAGGCAGTATTGGCAAGCATTTTCCTGGCCGATGGCCAGTGCCAGCAGCTCCCGTTGGCGGGCACTGAGTCGCCCTTGGCCCAGGGTCTCGGCAAAGGCCAGATAGGCCTTGAACACCGTGGGGGAGTTGGCCAGGGTGGAAAACAGGTTCGGCACCATGCCGAGTTTGCCCTTGATGGCGGTGAGGGTCGTGGCGGCGGCGGGTTTGGCCTGGGCTATGGTCAGGGGATGGATACGTACCATGGACATTGTCCTCTCGTGTTAATGGATTGGCTGGTCAACGAGAGGGAGTATTTCAAAAAGCATGATACGATTTATCACCAACAGTCCAAAAATAGTCACCTATCGTATCAATCATGGATTCCTTGTCGGTACTGCTTCATCAATACGCGCCCCGGGCCCGGCTCTTCTACGCAGGCAGCCTGTGTGGTCGGGCCGATTATCAGGGCTCGGACCCTGGTGGCCACCTGCACCTGCTTCGCGCGGGCACCCTCAGACTGAGCAGTGACGGGGAGGCTAGCGTCACCCTGGATGAGCCGACCCTGATCCTGTTTCCAGCGGGCTGCGGCCACCGCATGCAGAGTCGGCTCGACTGCGATCTGGTCTGCGCCAACGTCCACTTCGGCCGCACCCACAACAACCCCCTGGTTGCGGCGCTACCGAGCCGCCTGATCATTCCCCTGGCCAGCGCCCCCGGCCTGGCTCCCGTGTTGGAGCTGCTGTTTCAGGAGGCGGCTCAACCCGGCTATGGCCAGAGTCAGGCGATGGATCGCTTGCTGGATCTGCTGCTCATCCTGGTGTTGCGCCATGTGCTCGATGCCGGGCTCTACCGGGGGGGCGTGCTGGCGGGGCTGGCCGATCCGAGGCTGGGCAAGGCGATCATCGCCATGCAGCAACAACCCGAGCATCCCTGGACGCTGCAAGGGCTGGCTGCGCTGGCGGGCATGTCCCGCGCCCGCTTCGCCGCCCACTTCCATCAGCTGATAGGCAAGACGCCACTGCTCTATCTGACCGAGTGGCGGCTGACCCTGGCCCAGCAGCATCTGTTGGCGGGGGAGCCCCTCAAGCTGATTGCCCCGACGGTGGGCTATGGCAGCAGCGCCGCCCTGACCCGCGCCTTCGCCAAAGCCTGTGGCTTGACCCCTGGCCAGTGGCTGCGCCAGCAGCAAACCGTCGCAGAACCGCCTCTTGATTGATGGCAGGCGAGCTCCCCCACCCGCTGGCGATATCAACGAAAACGGCGACCCTGAGGTCGCCGTTTTTATGCCGATACAAGATACGGTCAGTCGCGGTGCAGCACTATCTGGGTCCAAGCCAGACGAGGATCCCCCATCACGATAAAGTCGGGATTGCCAAGGGATTCTGTCTCGTTATAGCTCAGCGGCTGCAGTGCCAGACTGAGAATACGCCCCCCAGCCGCCTCGACGATGCACTGAGCCGCTGCGGTGTCCCACTCGCCGGTAGGGCCGAGTCGCACATAACAGTCGGCCGCCCCCTCGGCCACCAGGCAGGATTTGAGGGAACTGGAACCCAGCGGCACCAGATCGTAATGGATGCTCGGGTTGAGACGACGCGTCAGACTCACCTGTTGCTGACGGCGGCTGATGGCGATCACCAGGGAACTGGGGAGATCATGTTCATGATGCTGGGCGCGAATGGGCTTGCTCTCGCCATTTGCCTCCTTGAAGGCACCATGACCACGCACCGCCCAGTAAAGCAGATCCGCCTCGGGGGCATAGATGACGCCGAGCACGGGCACATTGTCCCGCACCAGGGCTATCAGGGTGGCGAAGTCACCACTGCCGGCGATAAATTCCCCCGTGCCATCCAGAGGATCCACCAGCCAATACTGCCGCCAGTTTGATCGCTGGCTGAAGGGGACATCCGCCGCCTCCTCGGTCAACACAGGAATATGGGGGGTGAGCGCCGCGAGCGCCTGTTTCAGGTAGGCATCCGCGGCCAGATCGGCACTGGTGACCGGGGTCGCATCCTCCTTCAGCTCGCGCTCAAACTGGCCGCCTTGATAGATGTCGTGAAGGATACGCCCCGCTTCGCGGGCTATCTCCTTGACCCCGGGAACCCAGCTCAGTAGTTCCTGCATCTTGTCATCCTCTGTGTCACTCGCCGCTCTGGCGTTATTTTTCCTGCTCTGCCAACCACTTGATGGTCAATAGCAGGGCGCTGATGCTACGTGATTCGGTGAAGTCCTCCCGCTCGAGCAGTTCGTCGATGCGATTGAGTGGCCAGGGGATCACTTCCAGGGGCTCAGGCTCGTCACCGACCCGCTGTTCGGGGAAAAGATCCCGGGCCAGCAAGATGTCCATCTTGCTGGCGAAATAGCCAGGGGCCAGGGAGACCTGTTTGAGGGGGGTCAGGCGGTTGGCGCCAAAGCCCGCCTCCTCCATCAGCTCGCGGTTACCCGCGGTCAGGGCATCCTCACCGGGATCGATCAGCCCCTTGGGAAAGCCCAGCTCATAACTGTGGGTGCCAGCGGCATATTCACGGATCAGCAGCAGGGTGTCGGCATCGAGCATGGGCACCACCATGACGGCACCCCGGTTGCCGCCCCGCATCCGCTCATAGACCCGCTCCTCGCCGTTGGAGAACTTGAGATGCAGGGATTCCACCTTGAACAGGCGGCTTTCGGCCACGATGTCAGCCTTGATGATGTCGGGTTTGCGCTTGTTGGGATCCATAGCCGGGCCACTGGCGAGAGTCATGACTCAAGAGTAAACGAGTCGCAAGACGAACACCACGGGCCAAGGCCGGGAAAGCGACCCTAAAAATCCGTTATAATGGCGCGCCCTTTCAACACCGAGATACCCCATGCCGACCCCGCTTCCCTGGCACCAGATAGATACAGTCCTGCTCGACATGGATGGCACCCTGATCGATCTCCATTTTGACAGCTACCTCTGGCAACGGCGGGTGCCCGAGTGTTATGCCGAGCGGCGCGCGCTGTCGCTGGCCGAGGCCAGGGCGCAGATCGATGCCCACTATCAGGCGGTCGCCGGCACCCTCGACTGGTATTGCGTGGATTACTGGAGCCGGACCCTGGGGCTGGACATTCGCGCCCTCAAGCAGGAGCTCCTGGAGAAGATCCAGTGGCGGCCTCATGCTCTCCCCTTCCTGGCCGCCTTGCGGGCGGCGGGCAAGCAGCTGGTGCTGTTCACCAATGCCCACCCCGCCAGCCTCTCGGTCAAGGAGGCGCGACTCGGACTGGCCGACCATCTGGATCTGATGATAAGCACCCATGAACTGGGTTGGTCGAAGGAGAGCCAGCACTGCTGGCAGGCCCTGGCAGAGCGGCTGGCGTTCGATCCGGCCCGTACCCTGTTTGTCGATGACAGCGAGCGCATCTTGCAGGCCGCCGCCGATTTTGGCATCGGCTATCAGCTCGCCATCCAGACCCCGGACAGTCAGCAGCCCGCGCAGCGGATCACCGCCTTCCCGGCCATACACGACTATGCCGAGTTGTTGCCGCTAGCGGGCTGACTCAGCGCAAGATGGGGCAGAGTCCCTCCTCTCCATCATGGCGCGAGCTGCCCCATGAGTCGCGCTGGCGATTGAGGGTGACGGACGGTCAGCACCATGTCACCCCTGTGGCGTCTATCAGGGACGGCTCAGTCCAGCCACTCCACCAGCCGGTACTGCTTCTTGCCCCGGCGCAGCAGCAGGTAGCGGCCAAACAGCCGATCGCCAGGGGCCAGCCACTCATCCTGCGTCGACACACCATTGAGGGAGATGGCCCCCGCCCCTAGCAGCTCGCGGGCGATACGCTTTGAGGCCGCCAGGCCACATGCCACCAGCAGGCTCGGCAGATCCTGCTGCCCCTGCACTTGGCAGCTCGGCATGCCATCCTGGGCCAGTTGGGCCAGATCGCTCTCCCCAAGGCGAGCCGCATCGCCGCAAAACAGCAACTCACCGATGCGCCGCGCCGCCGCCAGCGCCCCCTTGCCATGCACCAACTCGGTCAACTCATCGGCCAGCACTTGCTGGGCCAGCTTGCGCCCCTGCCGGCTGGCGTCTTCTGCCTCCAGTGCATCAATCTCGGTCAGCGCCATAAAGCTGTAGTAGCGCAGCAAGCGATGGACATCCTCGTCCGCTGTGCCGAGCCAGAACTGATGGAAGGCATAGGGCGAGGTGAGCGCCGGATCCAGCCAGATGGCGCCCCCCTCGGTCTTGCCGAACTTGGTGCCGTCCGCCTTGGTGATAAGCGGCAGCGTCATGCCAAACACCTGGGCCTGATGGCGGCGGCGGGTGAGATCCATGCCGCTGAGGATATTGCCCCACTGATCGTTGCCGCCAATCTGCAAAGTGCAGCCGAGCCGCTGGTGCAACTCGGCGAAGTCCAGGGATTGCAACAGGGCATAAGAGAACTCGGTGAAGGAGATACCCTGATCCGGGCGGGCCAGCCGCTGGCGCACCGACTCGCGCGCCAGCATGGCATTGACCGAGAAGTGCTTGCCGACATCCCGCAAGAAATCCAGGGCCGACATCTGCCCCAGCCAGTCGCCGTTGTTGACCAGGGTGGCCGCCGCCAGCCCCTCAGCGGCAGGTAACAGGGCGGTTATCTGGGCCGACAGGCTGGCGACCCAGCCCTGTACGGTTTCATTGCTGTTGAGGCTGCGTTCGGTCGCCTTGAAGCTGGGATCGCCGATGAGGCCGGTGGCGCCGCCGACCAGGGCCACCGGGCGGTGCCCGGCGAGCTGGAAGCGGCGCAGCATCAACAGCGGCACCAGATGACCGATGTGCAGGCTGCCCGCGGTGGGGTCGAATCCGCAATAGAGGGTACGCGCCGTGGCGAGGTGATCGCGCAGGGCCGCCATGTCTGAGTGCTGGGCGATGAGGCCACGCTCGGTCAACTCATCGAGCAACCTGGGGTCTGTCATGGGATCTCCGAAACGGGGGAAAGGTCGCTATCCTCCCCCTCTGGCAGCCCGACGGCCATGTCCCTCAGGGGACAGTTTTCTCACCCCGTGCTAGCATCTCTGCTCAAGTGACTCAGCCCCTCCCCAGGAAGCCAAGCCCGTCATGACCCACGCCACCCTCACCCCCGATCTGACCGCCACCCTGGATGCCCTGCACACCAGTGCCTTCCCGGCCATGCTGGTGCGTCTCATCCAGCGGCAAGTGGCATTCGACTGCGCCCTGCTGCTCGGGATGGGGCAGCGGCCCGTCTACCTCTATGACAATCTGGAGCACCGGCGAGCCCTGTTGTTTGATCGCTACCTCACCAGCCACTTCGGTCAGGATCCCTTCATGCAGGCATTGGCCGCTGGGTTGCCCGCAGGGGTCTGGACCCTGGCACAAGTATCACAGGGCAAGCTGGATCCGGACTATCAGCAACGCTTCTATCAGGCCACCGGCTGGCAGGAGGAGGTGGGGCTGATCCTGCCCATCCATGCCGGGCTGACCCTGGTGCTCTTTCTCGGGCGTCTCGGCAAGCGCCACCCCCTGAGTCAGGGCGAACGAGTCAAGCTGGAAGAGCTGTTTCCGCTGGTGCACGCTCTGTGCCGCCAGCATTGGCCACAGGCCATGCCCTTGATGGCAACCAGCACCACATCGGCTGACGGCGCCACGGTCAAGGCCGCGGTGGAGCTGGCGATGGACACTGTCGGCGGGGATCAGCTCACCCCCAGGGAGCGCCAGGTTGCCCGCCTGCTGTTGCAAGGGCTGGATACCGAGGCCATCGCCACGGCGCTCGGGATTGGCAGCGGCACCGTGAAGAATCACCGTAAACATCTCTATGGCAAGCTGCGGCTCGGCTCGCGCGCCGAGCTGTTCAGCTTCTTTCTTAACCATCTCATCACGGCGCCCGGCGACGGCGAACCGACGGCCTGATCAGCCCCATAACGAAACACCCCGCCGAGGCGGGGTGTTGTCTATTCGTGCTGCTGCGGGTCAGATGCGGCCCTGATAACGCAGCGGGAAGCGACCCTGACTGTCTGGCTGACCGAGATAGGGCAGCCCCTGTTTCATCTGCTCCGGCAACTCGGGACCGGGCTTGAGACTGCCCTGGAACAGGTACTGGCGATTGGCCTGCAACTCCAGCTTGCCCAGTACCTGCACCGCCTCCGACCCCTGCTTGAGCTCGGCCACCAGCTTGGAGTCGAGACAGGTCAACTTGACCTCGGGATCCCCCAGTTTCAGCTTGCCCGCCGGGGTGTCGGCCTCGGCATCGTACCAGTGGAGGTTGCCATAGAGGCTATCGCACCAGGGCTGACCCTGACTGAATTCATCGATCTTGAGCTGTAACTGGCCCGTTGCCGTGATCGGGAAGGGCAGGCGCAGGGGCAGCCGGCTCAGCAACCAGGGGGCAGGAGCGTTGAGGGTCAGGTCACGGCCAAAGGCGGCGCTGCCCCAACCCACCACCCCTTGGCCATTGAGGCCATCCCGCTCGCCGAAACGCACCGCCAGCTCGGGAGCAAAGCGCAGCAGCGACCAGCCATTGAGATCCCAGCGCAGCCGGGTCACAGACTCGCTGGCATATTGCAGACGCGCCACTTCCCCCTGCCAGAGGGTGCCACTCACCCCTTCCAGTTTGACCATGGGCGGCAGCGGCAGATGGCGAGCCACCAGACTGGCGGGCACGCTGGTCAGCAAGAAGCCCAGCCAGGCCAGCATGAAGACGACGACTATCCAGATCTTGCGTTTCATTGCGGGCGACTCACCTGTAAGCGTCTCACCTTGACCATGCCGGCGGGCAACTGCTCGCGGGCCACCTCAATCACCTTGACCTGGACGCCGTATCTGTCCGACAGCTCGGCCAGCCACATCAGCAGCCCATCGAAGGGGACTGCGTCTATCCATACCTGCAGCTCCTGACCCTGGGGTTGCAGCCGGGTGATCTTGATCTTGTGGTTGAAGGCGGTGCGGTTGACGACCCCATCCAGGGTGCCCCCCAAATCGATGTTGCGACCGCTGCCCGCCTGGGCCGCCAAGACTCGCTCACCCTTCTCTTTCAGCCAGACCAGGGTCTGCTGCTGGTTCTTTACCTGTCGCTCCCGCTCCGCGATGCGATTGCCGAGGGGTTGCCACACCAGCCAATAGAAGAGACCGATGATCAGCAGAGTACCGCCAATGGCCACCAGTCGCTGCTCCCGGGCGCTGATGCCGCGCCACCAGAGTTCGAATCTTGTCATCATGATGATTTACCCTTGAGCACCAGTGCCCCCTCGACCCGACCTTCCGTGCTGCGCACCTCGCCCTGTTGCACCTCGAAACCCTTGCCCGCCAATTCGCGGAATCGCTCCATCTCGGTAAAGCCGGGGGCCGTGACTTGCAGCCTCAGCTCTCCCCGCTCCACATCAAAGCGCAGCACCTCGGGCTTGAGCCCCGGCACTTCGGCAAAGGTGGGGGCCAGTTCGGTCAAAAACAGCAAGACGCCACTCTGGGGCGCACCGCCCAGCAGCCTCAGATGCTGCTCCACCTGACTGCGTACATTCACTATCCGGGTCTCTCCCGGGAAGATACGGGTATAGACCTCCCGGATCTCGGCCTTGAGCGCCTTGTCCTGCTTATCGAGCTGATAGAGGGCCAGGCCGCGCTGCCCCAGGGTGACCAGCAACAAGGCCACCGCCACCACCACCACCTTGCGCCACTGCAACCAGTGACGACTGTACTCGGTCTGTGGCCGGAAGGGCCCCTGCAACAGGTTCACCTGACCGCGCAGCGCCTCCCGGGCCAGCAGCAGCATGGGCAGTTCGGGATCGGCCCCCTGCCAGTTCGCTCCCGCCAGGGCGGGGGGGGGGGTATGGCTGTGAATGGTGACAGGCTCGGGCTGCGCGCCCAGCAGCAGGCCGAGCAAGACTTCGTCCGCAACCAGTCCCTGGTGAGGCCCTTGGCGCAACAGCCAGACCTTGCCCAGCTGCAGCGCCGACCAGCCGTCGCTCGCCTGCGGCAAGGCCAGCACATCCGGCAGCAGTTGCAGGCTCTTGAGCCCCGCCGCCTCCAACCAGCCGAGCCAACGCAGCATCTGCTGCCGGTCCACCGCCATCAGATCCACCTCCTGGCCCTGATGAGACAGCACGACCAGATGCAGGGACTCCACATCGGAGGCGATCTGCTCCTCAAGCAGATAAGGCAGGGCCGCCGCCGACTGGCGGTTGTATTTGCCCGGCAGCCGCACTCGCCGGAAGATAACGGCGCTGCCCGGCACCAGAACGACCACGGGACGACCTCCGGCCCGTTCACGCAGCTCATGCAGTTCATGGGCCGAGGCCAGGGTCCCGGAGGCGATGATCTCCTCCTCCCCCTTCGACCAGACCAGCCACTCGACCGGCTCTTCCTGGGTCGTCCCCAGACGGATGACCAGACTCTCGTTCAACACACTCTCTCCTTGGCCTTGGCCGAATCCTGTCGACGGCTGACCCTTGATATGGACAGCGAGATGCCGTCGCGCGTCGAGGCGAGCTTCACTCAGCCCCCCCATTGACCCGCCGCAGCACCACCGCCTTGTTCTCTTTACTGCGCTGGAAGTAGGTCTCCAGCCTGGCCCGGGTGTCGGCCACCTCGGCCAGCAGATAAGCCACGAAGTAATCGCTCTTGACGTCTATCGCCTCATTCAACCCCTTGATGCCGGAGCCCGCCGCCAACGCAGGCAGGCTCGTCATCTCCGCCTTGCTTTGCCAGCCTTTCCTGGGGCGATCCTTGAGCACACCCTTGGCGTCATCCACACTGATTTTTCCCAGGTAGAGCGCCGCCAGCAGCTCGGGCTGATCCGGGGATATGGTATTGATATTCACCAGTAACTTGTCGTTTGGCAGGGCGCAGACATAGGGCGCCAGCCTGGCATATAGCTTGCCGCTGACCCCACGCACCGCCCGCAACTCATCCACCCCCAGCATCTTCTGATTGGCGGGCAGATAGGGCTGACCCAGCCCTTCATAATAAGCATCTTCGGCCCCATAGCTGGAGACCAGTACCGTATCGCTGTCGGTCCAGTCACGCACCGCATCCGTCAGCTGGGTTGCCTCGTATTCGTCGATCTCAAGCAGGGTCAACAGGGTGCGGAACACCTTGACGGGATAAGGCTGGTTGGCCAGATCGTCCCCACTGTCCCCCTGCTGCCCTACGCTCAGGCTGTTGAGGTTGAAGCAGCTTTGCAGGTCACGCACCTCTCCCTTGAGGGTGCCATCCTCGACCGGAAATATCACATCCTTGCGCGCCCAGTACTGGCTCAGGCTGACCACCTTGGGGTCATCCTTGAAGTCCTGGGCCAGTATCTTGCTGACCAGCGCCTCGGTGGAGATGGCATACCACCATGCCTGCTTGCCGGTGCTGAGGTTGGCGGTGCGCCTGAGCTCAAGCTGCAAGCGGCCACTCATGTTGCTGGCGATGATCACCATGACCGAGAGGATCAACAACACCACCAGCAGTGCCATGCCCCGGCTTCGTCCCGGCCCGGCGCCTCTATTGTGTCGGTGCATCTTCGAGCCTCTGGCCGCCGGCCCCAATCAGAAACTGGCGACGTATGGTGCCGTAATCGTCCAGATCCAGTTCCACCGCCAAGCCGTCAGGCAAGCGCTCCTCCTGGGTCCACTCCGACTTCCAGCCCCCCTCGCTGTAGAAGAAGAGGCGCAGCCCCGTCACCCGGTCGAGCAACGCTTGCACCCTGGGCTCGGTGCCTATCACTGGGTCCGGATAGAGATAGCTGAGCCGCTCCAGCTGGTGATCCTTGAGCCGCCAACCGACCCGCTGCAGGCCAGATCGCGGCAAGATGCCATCCGGGTTGAGCCAGCCCCCCCGGATGAAGGCCATGCCCCAATCATCACTCTGCTGGCCAAACTGGCTGGCAGCCAGCAACACCCGGTTATTTTCACCCTCGATGCGGCCGGTACGCGGCACCATCTGGCTCACGTCCCGCTCCAGCACATCGAAGGCGCGCTGTAATTGGGCCAGACGCACCTCTTTCTTCCTGGCCACCTCATCGCTGGTGAGCACCCCCTGCAACACCTGATAGGCGCCCAGACTCAGGCCGGCGAAGATGGCGATCGCCACCAGCATCTCCAGCAGGGTAAAGCCCCCCTGCTTGCTCAGATGCCGAACCTGCGGCCCTGACGCGGACGATGACCTCATTGGTGTCTCCAGCGGCAGGCACCGCGAGCGGGTCGTTTAGCGGCTGACATAGGTGCGCATCATGGCCACGGGACTCTCGGATTTGGGGGCGGTACGCACCTCCAGATCCAGTGCCTTGAAGTTGCTGTCGGCGGTAGCGACACCGCGATAACGCCAATACCAGCGCTGTCCCGCCATCTCTTCATCCCCCTCGACCCAGCTGTCGCTCGGCCAGGAACCTTCGAGTCGCTGCTGCACCAGCTGGTTCTGGACAACCCAGGTCGCCAGGGTCTTCTGTTCCAGATAGCTGAGCCCGGAGAGGTGTTCGCTCGCCGTCTTCATCACCGCCAGCCCGGCGATGGCAAACACCACCAGGGCCACCATCACCTCGAGCAGAGTCATGCCCCTGGCCTGGCGAAGCCCACCATGGCGCAGCGCCATGCGCGGCGTCCTCATTGCTCTTCCTCAGGCCGATCGCTATCCAGGGTGAGATTGCCAAACTCATCGGCCCACACCACACGGAAGTAGCGCTCCTCATCGACCTGCTGAGTGAAGGTCAGCACGAAGGGGGTCAGCTCGTCACCGGGAAAGATAAACACCTGGGGGCTGGCCACCTTGTCGTCCTCCCCTCGTTCGTCTTCATCCGGCTGCCAGGCCAAACCGCCCAGTTCGACGCCGAGCTGGATATCCTCCGGCAGCTGCACCGGCCCCAGCACCTTGTCATCACCCAGGGCCGTCCAGTTGCGATCCTTGCCTTGGCGCACCATGAATTGCCAGCCGTGATCCTCGAGGCGCAAGCCCAGCAGACGACCATCCATCACGGCCTGCTCCTGGGCTTGCTGCAGGACGGCCATGAAGCGACGCGCCTGCTTGTCCAGCTCGCGATCCCCCTTGGCGCCGCCCATGCTGAGGGTAACGGCGGTGGCCACCAGTCCCATCAACATGGCGACCAGCAACACTTCCAGCAGGGTGAAGCCGGCTTGGCGATGACGAGACGACGCGCCGATCACGCCAGCCTCATCCACAGCACCTGGATGGCAGTACAAGCACTTACTGGAAGTCCTTCAGATTCCAGTTGCCGATGTCGTCATCGGTGCCCGCTTCGCCATCTTGCCCCATGGAGAAGACGTCGAGCTTGCCGAATTGGCCTGGGCTGAGCAGCTGATAAGGATTGCTCCAGGGATCTTGCGGCAGGCGCTTGATATAGCCCCCTTCCCGGTAGCTGCGCGGCTCGGGGGCCGAGCTCGGTTTATTGACCAGGGCATCCAGACCCTGCTCGGTGGTCGGGTAGCGATTGTTGTCCAGCTTGTACATGTCGAGGGCGTTTTCCAGCGCCACTATGTCGGAGACCGCCTTCTGCTGATCGGCTTTTTCCTTGTTTCCCATCAGGTTGGGCACCACCAGGCTGGCCAGTATCCCCAGGATGACGATGACCACCATGACTTCCAGCAGGGTGAAACCCGATTGACGACGCTTATGCATGACTTACTCCCTCACAAAATAAGATGGTCTGTACCATCAGCGATTGACCATAGTGAGACCCGGCGGGCGGATCCCGTTACATATTGACCATGTTGTTCAATTCCAGGATGGGCTGCAGGATCGACATCACGATAAAGAGCACCACCCCGGCCATGGAGACCACCAGCATGGGTTCGAACACGCCAAGGGCGATGTTGACCTGGCTTTCAAACTCCCGATCCTGGTTGTCCGCCGCCCGCTCCAGCATGCTGTCGAGCTCGCCGCTCTGCTCGCCGGAGGCGATCATGTGCAGCATCATGGGCGGAAATATTTTGGTTTCATTCAGAGACTTGCGCAGACTGGTCCCCTCGCGCACCCGTTCGGTGGCCTCGAGGATGCGGGCCCGGGCGAAGTCATTGGAGAGCACTTCGCCGGAGATCTTCATCCCCTCGATGAGCGGCACGGCGCTGGCATTGAGGATGCTCAGGGTGCGGGCAAAACGGGCAGTATTGAGGCCGCGGCTGACCCGGCCAATCACCGGCAGACGCAGCAGGATCCCGTGCCAATGGCGACGGCGCAGCGCATCCCCCAGCCACCAACGCCAGACGAAACCACCCAGGAAGATCAACAGCAGGAACCAGAGGCCATAGTTCTGCATCAGTTCGCTGGTGCCGATCAGGAAGCGCGTGGTCGCGGGCAGCTGCTGCCCCATATGTTCAAACTGGGCAACCACCTTGGGCACCACGGCGGTCAGCAAGATGGAGATGACCCCCACCGCGACCAGGGTCAACACCATGGGGTAGATCATCGCCTGCATCAGCTTGGTGCGCATATGCTGGCGCTGTTCGGTGTAATCGGCGAGCCGGTTGAGCACCTTCTCCAGGTGGCCGGATTTCTCCCCGGCCGCCACCATGGAGCGGAACAGCTGATCGAACACATGGGGGAAGGCGCCAAGCGAATCGGCCAGACTGTAACCCTCCACCACCCGGCCACGCACTGTCGCCACCAGGCTGCTGAGATGGGCCTTCTCACACTGCTGGGAGACCGCCTTGAGCGCCTCCTCTATGGTGAGACCCGCCCCCACCAGGGTCGCCAGCTGGCGGGTGATCAGTGCCAGCTCGGCGGTACTGGCGCCACGGCGAAACAGTCGGAACTGGCCTGCCTCACGCTTGGCCTTCTCGGTGGTTTCACTCACCTCGAGCGGGGTCAGCCCCTGCTCGCGCAGTTGCTGACGCACCTGGCGCGCCGAGTCACCCTCGGTCACCCCCTGCTTCTGGCGCCCCTTGTCATCCAGGGCCTTATATTCGAATGCTGCCACGTCCTATCCTCAATCTTCCCGAGTCACACGCAGCACTTCTTCCAGGCTGGTCTGCCCCTGGAGCACTTTGTCGATACCGTCGCGGCGAATGCTGGGGGTGTGGGGGCGGATCAACCGCTCGATGGCGAGCTCACCGCTCGCACTGTGAACCGCCTCGCGCACCGCCTCATCGACCACCACCAGTTCATGGATGCCGGTCCGGCCACGGTAGCCGGTGTGGTTGCACTGTTCGCACCCCACCGGATGCCAGAGCTGACTGGCCCTGTCCAGGCCCTCGATGCGCATCAATGCCAGCTCTTGCTCCGTGACCGGACGCGCCTCCTTGCAGTCGGGACAGAGGGTACGTACCAATCGTTGCGCAAGCACCGCCAGCAGGGAGGAGGAGAGCAGGAAGGGCTCTATGCCCATGTCTCGCATCCGGGTGATGGCGCCAATGGCGGTATTGGTGTGCAGGGTCGACATCACCAGGTGGCCGGTGAGCGACGCCTGTACCGCTATCTGGGCGGTATCCAGATCCCGGATCTCCCCCACCATGACCACGTCCGGATCCTGACGCAAGATGGCGCGCAGGCCACGGGCGAAGGTCATGTCGACCTTGGCGTTGACCTGGGTCTGGCCGACCCCTTCCAGGTCATATTCGATGGGATCCTCAACAGTGAGGATGTTGCGATCCCGGGAGTTGATCTCCGAGAGCGCCGCATAGAGGGTGGTGGACTTGCCCGAACCGGTCGGCCCCGTCACCAGAATGATGCCGTGGGGTTTGCGAATGAGCTCGCTGATGATGTTGCGATTGGCCAGCGTCATGCCGAGCTGCTTGAGCTCGAGGCGAATGTTGTTCTTGTCGAGCAGTCGCAATACCACCCGCTCGCCGTAGCTGGACGGCATGGTCGAGACCCGCACGTCCACCGCCCGGCCACCGATGCGCAATGAGATGCGGCCATCCTGAGGCAGACGCTTCTCGGCGATGTCCATGCGCGACATGACCTTGATGCGCGACACCAGCAAGGAGGCCAGCTTGCGATGGGGGCGCAGGATCTCCCGCAGCACGCCATCGATGCGAAAACGGATCACCAGCACCCGCTCGAAGGTCTCGATGTGGATGTCGGACGCCTCCTCTTTTATCGCCTCGCTCAACATGGCGTTGATGAGGCGAATGATGGGCGCGTCGTCATCGGCGTCGAGCAAGTCCTCGCTCTGGGGCAGCTCTTCGGCCAGGGCGAAGAAGTCCATCTCGTTACCGAGATCTTCCATCAGCTGACGCGCCTCGGAGGAGTCGCGCTGGTAGTGGGCCATCAGCAACTGCTCGAACGCCTCGCCCTCTATCTGCTCGACAGCGAAAGTGGCACCCGCCACCCGCTGCACCTCGAGCAGGGTCTGGGGGCTGACCCCGGGCCGGCAGATCAGCACGGGGGCACCGGCCCGCTCGGTCAGGATCACCCCGAAGTTGCGGGCAAAGGCGAAGGGCAGCTCGGGCAGGGGGGCCGACAGTTCGCTGCCATCAAGCTGATAGGCCGCCATCAGGGCTTGCTCTGCACGAAGGGTTGCACGCTCGCTGCCGTGGCCTGCTGCTGGCTCTTCATGGCCTGGATCTGCCTCTGGACCTCGGGGGAGACCATGATGTCCTGGCCATATTCGGGTAACACCTGGCGCGGTGGCGAGGTGAGGTAGCCCTCTTGCGCCGCGCGATCCAGCTGCTCGGCCCGGAACAGGGTGTACTTGCTGCTGGAGATGCCGGAATAGACATTGGCATCGCGCAATATGGTCGGCCGGATGAAGATCATCAGGTTGCGTTTGGCCGTGGTGTTGGAGGTGGATCGGAACAGATAACCCAGCACTGGGATGTCGCCGAGGATGGGCACCTTGGAGACCTGCTCCTTGGTCTGCTCATCCATCAGACCACCCAGCACCACGGTTTCGCCACTCTTCACCAGCACGGCGTTCTTGACGGTACGGGTGTCGAAGGTGGGGCCAAGATCGGCCGTACCCGCAGCCTGAGCCTGGGCGACGCTGGAAACCTCCTGCTCGATGTTGAGCAGCACGGAGTCCCCTTCGTTGATCTGGGGAGTGACCACCAGCTTGGTGCCCACCGTCTTGCGCTCTATGGTGTTGAAGATGTTGTCTCCCGAGGTGGAACTCTGGGAGCCGGTCTGTACCGGCACCTCCTGACCCACGTTGAACGACGCCTCCTTGTTGTCCATGGTGACGATGCTCGGGGTCGAGAGGATATCGTTCTTGGTATTGGTGGAGAGCGCCGTCACCAGCATGGCCCAGTCCCCTTTGTAGAAACCGGCAGCCATGCCACTGAAGCCACCCAGCAGGTTCTCCAGCCCCTCGGTATTGCCGTTGTCCTTGTAATCCTTGCCCGCGATGATGGCAGGCCCTATCGGCAAGCCGGTATTGGTAAACTGGGTACCGCCGCCATTGGCATTGCCCCACTGCACCCCGAGATTGAGGCCATCGCCGTCCTGCACCTCGACGATGATGGCTTCGACCAGCACCTGAGCCCGGCGGATGTCGAGCTTAGCGATCACCTGCTCCAGCTCGGCCATGACGTCCGGTTGAGCGGTGATCACCAGGGCATTGGTGGTCTCATCCGCCGAGATGGCCAGCTGACCGCCGCCTATGCTGGTGCCAGCCGTGGCACCTGCGGCATTGCCCTTCTTGTCGGCCTCGATGCTGGAGCTGACGCCCTTGAGCACATCCACCAGATCCTTGGCCTTGCCATATTTCAGGTAGAAGACCCGGGTATTGCCCTGACTCTGCAGATCCCGATCGAGCTGATGCACCATCTGTATGATACGCGCCCGCGCCTTGGGCTCACCACTCACCACCACAGAGTTGGTGCGCTCATCCGCCACCACCTTGGGAGTGAGCTGGAAGCCGGCGTTGCCCCCCTGGGCCGCACCATCCTTGTTGAGGTTGCTCACCAGACGCACCATCTCGCCAGCGGAGGCATATCTCAACTTGATGATGTCCACATCCTGATTGCCCGCCTTGTCGACCCGGCGCACCACCTCGACCAGGCGGTTGACCACGGCGGCGCGGCCGGTGATCAGCAGCACGTTGGAGGGCTCGTAATGCACCACGTTACCGCCGCCCGCGTTGTCATTGAGCTGACGCAGCAGGGGAGCAAGCTCGCGCACCGAGACATTGTGCACCGGGACCACCCGGGTCACCATCTCGTCGCCAATCCCGGGGTTACGGTCGTCGACCACGGGAATGGCCGAGGTCTTGGCGTCCTTGGCACGCACCACCTTGAGCACCCCGTTGTTCATGGGCACCACGGCGAAACCGTACACATCCAGCACGCTCAGGAAGAATTGGTAGTACTGATCCTCGTTGAGCAGATCGTAGCTGCGCACATTGATCTTGCCGCGCACTGATGGCTCTATGATTATGGTTTTGTTGAGGTTTTTACCAACTGTGTTGATGAACTCTTCGATCTCTGCATTCTTGAAGCTGGCCGAATACTCGGTCGCCCAGACGGATCCCGTCATCAGCAAGGCCGCCGCCACAGACGCCAGGCGCCAGCCTTTCCCTTTATTTCTCATGCGTGCACTACTCCGGATCATTATTCTGACAAGCCGACATAGACGTCATACAGCTGTCCTTGCCGTTCGACTGTCACTGTCATCTCGGTGGCACTCGCCACCTGCTGCATTGCTTGCATCGCCTGAGCATTGTCGCGCAGGTCGAGCCCATTGATACTGACGGCCAGGTCATTGGCGACCAGGCCGAGCTGGTTAAAGAGTTCAGGATCCCGCCCAGGGTTGAGGCGATAGCCCGCCATGCGGCCATCAACCCGGACCGGGGATATATTGAGGTAATCGGTGAGTTTGCCCGGATTGCTCATCAGCTCGCCACGCACCTCGCCCAACTTGTCTGTCGCGTTGCCCTTGGCTGGCAACGGCTTGCCGTACTCTTCACCATCGAGCATCAGGGTCTCATCACGACTGTTGCGCGCTATGATGACGCGATCGGCAAAAATCTGTCGCAGCCGGGCCTGGGTACCATCTATGTAGTCACCAATACCGTAGGAGTTCTGGGTGCCGTTATGGGCGATGATGGCGATGGATTTGGCGGCATTGGAGCTCGCCAGTACCCCGTTGAGCTGGGCATTGAGCTGGGTCTTGGGGGCATCGGCCGCCACCTGGGCCTGGGCCTGGATTTGCTCCGCACGACCAAACAGACCCAGGCGAGTGAGAGGCGCCAGATCAGTGCCCTGACTCGCCGTCTCCGCCACGCCCGTGCGGGGTTGCCAGGCAGTCTGCGGCTCCGGACTCGCCAACGAGAACAGGCGCCAGGTCAAACCGGCGCACTGGTGAGCCAGCAGCAGCAAGAGTCCCCAGAACAACCAGTGGCTGAGACGGGCAAGGGGCAGCCGCTTGCCCTGGGCAAGCAAGGCAGACAGCAAGTCATCCCTGAACGGTAGCGTCATGTTTCTCAAAATAATTTTCTATCCAAATCGGTCCGCCATTGTGTACGGCAATGGCGCCTGAGACAACTGACCTAAAGCGCAAGATGGTCAAAAATGCTCGTGCCATCACTCCAATGCAGCCCGGATTCAATCCAGGGCCCCGGCTCTGGTATAATCGGTCACCATGTCACATCGTCGGAATCCGTCATGAGTAAAGCCGTTTCGCCCGAATCCTCCCTGCGTCTGGACAAGTGGCTATGGGCCGCCCGCTTCTACAAGAGCCGCAGTCTGGCACGGGAGCAGATCGAAGGGGGCAAGGTGCACTATAACGGCCAGCGCAGCAAACCCGGCAAGGCGGTCGAGCTCGGCGCCCTGATCCGTTTCTGGCAGGGTCAGGATGAGCGGGAGGTGCGAGTGCTCACCCTGAGCGAGCAGCGCAAATCGGCCCCCCTCGCCCAACTGATGTATGAAGAGACCCCCGAGAGCCTCAAACGCCGGGCCGATAATGCCGAGGCGCGCCGCTTCAACAGCCAGTTTGCGCCCAGCCCCGAGCGTCGCCCCGACAAGCAGGAGCGCCGCCAGCTGATCCGGGTAAAGCAATACTGACCTGAGTCCATGACCCCTGTATGACGACATGCACGCCAGAAAGTTCACACCCGACCCAAGATGCCGGGTGCCCAACCTATTACCACCCCGAAGGAAGATGAGATGAGTCACCAAGATCTGCTGTATCGCTATCTGTTTGAAGAGTACGAAGTGCGGGGTGAGCTGGTCCAGCTGGATAGCACCTATCGCCACGTGATCGAGGCGCAGAGCTATCCGGTTCAGGTACAACAGCTGCTGGGCGAACTGCTGGTCGCCACCAGCCTGCTCACTGCCACCCTCAAGTTCGAAGGCTCCATTACCGTGCAATTGCAAGGGGATGGCCCGGTGCGTCTGGCCGTCATCAATGGCGACAACAACCAGCAGCTGCGCGGTGTCGCCCGTCATGAAGGGGAGCTGCCCAGCGATGGCAAACTGCAGAGCCTGATAGGTAACGGCCAGCTGGTCATCACCATCACCCCCGAGCAGGGTGAGCGCTATCAAGGCATCGTTGCCCTGGAGGCCGATACCCTGGCCGGCTGCCTGGAGCAGTATTTCGCCCAATCCGAACAGCTCGCCACCAAGCTCTGGATCCGCACCGGACACCATGAGGGCCAACCCCGCGCCGCCGGCATACTGCTGCAGGAGCTGCCATCCCAGAGTGAGGATCACAGCATCGACTTCGACCACCTGACCCAGCTCACCAGCACCATCAAGGATGAAGAGCTGTTCGGTCTGGAGGCCGAAGAGATCCTCTATCGCCTCTATCACCAGGACAAGGTGCGCGTGTTCGATCCCCAGGCCGTCGCCTTCCGCTGCACCTGCTCGCGGGAGCGCTGCGAGGGTGCCCTGTTGCAGGTAGAGAAGGCAGAAGTGCTGGAGATGCTGCAGGAGCAGGGCAAGATCGAGATGCACTGCGACTATTGCGGCGCCCAGTATCCCTTTGATGCGATCGATGTCGAAACCCTGTTCAGCGGGGCTCCCGGTAATGATACAAACCAGTTACACTAAATGAAGGCGGGGAAACCCGCCTTTAACTTAAATAACAAAAAAATACCCTACTTTATAAAGTTTGATGAAGGTCGCTAAATTCTACCACCTAAGTGGTAGAGTTGATGCCAGATAGAACCCTACACACCTCTGAACCCAGGAGAATACAATGACAATAGTGGCAGAACCCACCCTGGCCCAACAGTTACAACTGGAGCAATATGGCATCCATAACGCCGTAGAAATCCTGCGTAACCCCTCCTATGAGCAGCTTTTCGCAGAAGAGACTCGCCCAGACCTGGAAGGATTCGAACGCGGTACAGTAACTGAATTGGGCGCCGTCAATGTCAATACCGGTATCTTTACCGGCCGCTCCCCGAAAGATAAATATATCGTCAAGGACGCCACTACCCAGAATACTGTGTGGTGGTCTGACCAGGGCAAGAACGATAACAAGGCACTGAGCCCGGAAGTCTGGTCACATCTAAAATCCCTGGTGACCAAACAGCTCAGTGGCAAGCGACTGTTTGTCATCGATGGCTACTGCGGTGCCAACCCGGACACCCGTCTGGCGGTGCGTGTCATCACAGAGGTGGCCTGGCAGGCCCACTTCGTCAAAAACATGTTCATCCGCCCCAGCGAGGCCGAGCTGAAGACGTTCAAGGCTGACTTCGTGGTGATGAACGGTGCCAAATGCACCAACCCGAACTGGCAGGAGCAGGGTCTCAACTCCGAGAACTTCGTCGCCTTCAACCTCACCGAGAAGATCCAGCTCATCGGCGGCACCTGGTACGGTGGCGAGATGAAGAAGGGCATGTTCTCCATGATGAACTACTTCCTGCCCCTGCGCGGCATCGCCTCCATGCACTGCTCCGCCAACGTGGGTCAGGAGGGCGACGTGGCCATCTTCTTCGGCCTCTCCGGCACCGGCAAGACCACCCTCTCCACCGATCCCAAGCGTGCGCTTATCGGCGATGACGAGCACGGCTGGGATGACGACGGCGTGTTCAACTTCGAAGGGGGTTGCTACGCCAAGACCATCAAGCTCTCCAAGGAGGCCGAGCCGGACATCTTCAACGCCATCCGTCGCGACGCCCTGCTGGAGAACGTGACCGTGGCCGAAGACGGCACCATCGACTTCGATGATGGTTCCCGCACCGAGAACACCCGGGTCTCCTACCCCCTCTATCACATCGAGAACATCGTCAAGCCGGTCTCCAAGGCCGGTCACGCCAACAAGGTGATCTTCCTGACGGCCGATGCCTTCGGCGTGCTGCCCCCGGTCTCCAAGCTGACCAAGGCACAGACCAAGTACCACTTCCTGTCCGGCTTCACCGCCAAACTGGCCGGTACCGAGCGTGGCATCACAGAACCGACCCCGACCTTCTCCTCCTGCTTCGGTGCGGCCTTCCTCAGCCTGCACCCGACCAAGTACGGTCAGGAACTGGTCAAGCGGATGGAAGCATCCGGCGCCGAGGCCTACCTGGTCAACACCGGCTGGAACGGCACCGGCAAACGCATCTCCATCAAGGACACCCGCGCCATCATCGACGCCATCCTGGATGGCTCCATCGAGCAGGCGCAGACCAA
This sequence comes from Aeromonas sp. BIGb0405, assembly GCF_024807335.1. Classification (NCBI taxonomy): domain Bacteria; kingdom Pseudomonadati; phylum Pseudomonadota; class Gammaproteobacteria; order Aeromonadales; family Aeromonadaceae; genus Aeromonas; species Aeromonas sp. BIGb0405. The sequence goes on from NZ_JANUEP010000005.1 coordinate 206,072, forward strand.
GATGCTGCCCATCTTCAACCTGGAAATCCCGACCGCCCTGCCCGGCGTCAACCCGGCCATACTGGATCCTCGCGATACCTATGCCGAGGTCGCCCAGTGGGATGAGAAGGCTCAGGACTTGGGGATGCGCTTCATCAAGAACTTTGAACGCTTCACCGATAACGACGAAGGCAAACAGCTGGTAGCCGCAGGCCCTCAGCTGTAACAGCCCCACCGCACTGCCATACCGGTCAGCTCTGCTGGCCGGTATTTTTTTGACCAACATCTGGCAATTGGTCCAGCGCCACCTTGCCTTGCCGGCGCGAGCGCGTTAGATTCAGCCAAACTTTATACAATATACAATTTTGCAACCTGCCCCCATGACACAACCATGACGCCTATCTACAAGACCCGCACCCAGATGGTGATGGACAACCTCAGAGCCAGGATACTGCGCGGAGACTTCCCGGCCGGCGCCCCCTTGCGCCAGGACGCCATCGCCAAGGAGCTGGCGGTCAGCCGCATTCCGGTGCGGGAGGCCCTGATGCAGCTGGAGGCTCAGGGGCTGGTCAAGTTCGAACCCCATCGCGGCGCCGTGGTCACCCGACTCGATAGCGAGTCCGTGGCCGAGCTCTTTTATTTGCGAGCCCTGCTGGAAGCCGATACCCTGTTTCACGCCGTCGATCTGATGACGGAGGAGACCTTCGTCAACGCCCAGGCCATTCTCGATCAGTTCGATGCCGCACTCGAGTCAGGGACCCGGGTCGAACATTGGGCCCAGCTCAATCACAGCTTCCATGCCACCCTCTATCAGGCCGCCAATCGCCCCCAGGCCATGGAGCTGATCGCCCAAATCAATCTGAGTTGCGACCGTTACGTGCGCTTCGAGCTGCTGTTTGCCCAAGGTGGTGTAGACAAGGCGGAGCGCGAACATGCCGAACTGCTGGCCCTGTGCCGGGCGAGGCGAAAACACGAGGCTGCCGTGCTGCTCAAGCAGCATATACAGGCGGCAGGCCTGTCCATCGGACAGATCCTCAGCCACGGTCAGCCCGGCTGAACCGCTCATCGAACAACTATCTGGCAATTACGACATGAACCATTTCGAGATCATTGAAACCCGCGTCGCCCAAATCAGGACCACCCTGGCCCAGCAGGAACTGGACGCGTTCATAGTGCCCCACGATGACGAACATCTGGGGGAGTACATTCCGGCCCACGCCGAGCGCCTGGACTGGCTGACCGGCTTCAATGGTTCGGCGGGTCTGGCCATCATCCTGGCCAAGCAGGCCGCACTCTTCGTCGATGGTCGCTACACTGTCCAGGCCCGGATGCAGACCCCGGCCCACCTCTTCAGCTTCTTGCACCTCAATGAGGATCCCCATGTCAGCTGGTTGGCGGATCAACTTGAGCCGGGCAACCGGGTCGGCTTCGATCCCCGTCTGCACAGCCTGACCTGGTACCAGCATGCCAATGCCCAACTGAGCGAGCGCGGCATCACCCTCGTCGCCATCACCGACAATCCCGTCGACCAGCACTGGCTGGACCGCCCCGCCCCCGGCAAGCACCCCGTCATGTTCTACAGCGAAGAGCTGGCCGGCCAATCCAGCCAGGCCAAGCGCGAGCTGCTGGCGAGCGACCTGCGCAAGCGTGGTCTGGACGCCGTGCTGCTGACCCAGGCCGAGCCCATCAACTGGCTGCTCAACCTGCGCGGTCGCGATGTCGAGCGTCTGCCCGTGGTACTGGGATTCGGTGTGCTCTATGCCAACGCCAGCATGGATTTCTTCGTCGATACCGACAAGCTCGACTGCATCGCCTTCAGCCAGCATGTGGGGCAGGATGTCTCCGTCTACCCCACCGACAAGTTGGGAGCCCTGCTCCAGCGCATCGGTGAAGATCAACAAAAAGTCCTGGCCGACCCCAACACCGCCAACGCCTGGGCCCAACTGACCATGGAAGAGGCGGGTGCCATCCTGGTCGCGGGTCAAGATCCCACCATGCTGCCCAAGGCCTGCAAGAACGAGACTGAGCTGACGGGCATGCGTGCCGCCCACCTGCGCGATGGGGTGGCCGTCACCCGTTTCCTCGCCTGGCTGGATCGCCTGATCGTCTCCGGTGAGTTCGACGGAGTCGATGAAGCCAGCCTGGCGGATCAGCTCGAAGGGTTTCGCAAGGAACAGCTGCACTATGTCGAACCCAGCTTCGACACCATTTCGGCGCTCGGTCCCAACGCCGCCATGTGCCACTACCGCCATACCAACGGGGTGCCACGCGGCTTCGGTCAGGACGCCATCTATCTGGTCGACTCGGGGGCTCAATATCTGGACGGCACCACCGACATCACCCGCACCGTCAAGGTGGGTGAGGTGACCGAGGAGCACAAGGCCATGTTCACCCGCGTGCTGCAGGGTCATATCGCCCTGGATCAGGCTCGCTTCCCGCGCGGCACCTCGGGCATCCAACTCGACGTGCTGGCCCGCATGCCGCTCTGGCAGGCCGGGTATAACTACGACCATGGTACCGGCCACGGTGTGGGCCACTTCCTGAGCGTGCACGAAGGCCCCCAGCGCATCGCGCCCAAGGGCAGTCTGGTACCGCTGATGCCGGGCATGGTGCTCTCCAACGAGCCCGGCTACTACCGGGAAGATGCGTTCGGCATTCGCTGCGAGAACCTGGAGATCGTGATCGAACTGCCCCGTCAGGGTGAGCTCGACATGCTGGGCTTCGAGCGACTGACCTATGTGCCGTTCGACATTCGCCTGATCGATCGCAGCCTGCTCAGCCAGGATGAGTTCCGCTGGATCAACGAGTATCATGCCGAGGTTTATCGTCGCTTGAGCCCCTTGCTGGAAGGCGAGGATCTCGCCTGGCTGGAGCAGGCCACCGACCTCATCTGATTGCAGTCAACCTCATAAAAGCAGGGCCTCATGGCCCTGTTTCGTTTCTTGCCCCCGGCAGCCACATAGACAACGCCACACTTACCGCCACCTCGCCGCCGCTTGAATCCCCTCTCGACTAGGGCTACCCTTGCCGACCATTTCTCGCGCACTCGCCAACCAGCGGAGCCTCAATGACCCCGACCCTCAGACTTGCCACCCCGGCCGACATGCATGCCATCTGGCAGATTGAATCCCAGGTATTCGGCGACGCCGTCTACCCCGACTTCTTCTTTCGCCAGGCCATGGATCTGTGGCCCGAACTGCTGCTGGTCGCCGAACGCGAGGGGCAGTTGCTCGGCTACGGCTTGGGGGGCGTGGGACAGCACAGAACCCAGGGCTGGCTGCTCTCCCTGGCGGTCCTGCCCCAGGCCCGCGGGCTCGGACTGGCCAAAGCCATCATCGACAATCTGGAGCAAGCACTGCTGGCGCAAGGTTGCCTGCAGGTGCGACTGACCGTCGATCCGGCCAATCCGGCCAGGCGCCTCTATGAGCGGCTCGGCTATCGCGAGCTGGCGCTGGAGCCCGCCTACTTCGGACCGGGGGAGGATAGGTGCCTGCTCGAGCACCAGCTAGTCCCATCCCCCTCCCCGTAACAGGCAGTAGAGCGCGATCCGACAGAGGCTGACGGAGCTATGCCAAAACCCCTGCCAAGACCTCGGAGTGAGCCAGCTTGGATACAACATACTTGGTTACACTTTGAGGGTGCCATCATGGTGAAGAGAGGGGTAGAGTGACCCAGGATGCCCAATTTGTAGTCAAATTCAGGAGAACCATTATGTTGCAACGACTGACCCTCATCGCCCTGCTGGCCACAGCCATCACCGGTTGTGCCAACAGCGATGTCTATTCTGGCGATGTCTACACCAAAGACAGGGCCAAGCAAGTGCAGACCGTCAACTACGGCACCATCGTCTCCACCCGTCCGGTCAAGATCCAGGCGGAGGAGAACTCCATCCTCGGCACCATAGGAGGCGGTGTGGTCGGCGGCCTGCTCGGCAGCACCATTGGGGGGGGCACCGGGCGTAGTATCGCTGCCGCAGGGGGGGCCATCGCGGGTGCCGCCGCGGGCAAGGCCGCCGGTGACAAGCTCAATCAGGTCGATGGTGTCGAGCTGGAGATCAAGCAAGATAACGGCGGTTCCATCGTCGTGGTGCAAAAGGCCGATCCCAGCTTCCAGCCTGGTGCCAAGGTGCGGCTGACCCAGGGCAACGGCAGCGTCAACGTGGCTGTGGTGCCCTGATGCAATCCGAGGAGCCGCCTGTGGCTCCAAAAGAAAAAGCCCTCGCATGCGAGGGCTTTTTTACGGGTCTGCGACCGCGCCTGAATTACTGGCGGATCAGCCGGTAGATGGCGTAACCGGGATGCTTGGCATCGTCCATCGGCAGGGTGGACTGGTACTCAAGATCCGCACCGGCCAGGGCCTTGGCCTCATCGCTCGGCGAGGAGTAGAGCCGCACGTCAACCCCCGCTGGTAACGCCTTCATGTGCCAGTTGTTGTTGGCTGCCGGGCTGAAGCCCGCCGGATTGGCAGCAGACTGGGACTTGAGGTACTGGGCGATGATCTCCCGCGTCTCGAAGGGATCTTCATGCACTATGTTGCTGCCATCGATCCCCGGGAAGTGACCGCCGCCGCTGGCGCGGTAGTTGTTGGTCACCACGTAGAACTTCTGGGCCGGATCCAACGGCTGGCCGTTGAAGGTGAGGCCGCTGATGCGCTGACCGTCACTCACCCTGGCGCCCTCCTTGCTGTAACGGGCCGGCTGGGTGATATCCACTTCGTAGTTCACACCATCGATCACGTCGAAGTTGTAGGTGGGGAAACTTTCGTTCACCAGCCACTGCACCCCGCTCTGGGCGGTGTCGATCCGGTTGAACTGGCCGGCACTCATCTCCAGCCACTCCTTGACCGTGGCCCCGTTCACCTCGACCACCTGCAGGGTGTTCGGGTAGATGTAGAGATCCGAGACGTTGCGCAGGGAGATGTCCCCCTGGGCCACATAGGTGAAGTCATTGATGCCGTTACGCCCGCCGCGGAAGGGGGCCGCCACCGACAGGATCGGGTAGGACTCCTTGAGCAGACCGTCTTGTTGCAACTGCTCGGCATGTTGGCGCTGGGCATCGCTCACCAGCTGCACCGAAGGATCGTCCTGCACCAGGGCGAAGAAGCTGTGAATGGGCGAGGTTATCTTGCCCAGCGGCTCGTCCAGCCACTGGTTGGTGGCATCGTGGTCTGTCTGCACCAGATCGACCACCCGCTGATCCACGGCGCTGTCTTCGCTGGAGTCAATCTTGCGTAGGCTGGCCTGGCTCTGCTTCACCTGCCACTTGCCGTTCACCTGCTCCAGCTTGAGATCGATGATGCCCAGATGATTGCCCCAATAGCCGGGCATCACGGTCGGGATGCCGCTCAGGGTACCGGCCTGGTTGTCCACCTCCGGCAAGTCCGGGAAGTCGCCCGGGAAGTTCTTGTGGGCATGACCCAGCATCAGGGCATCCACCCCCTTCACCTTGGCCAGATGCCAGGCGGAGTTCTCCATCATGGCCTCGTAGCTGCTGGCGTTGATACCGGTGTGGGCGACCACTACCACGATATCGGCGCCCTTGGCGCGCAGCTCGGGCACATAGTGGTTGGCGGTCTCGACCATGTCGGCCACCACCACCTTGCCTTCCAGATGACGCTTGTCCCACTGCAGCACCTGGGGTGGCGTCAGTCCGAGGATGCCGACCTTGATGGTCTGGGACTGACCCTTGTCATCGGTCACTTGGCGATCCAGCAGCAGATAGGGGGTGAACCTGTTGCCGCTCCAGTCGATTTGCCCCTTGGCATCGCGCTTGAAGGCACCCGCCTCGAACACGTTGGCGTTCACGTAAGGGAAGTTGGCCCCCGCCAACACCTTGCCGAGGTACTCCAGCCCGTAGTTGAACTCGTGGTTGCCGAGGTTGCCGGCGTCATAACCGAGCTCGTTCATGACCTTGAACACCGGGTGGGCCTGTTTCTCGAGGTAACCGGCGCCGGACTGCTCGAAGATATAATCCGCCAGCGGCGTACCCTGGATCAGGTCACCGTTGTCGAGCAGCAGGCTGTTGGGGTTTTCGGCGCGGGCGGCGCGGATCAGCAGCGCGGTACGGGAGAGGCCGAACTTGCGGTCTTCCTTGTTCTGGTAGTAGTCATACCCCAGCACGTTGGAGTGGATGTCGGAGGTCTGGATCAGGCGCAGGGAGACGGCTCCCGGCTGCGCCTTGCTGTCATTTTCATTGCTGCAGGCAGACAACAGCACAATGGCTGCGATAGCGCCCAGCTTCGTGGCTTTATTCACTGTTTTTCCCTTTTATTATGAGTATTGCTTTACCAGCAACGGGAATTTAACAGACGAATATGTCAGCAGATGGAACCTGGACTCATTTTTATGAAGCTCGACACAAAAATAGCCTTATGAGGCCGTCAGTGCGCCAATCGCCAGCTGCAGTGCCAGGGCAATCATGATTAAACCCACAACAACATCAATAGCTTGCTGTACCTTTCCCCGGGCAAGCCAAGGGGAAAGTGCCGCCGCGCCAAAGGCCAGACCATAGAACCAGACCAGGGATGCCAGCATGGCGCCCGCGGCGAAGGCCGGTCGCAGCTCCTCGGCAAACTGGCTGCCGAGGGAGCCGAGCAGCATCAGGGTATCCAGGTACACATGGGGGTTGAGCAGGGTGACGCCCAGGGTCATGGCCAGCACGCTCCTGACCCCCATCAGTTGGGCCGAATCCGCCAGGGCCGCCCCCTGCCCGCGCCAGGCGCTGCGCAGGGAGCGCACACCAAACCAGCTCAGGAATAACACGCCGCCCCAGGTCAGCAGCGCCAGTCCGAGTGGATTGGCCGCCAGCAAGCTGGCGCCGCCGAATACGCCAATCCCGATCAGCACGAGATCGCACAGGCAGCAGAGTGTCGCCGTCAGCAGGTGGTGGTTGCGGTGAATGCCCCGGCTCAGCACAAAGGCATTCTGGGCTCCGATTGGGATTATCATGGCAAGGCCTAATACAAAGCCCTGCAAGCTGGTCGCCATCATGGGTTCAAGGTCTCTCAGTGAAGATGGCGGCAGTATGCGAGATGGGGTTATTTAAGAGAAATTCATTAAATTTCTCATTGATTCGAAAATTTAATAAAAGGGCTCCGACCTGAACGTGACGGCGATCGGCTTCTGGCTGTCAATTGCCAGATCTGACAATGGTCGAGGGCGAGATCCCTCCCGATAATGCAGGCCGCCTGGGCCCTATGGAAGAGAAAGAGATGAGCTCTGCTGAATGCGGGTTATTGCAGCTGACGCGGAAAATTGGTGACCACGACCTCTTCCAGATTGGGCACCAGTATGCCGCTGCTCATGCCCTTGGCGATGGCCTGATAGCGATTGATGGAACCCGTCTTGCGGGTCACCTGATTGAGATGGTAATTCACGGTTCGCTCGGTGATGCCGAGGATGCTGGCGATTTCACCGGACGTTTTACCCTCGCTGGCCCAGGAGAGGCACTCGGTCTCGCGCCCCGTCAACACCTCCTGCTGGACCCCTGCCGGCAATCCGAGTCGCACGGTGCGCAGCGCCGCATCGAAGATGTAGGTCGACATCCAGGAGAGCACCGGGGAAGACTCCAACAACAGGTCACTGGAGGCTCGTTCCCGGGTGATGAAGGAGAGAATGCCGCTCTCACCGGTCGGGCCATGGAGCGGGAAAGAGATGCCGTTGCGCAGACCGAATTCGGCGGCCAGGCTCATCACATCCAGACTGCCCGCTTGCAGGAAGCTCGCCTTCTCGTCGAGTTGGTTCCAGTAGATGGGCAGAGTCTGATGGCGGGCGAGTTGGATGATGGGATCCCGAGCCAGCATATGGTGGGCCGTATAAGCCTGGATCCAGGAGTCGGGGCAGCGGTTGAACAGCACCACCTTGGGACGCTGCATCGACATCGGCAGTATCAGCGCGAAGCGATAATAGTCATACCCCATGCCGAGCGCGAAACGCCCAATCAGCTCAGACAGTTGATCTCCATCCATGACCCTGGTGAACAGTTCAAGGTATTCCAGCAGTTGAGCCTGTTTCATTTCAATCCCCTTCCCGAGTCCGTGAGTATAACGCCCTTCCTGGATATGGAGTGAGCAGAATGCGTGTTTTCAAGGGAAAACTGAGCAAACATCGAGATAAATCCGTAGAAAATTCCCTATATACCTTTAGAAACCGAGTTTTCAACGAAAGGCTTCAGTGGGATGTCGAATCCCATTCCGGCCTGGAGCGAGATAATTTCGATGGTCCTGACACTCACTGGGTTCTGATCGAAGATGAACAGGGTCTGTGCGGCTGCATCCGCCTGCTCAGCTGTGCCCAGGACTACATGCTGCCCACTATCTTCCCCGCCGCCCTCGCCGGTGAGGCCCCACCTCGTCATCAGGATGTCTGGGAGCTGACTCGGCTCGCCATCGATGCCAGCCGGGCGCCGCGACTCGACAATGGGGTGAGCGAACTCACCTGCGTCATCTTCCGTGAGGTGTATGCCTTCGCCCTCGCCCAGCAGATCCGTGAGCTGGTCGCCGTGGTCAGTCTGCCGGTGGAGCGCATCTTTCGTCGACTCGGCCTGCCGATTGAGCGGCTCGGCCACCGGCAAGCCGTTGATCTGGGTGCCGTGCGCGGCGTCGGTATCCGCTTCCTGCTCGACGAACGTTTCGCCGCTGCCGTCGCGCGTCCGCTACGCGGCCACTATGCAGACCAGGGCACGGCGGCCCATTCCGACCCCATAAAAAATCCCGGGAAGATCCCGGGATAAAGCACTCACGCTAGGTCCGATCCCACCCCACGCAGAAGCGGACACAAAGGAGTATCTTCTTTTGGATCCCTGACAGCTACTGTCACTTTTAACAGTGTTAAATGCGGCCATCATGGGGCAGGGCCGAACACCACAGTCTGCTTGCCTCCCCCTCGATGCCGATAGTAGAGTGACTTCTGAATCGTCATATTGATAAGGGATATTGATGAAGGCTCTGGACTACAAGTTGCTGCTGGCCCTGGATGCCGTGATGCAGGAGCAGAACTTCGATCGTGCCGCCCAGCGCCTGCACCTCACCCAATCCGCCATCTCCCAGCGCATCAAGCAGCTCGAACAGCAATTCGCCGAGCCCCTCATCATCCGCAGCCAGCCGCTACAGGCAACGCCACTGGGCCAGAAACTGCTGGCCCACTACCGTCAGGTACGTCAGCTCGAACAGGAGCTCAGCAGCGAACTGACCCCCGCCAGCCCCCAGGCCCCGATCCGCATCAGCATAGCGGTCAATGCCGACAGCCTGGCCACCTGGTTTTTACCGGCCCTGGCCCCCCTGCTGGAGCAGTTTCCCATCGAGCTTAACCTGCTGGTCGATGATGAGAGCCGCACCCTGGACAAGGTACGCGAAGGCCAGGCATTCGGTGCCGTCAGCCTGCATCCGCAGCCACTGCCTGGTTGCAGCGTCGATGCGCTCGGCCAGATGTGCTACGTCCTGACAGCCAGCCCGGCCTTCATGGCTCGCCACTTTCCAGAAGGCCTCACTCCTCAAGCTCTGGCCAAGGCCCCCGGGGTCGCCTTCGACCCCCGGGATGACATGCACATCAGTTTCTTGCGCCGCGAGTTTGGCCTCGAGCCCGGCGGCTACCCCTGCCACATAGTCCACTCCTCCGAAGCCTTCGTCGCCATGGCCGAGCAGGGGCTGGCCTACTGCCTCATCCCGGAGTTGCAGATCCGCGCCCAGCTCCAGTCCGGCCGCCTGCTGGATCTCTGCCCGGACCGTCACCTGATAGAGACCCTCTACTGGCATCGCTGGCTGCTGGAGCGAGGTCTGCACAAACAGATCTCCCAGCGTCTGATAAGCCAGGGGCAGGCCGCCCTGAATTGAGCACGGCTAACCCCTGACCATCCCGGGATCGGCCCAGTCACCTTGGCTTTGCGGGGTGAAAAACGTATAGTGCTGGGCGATTCTTCATCAGGTTTTCACTCAGGTTCCTCACATATGTTCCAAGACAATCCCTTGCTGGCCCAGCTCAAACAACAGATCCGCGAAAACATCCCCAAGAAAGAAGGGGTGATCCGCGCCTCCGATCGGGGATTTGGCTTCCTGGAGGTGGATGAGAAGACCAGCTACTTCGTGCCGCCCCCCTACATGAAGAAGGTGATGCACGGGGATCGCGTGAGTGCCCTGATCCGCACCGAGAAAGATAAGGAAGTGGCCGAGCCGGATGCCCTGCTGGAGCAGGCGGTGACCCGCTTCGTCGGCCGCGTCAAGATGTTCCGCGACCGCCTCAACGTGGTGGCAGATCATCCCCTCATCAAGGATGCCATCAAGGCGCGCACCAAGAAGGGACTGGACGAGAAATCCTTGAAGGAAGGGGACTGGGTGGTCGCCACCCTCAAGCGCCATGCCCTGGCCGACGGTAATTTCTCCGCCGAGATCACCGAACTCATCGCCGACAAGGACGATCACAATGTGCCCTGGTGGGTGGTACTGGCCCGTCACAATCTGGCCCAGATAGAGCCGGCTGATCTGCCCGAGTGGAAAGTCATTGAAGAGGAAGAGCTGCCGCGCACCGACCTGACTCAAGTGCCCTTCTTCACCATAGATGGCGCCAAGACCAAGGACATGGATGACGCCCTCTCCATCCGCAAACTGGACAACGGCTGGGAGCTGCTGGTCGCCATCGCCGATCCGACCGCCTACGTGGCCGAAGGCAGCGAGCTGGATAAGGAAGCCGCCCAGCGCGCCTTCACCGTCTATATGCCGGGCCGCAACGTGCCGATGATACCGCGCACCCTCTCCGATGAGCTCTGCTCCCTGAAAGAGGGCGAGGAGCGCAATACCCTGTGCGCCCGCCTGCTCATTGCCGAAGATGGCCTGCTGCTCGAAGAGACCGAGTTCTTCGCCGCCCGCATCAATTCCCACGCTCGCCTCAACTATGACGAGGTCTCCGACTGGGCCGAGCACGGCAAAGCACTGGACATAGACGCAGGCGTCATGGCCCAGCTGCCGCTGATGAAGGCGATGACCGAGGCGCGTATCGCCTGGCGTACCGAGCACGCCCTGGTGTTCCCGGACCGCCCAGACTACGACTTCGAGCTGGGTGAAAACGGCGCCGTGCTGGCCATCCACGTCGAACCGCGCCGCATCGCCAACCGGATGATCGAAGAGTCGATGATCGCCGCCAACATCTGTGCCGGTCGCGTGCTGGGCAAGCAGGTTGGCTACGGCATCTTCAACGTCCACACCGGTTTCGATGAGGAGTCCCTCGACGGTGCCATGGAGCTGCTCAAGACCGCCGAGGCGCCGTTCGAGAAGGAAGATATCGCCAGCCTCACCGGTTTCTGCGCCCTGCGCCGCTGGATAGACAACCTCGATACCCGCTGGCTGGATGGCAAGATCCGCCGCTTCCAGAGCTATGCACTGATGTCCGCCGAGCCAGGTGCCCACTACGGCCTGGGGCTGGATGCCTATGCCACCTGGACCTCGCCAATTCGCAAGTACGGCGACATGGTCAACCACCGTCTGCTCAAGGCCGTCATCGCAGGCAAGACCCCGGGCCCGCGCCCCAGTCTGGAGCTGACCGAGCACCTGACCGCCTGCCGCCGTCTGCACCGCATGGTGGAGCGCGGTATCGGCGACTGGCTCTATGTCCGCTTCCTGCAGAGCGCCGCGGGTACCGAGCAGATCTTCAATGCCGAGATCATCGATGTGATGCGGGCCGGGCTCAAGTTGCGGTTGCAGGAGAATGGCGCCGTGGTCTTCATGCCCGCCCGCCATATCCTCGACAACAAGGAGAGGTTGGAGTGCAGTTGGGACAACAGCCGCGTCTACCTCGACAAGACAGAGGTGATCTATGAGCTGGGCCAGGTCATCGAGGTCAAGCTGACCGAAGCCGTGGAAGAGACACGCTCCCTCATTGCCAAGCCCGCCGTGGCGCTGGTGCCAGGCCCGGCCCCGGTGGCTGTGGTCAGCGAGAGTACGGAAGCACCGGCAGAGACCGCCCCCAAGGCCGAATAAACTCGAAGCCAACAGCTCGATTTCCAAAGCCCGCAACCCTGCGGGCTTTTCTATGGCCGCCATAAATCCATCGCCGCGATGACGATGACCTCAACGCTCGGTGGCCAGCTGATGTATTCGGCATGCAGGGCCAGGGTGGGGCAATGCCCCCTTGAGCCCGTACTCGCTGACCGGGACTGAACGCCTCACCATGGACCCAAGTGGACTTCAAATATGCAACGAGTCTGGCGAAACGCCCGAGGGGAGAAACTGAAAGTGGGTTACAAAATAAGTGATTCATTGGTAATTAGCAGTCAATGCCGATCTATCCATCGGTGTGAGCACTAGATAATGCACCGCACACACTGTCTCGATTGAATACAAATAATGGATGTGTGACCACCATCACGTTGACATGAGGTTTTCGAAAACGAGATAAGGAGGCGTGGATCACATTAAAAAGCCACTCATGGCAGAAAAGATCGAAATGTAGTCAAGGCACAGTGAAGAGATGTGATCGACATCACTGCTGTGGGAGGGGGGTAGGCCAGGTATTTGAGAGGCGGGTCACAAGACACCCCGTTTTCAGCCCAATCAGAAAATGAAGTGGTAGATTGAAGTTGCTTAGACGACAGGGATGAGGGTTCGGCAAAACCCGTTATCCCGACTACCACTTTTAATCACACAGGCTCAAAACGGGGTGCCGTCATGTTATCACCGGATACCAAAGTCAAGATACAGAATTTTGGACGCTTCCTGTCCAATATGGTCATGCCCAACATAGGGGCATTCATCGCCTGGGGCTTCATCACCGCCCTCTTCATTCCCACCGGCTGGCTGCCCAGTGAGACACTGGCCAAGCTGGTTGGTCCCATGATCACCTACCTGCTGCCACTGCTGATTGGCTACACCGGCGGCAAGCTGATGGGCGGTGAACGGGGCGGCGTGGTCGGCGCCATCACCACCATGGGTGTCATCGTCGGTACCGACATCCCCATGTTCATGGGTGCCATGATGGTCGGCCCGCTGGGTGGCTGGGTCATCAAGCGTTTCGATAAGGCGATGGAAGGTCGGGTCAAGAGCGGCTTCGAGATGCTGGTCAACAACTTCTCCGCCGGCATCATCGGCATGTTGCTCGCCATCCTCGCCTTCTTCGTGATCGGCCCCTTCGTCAAGGTGCTCTCCGGCCTGCTGGCGGGTGGCGTGGGTTTCCTGGTGGAAAACCACATGTTGCCGCTCACCTCCATCTTCGTTGAACCGGCCAAGATCCTGTTCCTCAACAACGCCATCAACCACGGTATCTTCTCGCCGCTGGGCATTCAGCAGGCAACCGAGCATGGCCAGTCCATCTTCTTCCTGATCGAAGCAAACCCGGGCCCGGGCATGGGCGTGCTGCTGGCCTACATGGTGTTCGGCCGTGGCGCGGCCAAGCAGTCTGCTGCTGGCGCCTCCATCATTCACTTCTTCGGCGGCATCCACGAGATCTACTTCCCCTACGTGCTGATGAACCCGCGCCTCATCCTGGCGGTGATCGCCGGTGGCATGACCGGGGTATTCACCCTGACCCTGTTCAATGCGGGTCTGGTCTCCCCTGCCTCGCCGGGATCCATCTTCGCCGTGCTCTTGATGACGCCGAAAGCCTCCCTGATCGGGGTCGCCCTCTCCATCATCAGCGCCACCCTGGTCTCCTTCCTGGTTGCCGCCGTGTTCGTTCGCGCCCAGCAGCCAGAAGCCGACCAGGCCGACGCCCTGGGTGAAGCCACCCGTAAAATGAAAGCCATGAAGGGCGGTAAAACCGACACCGTCGCCGCCAAGCACCCGAGTGGCGAGCTGTTGACCGTACGCAATATCGTGGTCGCCTGCGATGCCGGCATGGGATCCAGCGCCATGGGCGCCGGCATGCTGCGCAAGCGGGTACAGGCCGCCGGCCTCGACATCAGTGTCACCAATCGTGCCATCGACCAGCTCGACGACCAGGTGGACTGGGTCATTACCCACCAGGATTTGACCGAGCGAGCTCGTCGCCACGCACCGAATGCGCGCCATATCTCCCTGACCAACTTCCTCGACAACGGCCTCTATCAGGCCATGGTGCAGGAGCTGAGCCAGACCCAGGCCGCCAACGACGATGTGGCCCACCCCACCTTGCTGGTTGCGGCCAACGACGACAACTATGAGCCGCAGGATGCCCAGGTGTTCACCCTGAGCCGCCAGGATATCCAGCTCGGTCTCATGGCCGACAGCAAAGAGGCTGCCATCAAGGCCGCCGGTGCCCTGCTGGCCGAGCGCGGCTATGTCGAGGCCAGCTATGTGGATGCCATGCTGGAGCGTGAGCAGTTGGTTTCCACCTATCTTGGCGAGTCCATCGCCGTGCCCCACGGCACCATAGCCGCCAAGGAGAAGGTGATCCGTACCGGCATCGTCATCTGCCAATATCCGGCTGGCGTCGCCTTCGGTGAAGCCGCGGACGAGGTGGCCCGCCTGGTGATTGGCATCGCCGCCCGCAACGATGAACACATTCAGGTGATAACCCGCCTGACCAATGCACTGGATGAGCCCGGTCTTATCGACCGGCTGGCCAGCACCCGGGATCCTCAGGAGTTCCTGGACCTGCTGGGTGGCGAACAAGCTGCCTGATCCTGCCCACATCATTGGTTCAAGAGGTTGATTTTATGAAAACATTGCATTTTGGTGCCGGTAACATAGGCCGTGGCTTCATCGGTAAACTGCTGGCCGACGCCAACCATCAGGTTACCTTCGCCGACGTCAACGAAACGCTGATAGATCAGCTAAACCACAGCCAGGAGTACAAGGTGCATGTGGTGGGAGCGGATCAGAAACTGGACACAGTGCGCAACGTCGCGGCGGTCAGCTCCTCAGGTCCGGAGGTGATCGCCCGTATCGTCACCGCCGACCTGGTCACCACCGCAGTGGGTCCCAATATACTGGACAAGATTGCCAGTACCCTGGCCAAGGGATTGGAGGCCCGCTTCGTGGCAGGCAATCTCAGCCCGCTCAACGTCATTGCCTGCGAGAACATGGTGCGCGGTACCACTCACCTCAAGCAGGAGGTACTCAAGTACCTGCCGCTCGCGTATCATGCCACCCTCGAATCCTGTGTCGGCTTCGTGGATTCGGCGGTGGATCGCATCGTGCCTCCCGCCGCCGCCAACGATGATCCGCTGGAGGTGACGGTGGAGAGCTTCAGCGAGTGGATTGTCGACCAGACCCAATTCAAGGGAGCACTGCCCCAGGTGGCGGGCATGGAGACCACGGACAACTTGATGGCCTTCGTCGAGCGTAAACTCTTTACCCTCAACACCGGTCACAGCATCACCGCCTACCTCGGCAAGCTGATGGGCTACCAGACCATTCGCGAGGCCATCGAGGATCCGGTGATCCGCAGCAAGGTGCGCCGTGCCATGGAGGAGAGCGGGGCCGTACTGGTCAAGCGCTACGGCTTCGATCCGCGCCTGCACGCCGCCTATATCGAGAAGATACTGGCCCGTTTCGCCAACCCCTATCTGGTGGACGAAGTGGACAGGGTCGGCCGCCAGCCCCTGCGCAAGCTGGGAGAGCACGACAGATTGATCAAGCCCCTGCTCGGTACCCTGGAATACGGCCTTCCCAATGAGGGATTGCAGGAAGGGATTGCGGCGGCGCTGCGTTATCACAATGACGAAGACCCGCAAGCCGTCGAACTGCAGGCCGCCATTATCGCCGATGGCGTTGCCGCCACCCTGGCCAGGGTGGCGGGATTGGACCCGCAGAGCCCATTGATCGCCGCCATCACGGCCCGCTACCAGGCACTCTAACCGGACTCGCAGAGAGGGAATCCTCCCTCTCTGCTCATGACTAGCTGGACCCTATCGATTTATGACCACACACCAGGAAGATGAGGTACTGGAACGACTCAACGAGCAGGATGGCCCACGGGGCTTCTTTCTCGAGGTCGTCACCCTCCTGGAAGAAGCGGTGGACTCTCTGATGCGCCGAGCCTTCCGTCAGGAAGAGTATGCCGTCAAATACGCCATCGAACCCCTGCTCAACCAGAGTGGCCCCCTCGGCCAGATAGAGGTGCGCCTCAAGCTCATTTTTGCCCTCGGTCTGGTCTCCCTCGAACTTTATCAGGACATAGACGTCTACCTGAAGATCCGCGATTTTCTGGTACGCGACCCCAAGGATTACCGTTTTAGCGACAAACCCGTTCGCGATCTGCTCGATAGACTGCACGGCATCAACCGCGCAGGCCTCCACGCGTTGGAGCCGCCCGCCTCGGAAGAGGATTGGACCTTCTATCAGATGCAACTCGCCCGTCAGGATCAGATGGTGCGATCTTCCCTGGTGCTGGCCGTCGCCCACTGCGTCGGCGAGCTCCACAAGGAGAGTCCGATCTAACCGCGTTGACACCCACTCCCCATCCCCAGGACTCCCTCCTCTTATCACGGATCTAGTTGTCTCATTCGAGTTAGGGTGTCAGGCTGACATATAGTCATCTTGTTATTCCTTTCTACTCCCTTTTTATGAGGTAACCATGACCGCACTCTCGTTAGCGGGGATCGCGCTGATCTCCCTGCTTGCCCAGTGGCTGGCCTGGGCCCTGCGGGTCCCCGCCATACTGTTTCTGCTGCTGACCGGCCTGGTGCTTGGCCCTGTGACCGGCGTGCTCAACCCGGACCTGCTGCTCGGCGAGCTGCTATTTCCCCTGGTCTCGCTCTCGGTGGCCATCATTCTGTTCGAGGGAGCCCTGACCCTGCATCTGGCCGAGCTCAAGGGCATAGGCAAGGTGGTGCGCAATCTCTGCTCCATCGGCATGCTGACCAGTTTCGCGGTGATAGGGGCGGCCAGCTACTTCCTGCTTGGTCTGGACTGGCGCGTCGCCATGGTGCTCGGTGCCGTGCTGGTGGTGACGGGACCGACCGTGGTCGCGCCCATGCTGAACGTGATCCGCCCGGTCAAGGAGGTGGACAAGATCTTGCGCTGGGAGGGGATCGTCATCGATCCCATCGGTGCCCTGTTCGCGGTATTGATCTTCGAGGCTGTACTGCTCGGCAGCCAGCAGGAGATGGTGACCCATACCCTCTGGGCCCTGGCCAAGACAGTCGGCATAGGTTCCTTCATCGGGGTGGCGGCAGGCTGGATCACCACTCTCATCATCCGCAAGGACTGGCTGCCGGTCACGCTGCACAAGTTCGGGGTGCTGGCGCTGGTACTCGCCACCTTCACCCTCTCCGACTGGCTCAGTCATGAGTCTGGCCTGCTGGCAGTGACGGTTTTTGGCATCTGGCTCGCCAACCAGGATGGTCTGGATCTGGAAGAGGTGCTGGCCTTCAAGGAGGATCTTGCCGTCATTCTGATCTCTACCCTGTTCATCCTGCTGGCCGCGCGCCTCGACCTGGGCCAGCTCTGGCAGCTCGGCCCCATGGTGCTGGTCTTGCTGTGCGTGGTGCAGTTCGTGGCCCGCCCGCTCTGTATCCTGGTCTCGACCCACGACTCAACCCTGCCCTGGCGAGCCCGCGCCCTGCTCAGCTGGATAGCGCCACGGGGCATAGTCGCCGCTGCGGTCAGCGCCTCTTTTGCCATCAGTCTCAGTGAAGCCGGGATCCCGGATGCGGGTAAGTTGGTACCTCTGGTATTCGCCGTCATCATCTCGACCGTGGTACTGCAGAGCCTCACCTCGGCGCCGCTGGCTGGCCTGCTCGGCATGCGCCAACCCACTCCCAACACCTGGCTGCTGATCGGCGCCAACTCGGTGGCGCGCGCCATCGGCAAGGCCCTGGCGGATCAAGGGGTGCCCGTCTACCTGTCGGACCCGGCCTGGGAGAACTGCAAGCTGGCCCGCATGAGCAACCTGCCCTGCTACTTCGGGAATCCCCAGTCGGAGCATGCTGAACTGCATCTGCCACTCACCAGCATCAGCACAGTGCTGGCGCTCTCCCCCAGCCGCCACAACAATGCCCTGGGGGTGCTGCACTTCTCCCACCAGTTTGGCGAAGAGACTATCTATTCACTGCGATCGAGCGATCAACATGGTAAAGCCAACCGGGAGAGTGCCACCTTCCGAGCACGCCAGGTGCTGTTTGGCAGCGACGTCAACTTTGCCCGACTGAGCGGCATGTTGGCCCGGGGTGGACAGATCAAGGCGACCCGACTCTCGGAGACCTTCGATTGGAGCGCGTACCAGACGGCCAACCCAGGCGCAGTCCCCATGTTCATTCTGGATGCCAAACAGCATCCGCGAGTGGTCATTGGCAACATAGCGCCCGTGCCGGGGGAGTTGGTCATCGCGCTGCAACCCCCCAAGGAAAATGGGGTGAAAAGCGAAGCCAATCCCGGCAGAGACTAGACTTGTCATGGTGGCGCGTCGCTCAGAAGGAGGTCGATATGACAGTCAGTGAACTACGCCAGCTTTATCGACAACAGGGCATACAGGAGGCAGAAATCGTACACGATGCCATGCTGCCTGGCTGGATTGTCGAGTTTCGCGGGGAGGGGGGACGCCTGTTCGAGTTGACCGACAGCTTCGGCCTGCCGCTCAGTTTCGGCACAGTGGACGAAGCGCGGGATCACATCCACAAGGTCGCCGACTGCCCGATCCAGGTCGAACATCTCTATCACTTCTTTGAGCGCTGAACCAAGGCACTCAGCCCCTCATGACCCAGACCCCGCCACGGCGGGGTCTTTTCGTTAGCCTCAGAGAGAAGACGAGGTTGCAGATAATGGATAAGGGCTCTGCCCCTATTCCGGTTGGTCAGGCACTTGGGGATGAGGTGAAGACTCCAGTCTGCGTACCGGTCTTTGCAGGAACAGATTGGCCGGATAGGTGACCAGATCACCCTGATCATCGCGCACCTGCACATAGAAGAGTCCTATCTCCAGGATAACCCCCGTAACGGAATCATCCTTGTCGAGAATGCGGATCCTGTCTCCGATCCGATATGGAAAGGCGAAGAAGATGGTGATGCTGGCGGTGATGTTGGAGAGGATCGACCACTGGGCCACCATGGCGACTCCGAGTACCGCGAAGAAGGAGGAAGCCAGTACCACCAACCGGGAAAAGTCGAGACCCCAGACCCCGGCCAGCACCAGCAGAGTGGCGCTGCCAAGCAGGAAGTGAAATACATGCTCAACGTAGCCGACCCGGCTCTCGCTCACCTGCTTGCTGCGCCCCAATACCAACAGACTGCGCCTGATGATGCGCCGGATCAGGCCATGAGCCAGCAATACCAGCAGGGTCAGCCCAAAAGATTGCCAAAGGGTCATGGTCACCACCAGCGTCGATGTTTGAGCCAGAGGGCGAGCACCACGGCCAGACTGGTCAGGGATGCGCAGAACACCCAGAAGGCGAGCGGACTCTCGGCACCCGGAATGCCCCCCAGGTTAATGCCGAACAGGCCCGTCAGGAAGCTGGCAGGGAGAAACAGCAGTGCCATGACCGACATCTGATAGGCGCGGCGATTTGTCGCCTCCGCCACCATGTTGTTGATCTCGTCCGCCAGCACACTGGTGCGGGCGACCCCTGCATCCAGATCGTCCAACCAGCGCCGCAAGCGGTCGGCAATATCGAGCAGACGGCGCCTGTCGTCCTCCTCGAACCAGCTGATCTTCTCGCTGGCGAGACGCGCGATGAGATCCCGTTGAGGGGAGAGGTAGCGGCGGATCATGATCAGCTGTTTGCGAATGCGGGCCAGCTTCCCCGTGGTCGGCAGATCTCGCTCCAGCACCTGCTCCTCAAGCTCCAGGATCTGATCGTGCAGCTCTTCGACGAACTCGCCGGCGCGATCGGTCAGGGCATCGCAGATCTCCACCAACCAGTCAGCCGGGTTATCCGGTCCGCCACCCAGCTGCAACTGTTCGAACACATCCTTTTCAGACAAGAGAGGGCGACGACGGCTGCTGATGATGAGATCCGGGGTAATGAAAATACGCAGGGCGACCATCTCTTCGGGTTTGTGATGCTGGTTGTGGTTGATGCCGCGCAGGATCAGCAGCACCGTTTCCCCCATCCGCACCAGCTTGGGCCTATTGCTCTGGCCGAGCAGCGCCTCGCGGGCCACATCCCCCAGCAAGGGAGTCTGCAGTAGCCAGCGGGCCGCCTCAGGGTTACCGTAATCCAGGTGCAACCAACTCGGTTGCTGGGCCGGTAACTCGGCGCCCGCCCCCAGCGGATGCTGGCCACCCTTACCGTCCAGGGCCAGACCATAGATAACATCATTGGGTACCAGATCCACGACACCTCCTCTCAATTGCGCCGGATGACATTGTTCGCCTCTGCCGTAGCATGGCGGCAGTCGCCCAGCTTACACCAAAGCGGGCCCCGACTCAGCTTTGCCCCAAGCCATGATAAGATGAGACATCTTCATATTCTGGATACCAAACCATGCCCATCTGGGTCGATGCCGATGCCTGCCCCACTCCGGTCAAGGAGATCCTCTACCGCGCCGCTCATCGCGCCAAGATGCTGACCACCCTGGTCGCCAATCAGGGACTGAGGGTCCCCCCCTCTCCCTACATCAAGACCCAGCAGGTAGAAAAGGGCTTTGATGTGGCGGATCACGTCATCGCCCAGCAAGTCGTGCCGGGGGATCTGGTGATCACCGGGGACATCCCCTTGGCTTCATGGGTAATCGACGCCGGTGGCGAGGCGCTCAATCCACGGGGCGAAATCTATACCAAGGAGACCATCAAGGCCCGGCTCGGCATGCGTAATCTGATGGAGGAGCTGCGATCTGCCGGGGTTCAGACCGGTGGCCCCGCACCTTTCAACCAAGCGGACAAGCAGAACTTCGCCAATGCCCTCGACCGTTGGTTGCAGAAGGGACGCCTCGGCTGACAGGGGCTTGAAGCCGGCAGCCATAAGAGTCATCGCCAGCCACGCTGGATTGATCACCCCATGACTGGCTAGATAGGAGGGCAGAAACCGGTCAGCGATGGTTCATGATTCGAGCACTCGATGATCCGAGCCGCACCTGGTTTCAAATAGTTGCCGACAAACACTGTTGAGCTGCTAATATGCGCCGCCTCTCACCTCGCACCCCGGTTACCATGACAGCCCAAGGGCACCTGATCTTCTCCGTCACCTGCGCCCTGCTCGCTCACAAACTACCGCTCACTCCAGCCCTGGCCGATGCAAATCTGGCCCAGACGGTGCTTGCCGCACTGGTGAGTTCGCTGCTGCCTGATCTGGATCACCCCAACTCGGTTCTGGGTCAGCGCCTGCGCTGGATCTCCATTCCCCTCTCCCGCCTGACGGGGCATAGGGGCTTCACTCACAGTTTGCTGGCGGTGGCATTATGCGTCTGGGGACTAAGCAGCGACCTGATGGCAGGCAAGGTGCCTGTCGCGGTTAAGGATGCGCTCATCATTGGCTATCTGAGCCACTTGCTTGGCGACTGGCTAACCCCTGCCGGCATCCCGCTGTTCTGGCCACTTAAACAGCGCTACCGCCTTCCAGGCTGGTCACTCCAGAGCGGTGGCGCCATTGAAACAAGCTTCTGTACCCTGAGCCTGCTGATCGCTGGTTATTGGGTCTACTGACTCTCATCTCCGTCGTGGCCCTCTGGTTGTTCTGATCGCTACCTCTGCCAGCAACGCTAGCCCTCCTCTGCAGCAAAACCGCACTCCCGTGCTCCCCGGGCAGCCTCACCATAATGCCTAAAAACCAGCACTGCCCCGAAGAGGGCACCCACCACTGATATAACTAATAACTGCACTTTTCTTAAAAAAACACTAGTTTTTATTCTATCAGTAATGCGTGGCAATATTTGAAGACCTCGCCTAAACATATAAAACAAATTAATGTTTTTAATATCAATAGATGGATATCGAACACCAAAACAGATCGATTTATTAATCAGCCCTCCCAGTTAAACCCTCCTGACAGATATGTTGGAACATGATGATAAATAACCACTCAAGGCATAAAAAACCAATGAAAGCATCATAAAAAACCAAAAATTATCATTGTAAATCATCGTCATAACCATAAAGAGTTATGTGCGGCATCACCAACCTTATTATACGGCTATTCACGTGTTACCAAACGCATATTAACCATTTAACCCATGCAAACGCAGGGTGTATAAGGGGAAATTCCATGAGCAGGATGCTTAATATTTTTCTTCCGCTACTGTTTACTCTGGCTTTATTCGCCTGTGGCGGAGGGGGTGGAGGCGGAGACGACAGTAACGCTCCCGATCCAGGCCCTGCCAAGAAATTAACCAGCCTCCAAATCACCACCAATCCCGTTGGCACCCAGGCTCGGGCCGAGGTAGATCCCAAGATACCCCTCGGTATCGACACCCAATATCAGGCGACAGGCGCCTACAGCGATGGCAGCACGGAGGATCTCACGACTAAAGTGAGCTGGAGCAGCTCTGTCCCCTCAGTGGCCACCATAGATGAGAGTGGGCTGGCTAAAGCGATGGCGTTGGGACAATCCACCATCACCGCCAGCTATCAAGGAGTCACGAGTAACAGCTCTATGTTTGAAGCCACCAGCGCCATCGTGACCAATATTCAGATCACAGCCCCCGCATCCAAGCTGGCCAAAGGGCTCAAACTGCAGCTAAAAGCCATGGCTACCTTCTCTGATGGCAGCAGCAAGGATATCTCTGCTCAAGCCAGCTGGATCAGCAATCAGCCGACCCTGCTGACAGTCGATGCCAAAGGAGAAGTCACCGGCAAGGCAAGCGGCACCGCCATTGTTACTGCCCACTTGCAAGAAGCGACGGGGCAGATAAGTCTCTCCATCACCAATGCCACCGTGAGTCAGATCCAGATCACCCCCGCCAGTCTGACCCTGGCCAAGGGGCTGACGAAAAAACTGACTGCCGTTGCCACCCTCAGCGACCAGAGCACTCAGGATGTCTCCAGCCAAGTCGCCTGGCTGAGCAGCAATACCAGCATCGCCACTATCAGCGCTCTGGGCCTTGTCAACGCCGTGGCGACTGGCAGTACCACTCTGTCCGCCAGCCTGCTCGGCGTCACAAAGAGTCTCAGTCTCACCGTCACCAACGCCACCCTCAATCAGGGCGGTCTGACCATTACCACCCCCCCCCTGACCCTCCCCGCTGGCCTGACAGCTCAGCTCGCCGCTACCGGCAGCTATAGCGATGGCACCACTGTGGATGTCACGGCCTCCGTCAGCTGGGTCAGCAGCGATCCCGCTGTCGCCACCGTCAGCCTGACCGGCCTGGTCACCGCCGTCGGCCCTGGCACAGCCACCATCACCGGGACGCTTGATGGACAAACCGTCACCCTGGTGGTCACCGTCACTAGCGCCACCCTCAACCAGAACGGTCTGTCGATCACGACGCCTCCCTTGACCCTGGCCGCTGGCCTGACAGCTCAACTCGCAGCAACGGGCAGCTACGATGATGGTAGCAACCGGGATGTGACTGCCAGTGTCAGCTGGAGCAGCAGCGATCCTGCTGTTGCCACCGTCAGTCCCTCTGGCCTGGTCACCGCCGTCGCCCCTGGCAGCGCCACCATCACAGGTGCCCTGGATGGCGAAACCGCGACTATCGCGGTGACTGTCACCAGCGCCGTACTCGTCAACAATGGTCTGGATCTCACCACTGGTGCCCTGCTCAATACCCTACCAATGGGTACTACTACCCAGCTGACCGTCACAGCCACCTTCACCGATGGTACCAGTAGCAATGTGACCACCTTGGCGGCACTTGTCAGTGACAACACAGGGGTCGCCACTGTCTCACCCAGCGGTCTCATTACCGCAGTGGCTGCCGGCACGGCAGGCATTACCGCCAACTATGGCGGCCAATCGAAGTTACTGACCATCACGGTCACCCCGACCCTGCTGACCGGCATACAGATCACACCACCCGTCATCAGTCTGGTTGAGACGCTGACCCAGCCTTTGGTAGCCATAGGACTGTTCGATAATGGCACCACCTCGGACATCACAGATCTGGTGACTTGGACTGTGGCACCGGTTGACGCGGCCGTAGTGGATGCCGATGGTCTGCTGACCGCCCTGCTACCAACAGTAGGAGGCACAGTCCAGGCCACGCTGAACGGCGTCAATAGTAACCTGGCTCAGCTGGATATCAGCTCGCCCACCCTGCTTAACCTCGAGATCCTGGATGTGCCCGTCAACCTGATTGCCGGACTGCTCTCCCAGCTCAAGGTGAATGCGGTCTATGACAATGGTCTGGTCGTGGATGTCACCAATCAAGTGACCTGGAGCAGCAGTAATCCGCTGCTGGCGACTGTGGTCAATGGTCTGGTCACCAGTCTGTTGCCGGGCTCCGTCACCCTGACGGCCCAGTTGGGGGTTATCGATGAAACGGTTACCCTCAATGTCAGCAATCCCACTCTGGATCAAATGACGGTACAGGGAGACCTGAGTGACTTGCCTTTCGGGATCCAGCGCCAGCTGAAAGCCTTTGCCAAGTACTCCAACTCGCCTACCCCGGTTGATGTCACCGATCAGGCCCAGTGGAGTAGCAGCAACCCAAGTGTGATTTCAGTAGGCAATCTGTTGAACAAGGGACGGATCGAGGCCAAGGCCAGCAGTGGCACGGCAACCATCAGTGCCAGTCTCAATGACGTCAACAGCCAGCCGACTGCGCCCATCACGGCAGCCCCCTCCACGGTGAACTCGGTCGCGATTCAAGGAGGCGCCTCCGGTACGCTGGTGACAGGCACCAGTGTGCAGCTCTCGGCACAGGCCAGCCTGAGCGGTGTGGTTTCGCCACAAGATGTCACCAATCTGACCAGCTGGACCAGTAGCAACACCGCTGTCGTGACCGTGACCCCACAAGGCCTGGTCACCGCCGTTGGCACGGGCACGGCCACCGTCACGGGTACTTACTCTGGCGTCAGTGGTAGCCAGGTATTTACCGTGTCGGCCGCCTCACTGAGTAGCCTAACGGTGACCTGCACCAAGGGGCTGGTCGTCGAGTTGCTGGGGATCCCGGTTGCCAATCTGATCACCCTGCGGGCCACGGGCACCTACAACAATGGCTCGACTCAGGATCTCACCAACGTGGCGGGCTGGACCGAGAATGGTACGCTCATCGGTATCAACCTTGGCTCGACCAGAACGGTGCTGTTGAGCGATAACATCATCTATGTCGCCAGTAAAGATGGTATGACTGGTACTGTTACCGCCCTCAGCGGTTGTAACTAACCGTCGTCCCTCCTCAAGCAAAGGGCTCCGTGATGGAGCCCTTTTTTTATCCTCATCGCCTCACTACCATGCCCTTCAGCATCGCCACTGAATGTTCAAAAATCCGCCACATTTCATGCCCACTTCTGGTACAATGCGCGCCCTTAGCGCCACGCGCCCCCCATTTTTCCGAAATAGAGTCCTTTTGTGAACAACAGCGAATTTAGCAGCCTCAACCTCTCTCCTGCCCTGCTTGAGAACCTCGCCAGCCTGGGCTATCTGCAGATGACCCCGATCCAGGCACAGAGCCTGCCCCTGGTGCTCGATGGCAAAGACCTGATCGCCAAGGCCAAAACCGGCAGCGGCAAGACAGCCGCCTTCGCCCTTGGCCTGCTCTCCCGACTTAATCCAAACCGTCTCGACGTGCAGGGGCTGGTGCTCTGCCCGACCCGCGAGTTGGCGGATCAGGTGGCTCAGGAGATCCGTCGACTGGCCCGTACCTTGCCCAATATCAAGCTGGTGACCCTGTGCGGCGGCACGCCGACCGCACCGCAATCCGCCACCCTGGGGTTTGGTGCCCACATCGCCGTCGGCACCCCTGGCCGCATTCTCAAGCATCTGGAGCAGGGCACTCTGGAACTCTCCAGCCTGGAAACCCTGGTGCTGGACGAAGCGGATCGCATGCTGGACATGGGCTTTGGCGAAGACATCAACAAAGTCATCAGCTATGCCCCCGAGCGCCGTCAGACCCTGCTCTTCTCCGCCACCTACCCGGAGGGGATCGCCCAGATGAGCCGCGGTGTGCAGCGCAATCCGGTCGAAGTCAGCGTGGAATCTCTCCACGAAGGCAGCGCCATCGAACAGAAGCTGTATGAAGTGCCCGCCGGTCAGCGACTCGAGGCCCTCAGCTGGCTGCTGAGCCACTACCAGCCAAGCTCCTGCGTGGTGTTCTGCAACACCAAGCGCGCCTGCAACGACGTGGCCGACCATCTGGCCGCCAAGGGATTCTCGGCACTGGCGCTGAATGGCGATCTGGAGCAGCGCGAGCGGGATCAGGTGCTGGTACGTTTCGCCAACGGCAGTACCTCCATCCTGGTTGCCACCGACGTGGCCGCCCGTGGCTTGGACATCAAGGAGCTGGGTGCGGTCATCAACTTCGAGCTGACCTATGACCCCGAGATCCACGTGCACCGCATCGGCCGTACTGGTCGCGCCGGTCAGCAAGGCCTGGCCCTGAGTCTCTATCAGGGGAACGAAGCCCAGCGCGTCAACTTCATCGAAGAGTACCAACAGGCCCCTATCCCCCATGGCGATCTAGCCAGCATTGGCCGCGAACTCAAGCCGATCGCGCCGCAGATGGTGACCCTCTCCATCGATGCGGGTCGCAAGAGCAAGGTGCGGGCCGGTGACATCCTGGGCGCCCTGACCGGTGAGGGCGGCATAGCCGGTAGTGACGTCGGCAAAATCCAGGTCTCCGAGCAGTATTCCTATGTGGCCGTCAAGCGCCAGGTGGCAAGCGCCGCCCTCAAGCAGCTGCAAGAGGGCAAGATTAAAGGCCGCACCTACCGTGCTCGCAAGCTGGGCTAAGGTTCAGGTTATCGTCAGCCCCATAGAACACAGGCGCCCGTTGCAGGCGCCTGTGTCATCTTCAACCAAGCCAGCCCCCATGAGATAACCCATGTCCCACGCTAATCCACCCGAAGTCAGCTGCCAGAACTGCGAGGCCTGCTGCTGTCGCCTCGAAGTGATGCTGTTTACCGACACCGGCGTGCCGGATCGCTATGTGGACGAGATAGAAGGACAGGTGCCCGTGATGCACCGCCTGGAAGATGGTTGGTGCGCGGCGCTGGATCGTAACACCATGATGTGCCGCATCTATGAAGTTCGCCCCCTTATCTGCCGCGAGTTCGAAATGGGCGAGCCCGACTGCATCGACGAACGGGACAAATGGTTTATCAAGCTGGAGTGAGCCCGCCCCGATCGCCGCTGGATCGCCCTCATCAATGAGGTGCCACCGCTACGAAGTACACCCCCCTCATCTGCCGCGAGTTCGAAATGGGCGAGCCCGACTGTATCGACGAACGGGACAAATGGTTTATCAAGCTGGAGTGAGCCCGCCCCGATCGCCGCTGGATCGCCCTCATCAATGAGGTGCCACAGCTACGAAGTACACCCCCCTCATCTGCCGCGAGTTCGAAATGGGCGAGCCCGACTGCATCGACGCACGAGATAAATGGTTTATCAAGCTGGCCTGATCTGCCAAACCATTGCTCCGCCAGATACCTGCCCCGAACTTCTTTGAAATTTTCCACTGTTGCCAGGCATCCCCGCAAATCAGTCCCTCCTTCAGAGCCTGAGGTAGAGCCTCGGCTCGCGGCCTGGACCCGGCGGTAATCTGTACAGTTGCGACTGACAAAATATTGCTGTTATCATGCGCGCGCCAAACCTTCCACTAGCAAGAAGGTTTATATTTTTTTGCCGAGGAGTGTCATGTGAATAATAAGGACGTGAGTCATTACCAAAGGATCTGGCGCTGGCACTTCTACGCAGGTCTGTTTGTTGCCCCCTTTCTGATCCTGCTCTCCCTGACCGGGATCATTTATCTGTTCCAGCCCCAGCTGGATAGACTCATGTATTCCGAGCAACTCGTTGTCGTGCCGGGCGAACCCCGTATGGATGCGGACTTTCTGGTCAACAAGGCCCATGGCTCCTTGCCTGATAGCCAGATAGTGAAGTACATCCCGGCCCCGGCTCCGGATCGCAGCGACCAATTGGTGGTACGCCAACAGGATCGGGAACTGACTGTCTTCATCGATCCCATTCGTGGCACCCTGCTCGGCACCCAAGACAATCACTATAACCTGCAGGCCATTGCCCGTGCTCTCCATGCCGAGCTCATGCTGGGCACCATAGGCGATCGACTGATCGAGCTGGCGGCGGGCTGGGGGCTGGTACTGCTTGGCACAGGTCTCTACCTGTGGTGGCCACGCAAGGGACCCGGCATGCAGGGGCTGCTCTGGCCGAGGCGGGATCAGCGAGGCCGTCTCTGGTGGCGGGATATGCACGCAGTCGTCGGCTTCTGGGGGGCAGGTTTCCTCGTGTTGCTGCTCTTGACCGGCATGACCTGGACAGGTTTTTGGGGAGCTAAGTTCGCCGGGGCATGGAATAGCTTCCCGGCCCAGATGTGGGATCAGGTACCAAGCTCAACCCCGCTGGCTCGCAGCCTGAATCACGCTCACGAACAGACGGTTCCCTGGGCGGTGGAAACCCAGCCGATGCCGACATCGGTTGCTCACGACCAGGATGCAAACCAGGCACAGAACGCCGCCACGCAGGAGTCTCCCGCCCACGATCATAGCGCCATGAGCCATGCGAGCGGCCCGGCCGAGCCCGGTCGCATCAGCTGGCAGCAGGTGCTGGCAACTGCCGAGGGCCGCCAGGTGCAACCCGGCTATAGCATCACGCCGCCTTCAGGTTCCAAGGGTGTCTTCACTCTGGCGCTGTTTGCCGATGATCCCCGTCACGATGCCACCCTCCACCTGGATCAATACAGTGGCAAGGTGCTGGCAGATGTACGCTGGCAGGACTACAACCTGATCGCCAAGACGGTGGAAACTGGCGTCATGCTGCACATGGGCAAGATGTATGGCTGGCCCCACCAGTTGGCCATGCTGCTCATCTGCCTGATGGTCTTGCTGAGCGCGGTCAGCGGCCTCTGGATCTGGTGGCGTCGCCGCCCGGCTGGCCGACTCGGGGCACCTCCCCTGCCGACTCCCCTGCCCTCCCTGCGCGGAGCCCTCCTCTTGCTGGCCTTGCTCGGTCTCGCCTTCCCTCTGGTCGGCGCTTCCATGCTGGTCATCTGGCTACTCGACAGCCTGTTGCTGAGTCGCCTCGGGGCTCCCCTGGCCAGGTTGCGATGACCCCAGGTTGAAACGGGCCCCTTATGGGGCCTTTTTTATCCCTCCAACGCCAGAATTTGTCCGCTTTCACACTGCGCCCGCACGGGCATATGCCGGCAACCGCCCCTGCATCCCGAGGATGCGAACCCGTTCACTCCTCTCGGTCACTTTATCCCCACCATGAACACTGGGCATGGAGGGTATTTTCCCCTATGGTGGCGAGCACGCAGGGATGTGTAACTGCAAGCCTGACCTGGAGGATGGGGGTAGCATGAAAATGCGAATAAACCACTGTTTCGCCTCCTCGATTGCAACCTTTGCCCTTCTGCAGTGTCTTACCGACGACAATAAAATAATGCCTGAGGAAACAGGCATATACAGGCTCATATCAGGAACCCTTAATGAAACAGCTCAAACAGTGGCTAGGCCCTTTCTGGCCTTTTGCCTGCTTCTCTTTACTCGCTCTCGCCATGCTCAGCCTCTCTCGAATGGGACTGGCCCTCTGGCAGGAGGATCGCGTCAATGCCGTCGCTGGCTGGGGTCCCATGCTGCTGCAGGGGATCCGGGTCGACTTCGCCACCCTCTGCTGGCTGTGGGGTGTCCCCGCCATGTTCACCATGCTGCTGGCAGGTCCCCATGGGATAGGTCGCGCCTGGCTCGGGCTGATGCGTGTCTGGCTGACTCTGGGATTGTGGTTGATGGTCTTTCTCGAGATCTCGACACCCTCCTTCATCACCGAATACGGTGTCAGACCCAACCGTCTCTACATCGAGTACCTCATCTATCCGAAAGAGGTGCTCTCCATGCTGTGGGCCGGCCGCAAGGCCGAGCTGCTGCTTTCTCTTTTGATCAGCCTGTTGACCCTCTGGGGAGGCTGGCGCCTGGCCGGGCATCTGCTCAAGGATCTGGCGCTGCCCCGCTGGTACCTGCGTCCTGCCTTCGCCTTGCTGATCCTGGCCATAGGTTTCCTTGGCGCTCGTTCCAGTCTGGGCCACCGCGCCCTCAATCCGGCCATGGTCGCCTTCGCTGACGACCCCCTGGTCAACGCCCTGACAGTCAACTCCTCCTACTCGCTGTTCTTCGCCATCAAGCAGTTAGGCAACGAGGAAGATGCGGCCAGCATGTATGGCAAGCTGCCGGATGAGCGGGTCATCGAGCTGGTCCGCGCCGAGAGTCGTCGCTCTGCTGCCGCCTTCGACTCGGCCAGTCTGCCGAGTCAGAGCTTCAACCCGGCCAGCCACCAGGGCAAACCGAAGAATCTGGTCATACTTCTGCAAGAGAGTCTGGGTGCCCAGTTCGTGGGTTCCCTCGGTGGTCTGCCGCTCACCCCCAATATCGATGCTCTAAGCAAAGAGGGTTGGGCCTTCAACCAGCTCTACGCCACCGGCACCCGCTCGGTACGCGGCATAGAGGCGGTGGTGACCGGCTTTACCCCTACCCCGGCTCAAGCCGTCGTCAAGCTGGGCAAGAGCCAGACCAACTTCTTCACCCTGGCGGATCTGCTCAAACAGCGTGGTTACAGCACCAGCTTCATCTATGGGGGTGAGAGTCATTTCGACAACATGCGCAGCTTCTTCCTCGGCAATGGCTTTAGTAAAATCGTCGAGCAGAAAGACTTCCTGAACCCCGTCTTTGAAGGTTCATGGGGCGCGTCGGATGAAGATCTGATGGCCAAGGCCAATGACACGTTCGAGGCCCTGCATAAGGAAGGAAAACCTTTCTTCAGCCTGGTATTCAGTTCCAGCAACCATGATCCCTTCGAGTTTCCGGACAACCGCATCGAGCTGTTTGAGCTGCCCAAGGCGACTCGCAACAACGCCGCCAAATATGCCGACTACGCTATCGGTGAGTTTTTCAAGCGAGCCAAGCAATCCGACTACTGGAAGGACACCCTGTTCCTTATCATCGCAGACCATGACAGCCGGGTCGGGGGCGCCAGCCTGGTCCCCATCCCTCGCTTCCATATTCCGGGCGTCATAGTGGGTGACGGCCTGATGCCCAAGCAAGATGCACGCATCGTCAGCCAGATAGACATGGCGCCGACCCTGCTCTCCCTGATGGGGGTCAGCGCCAGTTACCCCATGCTGGGGCAGGATCTGACCCGCACGCCAGACGACTGGCCCGGGCGAGCCATCATGCAATACGACAAAAACTTCGCCCTGATGCGGGGCAAGGACGTGGTGATTCTGCAACCGGAGCAACCGGCCGAGGGGTTCGTCTATGACGCAACCAGGCAGACCCTGACCCCGACGCCCCAACCCGATACCCTGAAAGAACAGGCACTGGGATTGGCGCTGTGGGGCAGCATGGCCTATCAGAAAGGACTCTATCGCACCGCACCTGAGGCTGAGACGACGCTCAAGAAATAGCAGTCAGGAGGGCCATGGCCCTCATCAATAAAAAACCCGCCAACTGGCGGGTTTTTTATTGATCCGAGCTGGCTCAGGTTGTCAGAAAGCAGGGTAAAGAGCGGCTGAACCTGTGTTCGAATACCAGGGATGTCTCGAGGTGCACCACCTCTTCCCGGGAAGTGAAGTGATCGAACACGAAGTTGCGCAGGTGTTCCGTATCGGCAACGCACAGATGCACCAGGAAATCATCCTTGCCTCCCATGTGAAACAGGCTGATCACCTCGGGCAACAGCAGGATGGCATCGCGAAACTCATCGATGATCTGGCGGCTGTGACGCGCCAGCTGCAAAGAGACCATGGCCTGGATATGCCCGCCAAGGGCCTGATGATCGACCTCGCAATGGGCCCCCTTGAGCACCCCATCTTGCTGCAATTTACGCACCCGCTCCAGACAGGTGGAGGGAGCCACCCCGACCAGGGCCGCCAAGTCCTTGTTGGTCATGCCAGCATCACGAAACAGGTGTGCCAGGATATCCAGATCCAGCTGATCCAGGTTTCTCATCTCTACTCCTTGAACCGATCAAATTGCTCCAACTCTGCCCGACAACCGAGCTAAACACAACGCAGAAGACACCTGATCACCCTTCAGGGTCGTGGCCATATGCAGGCGGCCGGTGTCAGGCTAGATGAAGGTAAATTCAGATTTATTCCTGAACCACCAAATAAATGTT
Organism: Aeromonas sp. BIGb0405; assembly: GCF_024807335.1. Taxonomy (NCBI): domain Bacteria; kingdom Pseudomonadati; phylum Pseudomonadota; class Gammaproteobacteria; order Aeromonadales; family Aeromonadaceae; genus Aeromonas; species Aeromonas sp. BIGb0405. The sequence continues at coordinate 238,110 of NZ_JANUEP010000005.1, forward strand.
TGCTTTTTGCACAAGTTAGCGACATAGTACGCGCCGGCTAGTTAATCAGCCCTGTTTATGTTTACCCTGCAATGCTTCACCTCACGATGAACCCTGTCAGTATCCGCATAACCTTCTTCTGATTTACTCGCCTTGAGAACCGTCAGGCTGTCTGCCTGCGTTGCCCGGCTCTCACGGTGCAGACCCGATCTGCCCACCCAAATGAACTATGCATCCGCATACTCTTTTGCGCATTCCTTGAAAAGTGCAGACGCCCCTCATCAGGGCTGGGTATTCCTGCGCGCTTGTCGACCACGCTGCCGACCGCGTCCATTAACCTGACATTTGCCAACACAAGGAGCAAACACTTAATTTATATAGAGAAATACCATGATGAAAGCCATACACACACACAAACCCCTGCGTCGTAGCAAGCCCATCAACTTGCCACCCATGGATCCGAGCCCCGGCTACCTGATCCAGTTCAATACCCGTTTCAGCGGTGGCTTTGCCATCCAGTGCGACGGCTTCCCTGCCGAGTTCTCCATCGAAGATCTCGACTAACCGGGTTCATATAGCCGCCAGCCGAAACAGACAGGCCACCCCCAGGGGTGGCCTGTTGCGTATCGAATCTGCTACTTTCAGCCGGCAGGCTCGAGCAGCAGGCACTCGTCAGCATCCTCGCTCAATCTGATCAGACCACGTTGCACCAATCCCAGCTTGGCCAGCAGTGCCAGTGAGCTCTGGTTGCCCGGCGTGACGATGGCGATGACTCGCACAATCCCCAACCTTTCCCGACCATCCTGCAGGGCCGCCTTCGCCGCTTCTATGCCATACCCCTGACCGCGATAGGCAGGCAGGAAGGCATAACCTATGTCTTCGCAGGGCAGGGTATCGCGTTTGACCAGCCCGCAGATGCCAAGCTTGGCCCCATCACTCTTGCGCGCCACCAGGTAGAGGCCAAAACCATGCTGGCCATAGCTCACCCTGGGCCCCTGCTGAATGTATTGCTCGGCCCCCGCCAGATCGCGCACACCGCGATCGCCGATGAAACGATGAAAGTCGGGATCATTGAGCAGTTCAAGAATGAAGGGGGCATCACTGGCATCGAGTTCGCGCAGGGACAGGCGATCGGTGTGGATCATGGTTCTCTCGTGGCTTGAAGGCAGAAATTGAGGCCCTCAAGCCTGCACCCGAGGGGGACAGATGACAAGCAGCACACCCTGAAATCCTGGCCTGGATCGGGTTTCCTGCTGGCCCAGTTCGCCCCTTGACCTGGGTTTCGCCACGCGGACCGGACTCGGCATCTCAGGCAGGCTATAATAGCGGCCCTTGTTTTCTACCCTGCCCACGCCGGGCGCCAAGAGCCAGACCATGACCGACCATAACCAAGATGCCACCGAATTTTTCGACGAACAGACCCTGCTGGAAACAGTGGAGAACCAGCTGGCCGAGGGCAATCCGCTCCAGGTCAAGGCGACCCTGATGCGCCTCACCATGAAGGGCATGGCCCGGGAAGAGGCGCTGCAATATATCGCCTGTGCCCTCGGTGCCGAGCTGATGGCGATGGATGCAGATCAGGGACCCTTTAACCTGGTTCGCTATGGCCAGTTCCTGGACAGCCTGCCCGAGATGCCCTGGGCCGAATAGACGCTTGCCTGGGCCAAGGGTCAGCCATGCCCAGGGGAGCATCCGCTCGGCAACCAGGTAGAATTCCCCCGCAACCATTATCATTACTCCCACCGGATTGAGGAGATGTGAACATGCGCTGGCAAAACCGTCGTGAGAGCAACAATGTCGAGGATCGCCGCCAACAGGGGGGCGGCAACGGAGGGGGGCTGCCCATCGGTGGCAAGGGACGCTTGATCCTGCTGGTGGTGGTCATGGTTGCCGGCTACTACGGGGTGGATCTCAGCCCGCTGCTCAATGGCACTGATCCCAGTCAGTCGGTGGCGCAGCAACCCGCTCCCAACAAGCAGGGTACAGCCCCCGCCAATGACGAGCTGGCGCGTTTCACCTCGGTGATGCTGGCCTCGACCGAAGATACCTGGGAGCAGATCTTCCAGGCATCCGGCAGCCAGTATCAGCCCCCCAAGCTGGTGCTCTATCGCGGCGCGACTCGCACCGGTTGCGGTCAGGGCCAGTCGGTGATGGGGCCTTTCTACTGCCCGGCTGACAAGTCCGTCTATATCGATCTCTCCTTCTATCAGGACATGAAGACCAAGCTGGGGGCCGATGGTGACTTCGCCCAGGGTTATGTGGTCGCTCATGAAGTGGGTCATCACGTCCAGAATCTGCTCGGTATCTCTACCAAGGTACGCAAACAGCAGCAGGGACTGAGCCAGGTTCAACAGAACCAGCTGTCGGTCAGGCTGGAGTTGCAGGCTGACTGCTTCGCCGGGGTCTGGGGACACCAGATGGAACGCGAGCAGATACTCGAGCTCGGTGATCTGGAAGAGGCGCTCAATGCCGCCCAGGCCATTGGGGACGATCGCCTGCAGCAGCAAGGCCAGGGGCGCGTGGTGCCAGACAGCTTCACCCATGGCAGCTCGGCCCAGCGCCTCGAGTGGTTCAAGCGCGGCTTTGACAGCGGCGATCCTGGTCGTTGCAACACCTTCGCCAATCGCTGACCGGATGGAAAAAAGGGCCGGATCCCGCCAGGATCCGGCCTTTTACCATCTCAAGCCCGCTCGGGCGAACTAGCCAGGCGGAGGGTTGGTGGCATCGGCGGGTAGCAGATCGGTGAACACGAAGCCGTCCCGGGTCACCGTCTCACCGACCAGGATCTCGAGGGGCCGCAGGAACATGGGGCCATCGACCGCCAGGGTGTGAAACTCCCCCCGCTCGCCGCAAGGATCCACATCCGCAGGCAGTGCCGCCAGCAGCGCCTCATCAAAGCCATGCCCCCCCAGGCTGGCTGGCAACTTGCCCGGATCCAGCGTGCTGATATGGGCCCTGAGCCCGGCCGCCATCATCTCCCTTGCCAGCAGACGGGTATCGCTGCCCCAGAGCGGGAACAGCGCCGTGATGCCCGTACTGGCCAGTTGTTGCTCACGATAGGCCCTGACGTCCTCCAAAAAGAGATCGCCAAACGCCATGTGGGTGATGCCCCGAGCCCGCACCCCGGCGACAAATTCCCCCATGATGCGGGCATACTCTTCGTTGCTGCACGGCCAGGGCAGCATGATCTCGGTGAGCGGCAGGCCGACGCACTGCGCCTGGCGCTGCAGCAATTCGCGCCGCACCCCATGCATGGCCACCCGTTCGAATGCCTGATTCAGGGTGCAGAACAGGCCCACCACCTCAAAGTCGGGATCCTGACGCAGTCGATGCAGGGCCCAGGCGCTGTCCTTGCCGCTGCTCCAGGAGAGCAGGACCTGCGTAGGGGGCCTATCCATTTCGTTCATTCGCTTCTCTCTTCATGGTCAACACGAGGTTGCAAGACTGTATTGCACATTGTGCGATTTACAGCTGGGGACACAAAAGCATACTCTCGACGCTGAGCGTATCCCCGTGAGCGGGGAACAATAACTAAAAAAATGATGGGGAAACATAAGGATATGACAACAGCCACACATACGGATGGCCACACCCGCCCACTGAACCGACAGGATTACAAGACCCTGAGCCTGGCGGCGCTGGGCGGCGCCCTCGAATTCTACGACTTTATCATCTTCGTCTTCTTCGCCGTGGTGATAGGCGAGCTCTTCTTCCCACCCGATATCCCCGAGTGGCTGCGCCAGTTCCAGACCTTCGGCATCTTCGCCGCTGGCTACCTGGCCCGCCCTCTCGGCGGCATCATCATGGCGCACTTTGGCGATCTCATCGGCCGCAAACGCATGTTCACCCTGAGCATACTGCTGATGGCCTTGCCGACCCTGTTGATCGGCTTGCTGCCTACCTATGCCACCCTCGGCATTGCAGCCCCGCTGCTGTTGCTGCTGCTGCGGATCCTGCAAGGGGCCGCCATCGGCGGCGAAGTGCCGGGGGCCTGGGTCTTCGTGGCCGAGCACGTGCCCGCCCGCCGGGTTGGCCTCGCCTGTGGCACCCTCACCGCCGGCCTGACCGCGGGCATACTGCTCGGTTCTCTGGTGGCCACCGCCATCAACCGCGGTATGAGCCCGAGCGATGTCAGCGACTGGGGTTGGCGCCTGGCCTTCATCCTTGGCGGTCTGTTCGGCATCGTCGCCATGTACCTGCGCCGCTGGCTGCACGAGACCCCGGTATTTGCCGAGATGCAGGCCAACAAGGCCCTGGCCGCCGAACTGCCGCTCAAGACGGTGCTGCGTGAGCACAAAGGCAGCGTGCTGATCTCCATGCTGCTGACCTGGCTGCTCTCCGCCGGCATAGTGGTAGTGATCCTGATGACCCCCTCCTATCTGCAGAAGCTGCATGGGGTCAGTCCGGCCGATGCGCTGTCAGCCAACTCCCTGGCCATCGTCGCCCTGACTCTAGGCTGCATCTGCTATGGCCGTCTCATCGACAGCCTGGGCAGCGGCCCCACCTTCATGCTGGGCTCCCTGCTGCTGGCGGTAGCCAGCTACAGCTTCTATCACGGTCTGCTGGGCGGGACTGAACAGCTGATCCCTCTCTACACCCTGGTCGGTTTCGCGGTTGGCATTGTCGGCGCTGTCCCCTATGTGATGGTGAATGCCTTCCCGGCCGTGGTGCGCTTCTCCGGGCTGTCGTTCTCCTACAACGTGGCCTACGCCATCTTCGGCGGCCTGACCCCCATGCTGGTCACCCTCTGGATGAAGGATGACGTGCTGGCTCCCTCCCACTATGTGGTGGCCCTGTCACTCCTGGGTTTCCTGCTCGGCCTCTTCCTCTGGCTGCGAGATCGTAGCGCGCGTCAGAGTGCGCCCCAGGTCGCATAAAGCCTCCTAGAGAACGGCAGAAGCCCCGCCATGGCGGGGCTTCTTTATACTGTGTCCATCGAGTGAAAGCGGCATAATATAAGCACTTCTGATGCCGGGGCAGGCCATTTCGTCCCGCGCCACCACCATCCTAACGAGGCTACTCATGTTTTTTCAGGTTGTACTGCTGACCCTGCTGGCCCTGTTGCCCATGGTAAACCCGCCGACCACGGCGACCCTGCTGCTGGGTCTGAGCAAGGGCATGTCCCGGGAGCATGTACGCCGCCAGATCAATCTCGCGGCCATCTATCTGTTTGCCACCCTCTGCGTCAGCTTCTTCATCGGCTCTTCCATCCTCGACTTGTTCGGTATCTCCATACCGGGACTGCGCCTGGCCGGCGGCCTCATCATCGGCTTCATCGGTTTTCGCATGCTGTTTCCGGCCCCGCCCCAGGCCGGTGAGACGGACACCAACCAGAGCATTGCCTTCGTGCCGCTTACCATGCCCAGCATGTGCGGCCCTGGCACCATGGCGCTGGTGATCAGTGGCGCCGCCCAGATTGCGGATCTCTCCACAGAGACTCCCCGCCTCCCCATCTACGGCGGGGTGGTGGTCGCCTTCGCCCTGATGAGTCTGTTCAGCTGGGCCGTGCTCAAGTTGGCGGATCCCGTCTGCAAGCTGCTGGGTGAGACAGGCATCGATGCCATGACCCGCATCATGGGCTTCTTGCTGGTTTGCATGGGGATGCAATTTTGCATCAACGGCATCAAGGAGGTCGCCCAGGATCCGGTATTCCACTCGGCACCCTCCGCCCAGCAGGCTCCCGCCCCCTTGTCGGAGCGGCTACCCGCCAAACCATGATCGTCAGTGTTACCCAATGCAAAACCCCGGCCTGAGCCGGGGTTTTTTATGGTCATGAACGCCAGCATCCAGGCTTACTGGGTACCGCCCACAGTGAGCTGATCCAGCTTGAGGGTCGGCTGACCGACCCCAACCGGCACACTCTGCCCCTCCTTGCCACAGACGCCAACCCCGCGATCCAGCGCGAGATCCCGGCCCACCATGGAGACCTGGCTCATGGCTTCCGGGCCATTGCCAATCAGGGTGGCCCCCTTGATGGGGGTGGTTATCCTGCCATCCTCGATGAGATAGGCCTCGGAGGCGGAGAAGACGAACTTGCCGGAGGTGATATCCACCTGGCCGCCGCCAAAGTTGGGGGCATAGATGCCCTTCTTGACCGAGGCGATGATCTCCGCCGGATCATACTGACCCGCCAGCATGTAGGTATTGGTCATGCGGGGCATCGGCAGGGCGGCATAGGATTCACGACGGCCATTGCCCGTCGGCGCGACCCCCATCAGGCGGGCATTCTGCTTGTCTTGCAGATAACCCTTGAGGATCCCGTTCTCGATCAGCATGTTGTAGCCGCCGGGAACCCCTTCATCATCGATGGTGACAGAGCCGCGACGCCCCTGCAGGGTGCCATCATCGACGATGGTGCAGTGTTTGGAGGCGACCTGCTCACCGATACGACCGGCGAAAGCGGAGGATCCCTTGCGGTTGAAGTCCCCTTCCAGGCCGTGGCCCACCGCCTCGTGCAGCAGCACACCGGGCCAACCGGAACCCAACACCACCGGCATGGTACCGGCCGGGGCATCGATGGCATCCAGATTGACCAGCGCCTGGCGTACCGCTTCGCGCACGAAGCCGAAAGCCCGGCTCTCAAGGCCATCGAGTTCCAGGAACCAGTCATAACCAAAGCGGCCACCACCCCCGGCGCTGCCCCGTTCGCGGCGCTCGCCCCGTTCCGCCAGCACGGTTACCGAGAGGCGCACCAGAGGGCGAATGTCGGCGGCCAGGGTGCCATCGGTGGCCGCCACCAGGATCTCTTCATAGACCCCATTGATGGAGGCCATCACCTGCGTCACTGTCGGATCCAGACTGCGGGCAAACTTGTCCATCTGCTCGAGCAGGGCAATCTTCTGGTGCTTGTCCAGGGTCTGCAAAGGATCCAGGGCGGGATAGAGCAGGTTGGCCGAGGTTCGGGCCCAGGCCTTCACCTTGCCCTGACTGCCTGCGGCGGCGATGCCACGGGCGGCGGTCACGGATTGCTCCAAAGCGCGCAGACTCAGCTCATCGGAGTAGGCGAAGCCGGTCTTCTCACCGCTGACGGCACGTACCCCGACCCCCTGGTCGATGTTGTAACTGCCGTCTTTGACGATGCCATCTTCCAGCATCCAGGACTCATGCCAGCTGCGCTGGAAATAGAGATCGCCAAACTCCACCTGGTGGCTCATCAGGCTGCCGAGCAGCTGTTGCAAGCGGCCTTCATCCAGCCCATTGGGCGCCAGCAGGGAGGCACTCACCTGATTCAATAGACTCAATCTTTCTCTCCACTCTCGATGCGAGACGTCGTAACGGTGAATTCATCCGGTGTGGCCCGGTGACAAGTTCGTATTCGTAGGGTGCAATGAACAAAGTGAACTGCATCGCCAACCCACACATAGACACAGGTGCAATGCGCTTCGCTTGTTGCACCCTACGTCAATCAAGCAACCGGGCGTGGTGCACTATCGGCAAACGGCTGCGTTTTAGTTCTTCACCTCTTCACCACACCATCAGAGCAAGCGGGCGTGTTGCAGCACGGGCATGGTGCGTTTCAATTCGTCGACAAGCCCGGGATCCATCTCCACCAACACTGTGGCGGGGCCCGAATCCTGGCAGGCCAACACCCGCCCCCAGGGATCGATGATCATGCTATGGCCCCAGGTCTGGCGGCCCGTCTCGTGGCTGCCGCCCTGATTGGCGGCCACCACATAACACTGGTTCTCGATGGCGCGGGCCCGCAGCAGCGGCTCCCAGTGCGCCTCGCCGGTCACGGCGGTAAAGGCGGCAGGCACCAGCAACACCCGGGCCCCCTGGGCACTCAGCCGACGATAGAGCTCGGGAAAGCGCAGATCATAACAGATAGAGAGGCCGAGGGGGCCAAAGGGCGAGTCAGTCAGGCTGACCTCCTGACCCGGGCTGAAGGTCTCGGACTCCCGGTAGCGGCCATGGTTGTCCGCCACATCCACATCGAACAGATGGATCTTGTGATAGTGACCTCGGCGGGCCCCCGCCGGATCGAACACCAGGGAGCTGGTGTGGATATGCTCCGAGCCGGGAATGGAGGTCGGCATGGCGCCAGCTACCAGCCAGATGCCATGCTCCCGAGCCCAGCTGGCCAACTGGGACTGAATGGGCCCCTCGCCAAGACATTCTGCCCCATCGAGATAACCCTGCCGCTCGCCAAACAGGGCGAAGTTCTCCGGCAGCAGCACCAGCAAGGGGCGCGCCGGGGGGAGCTCGGCCAGCAAGCGGGCAATCTGCGCCCTGTTATCGGCCCAGTGTCGTCCCGAGATCAACTGCATTGCGCATAGCCACATGACTCACTCCTTGTTCATCATCCGGATGGGGTCTCAACGCTGGGACGGGCCATCATGCTTGGGGTTGAGCAGGAAGGGGCTCACCTCGTTGGGGGGCAGGGTTGGCGCTACCTGCTCCACCGCCTGCTTCTGATCCTGATTGAGCTTGATCATGGCTCTGTCCCGTCCCGCCTCGATAAGCTTGGGATCGTCGATGGGACCTGAGACCCGAAAATCGATGCGGGTGATGACGTCCACCACGGGCTCGAGCAGCTTGGAGAGCGCCAACACGTAGAGCCCTGTGATGGGGGTCAACGAGAAGGCCGCCACCACCGGTAGGGTGCCCCCCAGGTTGGGGGAGAAACTCAGCTCATAATCGATGTGCCAACGGACCAGATCCAGCACCCCTTCGCCTCTGAGATTACCCGCGGCGCCCTTCATGTAGAAGTCATTGTTTTGCACTATGCCTTTGTCGATCTTGGCGGTGGCGGACATGGACTCAAAATAGAAGCCCTTGTCGAACACGTCGCGAAAATCGAGGCGCAGCTTGCGCAGGATCGAATCCAGACTGAGCAGAGAGAGCAGCCGGGCGCCCTTGTCGTTCACCTCACGCAGGGTGCCGCCTTCCAGCTGGTACTCGGCCGTGCCGTTCAGGCTTGCCAGGTTGAGTCGATAAGGGACATCCTGCCAGCTGAGGCTCGCCTTGGCCTTGGCGGGCGCATCGCCGATGGGGGAGGTGTAACCGAGCCGCTTGAGCAGCAGCTCGCTGTTTTTGCTGTTTATCTCCAGCCGGGCCTGGGTCTGCATGCCGCTGGCACTCGCTATCCAGTCGGCACTGCCGCTGAGCTGGCTGTTCGCCAGTCGCATGTCGAGCCCCTTGAGGCTTACCTTGCCGGGGGCTGGCACCAGCTCTCCCTTGACCGCTCCCAGGGGCAAGCTGCCAAAGCGGCAATCCAGGCAGCTGAACCTGAGCCAGGGCATGGCGTCCATGATGGCCCTGTCTTGACTGGCATCGGCACCGGGTCGCAAGTCCTGGCTATTGCCGGACCAGTGAATACGGGCAAACTGGGCATCGACCGGCTGACTGTCCGCCAGGGGGAGTCGCACTACCCCCATCACATCGGGGCTGTCGATCATCACCTCGGTCGCCCCGGCGACGGGGCCGACCGTGAAGTGCACGGCCTTGAGCAGGGCACTGCCCAGACTCGCCTGTGCCAGCTGGCTATCCACCCACCAATCTGACGGCAAGAAGGCTGGCCCCACCAGGGCCGGGCCCTGGTCTCCGTGCTCCGGTAACCAGCGATTGAGCTTGGCAATCCAGCCCGCCACATCGGCATTGGGTTGGTTGATGGCGATCAGCATGGGCTTGTCGCGCAGCGCCCTGCCACCGGCGCCGCCCACGTCCAGCCGCAAGCGGCTCAGATAGGGGCTGGCTTCGCCATAGACCAGGCTACTTTGCAGCGCAACATCTGTGCCCAGGGCGCCATGGATTTCGGCCACCCCGCTCTGCCCTCGTACCGTGACGTTAAGGGGTTGGCGCACCCCAGCCGCCTTGTTGAGGGGGGCAGGCAACTCCAGGGCCATGCCTTGCAGATCCGAATCGAGTCCGAGCTGGAAGTTAAAGGGTTTACCCCCTGGCAGGTTCAGCGCCAGCTTGCCGCGCCAGTTGCTGCGTCCTCGCAAGATGGCCAGGTCGCCTATCTGCTTTGGCTGGCGGGCGCTGTCCCAATTCCCTTTGAAATCAAGGTCAACCTTATAGACCCCAGGCTGCTGCCTGCCGTGATAATCCAGAGTCAGGGGCTGGTCCCAGAGTCTGGCCTTGAGCCCCTTGAAGCGGGTCTGGGCATTGTCATACTCGAGGCGGCCCTGCACCTGTTCCAGAGGCAGGTTCAGGGAGGCAACCCGCACCTTGTTGCCATCGAAATCTGCGTGGCCCTCGGCCTTGACCTCCCCCTTGCCATCCAGGGGAATGTCGAGCTTGACCGTCCCCTTGAGCGGGCCGCGCACTTCCAGTTCGCCCAGGGCCTGACCGACCGAGTCCTTCAGGGGCGAGGCTTGCAGGTAGTCGCTGATGGCCTTGCCTTCCCCCGCCACCTTGGCGTCTATGTAGAGATGGGCTCCGGGGTAGAGATCCGGGATCCAGGCATGGACATCGTCCGATCCCGCCTTGCCGAGCCGGGTAGCGTGGCTGCGCATATCCAGGCTGGCATTCTGGAACAGCAAGTCTATCTGCAAGTCGGTGAGAGGCTGCCAGCCGGGATCGAACTGGAAGCGCGCCCGCTCGAGGGGCACGGCCGCCTGGAAGATGCCCTCTCCCTTGGCATAAGGGAAGTCCTTGAACTCGCCGTACCAGAGCAGGTCGGCCCCCTTGGCCTGACCGCCCTGAATGGCAGCGCTCAGGTAATCGACCAGGCTCTTGCCCATCACGGCGAGGGGGAAGTAGCCATCGGCGTGGGCCGCATTCTTGACGTCAACATGGCCGGTCAGGGCCAGGAAGGGGTGTGCGAACAAATCGAGTCGAAAACGGCTGCTCAGACTCAAGTCAGGGTTATCGAGGAGAATATCCTGACCGTAGAGCACCCAACCCTCTGGATCGCGCCACCAGTCGAGGCGAGCCGAGAAATCATCGATTGGGATGACGCGCTTGAAGTGACGGGCCGGGTCCAGCTTGTCCTTGCTCATCCGCAGTCGGGCGCTGCCGCCGGTCGGAGTGAGCCAGAACTCGCCGTTCAGATCCTGCACGCCGGGCACATCCTGCCACGCCTTGAGCTTGAGGTGAGCGAGATCCCCCCGCAGCGAGAGTCCCTGCCAATCTCCGGCGGCCTGCAAAAACAGCTCCTTGATCTCCCCCTCGGGCTGGGTCTGCTTGAGGGTCTCGGTCAACGCGGGGTAGAGGCCAGAGACCAGCTGGCTCAGGCTGGCCGCCTGCTTGAGATCCACGGCGGGCACATAACCCTGGATCCGGTCGCCGATGCGCTCGAGTTGCAACCTGCTGCGCAGCCAGGGTTTGCCGTCGAGCTTGAAGGTCATTTCGTGGCTGGCCAGTTGCCAGTCATCCCCGTCCCGACGCAGCTGCACTTTACCGCCCTGCAGACCCAGATGGTGCGTCTCGCCCTGTTTGGGATCTTTCCAGATGAGGTAGTTGTTACCAAACGCGAGCAGGGAGTTGCCAATCTGGCCACCGGCGAAGCTGCTCCAGAGCTGGAAGTCGAGCTGGCCGTCAACCTTGGGCTCACCGGTATGGATGCGGGCCAGCAGCGGGCCCAGATCGAGCTGCTTGGCGCCAAGGTAGAGCTGCCCCTCCAGCCTGTCGAAGCTGCGTGCCGGGTTGGTGACATCCAGGATCAGATCCAGGGTGCTATCCCCCACCCCGTTGACCAGATACGCCTTGCCCACCCCCTGGTGGCGCTTGCCGCTGTTGCGCCAGCGCAAGTTGGCCACATCCAGCGCCCGCACCGCGCCCAGGGCAGTGGTGATGCTGACGCGGGTGTTGTGCACATCGAAGGTGTCGAGCTGGGTCAGCAAGAAACGCAGCAGGGCCCGCTGCTGGTCATGGGGCTTCTCTTTCTGCTCCACGGCAGGCTGGCTCAGATCAAGGTGGATATCGCCATCGCTCAGTTGCAACTCGCCAAACACGGGCCTCAGCCGCTGCAGAGATTGCCAGAAATCGAGGTGAGCCCAGACTTTGCCGAGGCGAATGGCAAAACGCCCCGAATCCGGGGCTATGGTGAAGTTGGTCAGGGCCAAGGCGGGGCCACTCTGGGTCCAGTCCAGGCCGACGGCGTCGACGCTGGCCTCCAGCTGGCTGCCCGCGAGCAGATGATCGAGCAGGGCCTGGCGATGCTGGTTGATCAGGGGGCCGCCAAGGCGTACCAGGCTGACCAGCAGCGCCAGCAGCACGAAGCAGACTCCGAGGGCCAGCCAGCCCCGACTCAACCAGCGGTGGATCACTACATCATCACCACATCAAACTGTTCCTGACCACAGAGCGGCTCGCTGATGAGTCGCACCTGCTTGCCGATGAACACCTCCAGCTCGGCCAGGCTGTGGGACTCCTCCCCGCGCAGATAGTCCGCCACGGCAGGGGCCGAATAGACGGTGAACTGATCCGCATCGTAGGCACGGTTGACGCGGATGATCTCCCGCAGGATCTCGAAGCAGACCGACTCCACCGTCTTGACCCGGCCGCGCCCCTTGCACTCGGGGCACTCGGAGCAGAGCACATGCTCCAGGCTCTCCCGGGTGCGCTTGCGGGTCATCTCCACCAGGCCGAGCTGGGAGAAGCCGTTGACGTTGGTCTTGGCCCTGTCCTTGGCCAGGGCCAGCTCCAGGCTGTGCAGCACCCGGCGCCTGTGATCCTCGGACTGCATATCGATGAAGTCGATGATGATGATGCCGCCGAGGTTGCGCAGCCGCAGATGACGGGCGATGGCGGCGGTGGCCTCGACGTTGGTGTTGAAGATGGTCTCTTCCAGATTGCGGTGGCCGACGAAGGCGCCGGTGTTGATGTCCACCGTGGTCATGGCTTCGGTCTGATCGATGATGAGGTAGCCGCCGGATTTCAGCTCCACCTTGCGCTCCAGGGCACGCTGGATCTCGTTCTCCACGTCGTAGAGATCAAAGATGGGCGACTCCCCCGCATAGGACTCCAGCTTGCTGGCAAGCTCGGGCACATACTCCTCGGTGAAGCGTTTGAGCGCCTCGAAGCTCTGCCTGGAATCGACCCGGATCTTGTCGAGCTCGGCACCGACGAAGTCACGCACCACCCGAAAGGCGAGGCTGGGATCTTCATAGAGGATCTTGCAGGGGGGGTACTTGTGTTTGCGCTCCAGGATCTTGCGCCACAGCCGTTTCAGGAAGGCGGCATCCTGCTCCAGCTCCTGCTCCCCCACCCCTTCGGCGGCGGTGCGGATGATGTAGCCGCCCAGATCGTCCACATAGCCGGCCACGGTGCGCTTGAGGCGCTCACGTTCGGCCTCGGATTCGATCCGCTGGGAGACACCGACGTGGGCGCTGCCCGGCATGAACACCAGATAACGGGACGGCAGGGTGATGTCGGTGGTGAGACGGGCGCCCTTGGTGCCCAGGGGATCTTTGACCACCTGCACCATGATGTCCTGCCCCTGACGGACCAGCTCGGCGATGTTGCCCGCCTGGAACTGCTCCTTCTCCTTGACCGCCACGCACTCGGTGTGGGGCACTATGTCGGAGGCGTGCAGGAAGGCGGCCTTGTCCATGCCGATGTCGACGAAGGCCGCCTGCATGCCAGGCAGCACCCGGCTGATCTTGCCCTTGTAGATGTTGCCCACTATGCCACGCTTGGCCTGGCGCTCTACGTGCACTTCTTGCAGCAGGCCATTCTCGACCAAGGCGACCCGGGTCTCTGAGGGAGTGACGTTTACCAGCAGTTCTACCGACATAAGTTACCTTGTCTGTTCTAGTTTTGAATTCTGGGCAGCCCATCCGGAACAGGGGCGGAGGTAACAGGGTAAACGCGGAGAGAGACTCAGCCCGCCTGTTCCAGATGTGCCTTGATCAACAGATCCGTCTCCAGCAAGGGCAGGCCGACCACGGCGCTGTAACTGCCCTCAATGCGGCTGACAAACTTGCCAGCTATCCCTTGGATACCATAAGCCCCGGCCTTGTCACAGGGCTCACCGGTGCGCCAGTAGGCCTCAATCTCGCTCTCATCCAGCTTGCGAAAGGCCACATTGGTGGTCACCAGTCGCACGTCACAACGCTCTTTCGTCGCCAGGGCTACCGCCGTCATCACCTGATGCACCCGACCGGAGAGTGCCTCCAGCATGTCTTTGGCATCGAGCAGATCGGAGGGCTTCTCCAGCACCCGATCCCCCAGCACCACTATGGTGTCGGCACCCAGCACCGGCAATGCGGTCGGGGCCGCGGCCACACCGGTCATCGCCTTGTCACGGGCGAGGCGGCAGACGTAATCCTGGGGCTTCTCACCCTCGAGACGCTGTTCCGGCACATCCAGCCTGAGTACCTCAAAGCGGTAAGCGAGTTGGGTCAGCAGTTCCCTGCGACGGGGAGAGCCAGAGGCGAGATAGAGTTGCAGTTCGTTATGTTTGCTCATAATCACTTGATATTAAAGCGGCGGCGCACTTTGCGCAGCACCAGAAACACCCAAGGCCATATTAACATCGTGGAGAGGGTGGACCAGAAATAGGCCAGATTGAGGCTGGCACGACCAAACAGATGCTCGGACCAGAAGATGGCGACCTTACCCACCAGGGAGAGCAGACCTATGATGAGGGCTTGCTGCCAGAGGGAGAAGTTGCGGATCTTCTGGAACTGGAAGGCAGCCAGATAGGTGGTGATGGCCATGGCCATGGCCCGCACACCCAGGGTGCTGCCCAGCAGCACATCCAGCAGCAGACCGGCCACCCAGGCGGTGCCGACATTGGCCCTGTGGGGCAAGGCCAGCGCCCAGTAAATGAGTACCATGGCGAGCCAGTCCGGCCGGAAGGGCTCGAACTGAAAAGGGAGCGGCATGATGGAGAGGCTCAGGGCCAACATGACCGAGACCCAGATCCAGAGTCGCCCGCTAGCGGGTTCCAGCATCAGCGGGTCGCCCCCGCGGCCGAGGTCGCGGGCGCAGCGGCCTCTTCATCGTGGACTTCGGGCTTCTTGTCAGTCCAGAGCAGCAAGAGGTAACGCAATCTGTCCAGCGCCACCAGGGGCTTGGCCTCTATCTGGGCGAAGGGCTTGCCCTCCACATAGTCAGATCGGGTCACAGTCGCCACCGGATAACCTTCCGGGAAGCGGCCACCCAGACCCGAGGTGACCAGCAGATCACCGACCTGGACGTCGGTATTGCGCGGCAGGTTGCGCAGCTCCAGCTTGTCCAGCTCGCCGCTGCCGGAGGCGATGGCGCGCAGATCATTGCGCAGCACCCGTACCGGAATACCGTGGCTGGTATCGGTGATGAGCAGCACCCGACTGGTGGTCGAGCCCACGTGCAGCACCTGACCTATCACCCCCTGATCGTTGATCACCGGCTGGCCGTTATAGACGCCATCCAGTGCCCCCTTGTTGATCAGCACCTGATGGCTGAAGGGGTCGGAATCCACCGACAGCAGCTCGGCCACCATCTTGCGGGACTCGTTATGCACGGGAGAGCCAAGCAATTCCCGCAGCCGCTGATTCTCATGCTCCAGATGATCCAGCTTGAGCAGACGGGAACGCAGGGTGAACAACTGCTGTTCTTGCTGCTTGGTCTGTTCGATGAGACTGGATCGGGTCTGCACCTGGGTCGACATGGTGTCGAGCAGGGAGCTGGGGGCATTGGCGATATATTGCAGCGGGCTGACGAGGGAGCTCAGATAGACGCGGACGTGCGTGAACACACCGAAGCGGGAATCCGCAACGATGGCAGCAACCGAGATGATGACGGCGAGAAACAACCGTAACTGAAGCGAAGGGCCTCTACCAAAAATGGGTTTCATGTGTCGTCAAAAAAGAGCCGGCGCTCGGCCGGCTTTGGGTCTTATTCGTAGTGGAACAGGTCGCCACCGTGCATGTCGATCAGCTCCAGCGCCTTGCCGCCGCCACGGGCGACACAGGTGAGGGGATCTTCAGCCACGACGACCGGAATGCCAGTCTCTTCCATCAGCAGACGGTCGATGTCCTTGAGCAGCGCGCCACCACCGGTCAGCACCATGCCGCGCTCGGAGATGTCGGACGCCAGTTCCGGCGGGGACTGCTCCAGGGCCACCATGACCGCGGAGACGATACCGGACAGCGGCTCTTGCAGCGCTTCCAGGATCTCGTTGGAGTTCAGGGTGAAGCTGCGCGGTACCCCTTCGGCCAGATTGCGACCGCGGACTTCGATCTCGCGCACCTCTTCGCCCGGGTAGGCGGAGCCTATCTCGTGCTTGATGCGCTCGGCGGTGGCTTCACCGATCAGGCTGCCGTAGTTGCGGCGCACGTAGCTGATGATGGCTTCGTCGAACTTGTCGCCGCCGATCCGCACGGACTGGGAGTAGACCACGCCGTTCAGGGAGATGATGGCCACTTCCGTGGTACCACCACCGATATCGACCACCATGGAGCCGGTCGCTTCGGAGACCGGCAAGCCGGCACCGATGGCGGCAGCCATGGGTTCATCGATCAGGTAAACCTCACGGGCGCCGGCGCCCAGTGCGGATTCCTTGATGGCACGACGCTCTACCTGAGTGGAGCCGCAGGGTACGCACACCAGCACACGGGGGCTGGGGCGGAAATAGTTGTTGTCATGCACTTGTTTGATGAAGTGCTGCAACATCTTCTCGGTCACGTAGAAGTCGGCGATGACGCCGTCTTTCATCGGACGGATGGCGGAGATGTTGCCTGGGGTACGGCCCAGCATCTGCTTGGCGGCATGACCGACGGCAGCGACCGATTTGGCGTTCCCGCGCTCTTGGCGAATGGCGACAACTGAGGGTTCGTTAAGGACGATCCCTTGATCTTTTACGTAGATCAGGGTGTTGGCAGTTCCCAAGTCGATCGACAGATCGTTGGAAAAGACGCCTCTGAGCTTTTTGAACATGGCTACGGGAAATCCTAAGAATTTGGAGGTGCGGAAAACCGGCTAACTTTACCAATGCCCACCCCAATCGGCAAGCGCTCAAACTGTCACCAATCAATCAAGCGCGACAAAAATGCGAGTCATCACTCACTGGCCCAAGCCGACAAACACTAAGAAACAAGGAGATAAGCCGCGCACTCATGCCAAACTGCCCCGATCCTCGCCCGCATATCCATTTCAGGGCATCACTTCCCGGCGATAAATAATTCTGTCATTACCGCGACCAATCCCGAAAATCGCCATGCCATCCAGACTGTCAGGGTCGGAAAGCCAGAGCGGCCGCCGTCCTGGCTGCAGTTCTGACTCGGGCTGCTGGCTCAGATCGATACGGAAAGGAATGCGCACCGCTCTCTCCGGGGCGGCAAACTGGAAACCTATCTCACCCTCGTGGGCCATCGCCGTCATGGCTCCCGGCGCCGTTTCGCCCAGTCCGAGCCGGATCTTGACGTTAGACCCCAGGTCAAGATCCCCGCTCCCTGCATCGAAGTGCTGACTGCTATCGGTAAACACGACCCCTTCATCCAGCAGAGAGAGCCGAGTGCATTGGTCAGCCCACTGCCTGTGCCAGTTGCCCGCTTCATGATATTGCAGCTCCAGCGGCACCGTCAGCGGCGCCGAAGCGACCCCCTGCACCGTACCGGCCTGTATCCGGCCGAAATAGGCCTCCATGGGCCGGTTATCTATCAGCCGGGCATTGCAGCCCGACCCGCTGCAGGGCCCTACCTGCTGGGCATTGAAATCCGGCGCCGCGATCAGGGTCCTTTCGCCATCGCCGTCCTGCATGTAGAGACCAAACAGCAGCGCGCGATAGGGGCCATCGGGCTGGGTATCGGACAGCCTCACAAACTCGGTCGGCCCGATGAAGTCGGCCTTCCCCGCCTCCCAGGGCAGATCCCCCAGGCTACGCAGCCGGGCAGAGAGCGAGACCCCATCGCTGTTGTTGGCCGTGGTCAGATAGGCATTCCCCTTGGCGAAGTCCCCCCAATAGTTTTGCGTCACGGCGCCCGCCTGATTGCGGGCCTGAATGTGCAACTCGGTATTGAAGGGTTGCCCCATATAGGAGAAATCACCGCAGGCAGGTAGGATGTCGCCGCTGACCAGATTGAAATCCACCGGAATAAAGCGCCCCACCGGCACGCTGCTGGCGGCGGGTATGGTGTAGTTGAAATAACCTGCTGCCGGTGGCGTCGCCACCATGCTGAATACCCCTACCTCGCTGACCGACTGACTGATGACGTTGAGGTTATTGCTGCCCTTCAGATTGGAATGGTCATAGCGGGGCGTACCTATCGCCGCCTCCACCCCGGGTTTGGGCGCCACCAACGTGCTGCCGAGGGCAATATTGGCCAGCACGAAGTTGGGGGTCGCCAGATTGTCGCGGCACAAGTCTTTGTCATCGTCCGCTTGCCAGGCCACCCCTTTGATATCCAGCTGGAACGCCTCACCGGTCTTCTTGAACACCGGGCAACTGGCGTAATCAGCATTGGTCGCATTGGCACTGGGGACGCATTCCCCTTGTGGAGCCTTGATGCAGAGCCCCACCGGACGGCTGACAAAGAGATCTGACCCTGTCATCACCAGTCCCGCAGTATCGCCACTGCCATCGTGGCGGGCGTTGAGCTGCATCTTGCCCGCATCCGGATAGTTGACCGTCAGAGTCGTCTCCCCTTGGGCATTGAAGGTCAGCGTCTGCGGGCTAGCCTGTCCGGCCGCCTGGCTAGTGGCGATGGCGCTGCCATTGACCGTCACCCTGCTGCCGAAGGCATTGCTCGCCGGGTTCACATAGTCACTCCAGAAGCTGACCGGCTTGCTCACATTGGCAAAACCGGGCACACACTGCTGGCTCGCATTGTCCCTCTTGACCGCCTTCATCACCACATCCTGCGGCTTGTTGGCCAGGGTGTCCTGCACATCGAACACAAAACCACTGTCGGCAAAATTGAGGGTGCAAGCGGCGGTACTGAGCGCCCCTGCCCCTGCCCGGCAGAGGGTGGTGCTGAGGGGTTTGGTGGATGGCGTCGAACCGCTCACCCCCACCGTCATGGCGCTCGCCAGGTTGTTGCGCAGTTGCATTGAGGTGCTGCCACCGCTGAAGCTCACCATGGCGCTGTTGCCGTTGTAGCTCACCTGGTTGCTGGCCACCCAGCCGTTGCTGCCACTCTTGAGAGGCGTCAGGGTGGCGCTCACCGGATCCGTGAACAACTGGCTACAGCTAGCATTGGCGCAGGCCCGTATGGTCAGGGTCTCCGGGTTGCAGGTCAGGGCATTGCCGCCGTGATCGAACTCGAAGTGATCGATCTGGGTGCCCACCGGGTTGGAGTTGATGGCACAGATCCGGACGTTATCTATCTGGTGAGCATTGGTCAGATCCCCTGTCGAACCTGTCAGTGACAACATCAGATCCTCCGGGATGGCCGCCTGACCACTCTGGGCAGCCGCATTGAAGCTGTCGATCAGTGTGCTGTAACCGCTCCCCGTGTCGCGCTCCACCTTGACCATGGACTGACCGCTGGTACGTGAATCTATGGTGAGTCGGTAACGATGGGATCGATTGCCATCCGAGCCGCTGTCCACGGTCGGCGCGAGGCAGTTGCCGCTGGCGTTGCTGCTGCCATCGTTGCAGGTGCCTTTCAGATAGTTGTAGCCGCTGGTACCTGACCCCGAACCTCGCACCACCACGGACTGCCTGCGCTGCCCCTTGTTGAGCGTTCCGCCCTCACCCGAGAAGTTGCCATATTCATCTATCCCCACCCCGAGCCAGCCGCCGGCGAAACCGTTCACGCCAGGCTTGAAGCCATAACCGAGGGGCCCACCGAAGGCGCCGGGTTGCGGGGTCACCTTGGCATCGGACAGCACCACGGCCATGCCGTCCGCCCCATTGCCGCCATAGGCATACTGATCGAACTCTATGGTCACCAGGTTGTTGGCCGCCGGGAACAGCCGCTGATAAGTGGCGGAGGTGGATTGCCTGGTGCTGGCCTGGGTCATGCCGAGCCGACCATTGACGATGGAGGGGGTAAAGTTGCCACTGCTGCGCGCCACCACCCAGTTGTTGCTGAGGGAGCTGGCGGAGAAGTCATCGCTGAAACAGGTCAAATCCTCTTCACAGATACCGGGCCAGTCGCCGACGAAAGGTTCATGGATGACCTTGCTGTTGTTCGTCATGGTGACATTGACCGCCGACACAGCCCCCGTCAACTGGGCCTGTCCGCTCATGGCCAGATCGCCCGCATTCACATAGAGGATGGCGTTGAGTTTCCCATTGTCGCTCATGGTGACTTTGCCAAAGTGGTAGAGCATCAGGTCGTTGGCCTTGCCCCCGGCATTGACCTCCATCTGGTCACTCAGGGTCAGGTCACTCTTGAGGTAAAGCTGGGCAGCGACACCGGTATCGAAGATCAGCTTGTCGTTGCGGCCAAGCTCCAGCTTCTCGATCCAGTGGCTGCCGCCACGAAAGTAGAGCTGGATGTCGGAGGAACTCTGATGTTTGAAGGTCCTGACATAAGGGGCCTGCAAGTAACCATTGATGACACCGTTGTCGCTCACGTCCAGAGTCTGATGCAGTTGGAGGGTCAGATCGCCGCGACTACCCGCCGCGCTGATCCTGCCCTGGCCTTTCATCTTGAGCCCATAGACGCCGAGGGTACTTTGCCCCTGCAGCGTCATGGCGCTGTTGTCCTCCACCGTCAGCTCCTTGATGGCCCAGTCCCCCGCCGCCATGGTCATCTGACTCTGCTCACTCAGGGTGACTCTGTCGACATAATGAGGTTGGAAACTGGCTGTGACATTGCCAATCGAGCTGGTCGAGAGCACCAGGTTGTCGTAGACGGTGACGTTCGCCCCGGACAGCTTGCCGTTGCCGGAGACCGTCAGCGCATTGACGTGCAGGTTACCACTGCCCTTGATGCCATCCGAGTACCCCGTGACTTGCACCGTCTTGGCATAGACGGTCGAGCCATTGAGGTTGAGCACGGCGCCACCAGACAGGGAGAGCGTCTCGAAATAGTACGTTTGTCCAGCACGCAGGGTAGCCTCGCAGTTCTGATTGCTCCAGTTGGCATCCCTGTATTGCCTGGCGGCGGGGGAGATGGCGTTGGTACACGCCAGGTCACGCTGGCTGCTGAAGGTGGGGAAGCCACCAGGGTCAGCCGGGAAATCATCGGGATCACTGATAAAGGCCACATCCTTGAGAGGACTGGCCAAGGCACCGCTGACGTTGCAGTTGGAGACCCAGGTTCCCCCGTTCCAATAGCCGCCATTGTTGCAGTTGGCGTTCGGCTGGATGGTTTTGCCCAGGAAGGGATAATTGGTATCCACGGTGGCGCTGGTGATCCGACTCTCGCCACTCATGGTGAGTCGACCGGGAGAGGCGTGGCTCTGAACCGGATAGGCGAAGGCCGCTGTACACTGGCTGGCGGCCTGCACAGAGGCGGAGCACCAGACCAGAGCCAGCCAGAGGGCGGAACTCAAGCGGGGCATCATGGGAGCTCACTCCTCACGGGCGTCATCACGGCATCACTCCATCAAAGGCTTGCGCCACCAGGGTGCGGCTGACGGCAAAATCCGGATTGGGACTGTTCACATCGCTATGGCCGCAGGCACCCGTGCTCTGGAAGCTGTAACCGGTCTGGGTGCCCCCTGCCGCACTGACCTCCACCGGCTTGCAGGTCAGTACCACCTTGCAATCCACCAGCCCCGGGACTGCAAAGGGGATAGCTGTCAGGGCGGCGCACTGTTGCGCGTCCCAGTGATCATTGGGGTAGAGGCGGTAGAGGCCTATCTCCAGGCCGCTCTGAGCTGCCATCAAGGCCCTGACACTGCGCACCTCAAGGGTGTTTTTCTCGCTGCTGTCGAGCAAGAAACGGCCCATGGCCGCGGCAAGCAGCCCCATGATGACGATGACAAACAGGGCTATCATGATGGCGCTGCCGCGCTGGGCCGCCATGGCAAGGGGCGGCGGCTTAGGGAACATTGAGCAGCTCCAGCTTGTGGTTGAAGATGACCTGCTCGCCGCTGCGCTCGAACCCCAGTCGCAGCCCCACCTCGCTCTGATTGAAGGCGGCGGGCTCCCGATAGAAGTAATAGGCCGCCGGGCGGATATGCTCGGCCATCAGGGCGGGAGTGTTCGTGCTGATATGGGTGCCTATCGCGCCGCTGACCCGGGTCAGGGTGGTGCCTGCCACGCAGTAGCGCACCTGTTGCCTGGCAAAATAGATGCGCTTGCCCGGGGAGTCCTTGGCAAAGCCATCATCGACGGTCAACGACAGGGCCCCCGAGGCGGATGTCCCCACCGAGGTCACGCTGGCGACACAATTGCCATGGAGACAGCCCTCGTCCAGCTGTTTAGCACTGGCCAAGGGATAAACGATAGCCTTGTCCCCCACCACAGGCAGCAGGGTCGGTGTCACTATGCTCACCCCGCCACTCCCGCTGAGACTCAGATAACGGCTGGCGGTGGCAATGGGCCAGAAACTCAGGCAAGTACCCTGTTCCATCAGGGCCTCAGCTTCATCTTCCACCCGCACCGAACCTGGCACCGCATCGCGCACTTCGCGATTGAGCCGCTCCAGGGCGAAGCGGGCATCGCTCATCAGCTGCTCACGGCGGCTGGCGTCCCCATAGATCTCGGTGCCTATGCCAATAAACTGGCTGGAGAAGGTCGCCATGATGCCGAGCAGCAATATCACCATCACCAGCTCGACCAGGGTGAAGCCCCGTCCCCGCCCAGGTTGGGCGCAGCTTCGATTAGCGAAGCCTAATCGGACCCGGTCACGGGTTGTGGTAACAGATGCATCATCGGACGCGGCATAACGGGAATGCGGCTTCTCCATCAGTAATTACCCCGGTAGAGTGCAAACTCGACTTCGCTGCGGTCCGGCAGCCGCACCGTCAACTCGATGCGCTTGCCAATGGACGCGGCGCCCTTGCCTGCACTGGCGAGCAGGTCATCCGCCGTGACCCGGATCCTCAGTTGATAGTTGCGATACTCCTCATCGCTGATACCGGCAGCCTGCTGGGTAAACAGGTTAGCGGCCACCCACTGACCCGCCGTATCGAAGTCATCCACATCGTTGAAGGTATAAGGGGCGCTCTCTCCCGCATCCTTGCCATAACTGGCAGCTGGGGTGCAGGCGGCATAGGTCACGGGCGGGGTACCGGCCGTCTCGCCGCAGCGAAAACGGCCGCCGTTATGATCCGAATGCTCATCGAAGGATTTTTGCAGCACTTCATTCAAGACCCGCTGGGCCAGCTGGGCGGCACGCACCTGCTGCACCGGGTCGACGGCTTGGGGTGCCTGATTGACCAGCAAGCCCAGAATGCCGGTCAACGCGACAGAGAGCAGCACTATGCCGACGACCAGCTCTATCAGGGTAAAACCACGGGAAGGGTTAAGGGAGGGCATGAATATAGCCCTCGGTCTCGATGCGCAGCCGGACAGACTCCCTGCCCTCAGTCACCGTCAGATCGCAACCGGCGCTGCAGGCTCCCAGGGGGCGGCCACTGCGTTTATCGAAACTGAGTGATGTCTGGGGGGAGAGGACAATAGTGCCGGAGGCCTGCACCGGGCGGCCCCGAGTCAGTTCCTTCGCACTCCAGTCGGCTATGGGGTGGGCACTGCAGGTGCCCGCCTGGGTGAGGTGAGCGAAGCGGTTCGCCTCCAGCACCAGCTGGCTGCAACGCTCCTCACCTTCGTTCATGTTCAGGGTCTGTACCAGCCGCAGCCGGGTGACCAGTTCGTCGCGCAGGGTATGGATTTCAAAGCCGCCTTTGCCCAGCCATTTAGGCATGGCAAAGGCGGCCAGAATCCCTATCAATATGATGACAATAACGAGTTCTATCAGCGTAAAACCCTTGCTTGAATACATGGCCATCGTCTTGAAAGGAAAGAAGCGAGGCACTAGGCCCCGCCCCTTAATATTCAATTACTGACCGCAGTCAGTGGATACTGCTATTGCAGGTAAACCACCAGCTGTAGTGATCGCATTCTCATAAGTAACAGCACACTTGCTGTTTGGCTCATTGCTCGGTTTGAAAGTACCCTCAGAACCAGAAACCTCGCTCCAACCGTCCAATGCAACAGTTTTAGAGGCATCTTCAGTGACCGGATAACCAAATGAGGTATCAATGGTTTCTCCCGCGATAGATACAGCCCCTGAAGTACTCTCGATACCTTGAATAGCAGCTTTGCTATAGACCAGCTGAGATGCGCTTTGCAGTGAGGCTTTAACCCCATTCGCGGCAGCCAGACGCGCATCATCCTGCAAATTCAGGAACTTGGGTGCGGCGGTGACCGCCAGAATGCCCAGGATGATGATCACGATCACCAGTTCTATCAGGGTAAAGCCTGCTTGCTTTTTCATCTCTTGTCCTCTGTCGATAATGAAATCAGTTGATATTGGTGGTTACCTGGCCGGAGGCCGGTCGGTAACTGAAACTCATGAACGCCTCAGTGCTCCCTTGCGGGTCCTGATACTGCCCATCACTACCCTTACTCAGACTATTGACCAGGTAGTAGCGACAGACGGAGTCGAGGCCATTACTGGATACGGTGGCATAGTATTTCAGGTCATTACCACTACTGCGCACCTCGGAGAAGCTGGCAGTAGCCTTGGGGGGATTTTGCAGTAATCCATCCCAAATTCGCAGACAGCGCTGGGCTGTCAAGTTGGCCGGATCGATGTCAGTCGCCCCGCCCGCCGTATCCATGGGATAGCCGGGAGAGAGCTCACCATTGTCGATCTGGCTGTCGGTGGGGGTGGTCAGATAGAAGCGGGTGCCATCATAGAGCACGGTATTTTGTGCATCCTGCTTGGCCCGTCCTTCGGCCTCCCACTGGGCCCGCACCAGAGAGACGGCGGTAGCATAGCCACCCGAGACCCCTTCCACGCTCGCCTTCTTCGCCTCGTCGGTCACATCGAGAAAACGCGGCAAGGCGGTGGCCGCCAGTATTCCCAGGATGACGATGACGATCACCAGCTCGATCAGCGAGAAGCCCGCAGCCCCGCGGGGCAGGCTCCTGCCTGTTGTGAACTCTCTGCGCTTGCTATATGCCATGGATCCTCCATCGGACGCGGTATTATTTCATGTAGATATAAAAAAATCATGGGAACGAGGTGAATAATTAGCCTCGCTCAGTCCCATCCTGCGGCATCCGCCAAGGCAGCACGCGGCCATCGGCGAAGCGATAATGCAGCCAGTGTGACTCGATGCCCATGAGACAACCCCCCGTCGTCCCCCTAAATTGCAACGCCAGATTGCCCGGCTGCAACGACCCCATGGCGCCTTGCCACAGTTGTTGGCAATCGGCGGAAGGGCTCATCAATGGCGCCATTCCCAGCGGCCAGCCGCGCTCATCGAACTGCCAGATTTGCCCCTCGGCGTGAAGCCGTGCAGGCCTGCGCTCATCGAGCCAGCGACCATGAAGGCGCTGCACCCGCTCGGCAAACTGCTCTCCCAGCAGGGTCAGACTGGTCGCCAGCGCCTGTTCGCGATGACGTTGATAACCGCCGACCAGAGTGGCGATGATCGCCAGCAGCACCAGGATGGCGGCCACCAATCGGTAGCCCGACAGCCAGCGGGCATCTTGTTCCCCCTGGCGGCTCATGACCTGCTCCAATGGCTACACATCAACCCCCGCCCCTGACCGCACTCATCATGTCCCACCATCCTATGAGGTGAAGATACCCAAATCATCCCCCACCCCTGACCGCGTTCATCATGTCCCACCATCTGATGAGGTGAAGATGCCCAAATCATCCCCCGCCCCTGACCGCACTCATCATGTCCCACATCGGCGTGAAGATACCCAGCGCCAGGATCAGCACCATGATGGCCACCAGGCCGATGAGGATGGGTTCGATGCGGGCGGTGAGGCTCTTGAGGTCGTAGTCCACCTCCCGTTCGTAGTACTCGGCCGCCTCGTGCAGCAACTCGTCGACCTGACCCGTCTCCTCCCCCACGGCGATCATCTGCATCACCAGGGGGGTAAACAGACCGCTGGCACCTGCGGTACGCAGCAGGCTCTCGCCACGCTCTATGCCACCGCGCATATCCCGGATCCGATCGCGCATGAAGGCGTTATCCACCGCATCGGCCACCAGCGCCAGCGCCTGGTTCAGGGGCACACCGGCCTTGAGCATCATGGAGAAGCTGCGCGCGAAGCGGGCCAACAGGGAGCGCTCAATGATGCTGCCGACTATGGGTAATTTAAGCTGCCATCTGTGCCAGCTCAGCTGGCCTGCCGGGGTGCGCACCCAGTGGCGCCAACCCAGCACGCTCGCAATCAACCCCGCCAGCAGCAACCACCAGTAGTGCACGAAGAAGTGGGAGGTGGCGAGCAGGATCCGGGTCGCCAGGGGCAGCTCGACCCCGAACTTGGCGAACATGTTGGCAAAGACCGGGATCACCATGATGTTGAGGATCACCATGGCGATGCCGATGGCGATCATCACGAAGCTGGGGTAACGCATGGCGGCCTTGATCCGCTTGCGGGTCTCCAGCTCCAGATCGAAATAGTTGGCAAGCTGTTGAAAGGCTTCCTCCAGCTGACCGGTGTTCTCCCCCACGTGGATGATGGCGATGAACAGGCTGCTGAACACCTTGGGATGGCTCTGCATGGCGCTCGACAGCGGGCGACCATTGCCCAGATCTTCCCCGAGCTGATGCAGGGCTCGCTTGAGGGGCTTGCTGTGGGCACTCTCTTCCAGGCCCGCAATGGCACGCAGTATGGGAATGCCGGCCCGGGTCAGGGCATACATCTGGCGACTGAACACCACCAGCTCTTCCAGTCGCACCTTGGATTCGAACAGCTGGGAGAGATTGATATCGCCGCCCCGGGCACGGCGCTCACGCAGTTCGGTCGGCAAGATGCCGCGCCGCATCAGGCTGTCGGCCGCGGCCAGTTCGCTGGCCGCCTCCAGGGTACCGCTGACCGCCTTGCCAAGCTTGTCACGGCCTTTGTAGGCAAAATGTCCCATGGTTTAACCCAGATCCTCGGCCAGACGCAGCACCTCATCCACCGAGGTCACGCCACTGCGGGCATAGTCGAGGGCGGTCAGGGCCAGGGGGCGATAGTGGGGATGCTGGCGGGCAGCCCGGGCAAAGCCCTCGGTATCGTCACGGCGCAGGGCGTCCATCATGGTCTGATCCAGTTCGAGCAGCTCGTAGACGCCGACCCGGCCACGATAGCCGGTGAAGTTGCAACTCTGGCAACCACGGCCCTTGTGATAATCGTGCTGGCCTGGCGTCTCCCCAGACAGGGTGGCAAGCCAGCTCCCTTGCCCCTCATCCGGCGCCTTGGGCTCGCTGCAGTGCTCGCACAGCCGACGCACCAAACGCTGGGCTACCACGGCGCGCAGGGCGCTGGCCACCAGATAGCTGGGGGCCCCCATGTCGATGAGGCGCAGGGCACTGCTGATGGCATCGTTGGTGTGCAGCGTGGTCAGTACCAGGTGGCCCGTGATGGCGCCGCGCAGCCCTATCTCCACCGTCTCGTTGTCGCGCATCTCCCCCACCAGCAGGATGTCGGGATCCTGACGCAGGGTGGATCGCAGCACCTGGGAGAACGTCAGCCCTATCTTGGGATTGACCTGCACCTGGTTGACCCGGGGTAATCGGTACTCTACCGGGTCTTCTACCGTGATGATCTTCTGACTCGGCTGGTTGAGCTCGGACAGCGCCCCGTAGAGGGTGGTGGTCTTGCCGCTACCGGTCGGCCCCGTCACCAGTATCATGCCGTGGGGGCGCTTGAGCTGACGGCGAAAGCGCGCCAGTATCTCGGGCGGCATACCGGTCTCCTCGAGGGAGAGGATGCCGGCACTCTGATCCAGCAGCCGCATCACCACGGACTCCCCATGCTGCACCGGCATGGTCGACAGTCGCACATCCACGTCCCGGCCCCGCACCTTCATGGCGAAACGGCCATCCTGGGGCAGTCGCTTCTCGGAGATATCGAGCCCCGCCACCAGCTTCAGGCGCAGCACCAGCGCCTGGGCGATGCGCACCTCGTTGAGCAGGTTCTCGTGCAGCACGCCATCGATACGCTGGCGAATGCGCAACACCTTCTCATCGGGCTCGATGTGGATATCCGACGCGCCGACCTGCACCGCATCCTCGAACAGGGAGCGCAGCAGCTTGGCCACCGTCGCCTCCCCCTCGTTGCCCCCTTCCAGATTGCTGGATCCCAGCTCGAAGCCGGCGTCCTGATACTCCTCATGCAACTGCTCGGCGAAGCTCTCTATCTCGCGGGTACGGCGATAGAGGCGGTCAAAATAGTCGAGCAGCTGCCCCTCCCGGGCCACGGCGAGTTTCATCTCCCGCGGGCGCAACAGATTGGCAATGGCATCCAGGGCACTCAGGTCGGCGGGATCCGACATGGCCACCGTCACCTCATGCTCGCTCTGATGCACCGCCAGGGCGCGGTAACGGCGCGCCTGCACCTCGGGCAAGAGGGTGACCGCCCTGGCATCTATGGTGAGATTATTGAGGTCGAAGAAGGGCACCCCCAGCTGACGGGCCAGGAACTGAAGTAACTGCACCTCGCTGATAAAGCCAAGGTCGATGAGGGTGGTACCCAGCTTGCGGCCGGTCTGACGCTGCTGTTGCAAGGCCAGTTGCAGCTGATCGTCAGAGACAATCTGCTCTTGAACCAGCAGATCGCCGAGGCGCATCTTCAGTCTCGGTTGTGCCATGAAAACTCCGGTGCTGTGGGTGCGCTGTGCGAGCGGCATCCCTGCTAGGTTGCTGGGCACCGCCCACCCGTGGGCAGTGCCATCTTACTGTTCATGTATGTCGGGCCAAGGCGGCCCAGGGAGCGCTCAGGGCCCCAGCTGCGCCATGCGCTGACTCAGCCAGACCTGGGAGGCTTCGCCCAGAGATACCGAGTGCAGCCTACGCACTTCATTCAGGGGCCGAGTTGAGCCATGCGCTGGCTCAGCCAGACCTGGGAGGCTTCGCCCAGCTCCCCGTGCAGCAGGGCATTGCGATAGGCATCTTTGGCGCGCTGGCTGTGGCCCTGACCATCTTCGGCTATTCCCAGCCCCAGCCACCAGCGCCCCTGATCCGGCTGGACCCGCAGCAGCTGGACATAGAGATCCGCCGCCTCGGCGTTCTGGCCCAGCTCCTGACGTAAACCGGCCCAGGTTGCGTAGTAATCGAGATTGCTGGCCAGGGGCGGTTTGGCGCCGCCGAGCCAGCCGAGGGCCCGCTGTTTGTCCCCTTCGGCCAACGCCAGACGGGCCAGCAGCAGCCTGAAGTCGGCCTGGGCCGGTTGGCGGCGAATGCCGTCCTCGAGCAGGGCACTGGCCTCGGCGAGGCGCCCCTGACCATAGAGCAGGCCCGCCAGCTGCTGACGAGCCTCTTCGTTATCCGGGGTTTGGCGCAACAAGGCGATGAACTGCGCCTCGGCCTCGCGCAGCTGTCCCTTGGCCAGGGCCGCGGTGGCTTTGCGCTCGCTCAGGGCAGCCAGCTCAGCCTGGCTCAGCTCCACCGTCTCTATCTTGAGGGAGGCGGGACGACGCGGCGCGGGAGCGACCGGCTGGGCGTCTGCCTCCCGGGCCGCATCCAGTTCGGCATAGAGATCCGGCTGCAACTGTGCATCGCTCGGCTCCGGTTCCGGCTCGGCCTCGGCATAGTCCGGCCCCAGTGTCTCAAGCTGTTGCGCCGGAACCGGATCGCCAAGATCCGCCGCCAGTGTCTCGCGCTGTTGAACCGGGGCGATATCGTCTGGCGATGGCGTCGGCTCGCTGCGGGCGAAACCGGAAGGGCTCTGCTGCTCGGGCAAGGCGTTGGCCACCGCCTGGGCGCTGGGAGTCGGCAGCGCCACCACCAGATCCACGGGCTCATCCTCGGCAACCGTCACCGGGGCGGCGGCCTGAGTGAGCGGTGGCATCTGTTGATGACTCTGCTGCCAATAGGCCCAACTGCGCCAACCCAATATGCCAAGGGCCAGGCCGCAGATCAGGGTGAGCAGCAGCATCCACCAGCCCTGGCCCCGCGCCGGTGCCACATAGATGGCGGCACCCTCGCTACCGCCCTGACGGCGTTCGAGATCGGTGAGCATCTTGTTGATCACGCTCACGACCCGACTCCCCCATGCAGGCCAAGGCGCATCCGCTCAGCACTGTCTGTAGCCTGCCCCCGGCCGCCGAGGCCGGGTACGCTGTCGATTCGGTTCATGGCCAGACTCCATAGGTCAGGGCGACGCCCAGCATGAGCAGCAGGCACCACCAGCCACCTCGCCAGGGGCGAGATGCATCTTCGGTATCCTGGATGGCGAGCCGCACCTGGGCAGGCAGAATACGAGAGGTGCCCTTGCCATAGCTGACCATCAGGCTCTTTTGGGCCAACACATTGATGAGGCGGGGAATGCCCCGCGAGGCGTGCCACAGCAGGCGCTGGGCCGCCTTGGAGAAGAGGGGGGCACCGCGATAACCGGAGATGTGCAATCTGTGCTCCAGGTAGGCGCGCGCCTCGTCCAGACGCAAGGGGCGCAGGCCATAGGAGAAACCGATGCGCTGGCGCAGTTGACGCAGATGGGGCATGGCGAGGCGCGCATCCAGCTCGGGCTGGCCGAACAGCACCACTTGCAGCAGCTTGCTCGACTCCGTCTCCAGGTTGCCAAACAGGCGGATCGCCTCCAGGGTTTCATCGGGTAATGCCTGGGCCTCGTCAATCAGCACCACCACCCGACATCCCTGCTGATGCAGGCTGATCAGATGACGATGGAGCCTGTCCGTGATGTCCAGCTCGCTGCCGTCCCGCAGCGCGAGTCCCAGCTCCAGGGCCAGGGCGATGCGCAGCTCGGCCGGATTCAGGTGCGGGTTGGGCAGCCAGGCGAGGCGCACCGGTTTCTGTTCGGAGCCAAGCTCCACCAGCAACTTGCGGCAGAGCAGCGTCTTGCCGGTGCCCACCTCGCCGGTCACCTTGATGAAGCCCTCCCCCTCGGCCAGGGCCCAGTGCAGCACCTGCAGCGCCTCCTCGTGGGGAGGCAGGCCATAGTAGAAGCCGGTGTTCGGGGTCAGGGCGAAAGGAGGCTCCTGCAGACCGAAGTGGTTCAGGTACATGGCACTGCCTTGCCGGATGGCGAGGGGCGCGGGACGCGAGCGCGCATCGCGGCTCACTGATCCCGGGACGGGTACCATTTATCCAGCAGCTCGGAGGAGCGTTGCAGCTCTTTTTGCCAGGTATCCTTGTCCACCACTGTCGGCTTGAGCAGGATGACCAGCTCCACCTTGCGGGTACTCTCGCTGCGGTTGGTGAAGGCTTCCCCCACCCAGGGGATGTCGCCGAGCAGGGGCACCTTGCTCACTATCTCCTGCTTCTTGGTCTCCATCAGACCGCCGATGACGATGATGTCACCGTCGTTGGCCTGCACCACGGTATCGGACTCACGGATCGAGCTCTTGGCCAGGGGCAGCACCAGCGGATTGGCGGTGCCGACACTGATGGTCTTCTGCTGCTCCTGGGTGTCGATCACCGAGGGGTGAACATGCAACAGCACCCGATTCTGTTCGTCGATCTGCGGGGTCACGTCCAGGGCAATGCCGGAGAAGAAGGGGGTCAGCTCCACGTTGGGATAGACCTGATCCTGATTGTTGCTGCTGGTGACAGTGGTGGAGGCATCGGTGACGAAGTATTCGTCGGTCCCGACCTTGATCACCGCCTTCTGGTTATTGGTGGCCGTCACCCTGGGGCTGGAGAGGGTATTCACATCCCCCTGGGTCTTGAGCAGGCTGACCGCCACATCGAAGTTGCCATCCGAGATGGTGAAACCGGCGCCGCCCCCCAACGCCTTGAAGATGGGGTTGGTGCTGGCGGCGACCGTATTGCCAACCAGACTGCCAATGCCGGTGATCCCCTTGTTGCCGTCCCAGGTGGCGGACAGACCATTCCAGTCCACCCCCTGCTCATAGCCTTCGTTCAAGGCTACCTCCAGGATCCGCGCCTCCAGCACCACCTGACGCTTGAGGTGCGACTCGGACTGGTTGAGGAATTCCCGCACCGCCTTGAGCTCATTGGGATAGGCGCGCAGGGTGACCAGTCCCGCCTGGGGGCTGGTGATCACGGCGCGCCCCTCTCCCTTGCCGATCAGGGTCTGCAGGGACTCCTTGAGATCTGTCCAGTAGTCGGTGTTGGTGTCCGTCTCTATCTGGGTGCCATTCTGACTATTGCTAGTAGAGGAGCTGCTGTTAATACCATTGTTGCTGATGCTGCTCTGGCTATCGTTGTTGAAATTATTATTACTGCCGCTATTGGGGTCATTGGCGGTCACCCCCCCGGTATTGATGGCGGTGCGGGACATGCCCCGGCGCGCCATCATCAGGTAGTTGACCGGAATGGTTTCGGTGCGCAGTCCGGCCGGATAGATGTGATAGACATACCCCTTGCGCTGCACGTCATAGCCATACATGTCCGCCGTCACCGCCAACACCTCGGGCAGGGTCACATCCTTGAGCTCCAGGGAGATGATCCCGGCGACACCGGGGTGTACCGCCACGCTGTAACGGGAGCCCTTGAACAGGGAGCCGAAGAAGTCGACCGCCTCCACATCCCGGGCGGCGATCCGCAGCCGCTTCTCGGGCATGGCGGTCGGCATGGCCGGACGACTGAGCGCCAGCAGCTCGCTTTGCACCGCGCTCGGCACTGCCAGCGCCTGAGCCTGGGCATTGCGCTGCTGTTCGAGCTGCGCGTCTCGCAACGCATCCTTGGCGGCGGTGGGCTCTGGGTGACGATAGCTGGTACAGCCTGCGACCAATACGGCGAGGGAGAGCAGGCAGAGTCGATGTCTTTTCATGAAATGAGGATGCCCTGACATAAAATGCGATTCGGATTGGCGCACGGCGCCGAGAGGATGACGGCCAGGCGAGCGGCGACACAGGACGTCATTGCCCTGTCCCTCGCGGCCCTGGCCCGGCTCACTGCAATACCCCGGCGGCGAACAGGGCCAGCCGCAGTCGCTTGCCGCCCTTGTCGAGGTGCACCGCATCGGCGTCTATGCCGACCAGTCGATAGCCGTTGACCCTGTCACCGATGCGGTAACTCTGCCCATCCAGCACGGCACGCGCCGGGCCATTGCCCAGCATGATGCTCTGCAGTCTGGGCAGACCGGTGCCCTGAACAGGGCTGGCATTGCCCGCCAGCCCGTCCAGCGGCTGGGTCGGATCCCGCAACACCTCAGCCTGGGCAAGTGGTGCCAACAACAATAAAAACATCAGCCACTTAGCCACGAATGAACTCCTTGCTGGTGCTCAGGGTGTAGATCTCCATCTCCACCACGGCACTGGGATGATCCTGCACCCGATAATCGAACAGCCGCCAGTAGAAGTGGCGGGGCAAGGCTTCCAGTGCGTTCAGATATTGATAAACGTCGAAATACCCCCCTTCCAGCTTGAGGCGGATACCGTGCTTGAACAGATTGTCGGCCTGATCCCCCGCCACCAGAGGGGTCGGCGCTATGGTGGTCAGGGCCAGCATGTGCAGACGAGAGGAGCTGGCCAGCAGGCTCTCCAGCACCGCGGCCATCTCGTCGGCCGGGATCAGATCCACCGTCTGAGCCTTGAGGTCAGCGTCGATGCGCACCAACTCTTGCGTGACGCTCGCCAGCTGACTGCGCACCCCGAGATTGGGATCCCGGTTGAGCTTGGCCTGCTTGCCCTGGTTCTCCAGTCCCATGATCTCGAGATCCCGCTGGGCCGTGACCAGCGCCTGCCTGTCCTGATCCAGCCGGGCAGCGGCCCCTTCCAGCCAGCCGTAATAGAAGAGGGCGAACACCAGGATCAGACCGGTCAGCAGGATCAGTACCCGCTCACGCTGACTCAGCGCCGCCACCCGCTCGCCATATTGTTGCCAATGGGCCTTCATGGGTTCCCCCCGCGTTGCCAGGTCACTTTGAGCGGCATGACACCCGCATCCATTTTCCACTGTGCGATCATCAGGGCTTCTCCCGGGCGATACCGCTCAACTGGAACTGCAGCCGCCCCGCCTTGTCACGGCTCAGGGTCAGCTCACCAAACTCTTTGCCCGCCAGGGTCGGCATCTGCTTGAAGCGATTGACCCAGGCCGGTACGTCCTGGCTGGCGCGCGCCACCCCGGCCAGATTGATGTGGCCCTCGTTGATCTCGATGCGCTCCAGTGCCAGCTTGTCGCTGGAGAGGCGGGCCAGATCCGACAGGATACCGGCATAGCCCTGGGATTTCTGCAAAGAGAGGCTGCCGAGCTGGCGCATCAGCCCCTGCTTGGCACTCAACTCGTCACGCTTGTCGGCCAGGGTGCGCTGCAATGCCTCATCGGCCTGATGACGAGCCAGGGCCGTGTCGAGCCGCTTGGCCTCATTGCGCTGCACATCGAGGGCCAGGCGCACCTGGGCCAGCTCACGGCTCACCCCTTGCTGCTGCCAGCCATGGAGGGCGCCGAGGCCGCTCATCAGCAGGGCCAGCAGGCCCCAAGCCAGCAGCATCTGCGGCAAACTGGCCCACTGGCGACGGGGGCGAAATTCGGCGCTGTAGAGGTTGATCTGATGCTTCATTTGCGCGCCCTGGCTCATGACAGACCTCCCGGAACCGCAGCAGAGGCCCCACGGCTTATCTGGTCATTTTTCATCGTGGTCTGGCTCATGACCGGCCTCCCGGAACCGCAGCAGAGGCCCCACGGCTTATCAGGTCATTTTTCATCGTGGTCTGGCTCATGACCGGCCTCCCGGAACCGCAGCAGAGGCCCAGCGGCTTATCTGGCAACTGTTCATCCTGAACGGGTTCATGCGCGGCCTCCCAGGGCGGCGCCATAGGCGGAGAGGTACTCGACCCCTGCCAGCACCGCTTTATTGGCCATCGCCGAGACGGGGAAGCCGAAAGTCTGCTCCATGTGGCGCACCAGGGTGCCAATGAAGGGAGAGGCAATGGCGAGCTGCAGGGCACTGATCTCGGGCAGCTTGAGCTGACCTGCCAGGTAATCGAGGGAACGCTGTATCTCCAGCATCAGGCTGTCGAGCTGCATGCTGTCTGGCTCCTGCTCCGCGGTCAGGGCGGAGAAACCGCGCAGCTGGCGGGAGAAGCAGAGTCCACCCTGACGAAATACCAGCAGTTGCAGATCCTGGCCCCTGGGTTGCCAGAGCAGCATGCGCACCTGAGGGTCGCGCTCATACAGGGCGGTGAGCACCAGTTCGTCGCTCTGTATCGCCTCCAGGTGGGCCACGGCGTTGACCGCATCGGCCACCAGCTGGATCCGGCTCTTGGGCACGCAGATCACATTGATGCGCGGCTGGCCCGCAGGCGGAGTGGGCAGGTCCACATAATCCATCGCCAGTTGCATTACCGGTTCATTGACGTAATCCTTGACGGCCCAGGGCAGGGCGCCGGCCATCTCGGCCTCGGGCACCGCGGGCTTGTCTATCTGCACCTGCTGGCAGAGATTGGCGGCCAGGGCGACCCGCACCCGCGACTTGGCGAGACCGTGACGCTGAAAGAGTTCGGCGATGGCAAGAGGCCACTCCTGCTGACTGTTGACCTTGCGGGTGACGAAGAGAGGGGATGCGCTGAGCGCTGCCAGCATGACCCTGTCCTGGGCCAGCAGCAGCCCCACCGGGCGCCCTTGGGGCTTTGCGGAAAAAAAGGATGTCATGCTCGCCGATACCTGGCCGCGAAAAACGAATCAAACCTTAACATATACAGTGGATTAGCCTCTAGATAAATGACGGATACCCAAGGCAGACTGCCCTCCCCCCTGCAAGCCATCAGCCACCCCTTACTGGACGAGTACGGGGTCACGCTCTGGTGCAAACGCGACGATCTCATCCACCCCCAGCTCTCGGGGAACAAGTGGCGCAAGCTCAAGTACCAGCTGACCCATGCCCGGGAACAGGGCAAGACCCACTTGCTCTCCTTTGGCGGTGCCTATTCCAACCATATCCATGCCTTGGCGGCGGCTGGGCGTCAATTTGGCCTGAAAACTACCGGCATCATACGTGGTGAGCCGAGTGCCGTCAGCAATCCCACCCTGATAGATGCCAGGGGCTGGGGCATGGATCTCATTTTTGTCGACCGGCAGAGCTATCGACGCCGCCAGGAACCCGGCTGGCTGGCGCAGTTCGAGGCTCCAGATACCCTGATTATTCCGGAGGGTGGCAGCGCCCCCCTGGCCCTGCCCGGGGTCGCGGAACTGGTCGATGAGCTGCCCTTCTCGCCGGATCTCTGGGTGCTGCCCTGCGCCAGCGGCGGTACCCTGGCGGGTCTGGTCTCGGGCAAGCGCACCGGGGAACAGATCCTCGCCATCGCCGTGCTCAAGGGGGGCGACTTCATCCGCGAGGAGGTCTGCCGCCTCTATCCGCCCGCCGAGCAGGATCCGCACTGGCGCATCGCCCTCGACCATCACGATGGGGGTTATGCCAAGTTCAGCCCGGCGCTCTGGCAGTGGCTGCAAGCCTTCAGCGCCGAGACGGGTCTGCCGCTGGAACCCATCTACAGCGGCAAGGCGATGTGGGGGCTGTTTCGCGAGCTGGCGGCCGGACGCATCCCCAGAGGCAGCCGCATCGTCTTCATCCACACCGGCGGCCTGCAGGGACTGGCCGGGTTGCGGGAGCAAGGCCGGATCTGAGTCTGGGCAGCGTCATCACCAATGACACAGGGCCGCCCAGGCCCTGTGTCACTGCTCATCGACCGGGATCCCCTAGGCGGGCTGACCCGGTGACTCAGGCCTGAGGCGAGGGGAGCGGCTCCGGCTCGGAGAACCAGGGCCCCTGACCACCATAGACCCCCAGGTGGCGCAGCATCTTCCACTCCTCCTGGCTCTCCACCCCGACGGCGATGACCCGCGCCTGGGTGTTGGCACAGCCCCCCACCAGGCTGCGTACCGCCATCTGATTGACCTGACGGCTCTGGATCTCCCGCACCAGACTGGGGTGCAGGCGCAGGAAGCTAATCTCGAACTCCTTGATGTACTGGGTGCTCACCACGTCCTGACCCGCATGATCGATGGCCAACTGGCAGCCCAACATGCGCAGAGATCGCAGCGGCCGCTTGAGGGCCTCATAATGGCGGGTCACCTGGGCCTCGGAGAACTGCAACACCAGCCGCTCATTGGTGCTGCGCGGCAATTGGAACAGGGCGAAGAAGAGCCAGCGCTGGAATTCGCGATTGAGCATGCTCTGGGCGCACAGACTGAGGGTCATCGGCGGGCTCGCCTCGCCACCGGCTCGCAGCAGCAGCAAGGTCTGCTCCGCCACCAGCCGATCCAGGGGCAGCAACAACCCGGTCTTCTCGGCCATGGGAATGTAGACACCGGCCTGCAGTGTGCGGCCTTGCTCATCCTGGATCCGGGTCAGTATCTCTTGTTGCAGCACCAGGGCGCCACGATCCTGCTGCACCGACTGGCGATAGAAGTCGATGCCCCCCTCTTCCAGTCTGCGGCTGAGCAGGGTGCGCCAGCGTACCGTGCCCTTGCTGCTCGGCTCGAGATCCAGCTGCTTCTCGTAGAGGAACCAGCCGCTGTGATCCTGGAGTCTGGCGCTCTTGAGGGCCAGCTCGGCCTCCTCCTGAACCTTGAGCAGGGAGTCGCTGGCCTGATAGCAGACCGCACCGATGAAGACGGCCGTTTCCGGGTTGACCTGCGCGGGCCAGTGCAACCGTTGCAGGCTCTTGAGCAACTGACTGGCCCCGTCCACCATCTCGTTTTCGGCCATGTTGGGCAGCAGCACCGCAAAGACCTGAGCGGCGTAGCGGGCCTGCAAGGCACCATTGTGCTTGCGCACGAAGGTGGCGATGGAGCCGCTCGTCTCCTGCAGCAACTCCCGCACCTGATGAGCCTGCTCCTCGATGTCCAGCTCTTCCAGGCAGGCCAGTTCGATGAGCAGCATGCCGCCGCTCATCACGTTCGCCTCCATGATGGCGCTCTCCAACCTGTTGTCGAAGAAGAGTCGGTTACCGATGCCGATGTCCTTGTCGACAAAGGCATTGCTGCGAATGAAATTATCGAAGCGGCTGCGCTCCTTGCGGGCATCGGTCAGCTCGGCGATCAGCTTGTCGAGGGCATTGCTGGCCGAAATGGGCCACTCCTCGGCCGGATCATGAGCCAGCTTGGCCAGCTTGCCATCGAGGATCAGCTGACCCCGCAGGGCCAGCAGCTCGGCGCCCCGCAGTTGCAGACGCAGCCAGCGGATCGAGTACCAGAGCCCGAACACCACTATCAATATGCCAAGGGAGATGCCGGACATGGCCTGCATCGAGTACTCGAACTCTTTGAAGGGGCGTTCCAGTTTAAAGTCGGCGACCAGACCCGGCTGGCGGTCAAGCTGCCGGCGGTAGGGGATCAACAGACTCTCGTCTTCCTGAAACTGCACGTCGCGAAACCAGTAGATACGCTGCTTTCCCTGGCGTACCTCCAGCTCGACCACCCGTGCCGAGCGCAGCAGGGTCGGCAGCCAGCGGGTGAGATCCTGATGGTCGTCGGCCACCTCCAGCTGCTTGTCGATCACCTCGACCAGGGCATTGATCTTGTTCTCCTGCATCTCAAACCCGAGCTGGCGAAAGCTGAATACCCCGCCCAGCAGCACCATGGTCATGGCCGCTATTACGCACAAGGTGATGAAGGAGACGAGTTGTGTCGTGAGTTTCATGGGCCTTCCGTTGCACCAACGTCCGTGTGGACTCATGGTAACAGCCGGATCCGAGCCCGCCTATGGACGAGGATCCCACTGCTGAGATTAAGGGCGCGAGCATAATCAATAGCGTCGCCAATACCAAGGTGATTCGGGAAGGTAAAAATGAGGGGGAGCAGAAAGAAAAGTGGTCCCGCAGAGGGGACCAAAACACTCATATCAAAACTAACACTCTGTGCTACTGACAAAACATACAGATACAGGAGTATTGAACACACGGTGAGTCAAACCGCAGGGCTACTCTACCGAGTTCGGATAAGCTGGACAATTGTCATTTCTGACAGGTCATCGATTGAATCTTGTGCTAGCGTAGATAAAAACTCAACTATTATCAGCAAGTTACTTTCTTAGTTTGAAAACGCAAACTGCGTCACTCAAATTGATACAGCTAATCGCTATGCTGTTCAAAACTCAAT
This sequence comes from Aeromonas sp. BIGb0405, assembly GCF_024807335.1. Classification (NCBI taxonomy): domain Bacteria; kingdom Pseudomonadati; phylum Pseudomonadota; class Gammaproteobacteria; order Aeromonadales; family Aeromonadaceae; genus Aeromonas; species Aeromonas sp. BIGb0405. The sequence goes on from NZ_JANUEP010000005.1 coordinate 276,999, forward strand.
CGAGCCTGACGGTTCGACAATGGCAAGGGTTACTCATGTCTCGACTCACCTCTTTGTGGATTAGCCTGGGGTTGTTGTGTGCCCCTGCTCTGCTGCTATTGCTGCTCAGTCCGCTACTGACCGGCCCGATCACCCATCAGCTGCTCAAGGCCAAGGAGCGAGAGCTGCTCGCCTATCAGGAGGAGCTGAATAAAGTACTCGAACACGGCATAGAGAGCCAATTGGCCCACTTCAAGTTCGACTGTGGCGCAGAAGACATGGCGCTGCTGCGCGCCCCAAACTATTACAGTCGCCTTATCCGCCTCGCGGGGCTTCAGTCCGCAGATGGCAAGAGCTGTTCGACTCTTGGTGCGGGACTCCCCCAGCTGACAGGCATCGAAGGCAAGCCACTGCCCTCAGGCTTCGGGCTCACCGCCACCGAAAGTGTATTTGGCACAGAGCAAGAGTTGATGGTCTACATCAAACGCTCAGGCAACCTGGCCTATTGGGTGCTCAGCAACAGCTGGACCCATGAACTGCTACGCACCCCTTGCGAGGCGTGTTTCTATCTGGAATTAACCCATCATGACCCGGCCCTGGCTCACCTCTATTTCCCGCGAGGCAACGCCGACATCATGAGTCAGCCCCATGCAATAAAGCTCAGCCACCTGTATGAACGCCAACAGGTGCAACAGACCCTGTGGGCTGGCACGGCCCTGCGTCAGCATGCAGCCGAGCGAATCCGTCATATCGGACTGCTCATTACCCTTCCCCTGGGTCTGCTGCTGGCCGCGGGTTACTGGTTGCTGCGCAACTACCGCAACTCCCTGGACGGCCTGCTCAAGCTGGGTCTGCAACGGGGGGAGTTTCTGCCCTTCTACCAACCCATTGTCGACAGCCGTACCCATGAAGTCGTCGGCCATGAGGCTCTGATCCGCTGGCGACGGGGCGGAGATTTCATCTCCCCTGGTGCCTTCATCGATTATGCGGAGCGTCAGGGGCTGATCATCCCCATGACGGAGCAGCTGGTCCGCCAGGTGGTGGCAGATCTCAAGCAACTGGCCGCCCCCCAATGGGTCAGTGTCAATCTGGTCGCAGATCATGTCGAGCGCCCCTATCTGCAAGAGCTGCTGACCCGCTTGCACTGGCCGGATCCCGACCGGCTCACCTTCGAGTTGACCGAGCGTATCCCCATCTCGGACATGAAGACGGCGGCCCGCGAGATGGCCAATCTTGGCCTGCGAGGCTACCACTTCAAGATCGATGATTTTGGTACCGGCTACGGCGGCTTCTCCTATCTGCAGCGGCTCGGCATCAGCCGCATAAAAATAGACAAGATGTTTATCGACACCATAGGCACCCAGGATCTGAAACGTAACGTGCTCGATGCCATCATCGCCTTCGGCCATAAATCCCGAATGGAGATGATAGCGGAAGGGGTCGAGAGCCAGGCCCAGCTGGATTATCTCGCCGAACGCGGCGTCTACCTGATCCAGGGCTATGTGTTCGCCAGGCCCATGGCCTTGATGGATGTCATCCATTGGCGCCCGCCGGTCAAGGTGTCCCGCTCCGCAGAGTAGAAGAGGTTAAACGCGAGACCACAGGCTTTAACCTGTCGCCAAAGAACGCACCTTGGCGCACGCTTTCACAGCAGAGCGGGCGGCATGGCTGCCGCGGTCAGATATGGGCATGAGAGTCTGGGGGCACTACTCGCTGATCAGGTTCTTGCCGAGCCGCTTGGCCCGATAGAGGGCGCCATCAGCCCGATTGAGCAACTGATGGGAACCCTCTCCCGGCAAGTATTCCGCCAGGCCGAAACTGAGGGTGATGGGCAGCGGCGTCTGTAGCCCCACCTCGGCAATGTGAGCCCGGATCTTCTCGGCAACCCGGTGCGCATCCTGTAATGAGGTGCTCGGCAAGATCAGGATGAACTCATCCCCTCCCCAGCGCGCCAGGGTGTCTATCTCCCGCAACTGGTGTTTTACCTGATTCGCCAGCTCGACCAGGGTCTGATCTCCGGCGCAATGGCCATACAAGTCATTGATCTGTTTGAACTCATCGATATCGAGCGTCACTATGCTCAAGGCATGGTTGAAGCGTTTGGCCCGTTCACATTCGTGGCGCAGGGTCTGCTCCAGTCGATAGCGATTGGCGACCTGGGTCAGGGAGTCCGTCTCGGCCAGGCGCCGATTCTCCTCCACCTGGCGGTGCAACTCCTCGTTGGTGTGGCGCAACTCCTGAGTACACTCGTCCACCAGCAGCGCGAGGGACTTGTTGGTTGATACCAGGGTCTCAAAATAGAGTTTCTTGTCATGAATATCGCGGTGCGCCCCTATCATGCGGGCCGGGGCGCCATCAGGCAGGCGAGTGACAATATGGGCGCAATCCTCTATCCAGAGATAATCCCCGCCACTGGTGCGGCAGCGGTACTCGATGCGATAGCAGGATGAACGTCCGCTCAGATAGTCATCGAAGTGGAGCATGACCCGGGTCAGATCCTCGGGGTGGATCAGGGACTCCCAGGTCAATACGTCATTGTCCAGACTGTGGGGTTCATAGCCCAGCATCCGGTACCAACCCGAGTTGCGATAGACATAGCCTGTGTCTATGTGCCAATCCCAGATGCCATCACTGACCAGATCGATGATGGCTTGCACCACATCGTCCGTCACATCAGGCAGTTGTTGGTACTGCTGTCGATAGCTGTCCTCATTCATGATGCCATCCTTGCTCACACTCATGGGGCCACTTAGTGGGATCAAGTGTAGGGGCATCAGGGTGAAAAATACCTGCGCTGGCGCCCCGAATACTCAAAATCACACTTTTTTGGGACGGTGTGATTCGAACGGCACAGCGCGTGGAAAGCGGCTTCCCGGCCATCGACACCGGGATGCGAGCAGCGAGATGACGCTGGACAGACAACTGGCGTCATGATGGCTCCCGGCGCTCGCCATGGCCATGCATCCACTGAATCAATTCAAGACTTCAACCCCATGCTTCAAGCCAGGGCGTCGGCTAGTCGAACATGAGCCAGCCACGGCTGGCTGGCGCCGGGCCGGGATCAGTCAGAGAGGTAGTATTCGACCGTCGAGACCACTCGCACCTTCTTGATATAGGGGGTGCTGGAGTCACGATTCTCCACGGTGAACTGGCCCTGATTGGCGGTACGGATCTTGCCGAGCCGGCTGTCGGAGTCCTTGGCAAACTTGTCGGCGACTTCCCGTGCCGAACGAGTCGCCTCCTCCACCATCAGTGGCTTGAGTTCGTTGAGCTTGGTGAAGATAAACTCGGTCTGCTGGTAATCCTGCCCCCCGAAGACGATGCCCTGCTGACCCAGCTCGGCGATGCCGTTCATCAATTGACGAACGCGTTCCACCTGAGCGGATCGCACCGTGATGGTCTGGGCCGCGGTGTAACGGAAGGCGCCCGACTCGGCGCCACCATAGGGCTGAGCCAGCTTGTCGGTGACCGCGGGGGGCGCAATCAGTATCTCCTCCTCCGCCACCCCGTTGAGCTTGAGGTAGGCCAGCACGGCGGCGGCGCTCTTGCCCATCTCACTATAAAGCGCAGGCAACTCGTTGCTGGCCCCGGAGAAGCGGATCGGCCAGACCACGATATCGGCCTGCACCTCTTTCTCCGACAAGCCCTTCACCGACACCCGCCGCTCAAGTTCCTTGGCCTTGAGCAGACTGTTGCCACCTATCCAGGCCATGCCAAGCAGCCCGACCAGCAGCAGGCTGCCGAGGGCGAGGGAAGATTTCACGCTCTGTTCCATAACAAACTCCGCATCAGTGGTACCCAGAGGCACCTGACTCTATCTGGGGCATATCCAGCAGTTGTATCAGAGACGGCGCCAATGACCAGTCCCCAACGCGAAAGCGGGTCGGCTCGCGGCCAGAAAGGAGTCATACGCGACGCCTTGTGGCGCCTGTCTATGGCATCCGACATCTCAAAGAGAGCTTAGGATGCTGACCGGGCCTTGAATCCGGGGTGATGCAACCGGCGATAGTGGCTCGGGGCCAGCCCGTGCTGGCGCTTGAAGGCGGTGGAGAAGTGGTATTCGTTCTTGAAGCCGCATTGGGCGGCCAGCAGCTTCACCGAGTCGGCCCGGCTCGCCAGCAGAAGCGCCGCCCGCTGCAAGCGCAGCCGTTGCAGCAGTGCCATGGGGGCCAGCGCGAAGTGCTGCTGACTGAGCCGATGGAGCTGGCGCTCCGAGAGATGCAGGGCGGCGGCCATGCGGGCGATGTCCCAGCACTCGGTCAGGGAATCTTTGAGCATCAATTCGAGGCGCAGGGCCAGCCGCTCGCCGCGACTCTGCCCCTCCCCCTTTTGCAGCAGGCGGCGCAGGTAGAAACCGAGCTGCTCCACCAGCAGCGCGCTGAGCAGCGGGTCCTGATGGCGCTCCTGCTCCGCATAGAGGTTCTCCAGGGTGCGCAGCAGGGTCCCCTGCTGGGAGGTGCACCCCAGACGAGGGCGGCTGGCGAAGGCATCCCAGGGGGAGTCCTTGTGCAGCAGCAGCCACACCAGATCCCAGTCGCCCTTTGCCGTCGGCTGTTGCTGCTCCGGCGCTGGCAACTGCGTCTCTGCTAGCCCCGTCTCCGCTAACTGCATCTCTGGCAACCGATAGCAGAGCGGCTCCCCCGCCGGGATCAGGGCCCACTCCCCGACCGGCAGCCGCGCGAAGCCATCCCCCAACCGCACCTCCCCCTCGCCCCCCAGGGTGAGCAGGAAGCAGTGCACCTCCCCCAGGCGGCGCTCGATGCGATAGCGGGTACGCAGGCGGGAGTAGCCCGCCAGCCAGACCCGCTCCTGGCCGAGGGCGGGCAGCAGGCTGTCGCAGCAGATCTGCTCGCGGCAGTCCGGGGAGACATCGATGAGATCGGGGTTGGCAGTGTCAGACATCATCAGGACGGGCTCAGCCATGTCGAAGGATTAGGCCAGAGCATAACATCAAGGGCATGGAGTCACAGGAGACAAGCCATGCACATACATCACGTCGCCATCTGGGCACAGGATCTGGAGGCACTCAAGGCATTCTACTGCACCCTGTTTGGCGGGCAGGCCAATGAGCGCTACCACAACCCGACCAAACAGTTCTCGTCCTACTTCGTGCGCTTCGAGGGGGGCGCCAGTCTGGAGCTGATGCACAGCCCCACCCTGCTCCCGGCGGATCTCGGCCTGCCGCATCCACTGCAAGGGCTGGCCCATCTTGCCTTCTCCCTCGGCAGCGTGGAGGCGGTGGATCAGATGACGGCCCGCCTCAAACTGCTGAAAAGCGCCGAGGTCAAACACCTGGACGGCCCCCGCTGGACCGGCGACGGCTATTACGAGAGCACCTTCCTCGATCCCGAAGGCAACCGGCTGGAGTTGACCATCTAGCCGAGGGGCGAGCCCCTATCACCCTCTCGCAGGTTCGTCGTAGGTTCGATTAGCGAAGCGTAATCGGACGGCGGTAACGTTATTTCCCCCTTCTCCCGCTTAATTAAAAAAGAGGAGATGTAGTGGGGTAAGGGGGTGGCGGCTCCCTTCTCCCCTTGCGGGAGAAGGGCTGGGGATGAGGGGCGGTAATATCATTTCCGTAGCAAACGAACACCCAATAAGTGGTGCAATGCTTCGCTTATTGCACCCTACCGCTAGGGGTTATTGTTAGACAACCAGTCCAAGTCGATAAAAATCCGTCTCTGCGTGTTTGGGATTGGGACGGAGGAACTGCCAGCCAAAGCGTCGGTAGTGATTGAGAGCCCGTTGATTGGTGCGGCTAACCGACAGTAGCGCCCATCTGCAACCCGCGCTTAACAACTGGTGACGGATATACGCCTGCAATTCTGCCGCCAGGCCGGTGCCACGATACTCGGGGAACAGATAGATAAGCTGCACATAGCCGGTCTCTGGCTCATCGGAAAAGCTGCGAAATTCCAGCTGCCCCACCAGTTGTTCACCCGCCCAGACATGGAGGTAGTGCCATTGCGCTTGCCCCAGCCTTTCGCGGATCCGCTCCCGATAGCCGCAGATAAAGTCGGCAAAGCCATTATGGGTATGAAAGCTGCAAAAATAGGCATCCCTGCGCGCCAACACACAGTGTTCATAATCCCGATCCAGATCGATGGTGTTAAATTCGAGTCGCAATCAATAACGTCCTGTCGTGGTAGGGTGTAATAAGCGAAGCGCATTACACCTTTTTGGCAGATAAATAGCAGCGGTGCAATTCACCTTGTTCATTGCACCCTACCCGATTGTACGAAGTGGGTATTCTACCAACCCGCAGCCCTCACCTGAGCGCCTATGTAGGGTGTAATAAGCGAAGCGCATTGCACCTTTTTGGCAGATAAATAGCAGCGGTGCAATTCACGTTGTTCATTGCACCCTACCCGATTGTTTATAAAGAATGAGGAGAAGGGTTGGGGATGAGGGGAAGGAAAAAATAGATTACGCGGTAAACGTTGGGCTTCGCTCAGCCACAACCTACACAATCGGTAGGTTGGTGCTAAGCCTGCGAAGCCCAACATACGAGATTAACGAAAGAAACACGTTCGTACTCAGTAACCGATATCAAATGGTGTAGGTTTTTTCGACACTCTAATAAAATCACCGTACGCATATACATTGTGGCCAAAACCACACTCTTTTCTGTCGGGATTTGTATCAACCTTCAGGATACCATTATCTTTATCTATAAATTTTATTGAAATCTCACAATTACCTTCTTCACCGGTAAGTTGTATCAACCCCTCATCGCCCTTCATAGTCACAATCTGAGAGATTTCCCCCATGTTAGGACCATAGGCCATCCCTCTTAACCCGAAGTAGAGCAGATTCAAGGATATCAAGTAGTCATTACCTTGCTTCTCTACAGAGGCTACATTCCAGCTTCCTAAACCAGCATATCGCCAATAGGTCCCCACCATATCAGGTCCAATGGAGACAGGCATGTCTTTAAGCAGACCGTAGTTGAATTTAGATTTTTTATCGTTCGGAGCCAATGACAACCATGCCAGCGCCTTAAGCTTATCCCCTTCTTTTATGTAAGAAAGCGCAACATTGTTATATGCAGTGATAATCGCAGCTTTATCTGGCTTGCCATTGATATATCCACACCCCTCACTTAACGATACTTGCTCAGTGAAGTGCTCTCTTGCTTCGGCATACTGCCCCGCCCTATATGATTCATTACCCTTTTTAATAATGGCAGGCAGTTTTGCACACATCTCTTTCTCGATATCATCGCCAGACTCTGTTGCATAGGAAAAGAATGGTACACCAACATAGGCGGCCAACATTATCGGCATTAGTATTAGTTTTATATTTATACGATTCACTATTATTAGTTCCTCAACGTTATCTGCTGACTCTGAGCTGCTCCGTTTATTCATAATATGCTCCTGTTACAGTCAGATAAAAATTACAGTTCATCATTCATTGTTGTTAGTTCCCCAACCTCTCCGCCAATCCGGAATAACGCTCGGTCTTTTTCCGCACGGCCTGTGCCAGCAGGGCGCGGTCGCCGTAGAGATCGAGTCGCGCCTTGGCGCGAGTGATGCCGGTGTAGACCAGCTCACGGGTTAACAGCGGGCTGGGGCTGTCGGGCAGCACCAGCACGGTATGGGTAAACTCCGAGCCCTGGGATTTGTGGATTGTCATGGCGTAGACAGTCTCGTGGGGCGGCAATCGGCTGGGTAGAAGCGCACGCAAGGTGCCGTCCGGCTGCTCGAACCACACCTTGAGGCGGCCGGTTTCATCGGGCAGGCAGAGCCCCATGTCGCCGTTGTAGAGGCCGATGCCGTGGTCGTTGCGCACCACCATCACGGGGCGGCCCGCATACCAGTCGCCATCCCGGGCGATCAGGCCAGCCCGTGACAGTGCCAGTTCCAGCCGCTCGTTAAGCCCCAGCACCCCGAAGGGGCCGTCCCGCAGGGCGCAGAGGATCTGGAAGCCGTTGAACGCCTTGAACACGGCGGACGCCTCTTCTCCCGCGCGGGCGGCCTTCAGATAGCTGCCGTAGCCGGCCACCCCCTGGGCAATCAGGGCCTCGTAGGCCTCTCCCGCCCAAGGGTGCAGGCTGATGTCCTTGAATCCCGCACTCCAGACCGATTCCACCGCGGCGGCATCGCCGTCGTTGCAGGCCCGCGCCAGCTGGCCTATGCCGGAGTGCTGATCGAAGCGCCAGCTCTTGGAAAGCAAACAGAGGCTGTCGCGCACCGGTGCACCGGCAGGCGAACCCTGCAGCCGGTAGCCGGTCTGGCGGGAGAGCCAATCCGCCTGAGCGGGGCTGATGCCTTGTTCGATAAAGCTGCAGATATCCCCGAGCACGGCCCCCGCCTCCACCGAGGCGAGCTGATCCTTGTCGCCGAGCAGGATGAGGCGGGCGTGGCTCGGCAGTGCATCGAGCAGGCGTGCCATCATGGGCAAGTCGACCATGGAGGCTTCATCCACCACCAGCAAGTCGAGGTGCAGCGGGTTGCCCGCGTGGTGGCGGAACTGGCTGCGCCCCGGGATCACCCCGAGCAGCCGGTGCAAGGTGCCCGCCTCTGTGGGGATGGCCTGGGCCCACTCCGGGGGCAAGTCCAGCGCCTGCAGGGCGGAGCCGATACTCTCGGTGAGGCGCGCCGCCGCCTTGCCGGTGGGGGCCACCAGCCGGATCGCCGGTGCCTTGCCTGCTTGCAGGCCTGTCTCCACCAGGATGGCCAGGAGCTTGGCGACAGTGGTGGTCTTGCCGGTGCCGGGGCCGCCTGAGATCACTGCAAAGGGGCGCGCCGCCGCCGTGGCCGCCGCCAGCTTCTGGCCGTTGCAGCAGAGCGCTTCGGGCACCAGCGCATCCAGCTTGCTCAAGTCGCTCGCAGCCTGAGCGCTCCCCAGCAGCGCCTCTATGGCGGGCCAATCCACTTCATTGGGGAACACCAGATCCAGATACTTCTCGACGAAGTGGCGGGCCGAGAAATCGGGGGCGAGGCGGGCCTTGAGCAGCGCCCCGAACACCAGACCGTGGTCGCGGGCAAAGAGGCGCGACAGGGCCGGGGCTATCTCCGGCCATTCGGCACGTTCACTTAACGCGCGCAGATGGCGGGCCACCCCCAGCTCAAAATCGTGGTAGCGGGTGAGGTAGAGGCGCCCGTGCCAGAGCCGCAGCGGCCAGCGGGGGGCCTCCCCCTCATGCTGTTCAGAGCCAACCAGCGGACTTGCCGCAAAGAGGGCGGGCCAGCTCGCAGGATCCGCCAGATCCCCCAGCAGATCCCGGCTCTGATCCGGATCCAGCCCGAAGGGCCGCAGAGATCCCTTTTCGTTACCAGAATGAGAGAGCATCTCAAGCGGCAGGCAGACATGACCGCGCCCCAGCTCGAAGCAGGCGAGCGCAGCCCCCAGTACCAGCTCTGGGCTGCCGCCCAGATCGGCCACCAGTTTGGCAAATTGCAGATCCAGCTGGCGGATACGCCCCCCTAGCGCCAGGGCTTTCAGCCGTTCGATCATACCGTCGCTCTTCATCTCGCCCCTCATGCCTCTGCCTTGTTTGGTTTTTCTAAACGATGATCGTCAGGCATCACACCTTTACTAAACAACTTGTCGAGCCCCAGCACCAGTTCACGACTCGGACGGGTATGGAATACTCCCCCTTGCGGCATGCCGCGCAGGAACAGATAGAAAACCCCGCCAAAGTGCTGGTCAAAGTCGTAGCCCGGCAACCGCAGGCTGAGCAGCCGGTGCAGCGCCAGGGAATAGAGCTGGTATTGCAGGTCGTAGCGATGCTCAGCCATGGCCCGCTCCAGCGCCGGACGGCTGTAATCGGCCAGGCTCATGCCGAGGTGGTTCGATTTGTAGTCGAGCAGATACCAGCGCCCCTGCCACTCGAACACCAGATCGATAAAGCCCTTGAGCATCCCCTGCACAGTGGCGAAGCCGAGCGGCTTGTTGCCCCGCGACAGGGGGTCGTGCTGCTGGCAGAGCGCGGTCAGCGCCGGTGCCGTCACCCGCCCCATGGGCAGGAAGAACTCCAGCTCCACCTGCTTGCGCTCGGGGGCCAGATCCCTCAGCCGCACCGGCTCGTCAAAGCCGGTATCCAGGGGGGTATCGAGCACCGCCTCCACCTGCTGTTGCAGCACCGGGGCCCAGCTCTCGTCGAAGCCATCCTGCGCCAGCAGGGCGGCGATATGCTGGGCCAGCGAGTCGCCAGCGGCGCTTTGAAAATCTATGGTCTCGAACAGGCTGTGCAGCAGGGTGCCGGGGCGGGCCCCTTTCGGGAAGGTGAAGATGGAGGGCTGGGGCGCTTCTTCCTGTTGTGCTGTAGACAGTTCAGCCGCCAGCGCGGCCGCCTCGGTCACTACCTCGTCATCGAAGCCGGGGTTCGCCAAGACCCCCTTGCCGTGGCCGTTCCCCTGGGCCGCCAGCCCGGAGTAGGAGCTGATCCACCAGTCCCGCTCGAGGGAACCGGTAAAGTGACGCACCTGAGGCTCCCCCAGCTGCTCCTCCTCTGGCGGCAGCGGGGCCGGACGGGTGAGCGAGGGCTCACAGACCACCACCCCGGGCAGCGCCTGGGCAAGCTCGGTGAGGGCTGTCGCCAAGGTTTCGGCATCCCCCTCTTCCCCCTTTTGCAGCAGGTAGCCGATGGCGGTGTGGTGCAGCTCGGTCTTCTCCGACTTGCCGTTGCCCGAGCGCACCGGGGCCAGCCCCAGCCAGGTGGCATAGACGCCCCGGGTCAGCGCCACGTAGAGCAGTCGCAAGTCTTCGGCGAGGCGCTCCTTGTCAGCTTCGGCCAAGGAACCCTCGGCGCCGGTCAGATCGAGAATGGTGCGATTGCCCCCCTCGTCCGCCTCGTGATAGAGCGGGGTCTCGGCGGTTCTGTGACTGCAGATGAAGGGCAGGAACACCAGGGGGTACTCCAGCCCCTTGGATTTGTGGATGGTGACTATCTGCACCAGCTTGCGCTCGGATTCGAGCCGCAGTACCTGCTCGGCATCCTGGCCGCCCGGGCGACTCACCGCCTCCCCCAGCCAGCGCAGCAGGGCATATTCCCCATCCAGCTCGCTGCTCGCCTGTTGCAGCAGCTCGCCGAGATGGAGGAAGTTGGTCAGCCGCCGCTCGCCGTAGGGGCTCGCCAGCAGGGAGGAGGCGAGATTGCGCCTGTGCAGCAGGGCCCGCAGCATGGCCAGCACGCCACGGCGATGCCAGATCTGCCGGTACTCCATAAACTCCTGCACCGCGCTCTCCCAGGCCCGCTCGTCCGAGGCCAGCGCGTCCAGCGCCTTGGCATCCAGATCAAAGATCCCGGTGGCCAGCGCCGCCCGCAGGCTCCGCTCTTCGCTCGGGTTCTGGCAGGCGTGCAGAATAAGCAAAATCTCCCGCGCCTCCACCTGCTCCAGCACGCTCTCGCGGTTCGACAGATAGACGGAGGCGATGGCGAGCCGCGCCAGCTCCTGCTGCACCAGCTTGCCCTCGCTGCCGGTGCGCACCAGCACGGCGATATCCCCGGCCTTGACCGCCTGATCGCCTATCTGCGCCTTGCCCTCCCGGGCCAGGGTCAGCAGGCGGTGGATCTCGGCGGCGGTGGCGCGGGCCATCTTGCTCTGGTAATCCCCCCGGTTGAAGGTGGGCTGGCCGCTCAGCTGCCAGCAGTGGAGCACCGGTGCGGTGGCGCCATCCAGCAGCAGCGCCTTGCTCTTGCCCTGGGCCTCCACCGGCAGGAAGGGGATATCCGCCTCGTAGATAAAGGGATCCCTGGCCCGCTCGAACAGGCCGTTGACCGCCCCCACCAGCGCACCGCTGGAACGGTAGTTGCGCCCCAGGGTGTAGTGGGCACTCACATTTCGCCGCGCCTGAATGTAGGTAAAGATGTCGGCGCCGCGAAAGCCGTAGATGGCCTGCTTGGGGTCGCCGATCATCAGCAGCGCCGTGTCTGTGTGGCCGCCGTAAAGACGGTGGAAGATGCGGTACTGCTGGGGGTCTGTATCCTGAAATTCATCTATCATCGCCACCCGGTAGGTGGCGCGAATGCGATCGCAGAGCCGCTCGCCAAGGCTGGAGCCCAGCGCCCCGTCGAGATCCTTGAGCAGGTCATCGAAGGAGAGCTGATGGGCCTGGCGCTTGCTCGCCTGCATCCGGCTGCGCACCACCTTGGCCGCCCGTTGCAGGATGAGGTCGCGAATACCGGGGCGGCTCGCCAGCAGCTCGTCGATCTGGTTAAACAGCGGCAGGGTCGGCACCGCGCCCCCCTTCTTGAGGTTCTCCTCCAGCACGCGTTGCCCGAAGCGCTCCAGCTCCTTGGGGATGGCGTAACCGCTCCCCTCGTCCTGTGCCCAGTCGGCTATCTTGGCAAGCCAGCCTTCGTAGTTCTTGCCGGTGTAGCGGCTGATATGGCCGTCGGTCTGGCGGCGGATCTCGTCCCCTTGCGCCAACCACTCGCGCTTCACAGCCCCGATACGGGCCATGGCAGCCTGATGACGGGCGGCGAGGGTCTCATCCCCCAAGGCGGGGTGTATCTCCAGCTCGCTGTTGTCGAGCCAGCCGTTCATCTCCCGCAGCAGGGCGGCGGGGCTAGGCCAGAGCGCGCGCACCGAACTCGCCAGGGTTTTATCCACCGGATAGAACTCGGCGCGCCAGTAGTCGCTCACCGCCTGCAGCCTGAGCTGGCTGTCGTCGGTCAAAAACTCTGTCTCGAACAGGGCGCCCGACTCGAAGGCGTTCTGTTTCAGCATCCGCTGGCAAAAGCCGTGGATGGTAAAGACAGCCGCCTCGTCCATCTGCCGCTCGGCAGCCAGCAGGCGGCGGGCCGCCAGCTCGTGATCCTCCACCTCGATCAGCAACTGGGCCAGCAAGTCATCCTTGCTCTCACCCCGCATAAAGGCGAGGCGCGCCTCGTGGATGCGACCGCGGATCCGCCCGCGCAGCTCGGCGGTGGCGGCCTCGGTAAAGGTCACCACCAGGATCTCGGTCACCGAGAGCGGCCGCTCGTGGGCGCTGGATTGACCCACATCGGCCCCCTCTTCGCCACTGTCTTGTTCAATAACCGGGCCGTGGCCCAACAGCAGGCGCAGATAGAGACCGGCGATGGTATAGGTCTTGCCGGTCCCGGCGGAGGCCTCGATCAGTCGTTCACCGTGGAGGGGAAAACGCAGGGTATTGAGCGGGTTAGCCATTATTTCAGCTCCTCCAGGGTCTTGAGCAGCGGGGTCAGGTGTTCCCGGGCCAGGGCCTGCAACTGGCCCAGCACGGCGTCATCCAGTTCGGGGAAGCAGCGGGCAACATAAGGATCCTGCCCCTCCCCCGTTACCATGTAGCCGCCGTTGAAGCGGGTGAGGGCCGCCTTGTCGGCCGCCTCCGGCTTGTCCGGATCCTTCTCGATCGCCCTGAGCCACTCCCAGGCGGTATTGGGGAAAAACGGCAGCGGCCGCTTCATCCCCTGGGCCCAGAGGGAGACCATGGCTGCCAGCCTGGGGCGCGCCTCCTCGGCCGGAAGAGCTGGCAGCCGCAGACTCTGCTTGGCATCGAACAGCAGGGTGTCGCCGGGGGCGCAGCTCAATGAGAGGCAGAGGTGCTGAACCCAGCCCAGCAGCAGATCCTTGCCGTTGAAGCTGCCGGGTTTGACCACCAGCAAGCGCCCCTTCTGGGTGTCTATCCACCCCTGCAGCTGGCCCTGGGTCAGGGAGATATCGATCTCCACCGCCCGTTTTTCTGCCTCATTGGCCGCAACCCAGGGTCTCAGCCGATCCGCCAGCTTGCCCATCTCGGCGTCCAGATCCTCCAGCAGCAGGCTGCCGAACCAGCCTTGGGGCAGCAGGCCGGTGAGCTGCAACCGCTCGCGGCGCACTGAGCTATCCCCCTGTGCCAGATGGGCATCGAGCAGCAGGGCCTTGAGCTGATAGTGCTGCAGGCCGTCCAGCTCGAACGGCTCGCTGTCCTCTATGTTGGCTTCGCTGCGCTCGAACCACACCTTGAGGCGGCGGTTGAGGAAATACTTGGTTGGCTGGCGATAGAAACGCAGCAGCTCCGCGAGCTCCAGCCCCTGCTCCTTGCCCCATTCGGGAGGTAAAGGCAGCTCGCCGCTCTGGAAATTCGCCGCGCCGCGCACCGGATTGAGGGCGGGCAGCCAGTCGGCGGCATAGGTAAAGAGGCCGGACCCCGCCTGTGGGTAGAAGTAGTTGCGGCTGTAGGGGGTGAGCGGGTGCGGCACTATCAGATGTTCGAGCAGCCGCTTGCCGGAGGTTTCGTCATCCAGGCTCTCATCCCCCGCCAGCACGAAGCCCTGGCGCACATAGTCAATGAGTTCCGCCAGCAGCACCGAGGGCACCTTGTCGCTGTTGTCCTGGGCGCTGAAGCCCTGATAGCTGATGTAGAGCCCCTGCTGGGCGCTCAGCAGCGCCTCCAGGAAGAGGTAGCGGTCATCATCGCGGCGGGATCTGTCCCCGCGTCGCGATGCCACCGCCATCAGATCGAAGCCCATGGGGGCCAGGGTGCGCGGGTAGACGCCGTCGTTCATCCCGAGCAGGCACACCTGCCTGAAGGGGATGGAGCGCATCGGCATCAGGGTGCAGAAGTTGACCTGACCGGCGAGGAAGCGCTGGCTGGAGCGAGACTCCCCCAGCACGCTGCCGAGATAATCCTGCAACAGGTCGGCGGTGATGGGCTGATCGAAGCGAGCCTCCCCGAGCTGGGTTTGCCAGTCGGCCAGCTGGCTGCGAATGAGCTGCAGCTGACGCTCTTCATCTTCGTCGGCCAGATAGAAGCGCTCCAGCAGCGCCAGCAGGCAGGCGTTCCACTCTGCCAGCGGCTGCGCCTGTTGCAGCCGGGGCAAAAACTCCGCCAGGGAGTCGACAAACCAGGCGAGCTTGCCGAGCGCCAAGCCCTGCTGACCCTCGATCTCTGGGTAGGGCAAGATGCTGGCCACAGCGCCCTGCTGCCCTGCACCATGATCGGCGTAGAACGACATGCCCGCCACCGGCTCGCCGTCGCCCATGGCAAAGCCGAGCAGCATGCGGCGCAGGCCGAACAGCCAGCTGTTGCCGGACATGGGCGGCAGATCGAAACGGACGGGGTAGCCGTCATCCAGCCCCCAGCGGATGCCGGTCTCCTGCACCCAGACCCGCAGCTGGTTGAACTCGTCGTCATCGAGCTCGAAGCGCCGCAGCACGGCGGGCACTTCCAGAATGGCGAGCAGCTCCCCCGCACCGAGGCGGGCATTTGGCAGGTGCAGCAGGGCGAGGAAGCTTTGCAGCAGCGGGCTCTCCTGGCTGGCGGCTCTGTCCGACACAGCGAACGGGATCTGGCCACGGGCACCAAACACCGCCTGAATGTAGGGGCCGTAGCTGTTCACGTCCGGCATCATCACCACCACATCTTTCGGGGTGAGAGAGGGATCCTGCTCGAACAGCGCCAACAGCCGGTCGTGTAGCACCTCGAGTTCCCGCATCGGGCCGTGGCAGGCGTGGATCTGCAGGGATCCATCCGCCGGGCTGATGGGGCTCTTGTGATGGCTGCTGTCGAGGTCGAATTGACCGGCGCCCCGTTCTGCCAGCTCCAGCACATCCTTCTGGATGGCGCGCAGCAGGCTGACATGGCCCTGCTCATCCACCTCGTCGATATCGACGAAGGCTTCGATTTGCGGCACCTCCAGCTCCATCAGCTGATGCAGGTAGTCGCGCCCCAGTTTGCCCATGGAGGCGAGCAGCGGGTTGGCGGGCCCTTGCAGGGTCTCGATGTCGGTACCGGGCTTGAGCCTGGTTTCGAGGCGCGCCAGGGTTTTTCTGTCCAGCAGGTCCCCCCAGTAGTAGCGGCAGGGGTTGGTGACGAACAGGTGCACCTCCACCTCGGGTCGGCTGCCGAGGGCCAGCAGGGCCTCCACATAGCGCGGTGGCAGCGCCGAGATACCGAACACGAAGACCCGTTGCGGCAGCTTGCCCGGCAGATCCCGGGTGCGCGCCAACTCGTGGATAAACTCCTCGTAGAGGTTGGCTCTGTGGTAGCCGCTGGGTGCGAGGGCCAGGGTGCGGGCCACCAGCTCGCGCCACAGTTCGGGCTGCCAATCCTGACCGCTCACCCCGGCCAGCTCCTGGCTGTTGCCATCAACCAATCCCCCCCCCGCTTCCCAGCGGGCTATCCAGTCCGGTCGGTAGACCAGATACTGGTCAAACAGATCCGCCACCTTCTGGCAGAGCTGCCAGAGCCGCACCTGTTCGGGATCCTGGGCAGGATCCTCGTCATCTCCCCCCAGATAGGCGGCCAGCGGCGCGAAGGCGGGCCTGTCCAGCAGGGCGGGCAAAATGGTCATCAGCTGCCAGCTCATGGATCCCTTGTTGTAGGGACTCTGGCGGGGCACATCTGCCAGCACCTGGGTGAACATCTCCCAGATGAAGCTGGCGGGTAGCGGGAAGTCGATATTGGCGGCGATGCCGAAGGCCTTGGCCAGCTCCAGCTTGAGCCACTGGGCCATGCCAGGGCTCTGCACCAGGATCTGCTCGTGCTCGAAGGGGTGAGAGAGGGGCGCCTGCCGGATATGGTTCACCAGCAACTCTTTGAGCAGATCCAGCTGATTGGAGTGGTAGAGGGTAAACATGGGCAAGTCCCGCCAATTAAAAAGAGGGGTGCGCGCAGGAAAAGATGAACAAATCCCGTCACTTCACCAGACATTGGATTGTCAGGGATCGGGGGGGAAGATGCAAAAGACCCTTGTAGCAGCAGAGCGGGCCGCCATCACACTACCGACATTGGCGGTGGCAAATCACGGACACAAAAAAGCCGGCGCTGCTGCGCCGGCTAAAAACATGGGAACTTTATGGAAAATATGACGTATCAGGGTATTACCAGCACTTGCCCAAACGGCCATCCACACTGAAGGCACCGGCACCCGCTGCCGCCAGGGCCAGGAAGCCACCAGCCACTGAAACGTTCTTCATAAACATCAACATCTGCATCTGCTCCGCAGGCTGGTAATGGAAGAGGAAGGCCGCCATCAGGGTAAAGCCGGCCATCAGCACGGCGATGCTACGGGTAAAGAGGCCCAGCATGATGGCGAGACCACCGCCCAGCTCCAGCAGGATCACCAGGGGCAACAGGGCGCCGGGCACTCCCATGGCCTCCATATAACCTTGGGTGCCAGCGTAGCCGCCGATCTTGCCCCAGCCTGCGACCACAAACATCAGGGCCAGCAGAATACGACCAACCAGCAGTGCCACATCTCTCATCTTGTCCATCTTCAGATTCCTTTGATTACCAATTCACAGTGTTAATAGTGTAAGACCGATTTACTAACTCATTCATTTCGCCAAGATTTATTTATCAAGGCAGATCAAACAACAGAGCCTCGCTCCCTTGGGAGGCGCTCAGTGTCCAGTTATCTTCATCACGACTGAGTACCCCGTCGCCAGGCTGGGCCGCCAGACCGTTTGCGGTCAAGCTCCCTGAAATCATATGCAGGTAACCATGACGCCCTTGCAATGCCCATTTGAGGGTCTCCCCTTCGGCGAGTTGCAGTCGCCATACCCGGGCCTGCTGGCGAATGCTGAAGGATCCGGCCTCGCCATCCGGCGATGCCACCAACGTCATGCCTGGCTGGTTTTCTATCCGCTTCTGCTGATAACCGGGGGTCGTACCGAACTCGTTCGGCTCGATCCAGATCTGCAGCAGTTGCAGAGATTCACTCTGAGAGGGGTTGTATTCGCTGTGGCGAATGCCTGAACCCGCACTCATCAACTGGAAATCCCCAGCCGGGATCTGCTCGGCATGACCCAGGCTGTCCCTGTGTTCTATGGTGCCCTTGAGCACACAGGTCAGGATCTCCATGTTGGCGTGAGGGTGGGTGGCGAAACCGCCACCCGCTGCCACCATGTCGTCGTTGATGACCCGCAAGGCTGAGTGCCCCATCCACTCCGGGTCGTAGTAGTGACCGAAGGAAAAACTGTGGTGAGTATCGAGCCAGCCAAAATTGGCGTGACCTCGATCTGCTGCGGCTCTCAGTTGCATCATGGTGTGCTCCTTACGCTATAAAGCTGTGGTTAACGCTGGCGACCATCACCCAGACCGAAGGGGATCCGGTACTCACTGGACTCGTCACCCAGGCTCACCGTCAGGTTGCCCTGGGTGCGACTCGGCAGTTTGACCCGCTGGGTGCCCATCAGATCGGCATGGACAGAGGCCAGCAGATCGCCGGACTCGTCACGCACCTCCAGCATGGGGTTGGACTTGCCGTCGATGACAGCGCTGGCTTGCCAGTTGACGAGCAGGGAGCCCGGGGTGGCGCTGAAATCAGCTGGCACGCTGGCCTGGGCCAGACCGGAACTCATCAGGCCTGCAACGGCCAACATCTTGATTACGTTTTTCATGTTCAATTCTCTCTTGGATTTTTATGTCATTGATAGGCCGTCAGGCCTGGGCCAATGCCTCCATGCAAGAGACTACGTCAAATATTATGTTGTTCTTTTACTGAAAGCTGACCACCTCATGTTGAAGGGGTCACAGCCTGGAACTGCACTTATTTGGCCACTGAGCCATCCTGCTCAAGCGATGATTGAATATTAAACCTGCATGGCTTAAGTTGTTAGCGAGATAATCTGGCGATCATATTCAAAATATTTGAAGGCTACCCATGAGCAAAGAGCGCGCACTGACCCTGGAAGCCATTCGGGTGCTGGATGCCATAGAGAGACGGGGCAGCTTCGCCGCCGCCGCGGAGGAGTTGGGCAAGGTGCCCTCGGCACTGAGCTACACGGTGCAAAAACTGGAAGATGAACTGGATGCCATGCTGTTTGACCGCAGCGGCCATAGAACCAAGTTCACTCCGGCCGGTCGCATGCTGCTGGAACAGGGTCGCTTGCTATTGCAGGCGGCCGAGCATCTGGTGGGGGAGACCCGTGCTCTGGCGCGGGGTTGGGAGACCGACATCACCATAGCCGTCGATGCCCTGGTACCGGTGCAGGCGCTCTATCCGCTGGTGGATCGACTGGCCGAGTTGACCGATACCCGCTTGCGACTGCGGGCCGAGGTCTTGGCGGGCAGTTGGGAGAGTCTGGAAGATGGCCGTGCCGATCTGCTTATCTCTTCCCTCAATCCCGATCTCATGCTGACCGGCATCAAACACCAACTGCTGCAGGAGGAGGTGATGCTCTACGTCGCCCACCCGGATCACCCGCTGCATCAGGAGCCGGAGCCCCTGGCGGACGAGACCCTGCGTCGCTACCGCGCCATTGCCATCGCCGACTCGGCGCGGCGCAAACCCGCCCTCACCTATCGCCTGCTCGACAAGCAACCCAGGCTCACCGTCAGCACCATGGCCGAGAAGCGCGATGCCCTGTTGGCCGGGATCGGGGTCGGTACCATGCCGCTGAACTGGATCGAGGAGGACATCAAGGCGGGGCGCCTCAAGGTGATAGGCCCCGAGTATCGCCATCAGGTGCAGGTCGTGCTGGCGTGGCGGCGGGACAGCATGGGCAAGGCCAAGAGCTGGCTGGTGCGGGAGATCCCCAAGCTGTTTGTGGCCAAGGCGTAATGCGTCACAACTTGACGTCAGGGGCAAATTAGGGGAAAAGAAAAAAGCGGAACCCTGACGGGATCCGCTCAATTTGCCAGGAAAGAATAAAAACCTTTCGGTTTAAAAAAACCCTTAAATTGGAAGCAAACAATCGATTTCGCAACCAGGAAAGTCTCGAATTCGATTCGTGTTCGATTATGCGCGAACTGTTATTCCTCACCAGCACTATGTTGCAGAGTTGAAGGATGTGCACCGCCCGGTGTCATTTTCTGCAACCTTTGCCCCAAACTGGTCAGATCATCCCGCTTATTTCGACCGCTTGCTTTCTCCTGGTTTTTTAAAGTGTCAATATCTGAGCCCGAACCATGGAAAAGGTACACTTTTTGGCGGTTCATCAAATGCACATAAAGGAATGACGCATGACCTATAGCCAGACCCTGGCCATTAACATTCTCGACACCCTCAAGAAGACGCTGATCGACAAGGGGATCCGTTATCAGACCCTAGCGGAGGCGATGAATGTCTCCATCGCGACGATCAAACGGATGATGAACAAGCCATCACTGCCCTTTGATACCCTGTTGGAGATCTGCCATCTGGTGGGTCTGTCATTCGAGGAGCTGCTCGAACGCACTCAGGAGGCCCAGAGCCGCCGCGCCGTCTTCACCCAGGAACAAGATGAGTCCTTCCACAACGAGCCCGGCCTCTACGCCTTCCTCGCCAACATCTTCTGGCGTGACAAGACCCTCATCGACCTGAAGCGGGAGTACGGCCTGACCGATGCCTCCTGCTATCTCTATCTGCGCAAGCTGGAGAAGCTTGGCATATTGCAGCTCGGCATCGACAACAGCTTCCATTTCCTCATCAGCGAGCGGATCAACTTCGAGCAGCACAGCCGCTTCGCCCGCCAGCAGGCACGCCAGGCCATGTCTGTGCTTGGCGACTATCTGGTGGAAAACATGCACAAACAGAACAACTACATGGCGCTCTGTCAGCTGCATCTGGACGAGAGCGAGGCGTTCGCCCTGATCGAGCGGATGAAGGAGTACTGGCATCAGGAGCTCAAGCTCAACCGCCCCGCCATCGGCCAGCGGGAAGACACCAAGACCTACACCATGTCCCTGCAGCTGGCGGACTGCGGTTACCAGAGCTTCGACGATCTCATCCCCAACATCGACGGCTAGGACTCAGCGCAGACCTCGCCCTGCGGGGGGAGGTCTATTTCCCTCAAACGCCAGCGCTCAGCCACGGCTAACAGGACGGGTATCCAGCGCGATGCAGATTGCCATAGCGCTGACGCCAGTGCTCAACCAGCGATCAGCCATGGCTGACAGGCCTAGTATCCAGCGCGATGCAGATTGCATCGGGACGCCAGTGCTCTATATCACAGTCGATCAAGGCGCCCGCCTGGTCATAGTTGACCCGCACCAACCGCAGCACGGGGCTGCCCTGGGCCAGGTTGAGCACCCGAGCAATCTCTCCCCGTGCCGCCACCGGTGTCACCTCCAGCCGTGCGCCCCCCTGCCCCATGCCATATTCGCGCAGATAGAGCTCGGTGAGCGACCCCGCCAGCGGTTGACTCTCGATACCAGGAAAACGGGTCGCCAGCAGATGATGGCTGACGTGGAGCACGGGGCGGCCATCGATGAGGCGCTGACGGCGGATCCCGAACAGTGGGGTGAAGGGGGTGATGGCCATCCAGCGACAGAGATCGCTGCTGGCCAGTTCGCTGCCCTGACCGAGCAAACGGGTCTCGGCGCTGCGCTGCTGCTCGGCGATCCACTGATGAAAGTGGGTGTGACGAGCCGGGTCATAGACGAGCCTGGGGGGCGCCACGAACCAGCCGCGCCGCTCGGCCCGGTAGATGATCCCCTCGGCCTCCATGGTCGAGAGCGCCTCCTTGACCGTTATGCGGGTGGTGGCGAAACGCTCGCTCAAGGCTCGCTCGGCGGGCAATTGCTGGCCCGCCGTCAGTTGCCCACTCGCGATGTAGCGGTGCAGCGTCTGGCAAATTTGTTCACTCTTGGTGAGCGGTCTGGTCACGAGCCTTTCCTGGCATAGTCCAACGAATCGAATGCCACGCTTATATCCCGCCCAGATGAAGCTGCCATGACAGTGGCTCAGGCAAGAAAATGTCATCCAATCGCCACAAAAGCGCCCCGCCACCGTCACATTCCCCCCCTAGCATCGCCCTCGAACCTTAACTGACCTAGTCCAGAGGGATGGGATGATGAAAACCTTGATCGCAAGTGCACTGGCCCTGGTGGCCATCAGTCAGCCGTTTTTTGCAACCAATAGCTATGCCGCCGAAAATATCGCGGATCTCGAAAAGGCCGCCCGTGGCGAAGGCCAGCTCAACAGCATCGGCATGCCCGACAGCTGGGCGAACTGGAAAGACACCTGGCAGCAGATCGGCAGCGTCTACGGCATCAAGCATCAGGATACCGACATGAGCTCCGCCCAGGAGATCGCCAAGTTCGCCGCCGAGAAGGCCAATGCCACCGCCGACATCGGTGACGTGGGCGGCGCCTTCGGCCCGGTTGCGGTCAAGCAGGGGGTCACCCAGCCCTACAAACCCTCCACCTGGGCCGATATTCCCAACTGGGCCAAGGATGCGGACGGTCACTGGATGCTGGCCTATACCGGCACCATCGCCTTCCTGATCAACAAGGATCTGGTCAAGGCCGCCCCCACCAGCTGGCAATCCCTGCTGGGTGGCGACTACAAGGTGACCCTGGGTGACGTGGGCGTCGCCTCTCAGGCCAACAACGGCGTGCTGGCGGCGGCCTATGCCACCGGTGGCAGCGAGAAGAACCTCAAGCCTGCATTGGAGCTGTTCGGCCAGCTGGCCAAACAGGGACGCCTCTCCCTGAACGACCCTTCCATCGCCAATATCGAGAAGGGTGAAGTGGAAGTCGGCGTGCTGTGGGACTTCAACGCACTGAACTACCGCGACAAGATCGACCCCAAGAAGTTTGATGTGGTGATCCCGAGCGACGGCTCCGTCATCGCCGGCTACACCACCATCATCAACAAGTGGGCCAAGAACCCCAACGCCGCCAAGCTGGCCCGCGAATACATCCTCTCAGACGCAGGTCAAATCAACCTGGCCCGTGGCTACGCCCGTCCCATCCGCAGCAATGTGGTATTGCCGGATGACGTGAAAGCCAAGCTGCTGCCTGCCGAGCAGTATGCCAATGCCAAGCCGGTCAGCGATCATGCCGCCTGGGAACAGAGCTCTAAGGCCCTGCCGCGCCAGTGGCAGGAAACCGTCATGATCAACATGCAGTAAGGGGATCCAGTGCAACACAAGGTGATAGTGGTACTTGTGGATGGCCTGTCTGCCGAGGTAGCCCACACAATGGGCTACCTCACAGGCATGGTGGAGGCACAGCGCGGCTTGTATACGACCCTGAGCTGTGCCCTGCCCTCCCTCTCCCGGCCGCTCTACGAGTGCATCCTGACCGGCGTACCGCCAGTGGCGAGCGGCATCACCCACAATGGTGTCAGTCGCTTGAGCCAGCATGAATCCATCTTCCATCTCGCCCGAGCCAGCGGCAAACGCACGGCAGCCGCGGCCTATTACTGGGTGAGCGAGCTCTATAACTGCACTCCCTGGCTCGCATTGCGGGATCGCTATACCCATGACGAGCAGCTGCCGATCCAGCACGGCTGCTTCTACTGGGATGACAGCTACCCCGACAGCCATCTGCTGATGGATGGCGAGTGGCTGCGTAGCCAGTACGACCCCGATTTTCTGCTGATCCACCCCATGGGAGTGGATGACGCTGGCCACAAGTTTGGCCTCGATTCCCGCCAGTACCGCAACCAGGCGCGCCGCATGGACAGCCTGCTGGCCGATCTGCTGCCCCAGTGGCTGGGGGAAGGCTACCAGGTGCTGGTGACCTCGGATCACGGCATGAACAACGACTTGAGCCACGGCGGCACCTTGCCCGAGGAGCGCACCGTGCCGCTCTGGCTGTTTGGCGATGCCTTTGTGGCCCAGTGGCCTGCCGGACCGGCCTTGCAACAAACCCAGCTCTGCGGCCTGATGGCCGACTTGCTTGGCGTTTCCCATGACAAGCCAAGCGGCCTGCCGCTACTCAAGGCTGCCTGCCTGCGCGAGGTACACTGATGATCTCTGCCGCCACCCGGATCCTGCCGGATCAAGCAGTGATCACGCGTCAAACCCGTCGCCACTGGCTGCCTGCGCTGGTACTGCTGCCATTTTTCCTCCTGATGATACTGTTCCAGCTCGCCCCCATGGTCTGGGTGATGGTGGGCAGTTTTCAGACCCCCGATGGCTGGGGCCTCAACCATTACCGGGAGATTTTGAGCTCCCCCTTCTACCTGCAATCCTTCACCAACTCATTGCGCATCGCCGGCATCGCCAGTCTAGGGGGGCTTGCCATCGGCACCCTGGGGGCGGCGGCGCTGCGCCACAGCGGCGAGCGGGTCAAGCGGCTGCTGCTGGCCTTTGTCACCATGACTGGCAACTTCAGCGGGGTGCCGCTGGCATTCGCCTTCATCATCATTCTCGGCATCAACGGCGCCGTCACCCTGCTGCTGAAATCCTGGGGGCTGATCGACGGTTTCAACCTCTACTCCGGAGCTGGTCTCATCCTCATCTACACCTACTTCCAGATCCCCCTCGCCTTGCTGCTGCTCTACCCGGCCTTCGATGCGCTGCAGGATGAGTGGCCCCAGGCCGCCGCCCTGCTCGGCGCCAGCAAGAGGCAGTATGTGTGGCACGTGGCGCTGCCGGTGCTCACCCCGGCCCTGCTCGGCACCCTGATCATCCTGTTTGCCAATGCGGTGGGGGCCTATGCCTCCGCCTACGCCCTCACCACAGGCAACTTCAATCTGGTGACCATCCGCGTGGCGAGCCTGGTCTCAGGCGACATCTTCCTCGAACCCAACCTGGCGGCGGCGCTGGCGGTGATCCTGATGGTGCTGCTGGGAGTTGTGACGGCCGCCAACCAGTGGCTGCTGAAAAAGAGCTACGTGAACAGGGGGCAATCCCATGCATGATTTGCAACCGCGCTGGCCGCGCTGGGTGCTGGGGGCGCTGGTCGCCACCCTGCTGCTGCCGCTGCTGGCCACTTTTCTCTACTCCATCTCCACCCGCTGGGGGGCGACCCTGCTGCCGGATGGCTTCACCCTCGACTGGTATCTCAAGCTGTGGGGGGATCCGCGCTTTCTGGCGGCCTTTGGCCGAAGCCTTCTGGTCTGCTTCGCCACCCTGCTGCTGGGGACTTTGGTGCTGGTACCGACCGTGCTGGTGGTGGCCTACTACTTCCCCAAGCTGGATCCCTGGATGAACCTGCTGATCCTGCTCCCCTTCGCGGTGCCGCCTGTGGTCTCCTCGGTGGGGCTGCTGCAGATCTACGCCGACGGCCCCCTGCCCATCATCGGCACGCCGTGGATCCTCATCGGCACCTGGTTCACAGTGGTGTTGCCCTTCATGTACCGGGCGCTGGCCAACAGCCTGCAAGGGGTGCCGCTCAGGGATCTGATGGATGCCGCCCATCTGCTGGGGGCGAGCAGTCGCCGCGCCTTCCTGCTGGTGGTGATCCCCTGTCTGCGCAAGGGGCTGCTGGCAGCGCTGTTTCTCTCCCTCTCCTTCCTGCTCGGTGAGTTCGTGTTTGCCAACATGCTGGTGGGCACCCGCTACGAGACCCTGCAGGTCTATCTCTACAACATGCGCGCCACCTCGGGCCACTTCACCAGCGCCCTGGTGATGAGCTACTTCCTGCTGACCCTGCTGCTCACCTGGGCGGCCAACAGATTTCATCGGTGATCCAAGATGTTTCATTTAGAAGTCAATCAGTTGCACAAATCCTACGGCGACACTCCTGTGTTCGAGGGGATCGAATTCGGCATCCGCAAGGGGGAGCTGGTGACCCTGCTCGGCCCCTCCGGCTGTGGCAAGTCCACCCTGCTGCGGGCGCTGGCCGGACTCACTCCGGTGGATGGCGGTCAGGTGCGAGTGGCCGGTGAAGACATTACCTGGCAGGCGCCCCAGAAGCGGGGCATCGGCATGGTGTTCCAGAGCTATGCGCTGTTCCCCAACATGACGGTGTGGGACAACGTCGCCTTCGGCCTCAAGATGAAGCCCCAGCCGGGGCGTGAGCTGGCGGCCAGCGTGAAAGAGGCTCTGGCGCTGGTGGAGCTGACCGGCTTCGAGCGCCGCTATCCGGGGGAGCTCTCCGGCGGTCAGCGCCAGCGGGTGGCACTGGCGCGCGCCTTGGTGGTACGGCCACGGATCCTGCTGCTGGACGAGCCGCTCTCGGCGCTGGATGCCCGCATCCGCCGCAGCCTGCGCCAGCAGATCCGCGAGATCCAGCAGCGCCTCGAGCTCACCACCATCTTCGTCACCCACGATCAGGAGGAGGCGCTGACCCTGTCGGATCGGGTGTTCCTGATGAACAAGGGGTCCATCGTCCAGAGCGGCACGCCTGAGCAGATCTACACCCAGCCCGCCGATGAGTTCGTGGCGAGCTTTATCGGCCATTACAACCTGCTGGCTCCCGAACAGGCCAACAAGTGGCTGGGGGGAACACGCAGCACCAAGCTGGCACTGCGTCCCGAGGCCATTGCGCTATTGCCTCAGGAGGCCTGCCCTCCCGAGCCCCATCTGCCGGGAGTGATACGCCACCAGCAGTTGCTCGGCAACATCATCCGCTATCAGGTGGCGTGCGAGGCCGGGTTGCTGACGGTGGACGTCCTCAACCGCTCGGCCCGGGATCTGCTGCCGGTCGGCAGCGCCGTCACCCTGGCGGTGGCCCGGGATCAGCTGTGTGAGGTAGCATAAGCCGAGGGTTTGCATGCTCTTTTCAACGGTGGCGCGGCCAGGGTGCCGCCCCGCCAGCCCCCCGTATTCATAGCAAGGAGCCTAGATGGCACTGGCACTGTTTGATTTGGATGAGACCCTGATTGCCGGGGATTCCGCCAGCCTCTGGCTGGAGTACATGGTGGCCCAGGAGCTGGCCCCGGTGAGCATGATTGCCGAGGAGCAGGCCATGATGTCCCTCTACC
Source organism: Aeromonas sp. BIGb0405 (assembly GCF_024807335.1). Lineage (NCBI taxonomy): Bacteria > Pseudomonadati > Pseudomonadota > Gammaproteobacteria > Aeromonadales > Aeromonadaceae > Aeromonas > Aeromonas sp. BIGb0405. Next base: position 303,460 of record NZ_JANUEP010000005.1, read on the forward strand.
ATCAGGGCAAGCTGGACATGCACCAATACATGGCCTTCACCCTGCAACCCCTGGCGGGCAAATCCAGAGCCTGGCTCGATGGCCAGTGCCAGCACTTTGCCGAGCAGGTGTTGCGCGAGCGGATCTATCCCCAAGGGCTGGCCCGCATCGACTGGCATCGAAAACAGGGGGATACCCTGGTGCTGATCTCCGCCTCCGGCGAGCATCTGGTCGCCCCCATGGCGCGCATGTTGGGCATGGATCACTGCATCGCCATCCTGCTCGACGAAGAGGAAGGCCTGCTGACCGGCCAGACCCGGGGTACCCTGAGCTTTCGAGAGGGCAAGGTGGCGCGCATCAACCAGCTGTTTGGCGGGCTTGACGACCCCTGGCAGGAGAGTTTTGGTTACAGCGACTCCCACAACGATCTGCCCATGCTGCAGGCTGTGACTCATCCCCATGGGGTCAATCCTGCCCCCCGCCTTCGCCAAGCCGCCGAGCAGGCGGGTTGGCCCTGCCTGCAGTGGCAACTCGCCGAGACAAAGGTGCCGTAACGGACAGGGGCAGAGACAGCCTGACGCCCCATGAAAAAGGAGAGGAGGCCAGCGCTCTCCTCTCCTTGTTCCATCCAGAAGCCGGCGAAAACAGCCTGGCCCTGACTATACCTGCCTGAGCAGGGGTTCGGGGTCAGAGGCCAGCTCTCCCGCTTGATAGCAGCGATTCTTGCCCGCCCGCTTGGCGCGATAGACCTCGGCATCCGCCGCGACGATCAACTCCTTGGCCTCCCGGGCCTGGCCACTGGCCACCAGACCGCCGCTCAGGGTGACCCGCAACCCGGGTTCACGCCACGTCAGGCTGGCTACCCGCTCACGAAACTCGTCGAGCAGGGCGAAGATCATGCGCTGATCCTCCCCCGTCAGCAGGGCCACCAGCTCCTCGCCACCATAGCGACAGACCCAGCCCCGCTCGCCCAACTGCTCCATGGCCAGGGTGGCAACCCGCTTGAGCACCATGTCCCCGGTGTGGTGGCCAAAGGTGTCGTTGACCCCTTTGAAGTCGTCGAGGTCGAACATGGCGAGGAAGAAGGGCTCCCTCTCGCTCAGCAATTCAGCCAACTGGTCATCGAAGAAACGGCGGTTGTAGAGGCCGGTCAGCTTGTCGAGGTTCGCCAGCTGGCGTACTTCATGAAGATCCTGACTAGTTGCGGCCAGCTCGGCATAGATATGTTTCAGCTCCTGTATGCTGCCCACCTGGGTCGCAGAGGGATCATGCCGGCTGTAGCGGATCATCCGGGCAATCTCGTTGAGCATGCGCCTGAAATAGCGGGTCCAGACGATGGCCAGTACCAGGTAGAGCACGGAGGCCAGCACCACCATGAGCTGCACGTTGAGGGAGGCGCGGGCCACCGTCTGATTCAGGCTGGCCGCAGGCTTGACACTGACCAGCACCCACCCCTGCTCCGGCAAGTGGCTGTAGGAGACAAACTGGCGATTTTCTTGGTCGAAGAAGAGCCCCCTGTCGTCGGTAAAGCGCCTGAGCCAACCGGGATGGGGCATCATCTTGAACAGCTGCTTGGGATCAGGGTGGGCCAGCTGGCGACCCGAGGCACTGATGATGCTCTGATAGCCATCTTCACCGGGCCGATTGAGCAGGAGTGAGAGGGGCTGCAACTGGGAGTCGATTGCAAAGACACCCAGGATCTTGCCCTGCTCGTCGGTGAGCGTCTTCGCGATGGAGATCAGCAAATTTCCCGTGGTGTAATCGTAATAGGGCTCGGTCCAGACCCGCTGACCCGGGTGCGCCAAGGCCAGTTGATACCAGGGCCGGGTACGGGGGTCATAGTCAGGGTTATGATCCCAGTCCGGGTAGCTGAGCACCAGGCGCCGCTCGGTGCCGAGGTAGATGGCGATAATATCCGAGGCCAACCCCTTGTAGAGCTGCCAGTCATGGCGGTAGCTGTGGGTGTTGCCGAGTTCACTGCCGCTGACATCCCCGGCCTTCACTTGGTCATAGATAAGGGTAAACTGTCGTTCCAGCTCGGCCAGGTAGGGCTCAACCAGGCTCTCACGCAGCTGGCTGTTATTGGCGCTGAGCCGCTGCTCCAGCTCCTGCTGCAGGCTACGGGCCATGTGCAGATAGTAAATGCCCCCCAACACCAGCACGGGAATAAAGAGCACAAGCAGGCCCAGCCGCATGCGGCTCACCAGAGACCAGTACTTTTTGGTGGTAGGAGACTTGCTCAAGCTTGACTCCGGTGACAGGGACATTTGAGCCAGATTAACAGCCCGTCACGACGGCGTCCAAAGGAAGAGAGAGATGTTCACTGACCCACAACCTGCGCTGCCATGCTGACTCACGACAACTGGATCGCGGTGCATTTTTGCGCCCTGATCCTGCTCACCGGCGCCCTCACCTCCGAGTATTTTCTGTTCAGGCGCGGCATGTCCATCGAGCAGGTGCGCAAGTTGCTGATCGCCGATGGTCTGGCGGCGCTGGCCCTGCTGCTGCTGTTCATCAGTGGCCTGATGCAACTCTACGCAGAGCCTCAGGGCCCGATCGCACTGCTGCAATTGCCCAGCTACCGGCTCAAACTGGTGCTCTTCATGCTGATGGCGCTGAGTTTCGGCTATCCGAGCCGCCTCTTCTATCGCTGGCGCCAATCCCTGCGGCGGGGCAGGGCTCCCATGGTGTCGACGCAACAGCAGCTGTGGGTGATCTGGATACTGCGCATCGACCTGCTGCTGCTGATGCTGATCCCGCTGCTGGCCCATAGCTCCAGCTCCTGACCCATTCAATACTCGCAGCCAGTCACAGGGGCCTGGCTGAGCTCGGCCAAGACAAACGCCATGGCTGTCGGTATGGTGGCACAGGAAGGAAGTTCAACTTTTTGATTTCAGGGATGAAACCTTATGCGTTCTAACATGATGTTGCTGATGGCCGCCGCCATCTGGGGGCTGGGCTTCGTCGCCCAGCGACTGGGAATGGATCACATGGGGCCTTACACCTTCAATGGCCTGCGCTTCCTGCTCGGGGCCCTCTCGCTCCTGCCCCTGCTGTGGTGGCTCAAATCCCGTCAACCGACGCAACCTCGCGCTGAGGATAACCCGCGCCTGCTGCTGATCGGTGGCACCCTGGCGGGGGGCGTGCTGTTTTGCGCCGCCTCCCTGCAACAGGTGGGACTGCTCTATACCACGGCCGCCAAGGCAGGCTTCATCACCGGTCTCTACATCATATTGGTGCCGGTGCTCGGCTTGGCGCTGCGCCACAAGACGGGGGCCAACACCTGGGTCGGCGCCCTCATCGCCATGGTCGGGCTCTATGTGCTCAGCGTGACCGATGATTTCACCATCGGCTATGGCGACCTGCTGCAGGTGATCGGCGCCCTGTTCTGGGCCATTCACCTGCTGGTGCTGGATCACTACTCGAACCGGGTCGCCCCTATCCGCCTGGCCGGGGTGCAATTCGTGGTGTGTGGCCTGCTCAGTCTTGGCACGGCTTTCATCATCGAAACCCCGACCCTGAGCGGTGCCGTGGCGGGTTGGCAGGCCCTGCTCTACGCGGGGCTGGTCTCGGTCGGCATCGGCTACACCCTGCAGGTGGTCGGCCAGCGCGGTGCCCATCCGGCCCACGCCGCCATCATTCTCAGCCTGGAGACAGTGTTCGCCGCCATCGGTGGTGTGCTGCTGCTCGGCGAGATCCTCGATGAACGCGCCGTCATCGGCTGCATCCTGATGCTGATCGGTATGCTTCTCTCCCAGATCAGACTGCGCTGGTGGTGGAAATCCCGTCGGGACAAGGTGCCCAGCCAGCCCTGATACGGGCAGTATGCTGCGCGGCGGCGCGGGAAAGAAGGTGCCGCCGGGATGGGGCCACCCACCCCAATAAAACGAGGCGCCTCTGGGCGCCTCGTTTTATTGCCGCACCTTTATCGCACGCTGGAGCAGAAGCTGACGTCGTCCTGCAGGGGATCGTTGCTCACGCTGTGATAGAGCTCGAAGCAGGGGCCGCTGCCAAACTCCAGCCCGGCGGACACTATGTCGCCTATGTGTTCCTGCCAGCGCGGCCCGTACTGGTTGCGATCCGTGATGAGGTAGCGGGACTGGGCGTAGCGCCCGGCGGGGATAAGCTGGGTTTCCACCTCCCCCGTCCCCTGGGTCCCCACCGGCACCGTGACACCTATGTCGGTGCGACACTGGGCCGGCGGTGTCACTTGCGGGTTGTCATGGTAGATGAAGATCCACTCCCCCCCTTCCAGAGCGCGGGGCGCGGCCCACTGGTGCAGGCGGTTGCAGACGGCGTCATAGCCTTCGCCATAGGGGCCTGTGACCCGGATATAGGCCAGGGTGCGGGCATCCATCTCGACGGTTTTCATGGTGTTGCTCCTTGCTGATGAGTGGCCTTCAGCATAAGGGAGGGGGTCGTTCCATGCGTGTCCATCCTTGCGCTCATGGTGTCCGTTCTTGCCCTTGTCACGGCGAAACTCCCCCGGGGTGCAGCCATAGTGACGGCGAAACGCCTTGGCAAAGGCCTGGGAGCTGGCCAGACCCGCCCCCAGAGCGATGGCGGTGACGCTGGCGTCTGTGTAGCAGAGCTGCCAGGCCGCCCGCTGCATCCGCAGCCGCCGGCACATCTCCCCCGGCGCCTCCCCCACAACAGCGGTGAACACCCGATGGAAGTGGTAGAGGGAGAGGCAGGCGCGGCTCGCCAGCTCCTCGATGGAGAGATCCGGCTCCTGCTCCAGCGCCCGCAGCACGGGAGTCAGGCGCTCGCGATAGTCGATCATGACAGACGGATCCGCCCCATATGCAGGGCATCGACGAAGCGCCCTTCACGAAATGCATAGGCGGGTGAGCAACCTTCCTGCTCGAAGCCGAACTTGCGGTAGAGCGCGATGGCGGCCGCGTTGTCGCTGTAGACCGTCAGCTCGAGCCGCTGCAGGTTGAGCCAGTTGTCCGCCAGATCCACCGCCGCCCCCAGCAGGGCCGAGCCCACGCCGCAGCCGGCCCAGTCATCCCGGACCCCCATGCCCATGCCAGCCACATGGCGACGACGTGGATTCGGCTCGAGCCAGAGCCCCAGATCGCCGACCAGCAGCTCATCAACCATGGCCACCAGGCCGTAGCCGCTACGCTCGGCCAACCGTTTCTGCCACATTGCCAGGGTCGGATAGGGCATCTGCAGGGTGCCTGCCTGAGCCTTTGGCATGGCATAGAGATCCCGCAACCCCTGGGCATCCCCGACCTCCGCCTGACGAATCCTGATATCAACCATCCCCTCTCCTCCCTGATCCGTGAACGTCCGTCCAAAATAGCGCCCTTTGTGTCCGTAGCCAACTCCATTAGGGCCACCTATCAAACACTTAGAACTGACCGATTGGCCCCGCTCGCGCCCCTTGCCGTATCGTGCCTCCATCATCACAAGGAGATGCCCCATGACTGACAAGACCCTGCACAGCGCCAACGGTGCCCCCGTCGTCGACAACAACAACAGCCTCACCGCCGGCCCCCGCGGCCCGGTGCTGATGCAAGACATCTGGTTGATGGAGAAACTCGCCCACTTCGACCGCGAGCGTATTCCCGAGCGAGTGGTTCACGCTAAAGGCTCCGGCGCCTACGGCACCTTTACCCTGACCCACGACATCAGCCAATTCAGCAAGGCGGATCTCTTCAACACAGTCGGCAAGCAGACCCCTGTCTTCCTGCGCTTCTCCACCGTGGCCGGTGAGAAGGGGGCCGCCGATGCCGAGCGGGACGTGCGCGGCTTCGCCCTCAAGTTCTATACCGAGCAGGGCAACTGGGATCTGGTGGGCAACAACACCCCGGTGTTCTTCATCCGCGATCCCCTGAAATTCCCCGACTTCATCCACACCCAGAAGCGGGATCCGCGCACCAACCTGCGCAGCGCCACCGCCGCCTGGGACTTCTGGTCCCGCCACCCGGAATCCCTGCATCAGGTCACCATCTTGTTCAGCGATCGCGGCATCCCCAAGAGCCTGCGGGAGATGAACGGCTACGGCAGCCATACCTTCAGCTTTATCAACGACGCGAACGAACGCTTCTGGGTCAAGTTCCACTTCAAGACAGAGCAGGGCCACAGCTTCTACACAGATGAAGAGGCGGCCAATGTCGTCGGGCAGGATAGGGAGAGCAGCCAGGTGGATCTGTTCAACGCCATAGAGCAAGGGGACTTCCCGCGCTGGAAGGTCTATGTGCAGGTGATGCCGGAGGCCGAGGCCCAGACCTACAAAATCCACCCGTTCGACCTCACCAAGGTGTGGCCGCACAGCGACTATCCGCTGATCCCGGTGGGCGTGCTGGAGCTTAACCAGAACCCGGACAACTACTTCGCCCACGTGGAGCAGGCGGCCTTCACCCCGGCCAACGTGGTGCCAGGTATCGGCTTCTCGCCGGATCGCATGCTGCAAGGGCGGCTGTTCTCCTACGGTGACACCCAGCGCTACCGCCTCGGGGTCAACCACGGTCTGCTGCCGGTCAACGCCCCGCGCTGCCCCTTCCACCACGGCGCCCATCGTGACGGTGCCATGCGCTCCGACAGCAATGGCGGCGCCAGCCCCAACTACCAGCCGAACCGCTTCGGCACCCAGCAGCCGAGCGAGCAGCACGAACCGGCCCTGAGTCTGGAAGGAGCCGCCCTGCACCATGACTTCCGTGACCATGACAGCGACTACTACAGCCAGCCGGGGGAGCTGTTCCGCATCATGGACGAGGGGCAACGTGCTCGCCTCGCTGCCAACCTGGCGCGCTCTCTCATCCATGTGGAAGATGACGCCATAGTCGCGGCCCAGCTCAAGCACTTCGAGCAGGCCGATCCCGAATACGCCAAGCGGGTCGAGCTGGCCCTGGCCGCCCTGCAACGCTGAGCCGCAGGCAGCAAAGTAAAAACGGGGCCTGCAGGCCCCGCTTCCATCAATGACGCCCAATATTCAGCGCCCATGCCACCGAGAGATAAATAAAAAACGGGAACCCTGGGGTTCCCGTTTCTCATCAATCTGTCTCAATCCCGAACGGACCGCGCTTCGCGCTCTTCCCGTTCCCTGACCAACAGGCGCTTGTACCACCAACTATTGCGACGACGTTGAATATTAGAGGAGCGACGAGCCATAGTATTGGGTCCCATGCCAATTGTGAGCGAGGGCACATTATGCGATAGCCATCCCGCCCCTGTCTTTAACTGGATCAAGAAAAGCCTCAGCGAGGGGTCTGAATGCGCTCAATCTGTGCATCAGGTAGCACCTCGTCACTCGGCTGTTGTTGCACGGAGCGCCAAGCCAGCGGGCCATTGCTCTCCTGACTGTTGATGGGGGCACAGACCAGCCAGGATCCCCCCTGCTCAAGCTGGGCGCCAAGGGAATACTTCTGATCCGCAAACCAGCAGACTCGCTCCGGCAATGAGCCCAGTGGCAGCAGCAGATCCGTGCCCACCCGGGTCGAATGGCGCAAGGGCTCGGCCACCGCCACTGTACTCAGGCCCCACAGGGCCAGCATGATGCCGACTGATTTCATAACGACTCCTTGGTTACCCCTTGCAGGCGACCAGAACGGGGGAAAACTTGATTAATAACTAGTGGGCCAGCTGGTATTCCGGAATCATTATGGTAGCCTGCCAGCGCCCCGCTTGCCTGTACAGGAAGTGGCCGCCACAACCCCTGGAAACCTGGCCATGACGAGGCCTAGATTACCTTAGTTATCAAATCGTTATCTGGATTTTCTCCTAATGCGTATCATGACCTTCCTCAAGGCCGCTTGCCTGAGCCTGATGTTATCCGCCTGTGTCGCCCCCCTGCTGCTGATGGGCCCCTCCAGCCAGCTGATGTGGGCCCTCCTCAAACCCCTGGTTGGCTTCGATCCCAATGAGGTCAACCTGTTCGAACAGCCCCTCATCAAGGACAGGATGACGGCCCTGCTCGGCCCCAACTATGACACCACCGTTGCCCTGCTCAAGACCGCTGGCGAGCTGCAGCAAGAGGGTCCGCTCTTCTATGTGGTATCCCGCTATACCCCTGTGCCCGACATGGCTCAGAAGGCAGGTCTGGTCTGGAACTCGGACACCAACCAGATGGCGGTCAAGCTGCTCAAGGGGGATGTGGTCGAGGTCTTTGGCGAACAACTGGGTCAGATGACGCCAAGCTGGCCGAGCGAGATGGATGGCTGGCAGCATACCAGTGCAAATGCCCTCAAGGGGGCCATGACCGGCTCCGCCAGTGCGGCGCTCGATGGTGCCGTGCAGGGTGCCAGCAAGTCGGTAACAGAGAGCGCCAACAAGGCCATCAGTGATCAGAGCAAAGCCGTCACCGACAGTGCTAACAAGGCCATCAGCGATCAGACCAAGGCGGTCACCGACAGTGCCAGCAAGGCCATCAGCGCTCAGAGCAAAGCCGTGACCGACAGCGCCAACAAGGCCATCAGTGATCAGAGCAAAACCATCACCGACAGCGCCAGCAAGGCCGTCAGCGATCAGACCAAGGCGGTCACCGACAGTGCCAGCAAGGCCATCAGCGCTCAGAGCAAAGCCGTGACCGACAGCGCCAACAAGGCCATCAGT